>NZ_JAWJEJ010000001.1:2760759-3450949 GCF_032911445.1 Sphingomonas sp. HF-S4 | reverse complement strand
ACAACGTCAGAAATGACGCGACCAGCTCACGCTGGCAAACACTTGCCGCGGGATGGAGCAGCCCGGTAGCTCGTCAGGCTCATAACCTGAAGGTCGCAGGTTCAAATCCTGCTCCCGCAACCAGACACCAGACAATCAAGCCGTCTCAGGATCTCCTGAGGCGGTTTTTTTGTGCCCTTTTCCTGAGCTTAGACCGAGTCGCGAGCCTCCGGGGCGCCTCGCCGAATGCCACCACGTCGATTTGCTTTTGGGAGTATTTTCCGGGGTAATCCCCGCAGACACCTGCGGCGTACCCCCAAATGGCTCTCAAGGAACTCGAAGCTCGCTACGCCACCAAGCGCCCCAAGAACTATAAGCTAGCTGACCGCGGCCGCCTCTATCTGCTGGTCCGCCCCAACGGCGCAGTGCGTGCGGATATTGACGGTCCTAGGGAGAGTGCCGGTTTCCATTTTTCGATAGAGCATCGAACGGCACCGTCAAGTTCGGTCGAGGACGGGGTCGATGCGGAGGATCAGCGTCGGTGGCAAGGAAGAGTCATGGCCGGACGTATCAACTCGAGACGCTGAGCGGCCGCTGCCAATAATCGCTTGCCCGCGGCTACCTCTCCGACGGAGCGTAAGAACTCGAAGCGAGAGTGCGGGGAAGTGACGAGGGAGGTAGTACCGCGCCGCGTTCGGTTAGTCACCTGATCCGGCGTTATTACACTCGGGGTACGGGGACATGTGAGGTGAAACGCGCCCGCAAACCAACACGTTGAGCACCGCTTGATTACACCTCGACCTCTAGTGCCGCAGCGTGCCGGAAGAGGACGGGCCCGCTTAATCAAGTGCCTTCAGAATCGCCCGTCCGTAAGCTGTCTTGCTAAACCGTTGACCCGCCTGCCGCGCTTGATCCACAGAGATGAAGCCCTGATGGAAAGCGATCTCTTCGAGGCAAGCGATTTGTACGCCTTGCCGGTGCTGGATCGTCCGGACGAATTCGCCGGCTTCAAGCAAGCTTTCATGCGTGCCGGTGTCTAGCCACGCGTAGCCGCGGCCCATCTGTTCGACGTATAAATCCCCTGCTTCAAGGTAGAGCCGGTTGATGTCGGTGATCTCCAACTCACCTCGCGCCGAGGGCATAAGATTTCGCGCATATTCCACGACACGATTGTCGTAGAAATACAAACCAGTCACCGCCAGGTTCGATTTGGGCCGCGCCGGTTTCTCTTCGATCGACAGGGCGCGGCCGCCTTGGCCCAACTCGACGACACCGTAGCGCTCGGGATCTTCGACGTGATAGCTGAACACCGTGGCGCCGCTGGGACGTGCTACCGCGTTCGCCAGCAGATCGGTTAGGTGCGCGCCGAAGAAAATATTGTCACCCAGCACGAGGGCGACATTGTCACCCCCGATGAAGCTCTCGCCGATCGTGAAGGCTTGTGCGAGACCTTCCGGGCGAGGTTGCTCTCCATAGGCGATGTTCAGTCCTAAATCGCTACCATTATTAAACAGACGGCGATAATTATCAATGTATTCGGGACTGGATATGATCAGTATGTCTCGGATTCCAGCCAGCATCAATACCGATAGCGGATAATAAATCATCGGCTTATCATATACGGGCAACAGCTGCTTATTGACCGCAAGTGTTGCCGGATGCAGCCGGGTTCCGGAACCACCAGCAAGAATGATGCCCTTCATTTTACAGTTCCGATCAGTTCGTCCAGAATGTCCGCTAACGCTTGTGGCCATTGCCGAGGCGTGATTCCGTATGCGGCGGTGATCGCCGTGTGGTCCAGCAGCGAGTTCGCGGGGCGTCGCGCGGGCGTGGGGTAATCGGCGGTACCAATCACTTCGACCTGCGCAACGGGGCCGCCGCGTAGACCAGATTGGCGGAAAATCTCTGAGGCAAACCCGGCCCAACTGACCGCGCCGGCATTGCTGAAATGAAAGGTACCCGTTGGCGCCGCCGCATCCTGCACGAGCCTTTGCACGATCCCGATCAACGCCCTTGCAAGGTCCGAGGCGGCGGTAGGGCTGCCGATCTGATCGCCGACTATCCGCAGAGAGGATCGTTCGGCAGCCGCTCGCAGCATCGTTTTTACAAAGTTGCTGCCATGCGGCGAAACCACCCAGGCTGTACGAACGATCGCATGGCGAGCGCCGCTCGTGCGTACTGCCAATTCGCCGCCCAGCTTCGAGGCGCCATACACACCGAGCGGTGCAACCGGATCGCCGACCTCCCATGCCCCCATTTTGTCGCCGGCAAAAACATAATCTGTCGAGAGCTGAACAAGCGGGATGTCAGCCGCGGCGCAGGCTGCACCAAATGCTGCCGGCGCCAACGCGTTGATGCGCCATGCCGCGACGGCATCGCTTTCCGCCTTGTCGACCGCCGTATAGGCAGCCGCGTTGACGACTGCCGCCCATGGCTCGCTGGCCACCTTCGCCGCTATGGCCGCAGGATCAGCCAGATCGAGCGCATCTCGCGAGAGGGCCACCGCCTGCCAGCCACTTGGCCAAGCGGCACGCACCAGTTCGGTGCCGAGCTGACCGGTTGCCCCGGTGACGAGGACGCGCCGGGTCATTGCACGCCGGCAAAGCGGATCGACTGGTATATCGACATCAAGCCACCACGCCGCGCCGCTCGGCAGCGCTGGCCTCGATCAGCGGGCGCCACCAGCTCTCGTTCGCCAGATACCATTCCACGGTCTTGCGGATACCAGTGTCGAACGTCTCCGCTGGAGCCCAGCCAAGTTCGTCGCGAATGCGCGAAGCATCGATTGCGTAGCGTCGATCATGGCCAGGCCGGTCCGCTACCGAGGCGATCTGCTCGGCGTACCGCTTGCCATCTCGACGGGGCCGCAGTTCGTCTAGGATCGCACAGACGCTTTGCACCACTTCGATGTTCTGCTTCTCGTTATTGCCGCCGACGTTATAGGTACGACCAGGATGGCCGCGCTCGAATACCAACTGCAATGCCCGGACATGGTCTTCGACATAGAGCCAGTCGCGCACCTGATCGCCAGCGCCGTACACAGGCAGCGGCTCGCCCGCGATCGCCTTCGCAATCATCAGGGGGATCAGCTTCTCGGGAAAGTGATAGGGACCATAATTGTTCGAACAGTTAGTGATTAGCACAGGTAGCCCGAATGTATGCCCCCAAGCGGAAACGAGATGGTCGCTCCCCGCTTTGGATGCCGAATAGGGCGACCGTGGATCATAAGGGGTCTCTTCCGTAAAAAAACCCTCGCCGCCCAGGGATCCATAGACCTCGTCTGTAGAGATGTGGTGGAACCGAAACGAATGCTTCGCGCTATCCTCAAGCGTGAGCCAATAGGATCGCGCTTCAGCCAGCATGATGTAGGTGCCGACCAGATTGGTCTGAACGAAGGCGCCGGGGCCGTCGATGGAGCGATCTACATGGCTTTCCGCGGCCAGATGAGTCACGATCTCCGGACGGAATTCAGCAAGCGCGGCCCGCACTGCGTCAGCGTCGCAGATGTCGCCCTGGACGAAACGATAGCGGTTGCTCTCTGCCACGCGCTCGACGGTAGAAAGCGTGCCGGCGTAGGTCAGCTTGTCGAAGTTGAGCACTTCGTGCGTCGTGTTGTCGATAAGGTGACGTACGAGCGCCGAACCGATGAAACCGGCGCCGCCGGTGACGAGAATGCGCATGTAATTTCCTCAGGCGAGCGGAGCCAGCGGACGGCCGTCGTAGACAAACGGACTGTCGAATTCGGAGAGCAAGGGCAGCGCCTGATCCTTTGCGCTCAGCTCGGGCGCCACCCCGTCGGGGATGGGCCAGTCGATGCCGATAGCAGGATCGTCCCAGCCGATCCCGCCGTCATGGTCGGGAGCATAGGTGTCCGAGCATTTGTAGGTGACCTCACAATAGGGTTCGAGCGTCACGAAGCCATGTGCGAATCCAATCGGGATAAAGAGTTGGAACCCATTTTCGGCGCTCAACTCGGCGCCCACCCACTGGCCGAAGGTCGGTGAGCCCCTGCGCACATCCACGGCGACGTCGAAGATGCGCCCGCGGACGCAGCGCACCAGCTTGTCCTGCCCGCGTCCCGGCGTCTGGAAATGCAAGCCGCGCAGCGTAAAGGCCGGGACCGACAGCGAATGGTTATCCTGAACGAAGGTGCAGTCTATCCCGATCGCAGCGAAGCGCTCGACATTGTATACTTCGGTGAACCAGCCCCGGGCATCGCCATGGCGGGTCGGACGTAGCAGATGGATTGGCGACGGCATGCGCGTTCGCTAGCGCGTCATGCAACCGACCACAAGGTGAGCGGAAGCTCCCAAGTTCACGCTTGTACTCCCGTGCGCGGTCGTGCACGCGAACCGCGCTTTCAACCCCGGCACCAGATGCAGCAACAAATGGGTTATCGACTTTGAAGCGTATTTTCGATGTGATCGTGGCTGCAACGATGCTGATCGTCCTCTGCCCGCTGATCCTGGGCATAGCGTTCGTGGTGTGCGTAAAGCTGGGCCGGCCGATATTGTTCTCTCAGGTTCGCCCAGGCCAACACGGCAAACCGTTCCGGATGATCAAGTTCCGTACGATGCTCGATGCCGTAGACCAGCACGGCACGCCGCTTCCCGATTCCGAGCGCCTCACGTCCTTTGGCCGCATGTTGCGTGCCACGAGCTTGGACGAACTGCCGGAACTGGTGAACGTGCTCCGCGGCGAGATGAGCCTGGTCGGCCCCCGCCCATTGCTAATGCAGTATCTGCCTCTTTACACGGCAGAGCAGGCGCGGCGCCACGAAGTGCGTCCGGGACTAACCGGCTGGGCGCAGGTGAACGGGCGGAACAGCCTGAGTTGGGAGGACCGCTTTGCGCTGGACGTTTGGTATGTCGACCATCGCACAATGTTGCTCGACTTGCGCATCCTGTGGCGCACCTTACGAAAAGTAATCCTGAAGGAGGGCATTTCGGCCGAAGGCGAGGCAACGATGCCCCCGTTCACAGGAACGAATGAGAGAGGATAGCGCAATGCGTTGTATAGCAGTCTACGGAGCCAGCGGCTTCGGCCGGGAAGTCATGCCGCTCGTGCGCTTGCAACATGGCGACCGCGACACAGCAATCGTTTTCGTTGACGATGGGGTGGCTGGTTCAGAGCAAGTCCTGTCGTTCGACGCGTTCCTGGCGCGGCCCGAGCCGCAGAAGCAAGCGGTCATCGCCATCGCCAATTCCGCCGTGCGCGAGAAACTAGCGACCCGCTGCGCCGAAAATGGCGTCGAAATCATTGACGTGCGGGCCTCGAACGCTTGCTCGCTGGACAATGTCGAGATTGGAGATGGGAGCATCCTGTGCGGATTCACCCATTTGACCTCCGACGTGCGGATCGGACGGCACTTCCACGCCAACATCTACGCCTATGTAGCGCATGACTGCGTGATCGGCGACTATGTGACGTTTGCGCCGGGAGTGAAATGCAATGGCAATGTCCATATCGACGATCACGCCTATATCGGGACCGGCGCAATTCTGAAGCAGGGCATGCCGGACAAGCCGCTGAAAATCGGGCGGGGCGCGGTGATCGGGATGGGCGCCGTCGTGACCAAGGATGTCGCCCCCGGCGAGACCGTGATCGGCAACCCAGCGCGGCCGATGCAGCCGCGCTGAGGTCGCCGAAGTCTCCGAGGGGTCACTTAGCGGCTTTTGTGAGCACAGACCGGATCGCAGTGACGGCGCGATCCAGTTCGGCATCCTCCATCGTCGGATGGGTGAGGAACATCAGGCTGGTTTCGCCGAGTTCGCGCGCGATGGGCAAACGCTCGACCGGCTTGAACGGGGTACCGTCGAACGCCTTTTCGAGATAGACCTCGGAACAGGTGCCGTGCAATACCTGCACACCCTCTGCGACGAGCGCCTCGACGATGCGATCCCGTGACCAGTCCGGGGCGAGGCCTTCGGGCCGAACATAGGCGTAGAAGCGATAGAAAGCATGAGTCTGCTTCGGACCGGGAAGCGGAGCCCGCACGGCAGATTCGAACGGCGCGAGCGCTTCGGCAAAGCGCATCGCGATCTCGGTACGGCGCAAGGTCCACGATGCCACACGCCCCAACTGGATGCGCCCGATCGCCGCCTGCACTTCCAGCATACGCCAGTTGGTGCCGAAGCTATCATGCACCCAGCGAAAACCGGGCGGGTGCGTGCGCTCGTACACTGCTTCCCAGCTCTTGCCATGATCCTTGAACGACCACATCGACGACCAGAGCGCCGGATCGTTGGTCGTGACCATACCCCCTTCTCCACCGGTGGTCATGATCTTGTCCTGACAGAACGACCACGCACCGACATGGCCGATGCTGCCCACGCTGCGATCGCCGACCCGCGCGCCATGCGCCTGTGCGCAATCCTCGATTACGGCGATGCCGTGGCGGTTCGCCAGTTCCATGATGGCGTCCATGTCGCAGGGCCATCCGGCGAGGTGCACCGGGATGATCGCGCGCGTGCGATCGGTGATGCAACCCTCGATCGTCGCCGCACTGATGTTGCCGCTGTCGCGGTCGACGTCGGCGAATATCGGCGTTGCACCCGCGTTCACGACGCAGGAGATCGAGGCGATAAAGGTGCGCGGCGTCACGATCACTTCGTCTCCCGCGCCGATCCCGAGCGCCTTGAGCGCGACATCGAGGGCGAGCGTCCCGTTGGCGAGCGCCACGGCACGGCTCGACCCCGTCCAGACTGCAAACTCGCGCTCGAAGGCACGGCCGATCTCGCCGGTCCAGTAATTGACCCGATTGGATCGGATCACTGCCGCCACGGCATCGGCTTCCTCCTCGGTGAAGCTCGGCCAAATGCTTTTGCTACCAATCATGTCACTCCTTCCCCTGCCGCAGGTCCGCAGCCAGGTGTATCCAGTCCACCAGTCCGTCGCTTGGCGTGAATTCTTCGACTAGCTGCAAGAGCAACCGCCGGATCTCGACAACGTCGTGCGCCGCGATATGACCGCTCATGCTGTCGAGATGCTCCTGAAGCACTGGCCAGGACATACACTTCTCCGTAGCCATCATGATACGGGGATGTTCGGTCGGTTGCGGATCGTTGCCGATCAGCAGTTCCTCGTAAAGCTTCTCTCCCGGCCGCAGGCCGATTGCGCGAATCTGGATGTCGCCACCGCCGCCTTCCGCGTCACTCACCGTCAGGCCGGACAGCTCGATCATGTTGCGGGCGAGATCCAGGATCCGCACGGGTTCCCCCATGTCCAAGACAAAGACCTCGCCGCCCTGCGCCATGGCGCCGGCCTGCATGACCAATTGCGCTGCCTCCGGGATCGTCATGAAATAGCGCGTCATTTCGACATGGGTGATCGTCACCGGGCCGCCATTGCGGATCTGCTCGCGGAAAAGTGGCACGACCGACCCGCTCGAGCCGAGGACGTTGCCGAAACGGACCATCGAGAAACAGGTCTGTGGCCCCGTCGAGGCAAGTCCCTGCAGGATCAACTCGGCGAGGCGCTTGGAAGCGCCCATCGTGTTTGACGGACGTACCGCCTTGTCGGTGCTGACCAGGACGAAATTGTCGACGCCATATTCGAGCGCGAGCTGCGCGACCACCAACGTTCCGAGCGCGTTGTTTCGCACGCCTTCCACGATATTGTGCTCGACCAGAGGTACATGCTTGAATGCTGCGGCATGATAGACCTGCTGTGGGCGCCAGGTGCGGAAGATCTCCGCCATGCGTTCCCGATCGGTGACCGATCCGAGCAGCGGCACCAGCTCGCAACCTGCACTGTTCAGGTCCTCAAGCTCGCGGTGGATCGAGTATAGCGCATATTCGCTGGTTTCGATTAGCAGCAGGCGGCTGGGATTGAGTGCCATCACCTGGCGGGTAAGCTCGCTGCCGATCGATCCGCCGGCGCCGGTAACCAACACCACCTGGCCGGATACCTTGCGGGACAGCCGTTCGCTTTCCGGGGGAACCGGCTCGCGGCTCAGCAGATCGTCGATCGACAGTGGACGCAAGTCGTCGATCTTGACCGTCCCGTTCGCGAGATCGAGTACGCCGGGCAAGGTGCGTACCTCGACCTGCGCCTCGCGTAGCTCCGCGATGATGTCGTTGCGGCGCTTGCGCGAGGCCGACGGGATCGCGAGCAGCACATGGTGGATGTCGAACCGCGTAAGAATCGTATCGAGCGCGCATGGATCATAGACCCGCACACCACCGACGGTGCGGCCGTGCAGGGATCGGTTGTCGTCGAGGAAACCGACGACCTTCATGCTGCCGGCATCAGTAATGGCCGCGGCTAGCTGCTGGCCCGACATCCCCGCGCCATAGATCAACGTGCGATCCGAGGGGGCGGGTCGGCTCAGCTTGCGATACGCGCCGCCCAACCAGTAGCTGGCACCGGTACGCGACAGAAAGACCAGCGCGAAGAGCAGCAGCGGCTGGATGATCCCCACCGTGCGCGGAATGCTCTCGACCCCGTACATCGAGAAGATCGACGCGTAGACGATTCCGTAGCTCGCGCAGGCGCCGATGGTCGCCCAGATGATTCCCTGCCCGGCATAGCGCAGCACTGCACGGTACAGCCCGAACACGACGAACATCGGAATAGCCAGGCACACCGACGCGATGACCGCCACAGTCGGCCGGCCAGCCAGAGTCACGAACTCGCCTAGGCGGAGATAATATGCCAGCCAGACTGCCAGCGTGCAGAACGCCGTATCGACGACAATCGAAATGACTCGCTTCAAGACTCGCGGCAACGCGAGCAGGGGCGTAACAATCGATTCAACCATAGTCGTCAGAAATCCTTCGGGGCCACGAGCGCCGGTTGCCCAAGGGGCGTCGCGGGGTCTAGAAGCGCAACTGCCACGACGCGCGACGAGCATGACCTTTGCTCGCGCAGTTACCTTCACTGCGAAGCCGAAACAAGCGAGCTCAGTTCGTGTACGCCAATCACCCGCGGAGAAAGTTGTGCGGTGCGGGGTAGCCGCTACAAAGACTTTGTGGCAGTGCGCGAGCCTTTCCGGGGATGGGAGCTGCGGCTTCGGCGATGTCGATCAAAGTGATGCTGGTCTTTGGGACGCGTCCCGAAGCGATCAAAATGGCGCCGCTCGCGCTGCTACTCGCCAGTGACCCTCGGTTCGAATGCCGGATCTGCGTGACCGGCCAGCACCGCCAGATGCTCGATCAAGTGCTCCGTCTATTCAACCTCGACGTTGCCCATGACCTTGCGATCATGCGCCCGAAACAGGATCTGAGCGACGTAACCGCTGCGGTGCTGCTCGGGATGCGTGACGTGTTGCGGGAATTCACGCCGGATATCGTCCTGATCCATGGCGACACCGCAACGACGTTCTCGGCAAGCCTGGCAGCCTATTATCATCAGATTCCCGTGGGCCATGTCGAAGCCGGGCTCCGGACAGGCAACCTTTATTCTCCCTGGCCCGAGGAGGGTAATCGCAAGCTGACCGGGGCGCTCGCAACATTGCACTTCGCTCCGACCGTCTCGTCGGCGGCCAATTTGCACCGCGAAGGCGTTGACGAGGCAGCGATCCTGGTGACCGGGAACACGGTGATTGATGCGTTGCTCCAGGTGGTCGGTCGCCTGCGCGAGAATGGCGAACTGCGCGCTGCGATCGCGCGTGATCTGCCGCCCCTGTCCGACGATCGACGCATGGTTCTCGTGACCGGGCATCGCCGCGAAAGCTTCGGCGGCGGGTTCGAGCGGATTTGCGAGGCGCTCGCGACGGTCGCGGCCGACTTCCCCGACGTCGACATCGTCTATCCCGTCCATCTGAACCCGAGCGTCCAGGAACCGGTCAATCGACTGCTCGCCGGCATCCCGAACGTTCACCTCATCGCGCCCCAAGACTATCTTCCGTTCGTGTACCTGATGGATCGGGCGCATCTGCTGCTGACCGATTCCGGCGGGGTCCAGGAGGAGGCGCCCTCGCTGGGCAAACCGGTGCTGGTGATGCGGGATACCACGGAACGTCCCGAGGCCGTGGAGGCCGGCACGGTCAAGCTGGTGGGCACCAATGTCGAAGCAATTGTGGCAGCGATCCGCCAGCTACTTACCGACCAAGCCGAATATGCCCGGATGAGCTTCGCGCATAATCCCTATGGTGATGGCGCCGCAAGCGGCCGGATCGTCGATGGCCTGATCGCCTGGTCGCTAGGACGAGCCCTGAACGAAGGACCTGACGCGTAATGACTGCAACGTTTTCCGTGATCGGGCTCGGCTATATCGGCCTTCCCACCGCCGCCGTGCTCGCGAGCTCGGGAAGCACGGTGATCGGCGTCGACATCAATCGCCACGCCGTCGATACCATCAACGACGGCCGCATCCACATTGTCGAGCCCGGGCTTGGCGATATGGTGGCGGAGGTCGTGGCCGCCGGACGGTTGCGAGCAACGACCGTGCCGGCGCCTGCCGACACCTTTCTCATAGCGGTGCCGACGCCGTTTCTGAGCGATCGCACCCCCGATCTCCGTTTCGTTCAAAGCGCCTGCGAGGCGATCGCGCCCGTACTCAAGCGGGGCGACACCGTAATTCTGGAATCGACGTCCCCGGTGGGCGCGACGGAACAAGTCGCGCAATGGCTCGCCGAGGCCCGGCCGGATCTTGCCGTGCCGGGGCAAGGAGGCGCGGCCGACATCGCGATCGCCTATTGCCCTGAACGGGTGCTGCCGGGCAACGTTTTGACCGAACTCGTGCAGAACGATCGCGTGATCGGCGGGCTGACCCCGGCGTGCGCAGAGGCGGCGCGGGCGGCCTATGCCTTATTCGTGGAAGGCGAGTGCATTCTCACCGATGCTCGGACGGCCGAGATGTGCAAGTTGACCGAAAACGCGTTTCGCGACGTCAACATCGCGTTCGCCAACGAGCTTTCGCTGATCTGTGACCGGCTGGACATCAACGTGTGGGAGCTGATTCGGCTCGCAAACCGTCATCCCCGCGTAAACATCCTCCAGCCCGGTCCGGGGGTGGGCGGCCATTGCATCGCCGTCGATCCCTGGTTCATCGTGTCGTCCGCTCCGCAGGAGGCGCAACTGATCCGCACCGCGCGCGAGGTAAACGACGGTAAGCCCAAATGGGTGCTTGAGAAAGTGCGCGCCGCCACCGCCGATGCCGCTGCGCGGAAGAGCGATGGCGCACCGGTTCGCGTCGCTTGTCTCGGCTTGGCGTTCAAGCCCAATATCGACGATCTGCGCGAGAGCCCGGCGCTGGCAATCTGCGAGCGCCTAGCCGAGGCTGGTCTCGACGTCCTGGCAGTGGAGCCGCATATCGAGGCGTTACCGCCCCAGCTTGAGGGCCGCGCTCGGCTGATGGATGTCGAAGCGGCACTGCAGTCCGCCGACGTCGTATTGTTGCTTGTCGATCACGCCGCATTCCGAGACGCGCATGCATATCTGGCGCCTGGGGCTCAACTGATCGACACCCGCGGCCTGTGGGACGGTGCGGATCCGCCGCGCGCGGTCGGCTGATCGGCACGCAACGTGCGCTCATTCATCAAGCACCCTGGGGTGCGTAATCTTGTTGCGCTGATTGGCATCCAGGGCAGCAATGCCTTCGTTCCGCTGCTCATCGTGCCGTACGCGCTGTCGGTCATCGGCGTCACCGCCTACGCGCAGGTCGCCATCACCGAGGCGATCTCCGTACTCGCGCTTGCCGCGGTACTGTTCAGTTTCGACGTCGATGGCGTCGCCAGATTGGCGCGGCTGGGCCCTGAGGCCAAGCGCGAGGCACTCGGCGATGTCCTGAGCGAGATTCTGCTGGCCCGCCTCCTGTTGTTCGCGACGGTGTCGCCGCTCCTCCTGATGATCTACTGGCTGGCGCGCGGCGACGGCATCCTCCTGCTGGCGCTGTGGCTGCTCGTGCCGCTCGGCCAGGTATTCCACTCCTACTGGTTCTACCAGGCCGTCGAAGACAATTTCGCCGCGGCGATTCTCACTCTTCTCTCGCGCGTCGCCACCCTTGCCATCGTGTTCACCTGTGTCCGCGGGCCTGAGGATGCTGCCCTAATACCGCTCGCGATCGGGGGGCCGTTCGTTCTCGGCGGCTTGCTTTCCACGGCTCATATCGTACGCCAGTTTGGCATCACGTTGCGCTGGGTCGGGCTGCGAACGGTCCTTGCCGGGCTTCGCCAGGGGAAGGAGATATTCGCCGGCAATGTCGCGGTCTCGTTCTATCGAGAAATGAACGTCGTGATCCTCGGGATCGTCGGCGTGTCGGCCGCCGGCATCTCGACCTATGCACTGATCGAGAAGACCATCAAGATGCTGCAGGCATCCACGCGCCCGTTCAGCCAGCTCTTCTTCCCCAAGGTCCTGCGCGCGCTTTCCGGTGCGACCGAGCCGAGCCCGGTCGTGGCCCGTCTGATCGCCCGCTATACCTTGCCGCAGATCGCCGCGGCCCTAGCGCTCATCGTTGCGTTTCCGATCGCATATGCGCTAGCCTGCATGTCGTTCCCGCGCCTTGTGGAATTTCGAGCGCTTCCTCAGGTCGAGACAATGGCCATAATCATGGCGCCCGCCATGCTGCTAGGCTTGGCAAATTTCATGTATGGCACCGCCGGTTTGAATACCCTGAGTCATCGGAGATATCTGTTCGCAGCCATTCTCGTTACCGGAATCTGCAACATCGCCTTTTGCTTCCTGCTCTCCTGGCTGATCGGGACGATGGGCGCGGCGATCTGCTTCCTTCTGGCAGAAGCGCTCCTCTTCGCCCTCGTGCTCGCGCCCTATCTCCGCAAGCATACCCCGCAACCCACGCCTCTTGGGCAAGGAGACCTGTCGTGACGCCCCCAAGACCGTCGGCCGAGCGCTGCGGCGCAGACGATTAGAAAGAATGCGCATGCCCTATGCCTATATCTGCACAAACTATAACAACGCGCACTTTACGCGGGCAGCCGTGCGCACGCTCAACGCGGGAAGCCGTCCCCCCGCACGCATCATTGTCGTGGACAACCGATCCGAAGCCAAGGACGTCGAAGCGCTGGAAGCACTCGCGCTCGAGCACGCGAATGTCGATTTGGTGCTTAACCAAGAGAATATCGGGTATTTCGCCGGATTGAACAGCGGCATCGACCGGATGCGCGCAGTGGATCCCACCCTGACGACGATGGTGGTCGGCAACAACGATCTGGAGTTCCCTCCTGATTTCGGCGAGCGGCTGAGCGAGGTGGTGGCGGATTGCCCAGATTGCCCAGTAATATCCCCCTATGTCGAGACACTAGACGGCATGCCGCAAAACCCCCATGTGGTTTCGGGGGTCAGCCGCGTGCGCGAACTCATTTACGACCTCTATTACGCCAACTATCATCTTGCGAAGCTGATCCGAGCGGTAGCCCGCCGCACGCACAAGGTCACCGACCGCCGCGATGAAGAGGGGCATGCCACTGCACAGTATATCTATCAGGGTCATGGCTCCTGCTACGTGCTCACGGCAGCGTTCTTCCGCGAATTTGAACGGCTCTGGGCGCCTACTTTCATGATGGGGGAAGAGTTCTTCCTCAGCCGACAATTGGCCGAGCGCGGACTCCTGACCTATTACGATCCGCGGATCCGCGTCCGGCATCACTGCAACGGCGCCATCGAGAATGTGCCCGCCCGAAAGATGTGGAGGCTGGCACGCGACGCCCATCGCGTCTATCGGCGCTACATCAAGCCCTGGCATCGTCAGGATTACGGCCCAACACCCAGAAGCGGCGAGCAATGAGACAGTACCAGATTTGCACCAACTGCGTGATGGACACGTCGGACTCGCACATCTCGTTCGATGAAAATGGCGTTTGCGATCATTGCCGTGGCTTCAAGGAACATGTCGAACCGAACTGGCACCCGAATGCCGCCGGTGAGCAGATGTTCGCCAAGGTGGTCGAGAAAATCAAGGAGGACGGCAAGAGTCGCGATTTCGACTGCATCCTGGGAATGAGTGGCGGTCTGGACAGTTCTTTCCTGTTGCACAAGGCCGTCAAGGATTTCGGTTTGCGACCGCTTGTATTCCACGTCGACGGCGGCTGGAACACGGATATCGCAGTGAGTAATATCCAGGCTTTGGTCGACGGCCTGGGGCTGGATCTCTACACCGAGGTGATCAACTGGAACGAGATGCGCGACTTCCAGCTTGCCTTTTTCAAGGCAGGCGTGCCGCACATCGACATTCCGCAGGATCATGCATTCGTAGCGACGCTGTACAACTTCGCCGATAAGCACAACATCAAGTACATTCTCAACGGCGGCAATATCGCCACTGAGTGCGTGCGCAATCCGCTCGAGTGGCTCTACTACGGCACTGACATGCGGCAGTTGAACGACATTCGACGTCAGTTCGGATCGGTGCCGATGCGGACCTATCCTTTTAGCAGCGTCCTTCGTCACAAGGTTTATCTGCGCTATATCCGCAAGGTAGAAGTGGTCAAGCCGCTCGACTGGATGCCCTATACAAAGGAGCTGGCGCGCAATACGCTGTCGGATCTTTATGGCTGGAAGCCCTATCCGCAGAAGCACTTCGAATCCCGCTTCACGCGCTTCTACGAGGGCTATTGGCTCCCGGAGCGGTTCGGCTACGATACGCGGCGCGTTCAGTTTTCCAGCCTCATTCTGACAGGGCAGATGCGTCGCGAGGAAGCGATCGAAGCGCTCCAGCATCCGGCTTATGATCCAGAGACGATCGACCACGAATTCGACTATATCGCGCGCAAATTGGGTATCACGAGCGAAGAGCTTCGCGGCTACTTCACGATGCCCAAGAAGAGCTATGCCGATTACAAGAACCAGCGCTGGATGTTCACTCTCGGGGCCAAGGTGCTCCAGGCGATCGGTGCGGAGAAGGCGGTCAAGCGGTGATCGCCATTCTCAGCTACGGTCTAGGCAATATCAAAGCATTCGCCAACATCTACAAGGGGTTGAACATCCCGGTCGTCGCGGCGGAGGACCGCGCCACGCTTGCGGCGGCGGATCGCATCATTCTGCCGGGCGTGGGCGCATTCGATCATGCGATGTTGCGGTTGCGCGCGTCCGGGCTCTTCGAAACGCTTGAAGAGCAGGTAATCGGTCGCGGCAAGCCCGTGCTGGGCGTTTGCGTCGGCATGCAGATGCTCGCGCAGTCAAGCGAGGAGGGCGAACAGCCGGGCCTCGGCTGGATAGACGGTCGCGTCGCGAAAATCAGCTTCCCGGAAGGCGCGGCGCGCGGATTGCTGCCGCATATGGGATGGAGCGCGATCAGGCCCAAAGCTGGCCAGCCCCTGCTTGACGGGCTGGACGAAGAGGTCGGCTTTTACTTCCTGCATTCGTATCGCTTCATCTGCAACGATCCAGCGGACGTGATCGCCACGGCGGACTATGCCACGCCGTTCGATTGCGCGGTGCGTCGCGGCAACGTCAATGGCGTCCAGTTTCATCCGGAAAAGAGCCATCACAACGGCATCCGGCTGTTGAAGAATTTCGCGGAGAATTGAGCGATGCCGCGTGCCCGCGTGATCCCCTGCCTGCTGGTGCGCGACGGGGGACTGGTGAAGACCCGGCGCTTCGGCGACGATAAATATGTCGGCGACCCGATCAACGCGGTGCGCATCTTCAACGAGAAGGAAGTCGACGAATTGATCGTCGTCGACATCGACGCAACCGTTCAAGGCCGCGAGCCGGACTATGCAATGATCGAAAACCTCGCGGCCGAATGCCGCATGCCCCTGTGCTATGGTGGGGGAATTTCCAGCGTCGAACAGGCGAAGCGGATCATGAGCCTGGGCGTGGAAAAGGTCTCGCTCAGTGCTGCCGCGATCGCCCGGCCTGCATTGATTGGTGAAATTGCCGAACAGGTGGGAAGCCAGAGCGTCGTCGTCGTCCTCGACGTCAAGAAGAAGATGCTCGGTGGCTATCGCGCGTTCACCCGCAACGGCAAGGTTGATTCCAAGGTTTCCCCAGTGGAGTTCGCCCAGAAGGCGGAGGCGCTTGGCGCAGGGGAGATCGTGCTGAACATGATCGAGCACGACGGCGTGATGAACGGCTACGACCTTGCTCTTGCCAGCCAGGTTCGCGATGCCACCCGCCTTCCGCTGACGCTGCTGGGCGGCGCAGGGTCTCTCGCCCATCTCAATGAGGCGGTGGAGCGCCTCGGCACGATTGGGCTGGCAGCCGGAAGCCTGTTCGTTTTCAAGGGTCCGTATCGCGCGGTTCTCATCAGCTATCCCACGCATGCCGAGCGCGCCGCGCTGCAGCAGATCGTGGGTTCCTAACCCTCCGCAGGCGCCGTTTCAGAAAACGCCCTGCGCCAGAAAAGTGAAACCCATGAAACAGATCGTCCAGCAGCTTGATAGTGGTCTTACTGCGATTGTCGAGGCTCCGAGCCCGCGCGTGGCTTCGGGCACGCTTCTCATCAAGACCACCTGCAGCCTGATTTCGGCTGGCACCGAACGCATGCTGGTTGGTTTCGGCAAGGCGTCCTTGCTAGCCAAGGCCCGGCAGCAGCCCGAGCGCGTCAAGGACGTGCTGGGCAAGGTCCGCACGGACGGGCTCTTCGCCACGATCGATGCGGTTCGCTCAAAACTCGGTCAGCCGTTGCCGCTCGGCTATTGCAATGTCGGAGAGGTGATCCAGGTCGGCGATGGCGTCAGCGGCTTCAAGCCGGGCGACCGTGTCGTCTCGAACGGGGCGCATGCCGATATCGTGCGCGTGCCGGTAAATCTGTGCGCCAAGATACCGGATAGCGTGTCCGACGAGGCCGCTGCCTTCACGGTGGTCGCAAGCATTGGGTTGCAGGGCATTCGCCTCGCTGAGCCGACGCTTGGTGAGAGCTTCGTAGTGACGGGCGCCGGCCTGATCGGCTTGCTCACCATCCAGTTGCTGCGCGCTCAGGGCTGCCGCGTGCTGGCGATCGATTTCGACGATACCAAGCTCGCTCTCGCACGCCGCTTCGGTGCGGAAACCTGCAATCCGGCCAAGGGCGAGGATCCGGTCGCGGCCGGCATGGGGTTCAGCCGTGGCCGGGGCGTGGATGGCGTGATCATCACGGCCTCCACCAAATCGAACGATCCGGTCACGCAGGCCGCGCATATGTGCCGCAAGCGCGGGCGGATCATCTTGGTGGGTGTCGTTGGGCTCGAACTCAACCGTGCCGATTTCTACGACAAGGAACTGACGTTTCAGGTATCCTGTTCCTACGGGCCGGGACGCTACGACCCGGCGTATGAGGACCACGGGCGCGATTACCCCTTGGCCTTCGTCCGATGGACCGAACAGCGCAACTTCGAGGCGATTCTCGACCTGCTGCAGAGTGGCGAACTCCAGACGGACCCGCTCGTCACTCGCCGCTTCGCGTTCGAAGAGGCGGAAACCGCTTATGCCGAACTTACCGGCGACAATGCTGGTCTGGGTTTCGTTTTGGAATATAGCTCACCGGTCGAGGACCGCCTGACCAGCATCACGCGCTTCGATGCGGCGACACCTTTCACAACCGACCGTCCGACCGTCGTGGTGATCGGAGCGGGCAACTATGCGTCGCGCGTGCTGATTCCTGCCCTGAAGGCCGCCGACGCGCAGCTTCACACGGTGGTCACATCGGGCGGGCTAAGCGGCGCAATTTCGGCGCGGCGCAACGGTTTTGCCGGGGCAAGCACGGACGCCGCCGCCGCGCTGGCCGATCCGGCGATCGACACCGCGATCATTGCCACGCGGCATGACAGCCATGCGGGTCTGGTCGTCGACGCACTAAACAACGGCAAGCACGCTTTTGTCGAAAAGCCACTGGCTATCGATCTTGATCAGGTCGCGGCGGTTGAAAATGCCTATGCTGCAGCGCAGGCACGGGGAAAAGCGCCCCAGCTCATGGTTGGATTCAACCGCCGTTTCGCACCGCAGGTCGTGAAGATGAAGGCGCTGCTCAACCAAGTTTCCGAGCCCAAGAGCTTCCTGATGGTGATGAATGCAGGCGCCATACCCGCGCGGCACTGGACCCAGGACGATGCGATCGGCGGCGGCCGGATCATCGGAGAAGCGTGCCACTTCATCGACCTGATGCGCTTCCTCGCAGGGACGCCGATCGTCGATGTCGCGGCGCGGCGCATGGGCGACACGCCGCACGTCGAGATTGTTGAGGACAAGGCATCGATTACGCTCGGCTTTGAGGACGGGTCGTTCGGCACGATCCTGTATCTCGCAAACGGCTCGGCCGCCTTTCCCAAGGAGCGAATTGAAGTCTTCGCCGCGGGACGGGTTCTCCAGATCGACAATTTCCGGAGGATGAAAGGTTATGGCTGGCCGGGCTTCCGCAAGCAAAATTCGCTGCGCCAGGACAAGGGGCAAGCGGCATGCGCTGCGGCGTTCCTTACGGCGGTGAAAACTGGCACGCCCGCGATCCCCGTCGACGAGATCTTCGAGGTCGCGCGCGCGTCGATCCAGGCGGCGACAACCCTCCGCCGGCAATGAGCGGCTACGCCACTCGGGTGCGCACGCTTTTGGCGATCGGCGCGACGAACGGGCTGCGGGTTCTGGATTATAGGCTCGGGCTGAAGTCGGGCCTTCATCCGGTGCAACGAGTCACTGCCGCGCTTCCCGCCGCGGGGCCGTTCTTTACGCTCCCATCTGCAGTCGATCCAGCCAGGCGCGCGCCCGCGGCGTGGCATGACGAGGCAACGCTGTTCGGGGCCTATCCGATTGCGATAGGCGCTCAGCCGCCGGCATGGACGCGTGATCCACTGACCGAGCCCGGCGCACAAGATCCGGCGCCGGACACACTGCCGCCCTGGTGGCAGATCGGGGACTTTGCGGGCGGCGACATCAAGCGCGTCTGGGAACTGTCCCGCTTCGATTGGGCCATGGCATTCGCGCAGCACGCACGAGCCGGCGAAGTCGGTGCGGTTGAGCGGCTGAACCATTGGATCGAGGACTGGGTGCGGGCCAATCCGGCCTATCGTGGCCCCAATTGGAAATGCGCCCAGGAAGCCTCGATCCGCGTGCTTCATCTGTCAGTCGCGGCGATGCTGCTGAGCGATGCGACCATGTCGGCGCCGCTTCGGTCCTTAGTCGACGCCCATGTCCGACGCATTCTGCCCACGCTCTCCTACGCGCGCGCGCAGGACAATAACCACGCCACTTCCGAGGCTGGGGCGCTGTTCGTCGCGGGAGCATGGATGACCTGTGCCGGGCTGCCCGAAGGGGCGGAACTGGCACGTCGCGGGCGATCGTTGATCGAGCGCGCGGTGGCGCGGCTCTTCGCGCCCGACGGCAGCTTCAGCCAATATTCGGTCAACTATCATCGAGTCGCGCTGGACACGCTTTCGATCGTGGAGCTGTGGCGTCGCCGTGCAGGGCTGCCGCCGTTCAACACGACGTGGAACCAGCGCGCCAGCGGCGCGGCAAACTGGCTGCGTCTCATGGTGGACCCGGCCAGCGGCGACGCACCCAATCTCGGGGCCAATGACGGCGCGAATTTGCTGCCGCTGACCGATGCCGCGTATCGCGATTACCGGCCCTCGGTGCAGCTCGCTACCGTGCTCTTTCAGGAACGACGCGCGTTTCCGCCCGGCCCATGGGACGAAAGCTTAGCCTGGCTGGGGGTCGCTCCGCCCGATACGGTGGCGGAACTGCCCGAGCGAGCGATATTCGATGACGGCGGCTATGCGGTGTTGCGACAGGCAGAAGCGATGGTGATGCTGCGCTATCCGCGGTTCCGATTTCGGCCGAGCCACGCCGATGCGATGCATGTCGATCTCTGGCTGGCCGGTCGCAATCTGCTGCGCGATGGCGGATCGTACAGCTACAATACCGAAGCCGAGTGGCTCGACTATTTCGGCGGGGTGCGTTCGCATAATACGATCGAGTTCGACGCACGGCCGCAAATGCCGCGCCTGTCGCGGTTCTTGTTCGGCGACTGGCTGGCGACCGACATGCGCCGGTCGACCGACATGGGTTTCGCCGCTGCCTATCGGCACCGGGCAGGTTGGCGGCATCATCGCGAGGTTCGGCTGGACGGACATCTCACCGTGATCGACACCTTAGACGGTTTCGAACGCGAGGCGCGGCTGCGGTGGCGGCTCGCTCCTGGAGATTGGCGGATCGAGGACGGCGTCGTTACCGATGGAGAGCATTGGCTGGAAATGCGGGCCGATGTGCCGATCGTGTCGCTCAAGCTGACCAGCGGCTGGGAGTCGCGTCATTATCTGGAGAAGACGCCACTTCCCGTGCTGGAGGCAGTCATCACGCGACCCGGACGCGTGACAAGTGAGTATCGTTGGACGGCATGAGACTTTTGTACATTCATCAACATTTCGCGACTCCCAAGGGAAGCGTAGGCATCCGATCCTATCAGATGGCGCGTCGGATGGTCGAACGCGGACACGCGGTGACCATGCTGTGCGGACGCGGCGTCGAAGGCCAGTCGGGGCTCACAGGTTCGTTCCAACGCGGTATCCGCCGTGGATCGGTGGACGGCATCGACGTGATAGAAGTCGATCTGACCTATTCCAACAAAGATGGATTCCTTAAGCGGACCGGCACCTTTCTGTCGTTCATGCTGCGTACCAGTCGATTGGTATTCACCGAACCATATGATGTCCTCTTCGCCACCACCACGCCGCTAACCGTCGGCTTGCCTGGCATCCTGGGACGTTGGTTCCGAGGCAAGCCCTTCGTGTTCGAAGTGCGCGATCTTTGGCCGGAGTTACCTCGCGCGATGGGCGTAATCCGCAATCCGATAGTGCTCTGGGCGATGGGCGTGCTCGAATGGGCGAGCTATCGCTCCGCTCACAGGCTGATCGGCCTCTCCCCGGGCATAGTCGACGGCATCGCCCGCCGCGGGGTTCCGCTCGAGCGGATCGCGCTCGTGCCCAATGGCTGCGACTTGGACATTTTCTCGGCGGATTCAGGGGCCTGGCAGCCACAAGAAGTCCACGACACTGATCTGCTGGCGGTATTTGCCGGTGCACATGGCCTCGCCAACGGCCTGGACAGCGTGCTCGACGCCGCAGCCGTGCTACAGCGTCGCGGTGCTGACGATATCCGCATCGTCCTGATCGGAAACGGGATGCGCAAGGCGGCGCTGGTCGAACGGGCGAAGCGAAAGGGGTTGCGGAACGTCGTTTTCCTGGACCCTGTCCGGAAGACCGAACTGGTAGGCCTTTTCAAACGCGCCGATGTCGGCCTGCAAATCCTCGCGAACATACCTGCTTTTTATTACGGCACGTCCCCCAACAAGTTCTTCGACTATATCGCGGCGGGCCTGCCCGTCTTGAACAACTATCCGGGATGGCTGGCGGAAGTGATCGAGGCGCACGATTGCGGCATCGCAGTACCTCCAGCGGATCCCGAGGCTTTTGCGGATGCACTGATGCGCTTCGCCGAGGATCGCGCGAGAACCCGCCTCATGGGTGCGCGGGCGTTGCGCCTGGCCCGTCAGGATTTCGCGCGTGAGGCGCTTGCCGAACGATGGGCCGAGTGGGTGGAACAAGCCGGCCGCCGGACCACCGCAAGCAGCGTCACCCGGAGTTCATAGCGATTGTGCGGATTGTGCGAATGAAAATCGACTTTCCAATAGGCCGGCGCGAACTTCTGGGCGCGGGCGCGTCCGCAGCCCTGTTCGGCTCTGCTGCCTGCAAAGGCGCACCGCGCCAACCCGTCTCTATCCTCGATTTCCTACCCTCGAGCGAGCATCGCCGGATCGCCGAAGGACGGAGCAGCTTCGATTGCGGCGCTGGTTTGGAGCGCGCGATTGCCGCAGCGATCCAAGCGGATAGCCTCGTCTGGCTGCCACGAGGAGAATATCAGTTGAGCGCGCGTCACGCGCTCACCCATGCCGATACCTTTCCGTGTCTGGCTGCCGTGCGGATGGTTTCGGGAATGCGCTTGCACGGTGAAGCGGGCGCCTTGCTGCGGATGATGCCCGGCTTCTCGAGTGACCAGAAGCCGCGAGCGATGGCCATGTTCGCCACCCACACGCCAATCGCCGACATCGAGTTCAAAGGCCTGATCCTCGACATGAACGGCCGGAACAATCCTATCAGCCCGGAACGGGCGCAAGGCATCTACAATCGTCTCCCTCAGGCGCATATCTTTGTCTCGGGCGGCAGCGGGCAGGCGGCGGCCCGGGTCGATCGCGCTCGAATCACCGATTCCGTGTTCCGGGACTCGAACGGGGTCTCCTGCATCGTGATGGGCCAGACTGCCGACAGTCGCGCGGTGCTCGGCCGGGACTGGACACTGGAGCGCTGCCGTTTCCTCGACAACGGAATGGACACCGACGACCATTCCTCAATATTCGCTTACGCGGAAGGCGTGAAGACAACCGGGTGCACCTTCGCCAACGTAGCGCCATTCGGTCCCACCGGTGTCAATACGGCCTATGAGGTCCATGGCTCGCGGCAGATCATCAGCGACTGCAAGTTCGTCAACATGATCCGCGGAATATGGGTCGCGAACAACTACACAGCCGTCACCGCCGGCACGACGATAAAGGACAGCGAATTCCGGACAGTGTTCTACGGCGTGGACTTCTATCACGATCGCTCATCCGCGAAGGACATCAGGCAAACCACCATCAGTGGCAACACCTTCACGTTCGATGACACGGCGATCCGTTCGGTTCCGGGTCTAAACTTCAAGGTTGCCGTACAGATAGCGTCCGAATTCGCTCAGCAGGACGTTCGGATCTCACGAAATTCGGTCAACAAGTCAGGATCAATCGTCACGAGCGCCTTCGTCGTCATAACCGGCGGCGCCAGCGGCAAGGCCCGACACGATGCGATCGTTGCAGCCGACAATCAGGGCCGCGGACTGACGTTCGGCAGCTTTATACGCACCACTGCTCAGGCGGGAATTGGGCGCGTGTCGATTGTCCGTAATACATGGACCGGATTGTCTCCCTCGAGTACGATGGCTATAGCGGCCGGAGATGCGGTCGAGCACACGGGAACGCTTCAGCCCATAACCATGCTGACGTTGGGCGGTGGGTCGGTCCAGGCAAGCGATCGCACCAGGGCAGTAAAACCCGTCTATATCAACGCTTTCGTGCGCTACCTGGTCCTTGACCCGATCCGCACGCAAGGCACTGTCCCCACGCTCGAACTCGGGGGAGCTGCGCGACTGGAAGCGGTTGAACGCCGCGCCAAGTCCGGGCATTGATGTACCTTGCTCATTCTCGATCAGGCCTCCAAGCCATAGCCATCTGCTGCCCCGGCAGCATCAGAAGTCCCGGCGAGCGACCAACTTAAAAGCGAATCGCGATGGAATTGACTCTAAAATTAGTAAGTATCCTTTTGAGCGGCGGCATATTGTATGTAGGCTATGTGGCTCGGAAGGTTTCGGGTACTTGGTTGACGCCAGCCTGCATATGGTGCGTCGGTTGGTTCTTTTTGACGTTCATACCGCTTCTGGTGGCGTTCTCCGTACCGGTAAACCCGTTAGCGATTCTATACATACTTGTGATGAGTGTCGTATTTTCGATTCCGGTGTTCGGTACCAAATGGAAAAATATTAAAGTCGCCACGCACGCCGAAGATTCTTCTCCGTTCGATAGTGCTCTTCTGCGGGTTTCATTTTATATATTCGCTTGTGTTTCAGCGGTAGCGCTTACCGTACACCTTTCTATTCAAGGTGTGACGCTGTCCGCATTGTCCACAAACTTTTTTGAAACGTCGAGCGCCCTCATCGTCGACCGATATACGGAATCCACGGTCGAGAATATCTTCGCGCAGATCTCCAATATCTCGACATACGTTACCGTGGGCTTGGGGGGGCTGGTGTTCCCCGGCTATCGAACGCTGCTCGGCAAGTTGCGCATCCTTTCTCTGGCGATGGCGCCTTCACTCGCCTTGATGACGATTGCCGGAGCAAAAGGCACGATCTTCCTATGCATCGCGATTTTCTATGGCGGCTACTTGGTGCGCCGATTACGCGCGGGCGACAATCGACTGATTGATATCGCCACGATAAGCCGTGCATCTCTCGGATTCGCGGTGCTTTTGCCCTTCGTGACGATCTCGTTTATGTCGCGGGGGCTATATGAAGACGCGGCCATGGTCGAATTGTCTTCTTCGCTGTACAGAAACTTCGTTAGTTATTCCTCCGCGCACATATATGCATTTTCTGATTGGTTTAGCTGGTATATCGGTTTCGATTCCCATGTCTTTTATGCCAGCGACGAAATGACAGGTGGTTTCTTTACATTCATGTCGCTTTTTAAGGCTCTGGGGTCGACGAAGGTGGTTCCTCCAGGTTATTATGACGAGTATTTTCAATATAGCTGGTTTCTACAGACGAATATCTATACGATATTTCGCGGACTTATAACTGATTTTAGTTTGGCAGGCTCTGTCGTTTTTATGTATCTTGCAGGATTTGCAAGTAACCTTATATTCGTAAGTTTGATGCGTAATGGTAGAGCCTCCTGGAGTGTGGCTTTTTACGTTGTGTTCTGCGGTTTTGTTTATACGTCTTTTTTGATCAGCATCTTGGTATGGAGCAGCATGTATCCGACCTTCGGGATCATCGGCGTATTGCTGCTGGTGAACAACGAGCGTTTCGCCCGGAGAGCGAACAGGCAGTCGACGCCCGCGGTCGCCACAAGCTAGGTTGATCTCTGAGTCGATGTCGCGATTCTCGCTGCATAGGCGAGGGCGCTATCATGGAGGCCCCGCCCAGGAAGCGCGCCGACTGGGCGCCATCCGGACGGCAATGCAGCGGTCGCAAGCATCGCACGCGCCCCTGTCCCGGGATTTCCAGTCAGTCGGAAAATCGCGAAAAGCGGCGCAGGCGGGCCTCGAGGATCTGAAGGCGGGGCCTAAGCCAACTACCTAAGAATGCGACCAGCCATACCGCCGCCGTGAGAGGGGGTGTGCTTCCCTTCGTCCCGGCAATCGATTACCCCCGAACGATGTCGTTCGCACGTTCCCTGAGACAGCCCGACCTGGGCGCTGTTGCGCCACAGACCTTGATACTCCTCTTGCTAACCGTTCTCTGGTTTGCCGGCGGTGCATCGCGAGGGGATGCCCTCGGTCAGGTCGTGGTTCGGGGCGCCGCATGGGCGATTATCGCCGCCGCAGTGCTCGCCGGACGACGTCCGGATTTCGGCCCGGCCTGGCCGGTGGCGTTGCTCCTGCTCGCGACCATCGCCCTGCCGCTGCTACAGTTGATCCCGCTGCCGCCATCATGGTGGCAGGCTCTGCCTGGCCGGGATATCCTCCTGCTACCCGGCACAGCGTCTCCGCCTTGGCGCCCATGGACGATGACACCGGGGGCGACGCGCAATGCGTTGGCGGCACTGGTGGTACCTGTGGCGATGCTGCTCCTCCTTGCGCAACTCGGTCAAAAGGAGCGCCAATGGTTGCCGACGATCTTCCTCGCGATGATCGTGTCCGCGATGCTCGTCGGCCTCCTGCAGTTCTCCGGCGCGCGCTTCAATAATCCGCTCATCAACGAAACGCCGGGGCTGGTCAGCGGAATCTTCGCCAATCGCAATCACTTCGCGCTGCTGCTCGCGATCGGCTGCCTGCTCGCGCCGGTATGGGCCTTCCAGGACAGAGAAGCGCTCAAGTGGCGGGGCCCCACCGCCATCGGCCTCGTTCTCCTATTCGTGCTGATGATCCTGGCGACCGGATCGCGCAGTGGCGTGCTTCTCGGCGTGCTGGCCCTTGTCCTAGCGGCGATGCTGGTGGGCCGCAGATTGCAGCGGCGCTTGGGGCAAGCTCCTAAATGGGTGTTCCCAGCACTGCTGGCAGTGGCGGTAGCAGTGATCGCCGGGCTCATTTGGCTAAGCGTTGCCGCCGATCGAGCCGTTTCGATCAACCGTCTGATCATCCTTGACGCCGACGAGGATCTGCGGACCCGCGCGATGCCGACGATCGTTTCGATGATCAAGCTGTATTTCCCGTTAGGCTCGGGGTTCGGTGGCTTCGACTCCTTGTTCCGCATCCACGAGCCGCTCGCATTGCTGAAGCCGACCTACTTCAATCAGGCGCATAACGATTTTCTCGGGATCGTTCTCGACGGTGGGTTGCCCGCGCTCATGCTTCTGGGAGCTGCGCTCGGATGGTGGCTGGTTGCAAGCGTTCGCGCCTGGCGCGCAGCTCCCGGCGAACCGGTGATGCTCGCACGACTGGGTTCCGCCATTTTGCTGCTGATATTTGCGGCGAGCGCGTTTGATTATCCAGTGCGGACTCCCACCTTCATGGCATTCGTTGTCGTCGCTGCGGTTTGGCTCGCGCGGGGGGCTTCGTCGAAGGTGCTCGCGGCTTTACCAGCGCAACATCGAGACCTATAGAACGCGGGGTTTCCTTATTTGGCGGATTTCTTTCGCGTATGCGTCTTCCGATTATAGTTGTGTGCCTTTCGCTCGCGGTCTCAGGTTGCGGCCGGCCGGAGCCTATCCGGTCTAGCGGAAGCCTCTCCGTTGTGGAGGGCAGTTCTGCGCTTCCTGCTCCCGGGCGGGGAGACCTGACGGCTGCCGATCGCCCGGCCTTGATCGGTCCGCTCGATACCATTGAAGTCGACGTGTTCGGAATATCCGATCTCAGCCGCGAGATGCAGGTCGACGCCAGCGGGCGTATCGCGATGCCGTTGGCCGGCACGATCGATGCACGCGGGACGACGGCGCAGGAACTCGCGCAAGTGATCGAGACGAGATTGCGCGCGCGCTACGTTCGCGATCCGCAAGTGACGATCAACATCAAGAGCTCGGTAAGTCAGGTCGTCACCATCGACGGTCAGGTGGTCGAGCCCGGCCTCTATCCCGTAACCAACCAGATGACGCTTATGCGCGTGATTGCGTCGGCCAAGGGCATGTCCGAATTCGCGCGTCAGGATGATGTCGTGATCCTGCGTACCGTGGACGGGCGGCGCATGGCCGGCCTCTACAATGTCGCTGCCATTCGCCGCGGCGCGTATGACGATCCCGCGGTGTACGCAAACGATGTCATCATCGTTGGAGACTCGCCGCAGCGCCGGCTTTTCCGTGATCTCGTGTCGCTATCGCCGCTCATCGCGGCGCCGCTGATTGCAGTGCTGCAGTAAGGCCTACAACAATGAATCCCGTCAGTCCGAATCTTCGTCTAGCTGCGCAGCCTGCGTCCTTGATCCCTGCGGATAATTCAGCTTCCAGCGAGACCCTGCCCATCATCCGCCAGTATATGCGTATAGTGATGCGCTGGCGCTACGTGATCCTTGGTTCGATCGTGGCCTGCGTGATCCTGGGTCTGATACTCACCCTTTTGATGACGCCGAAATACACGGCGACTTTAACGCTCGAGATTTCGCGCGAGTCCAATCAGGTGACGAATTTCCAAGGCGTCGAGCGCGAAACCAGCCTCGCCGATCAGGAGTTCTATCAAACTCAGTACGGCCTGCTGCGCTCGCGCACTCTGGCCGAACGCGTGGCGACGCAATTGCGACTGGTCGATGATAAGCTTTTCTTCGATCGTTTCGGCGTCAATCAAGATGATCCCGCATTCCAGGAAGTAAACGGCCGATACGCCGCCGCGGGCCGTGCAACCCGCCAGCGGATCGCGGGCGAGGTCCTCCTTGATCATGTGAGCATCGATCCCACGCGGCTTTCGCGGCTTGCCAAGATAAACGTCACAAGTCCCGACGCCGAGTTCTCGGCGCGCGTGGCCAACGTCTGGGCGGAGAACTTCGTTCAGACCAATCTCGAACGCAAGGTCCAGGCTACCTCCTATGGCCGCAACCTGCTGCAGCGCGAGCTTGGGCAGGCGAAGGAACGCCTGGACGACTCACAGCGGCAACTCGTCACCTATGCGGAGCAGCAGCGCATCATCAACCTGCCAAGCCAAGGAAGCGGCGAGAATTCTACGCAAGAACGCTCGATCATCGCCGACGATCTGGCAGCGATGAACACGGCGCTGTCGCAGGCGACGGCTGCGCGGATCGACGCTGAAGCGAGGGTTCGTCAGGCGGGACGCGGCGGGCAGTCCAGCGAAGCCTTGCGCAATCAAGCGATTAACGCGCTTCGCCAGCGCCGCGCCGAGGCTGCGGCGGAACATGAGCGCCTGATGGTGCAATTCGAGCCCGGCTACCCGACTGCCCGCGCGCTCCAATCCCAGATCGCGCAGCTCGATCGCGCGATCGCGCGCGAGGAGGGCCGGGTTTCCGGCTCCATCCAGGCTGAATACAGCCAAGCACAAGCGCGCGAGAACTCGCTGCGCTCGCGCGTCGAGCAATTGAAGGGCAATTACCTCGACCTGCGCCGCCGCAGCATCCAGTACAACATCTACCAGCAGGAGGTCGACACCAACCGCGCTTTGTATGACGGCCTCTTGCAGCGCTTCAAGGAGATCGGTGTCGCGGGTGGCGTCGGTACGAACAACGTCGCTGTCGTCGATCCGGCGGATATCCCTCAGAAGCCATCCAGTCCGCGCCTCCTCGTCAATCTACTGGTGGCCTTGCTGGCGGGCGTCGCTGTGGGCACTGGGCTTGCCTTCGCGCTAGAGCAGATGGACGAAGCGATAGCGGATCCGGTGGAAGTCGAGCGACGGCTCGGGCTGCCGTTGCTGGGATCGGTCCCCAAGGTCGTTGACGTCGAGCCTCGCGACGCACTGCTCGATCGCAAGTCCGAGCTCGTCGATGCCTATCTCGCCATCCAGACGAGCCTCGGCTTCACCACCGCGCATGGCGTCCCTCGGTCGCTTGCGGTCACGTCGACGCGACCCGCTGAGGGCAAGTCCACGACCTCCCTCGCGATCGCGACTATGCTAGCCAGGGCACAGAAGAAGGTCATCCTCGTTGATGGCGATATGCGTTCGCCCTCGGTCCACCACTTGGGCGGCGTGGGCCATGAGAGGGGCCTCAGCAACTTCCTGGCGGGCCAGGACGACATTTCGCAACTCACCTTCGAGATGCGAGATCTGGGCTTCACGGGCATGTCGGCGGGGCCGATCCCGCCCAACGCCGCGGAATTGCTGACCGGTGATCGCCTCAAGATATTGCTGGCGCGTCTGCTGGAGGTCTACGACCATGTCGTGATCGATAGTCCGCCGGTGATGGGCCTCGCCGATGCACCGCTGATTGCCAGTCGGGTCGAAGGCGTCGTTTACGCCGTCGAATCGCACGGGATCCGCTCGAGCCTCGTCAAGACTGCACTTTCTCGGTTGGTGGCGGCCAATGCGCACATCCTCGGCGGCGTTCTCACCAAGTTCGAAGCTCGCAAAGCGCATTACGGCTACGGCTACGAATACGGCTATAGCTATGGCCGCGAGAAGACGAGCTAGGGATCTTTTGTGAGACGCCGCACTGCCGCCCGCAATAAACAATCGCGATCGAATCGCAGCTGGGTATTGCGCGGCGGTATCGCGGCCATCGCGATCGCTCTCGGCTACCTGTCGATCACGCAATCACTGGGCTATGCGATGGCGAAGGGCTCGCCGGAAAAAGCGTATGCAATCGCACCGTCCGACGGACGTATCGGTGCCTTGCTCGCCTACAGGCTTTGGGCAGCCGATGGCGGGCCTGCTCAGCGCGACAAAGCCGCCCGGATTGCTTGGGACTCGCTCGTTGATGAACCACTTGCAGTGCCAGCGGTCGCGACATTGGCGTTCGATGCAGAGCTTCGCGGCAGATCGGCAGAGGCAAAAAAGCTATTCGTCCATTCGGACGCGCTCTCTCGCCGAGAGCTTCTGACCCAGCTCTGGCTGATCGAGGACGCGGTTCGACATGACGACGTTCCCTTAGCGATCCGGCACTACGACATTGCACTCCGGACGTCGCCCCCAGCCTTTGATCTCCTGTTTCCGGTACTCGCTGGCGCCGTTTCCGACCCTGCAATCTTCAAGGTGCTGGTGCCGACCCTCGCTAGGCGCCCCCTGTGGGGAGAAGCATTCATCCGGTATCTGAGCACGTCGGGGCCGGACCCGCGGCGCACGGCGCACTTCTTCCGCTTACTGGTCGCAAATCGGATCACGGTCCCGGAAGTCGATCGGGCGGGGGTGGTTAATGCGCTCGTCGCCGCCAACGCTTTCAATGATGCCTGGGCATATTATCAGACGCTTCGTTCGTCTGCGGATCGCCGCCAATCGCGCGACGCGGAATTCGAGCAACAACTCGATGCGCCGACCGCCTTCGACTGGACGCCGCGGATGAGTGACTTCGGCCTCACCGCCACCATCCAGCGCACCGATAAGAGCGGCGTCTTCGACTTTTCCGCGCCTTCTACAGTCGGCGGCATTGTGCTGGAGCAGCTTCAACTGCTGCCGCCTGGCCGGTATCAACTGGCGGGACGTAGCACGGTTATCGGGCAAACGCCGCAATCCGCGCCGTACTGGGTTCTCATCTGTACGGATGGGCGCGAGTTGGGACGCGTAGCAGTACCTAATGCGTCGCAAGACAATGGCCGCTTTGCCGGCGCCTTTACCGTGGATAAGTCCTGCCCCGCACAAGTTCTTCGTTTGATCGTTCGGCCGTCGAGCGCCGTGTCCGGGGTGTCCGGCCAGATCGAACATGTGCTATTGCGCCCACTATGAAGATCGTAGCAGCGAGCTTTGGCAGGCCCAGTCGCTATTGGCGCATTGTGCTGTTCCTCATTCCGGTCCTGGGGGGCTTCGGATCGCTCCAGGTGAATGCGCAGACCGTGCCCCTTTCCTCGGCACAGGACAGCGGTGACAACATAGTCTTGCCGCAACCAGTGGTGCCGGATGCGGCTGCAGGGCGCGTGGGGCAGCGGCAAACGCGGTCAAGTGCGGCGGAGGCGGCGAGAATCGTTCCGATGGCGCGGTTGGGCAACCGCGTCCCAAATCGTATTCAATCGCGCATTCGCAATCGTATCGACGAAAATTACGATCCGCGCGGTAACCCGAACGCTTCCTTCACCGCCGCTGACGAGCGGGTTCGCGCGGCAACAAACAGCCGTAGGCGTTAATTCAGTAGCTCTGCGGCGCAAGGTTTCTTTCGCCCGACGCCGCGCCGGCCGCTCGGCGGTGAGGCAAGGCGCTTGGTATCCGCGGTGGTCCCCGCGGCGACGTGTTCGGGCGCCGCAACCGGCAGCCGCACGTCTTCCGCCAACTACCAAAAGGTTGTGGTTGTACAGTTGGGGGTACCTCATAGATCGAGTTGCAACTTAGATCTTTGACGAACCAGCCTATGGCATTGAAATTAGAGCAAAAGTTCCCGCTCCCGCACTAGCGCACCGACAACCGAACCGCCTCAGGTCATCTTGAGGTGTTTTGTGCCTTTTTCCTGTCGGTCGTAGCTCGTGCTGTCGAATGCTACTAATGCCACGCCGGTGCATCGGAACAATGATCAGGCATTCTTGTTCATAACGTTGCCGTTCTTGGGATCCGGCAAGCTTCTTTGGCCGGTGCGCGTATCTGCCTTCCACTCCCAAGCTAGTCTCCCGTCCGTTTTGTTCGCGCTAATCTAAGTTGCGCGATGTATTTCGCCGAAAGCGAGGTGAGCGTGCACGCAGTCCTGGTTCTTGATCCGGACCCGGTCGTAAGAGAGTCTATATGTCGTCAGCTCATGGCACATGGGTTTACCGCCAAATCCGCTGCCACCGGCGAAGATGGGCTTTCGATCATGAAGCTCCGCGGTACCCCCTCGCTGGGCCTCATCACCAATGTCGCACTGCCCGGCATCCTGTCCGGTTGGGACATGGCCCGGATCGTCCGGGACTATAATCGGCATGCCGCGATAGGATATCTCTCGGGGGAGGGGCAGCGCGACTGGGCGATGCTCGGCGTGCCGAACAGCATCGTCATCGGCAGCGGCGCCATCGACTACGAAATCCCCGATGCCTTTTTCAGCTTTTGCGGGAAGGATGAGGCGCGGCGTGGCGCCGACGCGCCCGTGGCACAGCAATGGCAGAGGCTCGGCGAGATCGTCAGGGGCGAGCGCAGCACGTTATATGCCCATTTCCAACACACATCGAACCTGATCGCCGTGCTGGAAGGGCCCGATCACCGATACACCTTCGCCAACACCGCCTATCTCCAGCTTGTCGAGCGCAACGTGGTCGGCAAGACGGTGATCGAGGCGTTTCCCGAGGTAATCGGCCAAGGCTATGTCGAGATCCTCGATCGCGTGTTCACGACGGGTGAGGAGTTCATCGGGCATCGCGTCGAGTTCGACATGGCGCGCGGCGATGGCACCAAGCGCGCACTGCTCGATCTGATCTATCGGCCGATGCATGGCAATGCCGGCGCGATCACCGGCATCCTCGTCGAAGGCACGGATCTGACGGCCTCGCATGCCGCGCAGGGTCGTATAGATGCGCTGCAGAACGACCTGATCCATGTCGCTCGAGTCAATGCGATGGGCCTGCTCGCCTCGACGTTGGCGCACGAACTCAATCAGCCGCTCACTGCGATCAGCAATTTCCTCTCCGCAGCGAAGATGATGTCGCACGCTAAACCTGTCGATCCGAAGATCCTCGAATGTGTCGAAGGCGCGACGACAAGCGCGTTGCGCGCCGGATTCATAATCCGCAGGCTGCGCAACCTGACGGTCAAGGGCCCCGCGTCGCGCCAGGATGTGGCGATCGATTCGGTGGTGCGCGAGGCGGTCGCGATTGCCTGCACGGGGCGTTTCGAGGCTAAGGTCGAGTGCGATTTCCAATCGCGCGGTCTCGTGCATGTCGACCCCATCCAATTGCAGCAGGTTATCCTGAACTTCCTCCAGAACGCCTTCGATGCGTCGGACACCTCCGAAGCGCATATTGCGATCTCGACGGCCGATTCGGACACGAATGTCGAGTGCCAAGTCCGCGATTCGGGTACCGGCATCCCACGGGACGTGCTCAGCCGGATCTTCGACTCGTTTGTCACCACCAAGACCGAGGGCATGGGTATCGGCCTTTCGCTCTCAAAGACCATTATCGAAAGCCATGGCGGTAGCATCGCCGCGCGGAACAATCCGGATCGCGGCGCGACGTTGAGCTTTACCCTGCCCCGGGTGGAATAGTCGACGTGCACGCTCCGCTGCCGTTACAGCGGAGCGCGCCGGGTCAATTGGCTGGTGCCTGCCAACCCGGCGCTGCACGGTGCCGTGCTTTGCGCAGGCCGGTCGATACCGGCTTGGGCTGGCCATCGAGAATGGTGTCGAGCTGCGCGCGGACACTGGCCTGCTGCGCAGCGATGTTCCGCGTTTCCAGCGGATCGGCGACGAGATCGTACAGCTCGTACTCCCGCACGCCGGTCGCCTCCTGAGTCCAGCGGACCAGACGGTAGCGCTCGGTGCGGATCGCCTGGCCGATGCGGCCGGGGCGTGGATAGGCGTGATAGGCATAGCCGCGCACCCGCGCCGCCGGATCGTTCAGCACCGGCGTGAGATCGGCCCCGTCGATCGGCTGCGGGCCCGCTGGCCGTCCAAGCCCCGCCAGCGCCGCGAGCGTCGGATAGATGTCTACCGTCTCGGCGGGCTGCGCGGTCGCCTTGCCCGCGCCGATGCCGGGCCCGGCGAAGACCAGGGGCAGGTGCGTCGCCTGCTCGTAATTGGTGTGCTTGGTCCAGATCGCGTGGTCGCCGAGATGATACCCGTGATCCCCCCACAGCACGACGATCGTGTTCTTGGCGAGTCCCGAGCGATCGAGCTCGGCCATCAGCTTGCCGATCTGCGCATCGACATAGCTCACCCCGGCATAATAGCCATGGATCAGCGTGCGCTTGAGATCCTCGGGATAGTCCGCCTCGCGAACCTTCTCGTCGATCGGCGAATACGCATTGATCTCGCCGCCAACTTTGCCGGCGAAGGCCGGGGCGCCTTCGGGCATGCGCTCGAAGCGCGGCAGCGGCAGCCGCGCGCGGTCGTACAGGTCCCAATAGCGCTTGGGCACCGAGAAGGGCAGATGCGGGCGGGCAAAGCCCACTGCGAGGAAGAAGGGCTGGCCCGAGGCCTTGAGCTCGCCGAGCCGAGTTACGGCCTTGGCGGCGACGCGGCCGTCGCCATAGGCTTCGTCGGGGACATCGGGTGATTCCCAGGCGATGCCGCGGCCGAGCGAGCGCGCATAGGGCCAGATGTCGCCCTTCGGGATCTCGAACTCGTTGAACAGGGCGGCCTCACGCGTCTTGCCCATCGCCTTGCCCTCGGGCGAGACATATTCGATGACATGATCCTTGTACGGCTTGGCCGACCAGCTCTGCGGATCGCCGACGGTGTTGTGACCGATATGGAAGGTCTTGCCGATGCTCTCGGCGCGATAGCCCGCGGCCATGAAATATTGCGGCAGCGTCACCGCGCCTGGCATATTGTCGCGCAGATTCTGGCCGAAGTCGTAGATCCCGCTCGAGGTCGATCGCGCGCCGGTCATCAGGTTCATCCGGCTCGGCGCGCAGACCGACTGGTTGGCATAAGCGAGCTCGAAGCGCGTGCCGCGCGCGGTCAGCCGGTCGATATTGGGTGTCACCGCGGTCGGATCGCCGAACGCGCGGATTGCCGGCTTGAGGTCGTCGACGAGGATCAGCAGCACGTTGGGCCGCTCGGCAATCGGTGCGGTTTGCACGGGCTGCGGAGTTGCGGCCCGGTTGGGCATCGTCGTGCAACCGGCTGAAAGCAGCATCGTGGCGACGGCACAGGCGGCGGTCAATCGGCGCCGCGAACCCGACACCCCGGCGGCGGTGCTCCGAAGCGCGGCCCTGCTACTGCCCTGTCGCATCTGACTCTCCCATTTCCGGAGCACCATGCTCCGGGTCCGACGTATATTTAGCATATAAATACACGACTATATTGGCAGATAAATCATTTTAATGATCAAAGGTGCCGGTCGGCGCGGTTAGGCGTGCGAGCGATCGAGATAGTCGAGCACGTCGTCGATGAGCTTAGCCATTGCCTCGCTCGCCGCCTCGGGCTTGCCCGCGGCGATCGCGTTATACACCGCGGCGTGATCGTCGATGCACGCCTTGCCCCCCGCCTGGCGGTTGGTGATGCGGATCGAAGTGTGCAGCGCAGTGGTGACGATGTCGCGGAACTGCGAGAGGAACGGGTTGCCCGACGCGCGCAGCACCGCGACGTGGAAATCGATATCGGCGAGCAGCGGGTCGCCATTGCCTTCCGCCGCCTCGCGCATGCGGGTTAACCCTGAGAGGATCGCGGTGACCTGCGCGGGCGTCGCGCGCCGCGCCGCCCAGGCCGCCGCCTGGGGCTCGACGGTGAGGCGCAATTCGTTGAACTGGCGCAGCAGCCCGCTCGACAGCTTCTGCTCCATCAGCCAGCGCAGCACATCGATGTCGAACAGGTTCCAGCTTTCCTCGGGCTGGACGAAGGTGCCGATCTTGGGCCGCGCGCCGAGCAGCCCCTTGGCGGTGATCATCTTGATCGCCTCGCGCGTGACCGATCGGCTGATGCCGTGCTCCTTGCTGAGATCCGCCTCGGTGGGAAAGGAGCGGCCCTGATATTCGCCGCGCACGATCGCGCTGCCGACGGCATCGACCAAGCCCATGGTCAGCGTCCGACTAAACTGGCCGGTATTGTCCAGCTCGTCTTTCGCCATCGTCGCCATCGTATTGCTTTTCCTCAGTGGCGCCCGCCGGGCGCGATCCTTTGCTAGTCGAAAAGTCCGCCGATGAACACGGGAACGAAGAAGGCGTGCAGCCCCGTGGGGCGGCACGCCTTCGCTTGGGTTCGTCGAGGTCAGAGGCGGAAGCGGATGCCGACGCGATAGACGCTTTCGAGGAAGCGCGTCTGCCAGCTATAGCTCTGCCCCGCGGCGTTGAAGGTGCGCGAATTGGTCGCCGCGGCGCCGAGCAGGTTGGTGGCGTTGAACGAGAGCGTGATGTTCTCGATCGGAGTCAGCGTTGCCGCGAAATCCATCGTGCCGCGGCCGTCCTCGAGCACTGGGAGCGTCGGCCCGAGCACGCCGGCGCCAAGGCCCGGATCGACGACCTGGCCATAGCCCGAGACGAAGTCCGAGCGGTAATTATACGAAAGCCGCGCCGAGAACCCCTTGTTCTCGTAGAACGCCGAGGCATTGAAGATGTGGTCGGAGATGCCGGCGATCCGCTGTCTACCCGGAAGCGTTGCTGCGAGGCTGGGCGCCAGCTCGGTTTCGTGATCGAGATAGGTGTAGTTCACCAGCGCGCCGAAATTGGAGAGCCAATCGGGGAGCCACGATGCGCGGAAGAAGGTTCGGGCGCCGGCTTCGATGCCCTGGACCATGCCCTTACCGCCATTCTCCGGCCGCGTGACGCGAAGCCGCGTGAATTCGGGATCGGTCACGTCGGTGACGAAGGTGTTGATGAAGCCGTTCAAGTCCTTGCGGAACGCGCCGACGGTGATCGAGCCGCTGCGGCTGAAATACCATTCGAGCGACGCATCGTAATTGGTCGATTCGATCGGCTTGAGGTCCGGATTGCCGCCCGAAGCCGGTCGGATGCAGTCCGGGCTGTTCGGCCCCGAATCCGGATTGGCCGGATCGACCGTGCAGATCGGCGGCAGCACGCCGATCGTCGTCGAGGGATTGAGCTGACCAAAGCCCGGCCGCGTCCGCGTCTTGGTATAGGCCAGCCGCATCTGCAGCTCGGGCAGGAAGCGGATCCGCGCGCTGACGTTGGGCAGGAAATCGGTATAGGCGTTTTCGCGCGAGATTGCCTGGCTCGCGCCGGCCCCGCTTGTTGCGCGGACGCCGTCGAGCGTGTTCTCGGTTCGCGTCGCGCGGATGCCGACCAGACCATCGATCGGCACGCCGATGTCGAACTCGTACCGAGCCTGGACATACCCCGTGTAGGTCTTCTCGTTGCCTGTGTAGACCGGGTTGCCCCAGGACGGGCGGCCAGCGGGCTGGTTCGCAATCGCGCGCAGCGCGTCGATATTCTCGACCAGGCTCTCGCGCGTCGGGGTCAGCCAAGTGACCAGCGAGGTGGCCTCGTCGTTGCGGAAGCCGCGCGCCGCATTTTCGTAGGAGAGCGGCAGCGAAGGGAAGAAGCGGATCAGGTTCGTCGGCTGCGGCGTATCGGTGCGATTATAGACATAGCTGTCCGCATCGCGCGTGCTGTATCGGATGCCGGCCTGCAGGTTGGTGATGCCCAGCGCACCCAGCTTGTAATCGACGTCGAGACGCGCCTGCACCCCGCGGCCATGGCCGCGATTGCCGGTCTCGACGATGTTGTTCCAGCGATAGAGCGCCGGGTTGAACAGGTTGTAGTTGTTGAGCAGCGTCACCGTGCCGCCGCCGACACCGTCGGGGGTGTCGAACTCGAAATGGCGGGCAGGCTGCGTCGGCAGCGTGTAGTTGAACGCATAATTGTGGTTGGTGAAAGTCGAATCGGTGAACGCTGCGTCACCGGTGATCCGCAGGTTGCCGTCCTTCCAGATGAAGCCGCCGCCGGCCTGATAGGTGTCGGTCCACTGATCGTTGACCTGCTGGGCGCCGGTGGGGGCACCGCCTGCGCTGGCGTCCATGCTGCGGATCAGGTTGGTGCCCTCGAACAACACGACGTTGCTGAGCACCGCGGCGTCGCCCGAATTGACCTGGAAGTTGCGGCCCTCGTTCTTGCCGCGATAGCCCTGGAACAGGCCATCGAGATAGATTTCCAGCGTGTGGCTCGGACGCCACTGGAACGCGGCGGCCGCATTCGGACGGAAGCGCGTGCCGGCGCCATAGTCGGTGTTGACGAACGAAGGGTAGCGCAGCGCCGTGCCGACATAGCCCGGCACATTGGTCCGGTTGAGGATCGTCTGGCTGACGTTGCGCGCGGAATCGGTGAACTTGGTGTCGGCGTACGAGCCCTCGATCAGGAAACCCATCTCGCCGATCCCGGTGTTCCAGCGCGTGCTGGCGAGCAGGTTCGCCTCCACGCCGAGCCGCTGCGACTGATACCAATGCAGCCCGACGACGCCGCCGGCGATGCGCGTGCCATTGAAATCGAGCGGGCGGCGCGAACGCACGTCGATCAAGCCGGCAAGGCCCGGCTCGAGCAAATTGGCGCTCGCCGCCTTGAACACGTCGATGCGCGCGATGCTGTTCGACGGGAAGTCCTGAAGCTGGACGTAGCGGCCTTCGGCAGTGAACACTTCGCGGCCATTATAGGTGGTGGTCAGGTCCGGTAGGCCACGCAGCGTGACGCCCTGCGCGATGCCGGCGTTGCGGGTCACCTGGACGCCGGTGATGCGCGCCAGCGATTCGGATGCGGTGACGTCGGGCAGCTTGCCGATATCCTCGGCAACGATCGAATCGACGATCTCGTCGGCATCCTGCTTGATCGCCTGCGCGGTCTCGAGGCTCTGGCGGATCGCGGTGACGACGATGTCATGTTCGCCACCAGCGTCTTCGACTCGCGCCGTTTCCGCCTCGGGCACGTCCTGCGCCGCGGAGCTCAGCGGTGTCAGGACCAGCGCGAATGCGGACGTCGAAACCAGCAGTGCACCCAAATCACGATTGGCCATTCCCAGACCCTCCCCCGTTATTGTTATGACAATTGACGAGCTTTAATTATCATATTAATCCGTGTTTGCAACAGGGCACGTTCTAGCCCTTCGACAAGATTTGCTTGGGGAGAGGGGCGTGAAGGCTGCGATCACTCGCCGCAGAGTTCTGCTGGCAGGCGCGGCCGCGCTGGTGGCGCAGCATGCCCGCGCAGCGCCCTTCGCGCCGCAGAACCCCAACATCCTGCTCATCTATGCCGACGATCTCGGATATGGCGATCTGAGCTGCTACGGTGCCACGCGGCTGCGTACCCCCCATCTCGACCGCCTCGCCGCGCGCGGCACCCGCTTCGAGAACGCGCATTCGCCCTCGGCGACCTGCACGCCTTCCCGCTATGCCTTGCTCACGGGCGATTATGCCTGGCGCGCCTCGGGCACCCAGATCCTGCCGGGTGACGCGCCCGCACTGATCCCTCCCGGCAAGTTCACGCTGCCCGCGATGCTCAAGCGCGCGGGCTATGCCACCGGTCTGGTGGGAAAATGGCATCTCGGGCTCGGCGACGGCACCGTCGACTGGAACGGCGAGATCGCGCCCGGGCCGCTCGACATCGGCTTCGATTATGGTTTCTTCATGCCCGCCACGCTCGATCGCGTGCCGACGGTGCTGATCGAAAATCGTCGCGTCGTGAACCTCGATCCCGCCGATCCGATCGCAGTGGACTACAAGACAAGGATCGGCGACGAGCCGACCGGCGCCGACAACCCCGACCAGCTCCACGTCGCCGGCGATGCCGAGCATTCGAACGCGATCGTCAATGGCATCGGGCGGATCGGTTTCATGACCGGGGGCAAGGCGGCGCGCTGGAAGGACGAGGATCTGAGCGACCTTCTGCTCGCCAAGGCGACGACCTATATCGAGCAGCACAAGGACGCCCCCTTCTTCCTCTATTTCGCGGTCAACGAGCCGCACGTGCCGCGCGCGCCGCATCCGCGCTTCGCCGGCAAGTCCGGGATGGGCGCGCGCGGCGACACGATCCTTCAGCTCGACTGGATGGTGGGCCAGCTGACGGCAACGCTCGACGCGCTGGGCATCGCCGACGATACGCTGATCGTCTTCAGCAGCGACAATGGCCCGATCCTGTTTGACGGCTATCAGGACCAGGCAGTCGAGCTGGCAGGCGACCACCAGCCGGCCGGGCCGTATCGCAGCGGCAAATATGCGATCTACGAAGGTGGCACCCGCGTGCCGATGATCACCTGCTGGCCCGGTCAGGTCCGCGCGGGGCAGGTCTCGCGCGCGCTGGTCGATCATGTCGATCTGGTCGCGTCCTTGGCCGCGCTGGTCGGCGAACCCTTACCGCGCGACGTGGCGGTCGACAGCCTCGACATGCTCGACGCGCTGCTCGGCAAGGCCGGGCGAGGGCGCGACCATGTGATCGAGGACACCAAGCTGATGGTCACCACCGGCACGACGGTGGCGAGCAGCGGCGAGCGCATCCTCGCGATCCGCGCCGGCGACTGGAAGCTTATCCGTGGCAGCGTCGCCCCGCACGAATTCCACGGCAACGCGATCGGCACGAGTCCACGCGACCAGCTCTACGATCTCGCGCGTGATCCCGGCGAAACCGTCGATCTGACTGCCAAGCTGTCCGATCGCGCGCGCATGCTCGCCGCCTGGCTCGACAGAATAGAAAAGGGCGGCCGCAGCCGTCCGTGACCAAGGGGAGTGAAGCGATGCGGAAGCTGTTGATTCTCTGCGCGGCGCTGCTCGCCAGTGCCGGCCCGGCGCTGGCGCAGGGCGCGATCGGCGCCAACTATAACGAGCATTTCGAGGACGTGGATTATCGCGATCTCGAAAAGGCCGATGCCAAGTGGGTCCGGATCTTCCTGCCGATGCCGCAGGTCGATCGCGCGGGTGCCGCGGAGCACGGCGCGGTCAAGACCATCCTCGAGGCCCGCGCGCGCGGTTACAAGACGATCCTGACGCTCAAATATCCGTACAACCGGGTCGCCTTCCCCAAGTTCGGCAGCGCCGAATATGACAAACAGATCGCGCGCACCGATGCAGTGCTGCCGCTGGTGATGGGCAAGGTCGACATGCTGGTGATCGGCAACGAGCCCTTCATCGAGAGCCGGAAGGAGGACTGGAACGACAATTTCAACGCGTTCTACGAAGGCCTCGCCCAGCGGGTGATCGCCTATCGTACGGCGCATTGCCCGGGCGCGTGCAAGACGCGGCTCTATATGGGCGCGCTCAACCATATGGAGCGCCCCGCCTGGCAGACCAAGGCGACCGAGCGCTGGCTCGCCTTCGTAAAGGCGACGCCCGATATCGATGGGGTCAACATCCACCCGCATATGCGCGCGATCGAGGAATCGAAGCCCTTCCTCGACTATATCCTGCCGCGGATGCGCCCCGAGCAGACCTTCATCGTCACCGAATTCTCGCTGGTCTGGTGGTGGCAGGCGAACATGGAAAAGCCGGTGCCCGCCGCCTTTGCCGACAAGTACGGCGCGCCGCGCACCGCGCAGAACTGGCAGATCATTAAGGCAGCGCTCGAGACCCCGTTCCCCAAGGCCCAATGGGATGATTTCCTGGCGCAGAGCCCGTGGTTTGAGAGCCGGAAGCATTATCTCGCCAACCAGATGAAGCGTTTCCGCGACACCGGCCGGCTCGCGGTGGCGACCTATGGCTTCAAGCAGGGCAGTTCGATGTCGGCAGAGTGGGGACCCAAGAAGGTGCCGTGGCTGCTCAACAGCGTGTTCGCCCCCGCGACGGTGCGCAAGAACGCGGACGGCAGCGCCGCGGCGAACTATGCGTGGATCGACGACTTCGAGGCATTGCAGAAGAAATGACCATGCACCGTTCGCTGCTGATCCCTGCGCTGGCCTCGCTGCTCGCGATGCCGGCCGCTGCCCAGGCCCCCGCCAAGGGCGTCGCCGATGATATCTTCGCCGATCATCCCTCGATGGACCGCAACGCCACGGTGATGCCGGGGCCGGACGCCAAGCCGGTCGCGTCGCTCTTCTCGGAGCGGCCGATCGGTGATGCCTCGGTCGCGCGCACCGCGGATGGCGGCTGGATCCTCACCGGCACGAGCCTGCGTAACGCGCCGCGCCACGGTGTCGAACTGTGGACGTCGAAGGACGGCAAGGCGTGGACGAACTGGGGGCCTGCCAAGATCGCGGGCAACGGCATCGCGCCGGGCGACATATCCGAGCGCTATCTCGCGCCCTCGGTTACCGTCGCCGGGGGCAAGCTCTACCTCGCCTTCTCCGACAAGACAGGCTGCGCGCGTATCGCGATCGGCACCACGCCCGGCGGTGCTTTCGCGGCCTCGCCGTGCCTGGTCGAGGACGTGCCAGACGCATCGCTGTTCGTCGACGGCGACGGGCCGGGCTATCTGCTCTGGGGCGGTGGCTACATCGCGAAGCTTGCCCTAGGGTTCCAGAAGCTCGCCGAGGCACCGCGCTTCCTCAAGCCCGACCAGGCGCAATTCGCCAAGCACCCGCCGGTCGGCAAGGACTGGCCCGTTCGCACGCGCGTCGGCCGCAGCGACGCAACGATGGTTCGCGACGGCGACAAATACGTCCTCGCCGCGAGCGAAGTCACCGGCCGGATGCGCACCGCGACCGAGGACCTGTTCGTCGCCGAGGGCCCGACGCCCTATGGCCCGTTCAGCATGCGCGCGCTCGCCGTGCCGCATGCCGGCCGCGCGTCGCTGGTCAAGCTCGGCGAGGGCAGGCTCGCCGCGGCGTACAACCCCAAATGCGACGACGGCTTCGCGCTGTTCTGCGAGCAGGTCGGGCTGGTCCCGCTCGAGCGCGCGCCCGATGGCCGGCTGCGCCAGGCCGCCTCGGTGATCACCGAGGACAGCGCGGTCGCCGCGCGGAAGGCGCTGATCACCAGCGAGACCATGCGCGATCCGTCGGTAACGCTCGGCGGCGACGGCTATTACTATCTCGTCGGCACGCTCGACGGCTACGGCTATCACCGGCCCGAGGGCGGGGTGAAGCTGTGGCGCTCGACCGACTTGAAGACCTGGTCTGACGCCGGCTTCGTCTGGCGCTGGGAAGGCATGGGCTATGATTTCGGCAAGAACATCGCCGAGCTCTGGGCGCCCGAGATCAAATGGGTCGAACGCGACAAGACCTATTATCTCGCATTCTCGGTGATGGAGCGCGGGGTCGGCGGCAAGACCTGGCTCTATCGTTCGACCAGTGGCAGGGCCGAGGGCCCCTATGCCAATGTCACCAAGAGCTATCTGGTCGACGGGATCGACGGCTTCCCGTTCGAAGATGACGACGGGCTCTATTTCCTGTGGGGGGGCGGCAACATCGCCAAGCTCAACGCCAAGGGCGACGGCTTCGACGGCCCGGTGCGCAAGCTGGTCGATGTAGACGGCGACCATGTCGGCTATGAAGGCAACGGCCTCATCAAGGTGAACGGCGTCTATTTCCTAACCGGCGCCGAATGGCACGGACCGCTGCGGACCCACGGCACCTACGACATGATGTACGGCACCTCGAAGACGCTGTTCGGCCCGTACAGCCAGCGCCGGATGGGCGCGCCGCACGGCGGGCATGGCACTGCCTTCGCCGACAAGCAGGGCCGCTATTGGTATACGATGTTCGGCAACGATCCGACCGCGCCGTGGCGGATGAAGTTCGGGCTGGTCCCGATCGACATCGGCGATCCCGCCTCGATCGGCGTGTCCCGGATCGGCGCGGCGCGCGATTGAGCGGATCGCGTGGTGGCGAGCGGGCGTCGACGGGCTGCGCCGAACCGGTGCTTAGTGCGGCAGCTTGGCGAGCAATTTCGCCGCCACCGCCTCGGCGATCTTGCGCTTCTCCGCCTTGCCGATCAGCGGGTAGCCGCTGTGATTAGCCGGATCGTGCATCAGCGGCGGCGTCACTTCGACGAAACCGTCGCCCTTGCGTACCGACAGCGTGTCGTTCGCTCCCCAGGCCGCTTCGTCGCCGAGCTTGGGGGCGGCGGACATGTCCTTCTTGAGCATCCCGGCGACATCGGCACCCGCGCCACCCTGGTCGGCGATGGCGCCGCCCATTCCGCCGAGCATCTCGGTGGTCCGGTGGACGACTTCCATCGCCTTGGCGCCGCCGCTCGCGCGCACGGTGACCTGGACGCCGTCATCGGGCGCGCTGCGATAGGTGCACGATACGCCGTCACGGCGGGTAGCGGTCACCCGGTCGGTAGTGATCGCGGTCATTTCTTCCCCGGTCATCAGGCTGCACGGATCCGGATCGGCGGCCGCCTCCACGGTCGTGCTCGGGACGTCGTCGGGCGTGGTGCCGCCCCCGCAGCCGGCCAGCGCCAGTCCCAGCCCCAATGCCGTGCAGATAGCCATCGCATGTCGCATCTTCGTCCTCCCCTAGCGGAAACCTCGCCACGCTAGACGGGCGCGGCGCGGCGAAGCGGACATGCCGATCCGCGCACATGCACGACTTTGCACTTGCCGTTGTGAAATATGGCTGGGATGTTGCTGGAATGCAGTCGTCCGAAGAGCTGATTCGTGTTCTCTACGACGAACTGCACCGCATCGCGCAGCGCGAGCATCGCCGCGCGGGCAGCCCCAACACGATCCAAGCGACTGCGCTGATCAGCGAGGCCTATCTCAAGATCCGCCAGCGCACCGATTGGGACAGCGACCGCCACTTCCTTGGCTGCGCGGCGACGGCGATGCGCCACATCATGATCGACGCGGCGCGCGCGCGGCTGGCGGGCAAGCGCGCCGCCGAAGTGCATGGCTATACCCGCGCGATCGAATCGCAGGCTGCGACCGCGGCGGACGACGCGGAACTCGCCGGGCTGGGCGATGCGATGCGCCGCCTCGCAGTCGCCGATCCGCGGCTCGCACAAGTGGTCGATTGCCGCTTCTTCGCCGGGCTCGACGAGCGCGAGACCGGCTTTGTGCTCGGCGTCACCGACCGCACCGTGCGCCGCCTCTGGGTGCAGGCACGCGCGATCCTCTACAGTGGGCTGGCGGTGGCGGATTAAGCGGATTTACCGCAGCGCCGCGATCCGCTGCTCGATCGCCGTGATCGCGGTCAGCCCGAAGCTTCCCGACGGGCCCATCGCCGCAAAGCTCGTGCGGGCGCGCGCCGCGGCAGCCTGCGCCTCTCCCTTCCGCCCTGCCTTGAGCGCCACTACCGCCTCGGTCAGCGCCGCCTGGCCGGTGAGTGGGTTGGGCGTCGGCATTGGCGCTAGTGCCTTCATCGCCTCGGCCAGCTTGACCTGCGCTGCCGGAACGTCGCCGCGCTCGGCGCTGGTCTGCGCCAGAGCCAGCTTGATGACGATCGTCGGCAACGCCATCGGCCCAAGGTATCGCGCCGCCAGCGTTTCCGATTCGACCAACGCAGTTTCCGCGCCGACGAAGTCGCGCTTGGCAATCCGCGCCTTGCCGAGCTGCATCAGGTCGCTCGCCAGCCCGGCGCTCTCGCCGAACAGCCGGCGGCGGCGCTCGATCACGCCGATGACGATTCGCTCGCCCTCGGCGGCATTGCCCTGGCGGATCTGCCAGGTCGCGCGGAGCTGATCGATGTTGAACGCCTGGATCATGTCGCGTGCGCCGGGATGGGCGAGCGTGCGATCGACCCGTTCGAGCAGCGCCGGTATCTCGTCGCCGCGGTTCGCTTCGATCAGGTAGACGAACATGTTGTTGTAGCGGGTGAGCATCGCGCTGTCGTTGGCCGCGAACGCCCGCTCGGCGGTGGGCAGATCGGCGGACAGCAGCGCCAATGCAGTATCGTAGTCGCCCTTGCGGCGCGCGATCGCCGCGCGCGACAGCTTCACTTGCTCGAGATCGGCGCCATAGCGTTCGGGATCGGTGCGGAACACCGCGTCGGCCTGATCGAGCAGCCTGGGCGCGATCTCGCTTTGGCCGACCGAGATCGCCGTATCGGCGAGCCCGGCACGCAGCCGCGCGGTCCATATCGCGCTGTCGCGGCCGATGCCGCGGTCGAGTGCGCCCTTGTAGAGCACGAAGGCACCCTTGGGATCCTGAATGTTGATGAACAGGTCCGCCATCGCGCCCACCGCCTCGCCCGATCGTTCCGAGCCGTCGAGCCGCGCGAGCATCCGCGCGGCGGACTGGTCGAGCGATTGCTTGACCGTCAGGTCGGCCGAGCTCGGGCTGGTGCCGAGCATCAGCGTCAGCGTCTGGACGATCGCGTCGGATCGTCGCGCCTCGGCTCGCGCGAGATCGCGTTCGACCGCGGTGCGTTGCGCCTGGATTGCGAACGCCACGGAGCCCAGCAGCAGCGCGACGATCACCGCCGCGACCGCGCCGATCGGCAGGCGGTTGCGCCGCACGAAGCGGCCCAGCGCATAGCGCCGCGAGCCGTGTCGCGCCTGGACCGGCCGCAGCGTACGCGCCCTATCGAGATCGTCAGCCAGCGCCTCGACCGTGGCGTAGCGCTGTGCCGGTTCCTTGCGCATCGCCTTGGCGACGATCGCATCGAGATCGCCCTTGAGCCGCGCGGGCGGGACCGGCGGATCGTCGAGCGACGCAGCGACCTTGCTCGGCTGGGGCGGTTCCTCGGTCACCACGCGGCGGACGATCGTCGGGAGCGATCCGCCCGATTGCCACGGCCGGCGCCCCGTCAGCAGCTCGAACAGCAAGGCGCCGAGCGCATGGACGTCGGTCGCGGTGGTCACCGGTCCGGTATCGAATTGTTCGGGCGCGGCATAATCGGGGGTGATCAAAGCCTGGGTCTGCGCCAGCGCATCGCCGCCATCGGCGAGCAGCTTGGCGACGCCGAAATCGAGCAAATGCGCGCGGCCGTTCGCGTCGATCATCACGTTGGAGGGCTTGAGATCGCGATGGACGATCAGATTGGCGTGCGCGTGCGAAACCGCCTCGCAGATTTGCGCGAAGATCCGCAGCCGAGTGTCGAGCGGCGGGTTGTGATGTTCGCACCAGCGATCGAGCGGCTCGCCGTCGATATATTCCATCGCCATCCAGGGCCGGCCCTCGGGCGTGATCCCGCCATCGATAAGCCGCGCGATGTTGGGATGATCGACCTGCGCGAGCAGCCGCCGCTCGCGCGCGAACATCTCGGCGCTGAGCATCGAATCGACGCGCAGCAGCTTGATCGCGACCCGCTGGGTAAAGCCGGCATCCTGCCGCTCGGCGAGATAGACCTCGCCCATCCCGCCCATGCCGATCGGCGCGACGATCTCGAACCGGCCCACGTGCGTGCCGGGGGCGAACGAACAGCCCGGGACTGCGGCGGCGGTTTCGATCTCGGGCGCAGGCCCGTCGAGCACCCCCCGCCGCGCCGCGCCTTCGAGCAGCGCGCGCACCTGCGCGGCGATCGCGGGCGACACATTGGTCAACCGCTTCTCGCGCCGGCCGGGATCGAGCGGCTCGATCTCCTCGAACAGCCGCACGGCCATCATCAAACTGCTTTCCACGACTCCACCCCCCGGTTCAGCCCTGCCCCAGCATATCGGCACCTGCGCAGGCGTGAAGCCGATTTCGCCTCAACGCGTTTTCTTTGCGGATCGGGCAGTTGCGCGGCCGCGTTCGGAACCCTTTCCCGAACCCTCTGTTGCCGGGCGGGGAAGCGCGGCATAGTGCCGGTGCGGGAGCTGCGGTGACGACGAGCCTGGATCAGACGCCGGACCAGGCGATCGAAGACTCAGCGGATCGCCGGCGACGGCGTCCCTGGGGACGGCTGTTCCTCACGCTCGCATTGCTGCTGCTCGTCGCGCTGGCGGCGGCGTGGCTTCAGCGCCGCACGATCGCACGCGAGTTCGTCGATCGCGAACTGAGCCGCCGCGGGGTGCGCGCGCAATATACCATCGAGCAGCTCTCGCCTTGGCGCCAGCGCTTGACCGGGGTGGTGATCGGCGATCCGCGTGCGCCCGATCTGACCGCTGATTGGGTCGAGCTCGGCACCACCCTGTCGCCTTGGGGCGCAAGGGTGCTCGCGTTGCGGGCGGGGCAAGTGCGGCTCAACGGGCGCGTGGTCGGCGGACGGTTGGCGCTCGGCGATATCGACAAACTGATGCCGCCGCCCTCGGGCAAGCCCTTCGCGCTGCCGCATATCGAGATCGATGTCGCCGATGCGCGGCTGGCGCTCGACAGCCCGGCAGGACGCGCCGAGCTCGCCTTCGCGGGCAAGGGCCTGCTCGACGATGGCTTTGCGGGCACCGCGCGGGTAACCGCGCCGCGGCTCGACGTTTCCGGCTGCTCGGCGGCGGGGATCTCGGGCGCGTTCGACCTGCGCATCCGCGACGCGCGCCCGAGCATCGCCGGGCCGCTTGCGGCGTCGCGGCTCGACTGCGCCGGAGTGCGCGCCGAAACGCCGCGGATCGGGGTGCAGGCCGATCTCGGCGCCGCGCTGGATAGCTGGAAGGGCGCGGCGGACCTCGCGCTGCCCCGGCTCGAAATGGCTATGCGCCGCGTTTCGGATGTGCAGGGCCGCATCACTTTCGACGGCACTACTGCGGCGACGCGCGGCGCGATCACCCTGCGCTCGGGTCGGTTTGCGGCGGTCGAGGCGTCCGGCGCAGGCCTCGACCTCGCCGGCGGCTATCGCCAGCAGGGGGGCAGCGTCGAATATCGCGGCAAGGTGACCGTGCGCGGAGCGGCCCTTCCCGAGGCGCAGCGCGTCGCGATCCGCAACCAGGCGCAGGCCGCGCGGGGCACGCCGCTCGCGCCGATCGCAGCACGGCTGGCGCAGTCGGTCGCAGCGGCGGCCGCCGGTTTCGACGCGAATGCCGACGTGACGGTTGCGGCGTCGTCTAGTGGCTTCCGCTATGCGCTGCCTCGCCTGCAGGTCGATGCCGCGAGCGGTGCGCGGCTCAGCTTCGATCGCGGCGGCGGCGTGAGCGGCGACGGCGCCTCGGCGGCGCCGCGGATCGACGGGACCCTGGCGCTGCGCGGCGGTGGCGTGCCCGAGGCAGTGCTGCGGCTGTCGCAGAGGCAGGGCGAGGCGCGGCTGCGCGGCACCGGCTTCGTCCAGCCTTATGCCGCGAACGGCGCAAGCCTGGCGCTGGCGAACATCGCCTTCAGCTTCGGCCAGGGCCGCGGCGAGCTGCGCACCGCCGCGACGCTGTCGGGCCCGCTCGGTGCCGGGCGTGTCAAGCGGCTCGCGCTGCCGCTCGATGCGCGCTGGCGGGGCGACAGCGTGACGGTAAACCCCGGCTGCGCGACCGTCCGGTTCGATCGCGTCGCCGTCGCCGGGGCAGTGCTCGCGCCGGGCAGCCTCAACGCCTGCCCGATCGGTAGGGCGATGGTCGGCATATCCTCGCGCGGCGTGGCTGGCGGCATTCGCTTGACCCGCCCCCAACTCGCCGGGCGCGTCGGATCGAGCCCGCTGACGGTGCGGGCCGACGATGCCCGCCTCCTGCTCGGCGCCTCACGGTTCAGCCTGGGCGGCGTGCAGGTACGGCTCGGTGCCGAGACCGTCACTCGGCTCGACATCGCCTCGCTCGGCGGGCGCTTCGGCAGCGAGATCGCCGGCGACTTCGCGGGGCTCGGTGGCCAGATCGGCGCGGTGCCGCTGGTGATCTCAGGCGCAGCAGGCAGCTGGAAGACCACCGCCGAAGGCCTTGCGCTCGCCGGCGCGCTGACCGTTTCCGATGCCGCTCCCGAACCGCGTTTCTATCCGCTCGCCAGCGATGACGCCCGCCTCGCGCTTTCCGGCAACGCGATCAGCGCTACCGCCGGCCTCAAGGCCCCCACCGCGGGCGTGGCCGTGGCGCGCATCGACATCCGCCACGATTTGTCGACCGGCCGCGGCACTGCGGCGATCGATGTTCCCGGTATCGCCTTTGCTGAGAACGGCTTCCAGCCGAGCGTGCTCACGCCGCTTACCTTCGGCGTCATCGCCGACGTGTCGGGCAGCGTCGACGGCAAGGGTCGGATCGACTGGTCCCCCGGGGGCGTCACTAGCACTGGCCACTTCGGCACCAAATCGGTCGATCTCGCCGCGGCGTTCGGCCCGGTGCGCGGGCTCGCCACCAGGCTCGACTTCACCGACCTGCTCGGCATGCGCACCGCGCCGGGTCAGGTCGCCGTCGTTGCCGAGATTAATCCCGGCGTGCCGGTGCGCGACGGCACGGTCCGCTTCCAACTTCTCGAACCCACCCGCGTCGCGGTCGAGGGCGGCCGCTGGCCCTTTGCCGGGGGCGAGCTGGTGCTCGAGCCGACGGTGCTCGATTTCAGCGAGCGACAGGCGCGACGCATGACCTTCCAGGTCACCGGCGTGGACGCCGCGCTGTTCCTCAAGGAAATGGAGTTCGACAATCTCGATGCCACCGGCACCTTCGACGGCACGCTGCCGATGATCTTCGACGCGCAGGGCGGGCGGATCGAAGGCGGCGTGCTGCGCGCCCGCGCCGGCGGCTCGCTGGCCTATGTCGGCGAGCTTTCGCAGCGCGATCTCGGCGTGTGGGGCAACATGGCATTCCAGGCCTTGAAGGCGCTCGAGTATAAGAGCCTGACGATCGACATGAACGGGCCGCTGGCGGGCGACATGGTCACCGAGATCCGCTTCGCCGGCGTGAGCCAGGGCAAGGGCACCAAGTCCAATTTCCTGCTGCGCCGGCTGGCGAAATTGCCCTTCGTGTTCAACGTCCGGATCGCGGCGCCGTTCAAGCAACTGCTCGATTCGGTCCAGTCCTGGTACGATCCCAACCGGCTGATCGAGCGCAACCTGCCGGCCTTGCTGCAGGAACAGGAAGCCCAGGGGGCTGCCGCACCGGTTCAGCCCCCCGAAAGCCAGAAGCTGCGATGAAAGGAGCCGCAATGAGGTTGAATCGAAACTTGGGGCTTTGGCCCATGCTGCCGGCGATGCTGGCCGGCGGCTGCGTCAACGTCACCGCGCCCGACAAGCCGATCGTCATCAACCTCAACATATCGATCACGCAGGAAGTGGTGTATCGTCTCGACAACAAGGCGAAGACACTGATCCAGGAAAACCCGGGAATATTCTGATGCGCTCCAAGACCCTTTTCGTTGCCGCGGCGCTGGCCGCCCTCGTCACCACGCCCGCGCTCGCCCAGCGCGACCCAGCCTATTCGGCGGCGCGCGCTGCCGGCCAGGTCGGCGAGCAGCCCGATGGCTATCTCGGCGTGGTCGGTGCCGGCACGCCCGCGCTCCAGGCGCTGGTCAACAACATCAACATCCAGCGCAAGAAGCAATATACCGCGCAGGCTGCGAGCGGCTCGACCGTCGAGCAGATGGCGTTCGTCACCGGCTGCAACCTGGTCCTGCGCACCCAGCCAGGCGAGAAATACCAGGCGCCCGACGGCCGCTGGCTGACCCGCGGCGCCGACGCCCCGGTGCGCGACCCGCGCTGCTTGTGAGATCGTCATCCCGGCGAAAGCCGGGATGACGGAGTGTCAGTGCGCCGCCCCCATCGCCACTGCGCGTGTCGGCCGCGGGGTCAGCCAGATGATCATCGCGGCGAAGAAGAACACCACCGCCGAGATCAGGAAGATATGCGTGGTCGCCACCGCCATCGCTTCCTTGTCGACCAGTTGTGCGATCACCCCGCGGATCTGATCGAGCGAGAAGCCCTGCGCGCTCAGCGCGTCGCTGGTCGCCTGGGTGTTCATGCTCGACACGATCTCGCTGCGCGCCACCCGGCTGCTATTGTCCCACAGGGTCGCCGAGATCGACGTGCCGATCGCCCCGGCCATCGTGCGCAGGAAGCTCATCACCCCTGCCGCGGCGGCAGTCTCATCGGGCTCGACCGCACCGAGCGCCAGCGTGGTCAGCGGGATGAAGAAGAAAGGCATGCCGAAGCCCTGGAGCAATTGCGGGAAAGCGAGCGTCCAGAAATCGGCGCCGCTGTTCCAGTGCACGCGCAGCAGCGAGGTCATGCCGAGCCACAGGATGCCGAAGCACACCAGCGCGCGGGGATCGAATTTGGTCGATAGCTTGGCGACGATCGGCGACATGATCACCGCCGCCACCCCGGTGAACGCCGTCGCATAGCCGGCATAGGTCGCGGTGTAGCCCATGCTGGTCTGCAGCCATTGCGGGATGATCACTGCCGAGGCGAAGAAGGTCGCAAACGCAAACGAGAGGCTCGCCACCGCCACGCTGAACCCGCGATGCCGGAACACCCGCAGATCGACGATCGGCTGGTCCTCGGTCAGCTCCCAGGCGAGGAAGACGAGCAGCCCCACCGCGGCGATCACCGCCAGCGCGATGATCGTCGGGTCGGCGAACCAGTCATGCTCGCGGCCCAGATCGAGCATGATCTGGAGCGCGCCGATCCACAGCAGCATCAGCGCGAGGCCGATCCCGTCGATCCGCATCTTCTCGGTCCTGGTCTCCGAAGAGCCAAGCAGGCGGAATGCGCCGAACGCGCACAAGGCGGCGACGGGAATGTTGATGAAGAAGATCCAGTGCCACGACCACGAATCGCTGATCGTGCCGCCCAGGATCGGGCCGAGGATCGGCGCCGTGACCGTGGTCATTGCCCATACGCCCATCGCCTGGGCACGCTGCTCGGGCTTGAAGATGCGCATCAGCAGGGTCTGGCTGAGCGGCATCAGTGGTCCGCCGCACAGGCCCTGGCCGATCCGGCATGCGACGAGCATGCCGAGCGAGGTCGATAGACCGCACAACACCGAGAAGATGCCGAACCCGATCATCCCGAAGGTGAAGGTGCGCACCGTTCCGAACCGCCCGGCGAGCCAGCCGGTCAGCGGGACGCACACCGCCTCGGCGACGGCATAGGAGGTGATGATCCACGTCCCCTGGCTGCCCGAGATGCCCAGGCTGCCGGCGATGTGCGGCACCGAGACGTTGGCGATCGTGGTGTCGAGCACCACCATGAAGTTGGTGAGCGCGAGCACTGCGCCCGCCAGGATCAGCCGGAACCCGGTGAGGGGCGCCGCCTCTTCTTTGGCGTTCATGACGAACGGTCCTTACTTGGCGGAGACGTCGATCTCGGCGTCCATGGAGAGACCGACCCGCAAGGGGTGCGCTTTCAACTCACGCGGATCGAGCGCGACGCGGACGGGGAGGCGCTGGACCACCTTGATCCAGTTACCGGTGGCGTTCTGCGCCGGGATCAGTGCGAACGCGCCGCCCGTGCCGCCCGAAAGCCCGACGACCTTGCCGTGATATTCGACGCCGCCGCCATACAGGTCCGACGTCAGCGTCACCGGCTGGCCGATCTGGACGCGATCGAGCTGGCCTTCCTTGAAATTGGCATCGACATAGAGCGCATCGACCGGGACGATCAGCATCAGCGCGGTCCCCGGCGCGACGCGCTGGCCGACCTGGACGTTGCGCCGGGTGATCACGCCGTCGATCGGCGCCCGGATCAGCGTGCGGTCGAGCTCGAGCTTCGCCTGCGCGACCTTGGCCTGCGCCGCGAGCACTTCAGGGGCGTTGGCGGCGGTGGTGCCGCTGATCAGCGCGTTGTTCGCCGCCAGCTCGCCGCTTGCCGCACCCTTGGTCGAGCTCGCCTGCGCCACCCCCGCGCGCGCGAGTTCGAGCGCGGCCCTGGCCGACGCGAAGGCGGTACCTGCCGAGGAAAGTTCCTCGCCCGACACCGCGCCATTGGGGGCGAGGCGCTGGCGCCGGGCGAGATCGACGCGTGCCTTTTCGTAATCCGCCTGGGCGGAGACGAGCTGGGCACGGGCACGCGCGATATCTGCGTTGCGGGCATCGACCTGCGCGGCGAGCGCCGCGCTGGTCGCCGAAGTCTGGCCGTACTGGCGGCGCGCCTTGGCAAGGTCGGCCTCGGCCTGGGCGAGCGCGATCCGCGCGTCGCTGTCGTCCAATTGGACGAGTACATCGCCCTTCTTGACCGCTTGCGTGTCCGAGACCGCGACGCGCAGCACCTGCGCGGCAATCATCGGGGTGACGCTCGCGGTGTCCGCGCCGACATAGGCATTGTCGGTGCCAACATAGTGGCTGCCGACCAGCGCGTACCAGCCGCCATAGCCGGCACCGGCCAGCAGCACTGCGCCGGCGATCCCGGTGAGCAGCTTTTTGCGCAGCGTGGGCTTCTTGGCGGTGGCTTCCTCAGTGTGGAAGTCGCGGCCTACGGGATCGGCATCAGCCATTATGAGCGTCCTTGCGTGCGGCACCGGCCGCCTGAGTGTTGGAAAAGCCTCCGCCGAGCGCGCGGACCAATTGGACGTCGAGCGTGAACGCCCGCGCCTCGAGATCGACGACGATCTGGCGGTTCTGCAGCACCCTCTCCTCGGCGGTCAGAACATCCAGGAAGGTCGACAGGCCGCCTTGGTAGCGTTGCCTGGCGATTCCATAGGCGGCTTCCGAATCGGCCAGCGCCTGGCGGCTTTCCGAAAGCCGGGTTCCCAGCGCGCGCTGGCTGGTCACCGCATCGGCGACTTCGCGGAACGCCGTGGCGACGGTGCCGTCATAATTGGCGACCGCCTCGTCATAGCCGGCGCGCGCGCCCTTATACTGGCCGGCGAGCGCGCCGCCGCGGAAGATCGGCAGGCTGATCGCCGGGCCGGCCTGGCCGAAGGTCGATCCGCTGTCGAACAGGTTCGAAAGCCCGAGCGACTGGAAGCCGATCAGCGCGCTGAGGTTGATCGAGGGGTAGAAGTCGGCGCGCGCCACCTTGATCCGGCTCGCGGCGGCTTCGACGCGGGCGCGGGCGGCGGCGATGTCGGGGCGGCGGCCGATCAGGTCGGTGGTCACCCCGGCGGGAAGCGATCGCGCTTCGGTCGGGTTGGCGGGAAGGGTTATCCTCAGCCCGCGGTCCGGCCCCTTGCCGAGCAGGGCGGCGATGCGGTTGCGGGTCAGCCCGATCGCCTCGTCGGTCGCGGCGAGGTTGGCGCGGGCAAGTGGCACCGCAGCATCGGCCTGCTTCGATTCGGCGCGGGTATCGAGCCCGGCATCGACGCGGTCGGCGACGAGCTTCTGCGTCTGGGTACGCAGGCTGAGCGCATTCTCCTGCACCCGGCGCTCCGCTGCAAGACGCGCGAGATCGGCATAGGCGCCCGCAATATTGGTCGAGAGGACGAGCCGCGACTGTTCGAGCTCGATCCGCGCGGCCTCGGCGTCCGAGGTTGCGGCGGCAAGCGCGGCGCGGTTCTTGCCCCAGAGGTCGAGGTCGAAGCTCAGGCTCGCGGCGACGCGGCCGCTGTCGTTCCAGCCTTGCGGCACGAACGCGGCGGGGATGCCGTTGTTATAGCTCTGCTTGGCCTCGGTCGCGCTCGCTTCGATCCCGACCGAGGGGAGGCGGGCGGCGCCGGCCTGCTGGGCATAGCCCTGCGCCGCGCGCAGCCGTGCGGCGGCGGCGGCAAGGTCGGGCGAATCGGTCAGGCCTTCCTCGATCAGCGCGGTGAGCTGGGCATCGCCATACTCGGCCCACCAATTGGCGGCGGGCCAGTTCGCGGCCGTGGTCGCGGAAGCGAGCGTCTGGCTGGCGGCATAGCTATCGCCGGCGCGGATTTCGGGGCGCGCACCGAGTTGCGGCACGGGCGCGCAGGCGGCGAGAAAGGCGGGAAGGGCGATGCTTGCGACGAGCAGCGACCGAGTGAAGGAGCGAGTCATGATTTAAATACCGTACTGGAGGGTACGGCAGCGCAGATGGTCCCGCCATGCCGGCTTGTCAATAGAAAATCGTACCCTATAGTACGGTTATGGAAACTCTAACGGAAAAGGCTCCGGGCAAGCGCGAGGCGCGCAAGGAAGAGCGCCGCCTGGCGATTCTCGAAGTCGCCAAGCGCTCCTTCCTCGACAACGGCTATTCGGCGACGTCGATGTCGGCGATCTCGGCCGAACTGGGTGGGTCGAAGGGTACGCTGTGGAGTTACTTCCCGTCGAAGGAAGAGCTGTTCGCCGCGGTGCTTGATCACGCCACCGCCGATTATCGCCGGCAGATGGCGAGCGTGCTCCAGCCGACCGACGATCCCTACACGACGCTGCTCACTTTCTGCCGCAGCTTCCTCACCAAGATCACGTCACCGGATGGCCTCCGGCTGCACCGGCTGATCGCCGCCGAATCGGGGCGCTTTCCCGAGATCGCCGAGATCTTTTTCCGCCGCGCGCCGCAGCCGACCCAGCAGCTGCTCGCCGATTTCTTCGCCGCCGAGATGGCGTCGGGGCATATGCGCAAGGATGAGCCGCTCGCCGCGGCGCGCGCGCTCGCCGGGCTGTGCCTGGGGGGGCTTCACCAGCGCGTATTGTGGGGCAAGGAAGCGGCGACGCCCGAGCGGATCGACGCCGAGGCGCGCTATGCCGCCGACATCTTCGCGCGCGCCTTCGAGATCAACCGCGGTGGCGCGGCTGCTGCGGACCGAAATTGAGCCGTCGCGTCACGTTATAGTCGAGCACCGCCATCACGAAGTAGGCGGCGAACTGCTTGACCCGTGTCCACAGCCCCGTGCGGGCCTTGTAGATCGCCGGGGTCACCAACTCCGAATCGGCGATCTCGTGCTCGACAAAGCTGCGGACATGCGCCGCGAACGCACGATCCTCGATCCGCAACATCAGCTCAAGGTTGAGATACAGGCTGCGGATGTCGAAATTGGCCGATCCGATATGGACGACATCGTCGATGACGAAGAGCTTCATGTGAAGCTTGGTCGGCTGATACTCGTAGATCTGCACTTGCTTCCGCAGCAGCCCCGCATAGGTGAAATGCGCCGCCCATAAGGATGCGGTGTGGTCGACCTTCGAGGGCAGCACCAGCCGCACCCGCCCGCGCTTTCCCGCTTTGTCTAGCCGCCGCAGCATCGCCGGGTTGGGCGCGAAATAGGACGTGATCAGGTCGATCGATTGGGCAAGCTGCATCTCGCGCTTGACGACGCGGGCCCAGGGCGAGAGCTGGCGCATCGGCCCGCCGAGCAGCCAGCGCGTCTTGCCCTCGGGCTCGCTCCATTCGCGCAGCAGCCGCGCCAGCGCGCGCAGCGAGGCACGCGGCCGTTTCGCCCAGCGCGACAGCGCGTCGAAATAGCCGACCAGCCGTGCCGCCGCCGGCCCCTCGACGAGCAATCCCAGGTCGCGCCACGCATCCTGCTCGGGCGTTCCGAAATAGCTGTCCTCGATGTTGAACCCGCCGATGATCACCCGCTCCTCATCAGCGAGCGCAAGCTTCTGGTGGTTGCGCAGCAGATAGCGGCGCCCCCAGCGCGGTACGAAGCGGCACACATCGACGCCAGCCTCGCGCAGCGGGTCGAAAAAGCGATGCGCGGCGGCATGCTCGCTGCCCAGGCCATCGACGATCAGGTAGACCTTCACGCCGCGCCGTGCCGCGTCGATCAGCGCCGCGCGCACCGCGGCACCCGCGGCGTCGTCGACATAGATATAATACAGCACACGCAGCGAACGCTTCGCCCCGCGTATGAGTCCGAGCAGCGCGTCCATCCGCTCAGGGCCATCGGGCAGCATCGTCAGCCGGCTGCCGTCGACGGTGAAGGGCTGCGACCAGCGATCCATGCCGGGGTCATGGGCCGCCCCGGCGCCTGCGGCAAGGGCGGTGGTCTCCAATGCTCGCATGCGTCGCGCGATCCTGACAAGCCGTTCGTCCCTTGAACTCGCGGGTTGCGCGCAGGTTGCCTGGCACGGCGCGGGCGGCGTTTTTCTTGACAATCCTTGGGGTGCTGCCTATCTGCCGCCCCTCTCCCGAATTCCCATTTTCAAGGAAGCGTAGATGGCGCGCGTCACAGTCGAGGATTGCGTCGACAAGATCCCGAACCGGTTCGACCTGGTCCTGTTCGCAGCGCAGCGCGCACGGCAGATCTCGGGCGGTGCCGAGCTGATGCTCGACCGCGACCGTGACAAGAATCCGGTCGTCGCGCTGCGCGAGATCGCCGAGGAGATGGTTCGCCCGAATCACCTCGAAGAAGCGGTGGTCTCGAGCCTGCAGCGCGTCCAGATCGACGACGAGGAAGCCCCGGACGAGGTCGGCTCGCTGGCCCAGTCGGCCGAGGCGCTGCGCCTCACCGCGGCGGCCCCGCCCCGCAACCAGAATCTGGGCGCCGACTACGAAGGCTGAGCCTTCGCAGCGACCCGAGCGTAAGGCGGCCCCGGAGCGATCCGGGGCCGTTTTTCATTCGGGGGTAGGTTCGCGCCGGCCCTTGAACCCTTGCGCCACCACGAACCACTCGACCGAGCCCTTGCGGCTGGACGGCGGCTTGGCGTGCTTCACCGTCGCGAAGTTGCGCTTCATCTCGGCGACGAGCGCCGAATCGGCACCGCCGGCGAACACCTTCGAAACGAACGTCCCGCCAGGCTGTATCACCTGGACCGCGAAATCGAGCGCCGCCTCGACCAGGCCCATCGTGCGCAGCGCATCGGTCTGCGGGTGGCCGACGGTATTGGCCGCCATGTCGGAGACGATTAGGTCGGGCGCGCCGCCCAGCGCCTCGATCAGCCGGTCGGGCGCGGCATCGTCCATGAAGTCCATCTGCAGGATCGTCGCGCCGTCGATCGGATCGACCGGCAGCAGATCGATCCCGACCACCACGGCCTTGGGCAGCCGCTTGCGCACCACCTGCGTCCAGCCGCCCGGGGCCAGCCCCAGGTCGATGACGCGCTTCGAACCCTTGAGAAAATCGAACTTCTCGTCGAGCTCGATCAGCTTGTATGCGGCGCGGCTGCGATAGCCCTCGGCCTTGGCGCGCTTGACATAGGGGTCGTTGAGCTGGCGTTCGAGCCAGCGCGTCGATTGCGCGGTGCGGCTGCGCGCCGTCTTGACGCGGGTATGCCCGCGTGCGCCGCCTCGGCTCACAATCTTTCTCCATTCATCAATCGTCTGAGGATGCCCTCGCGAATGCCGCGATCGGCGATGCCGAGCCGTTCGGCCGGCCAAAGGTCCAGGATCGTCTCGAGGATCGCGCAGCCCGCGACGACCAGGTCGGCGCGCTCGGCGCCGATGCATGGCACCTGCGAGCGCTCGGCCATGCTCATGGTCGAGATTCGCTGGCTGACGTCGCGCATCGCCGCCGACGGGACGATCAGCCCGTCGACCACCGAGCGGTCATAGGTCGGCAGCCCGAGATGCACGCTGGCGAGCGTGGTGACGGTGCCCGAAGTGCCGAGCAGCCGCGGCGTGCCCTTGGGGGTGCGCAGCCGCGATACGAACGGTGCGAAGCTCTCCGATACGCGTGCGCGCATATCGGCATAGACCGCCGCGCCCTGCGCCGATCCGTCGGCGAGCCCCGCCGCCTCGGTGAGCGAGACGACGCCCCAGGGCGCGCTGTGCCAGTCGAGGATGCGCGGCACTGCGGCACGCGAATCGACCAGGACGAGCTCGGTCGATCCTCCGCCGATGTCGAACACCAACGCAGGTCCGTCGCCGGGCTCGAGCAGTGCGTGGCAGCCGAGCACGGCGAGCCGCGCCTCTTCCTCGGCAGTGATGATGTCGAGCGCGATGCCGGTCTCGTGATAGACGCGCTCGATGAACGCGGCGCCGTTCGAGGCTTGGCGGCACGCCTCGGTCGCAACCGAGCGGGCGAGCGCGACGTTACGGCGCTTGAGCTTGTCGGCGCAGATGCGCAGCGCCGCGATCGTCCGCTCGATCGCGGCATCCGAAAGCTGGCCCGTCGTCGCGAGACCCTCGCCCAGCCGGACGATCCGCGAAAAGGCGTCGATGACGGTGAAGCTGCTGCCCTGCGGCCGCGCGATCAGCAGCCGGCAATTGTTGGTGCCGAGGTCTAGCGCGGCGAAATGGCGCGATTCGGGCCAGCGGGCACGCATCGCCCGCTCGGGCGGCGCCTTGGGGATCGGTTGGGCGGAACCACTGTTCCGGCCACGGGGCACTCTGGCTGGGCCATCCCCCATCGCTTGTACTCGCTTATGTTCTGTTCCGTCTCGGCCACCTGCAGCCGTCCGGTGCTTGGGCGCGAGGCTAGCGCAGGCGGAGGGGCGGGGCAAGGCGCGGGCGAAAAGCCGCGTTGACAGCACTGGAATGTCGTCCTATCTCGCCGCCCCTGTTGCCCCGTCGTCTAAAGGTAAGACTACGGACTCTGACTCCGTCAATTGAGGTTCGAATCCTCACGGGGCATCCAGGTTTCCTTCGATTTCGAAGATCGGTCGCCGCGTGCGATCGCGCCGTCGATCGCGCGAATGCGAGCTCTCATCCATCGCAGCACGCAAAGCGACCGGCGACGAATCGCATGATTCGCCGCCGGTCGCTCGGGGGTATTCGAGAGGGGTGCCGGAGGGACGGGGTACGGAACGCCCCTCCGGCGTCAGACGTCGTTTAGAACGACGCCCAATCGTCGCCGCCGGCGCTGGCCATCGCCGCGACGGGCAATGCCTTGACCGGCGAGACATAGCCGTTCGACTTGGCCGGCGCTGCGGCGGTCCGGGCCGGGGCGCTGGTGCGCGCGACCGGACGGGCGTTGCCGCCGACATCGAACTTCGACGCCTGCTCGCTGAGAGCGACGACTTCGCTCGACAGGTTGCGCGCGGCAGCCGAGGTCTGCTCGACCATCGCGGCGTTCTGCTGGGTCGACTGGTCCATCGTGCCGATCGCGACGCTGATCTCGGTGATCGCGGTCGACTGCGCCTGGTTGTCGCTCGCCATCTGACCGAGCAGCGTATGGACCTCGCCCACGTCGCCCGAGATGTCGGCAAGCGCGACATCGACCTTCTGGACCATCTCCACCGCCGAGACGATGTCGGTCTGCGTCGCGGTGAGCTGGTCGCGAGCCCGTGCGGCTTCTTCTTCCGAGCGCATCGCGAGCGCCGAGACGAGGTCGGCGACGACGGCGAAGCCGCGGCCCGCTTCACCCGCCCGCCCGGCTTCGACCGCCGCGTTCATCGCAAGAACGCGCGTCTGGAACGCGATCTTGTCGAGACCTTCGATCACGCTGTCGATGCCCTTGGCGCCGTCGGCGACCCGGCTCATCGCCTGGACTGCCTCGTCGGCGATCTTGCGACCGCCCGAGACCGTGGCGATGGCGCCATCGGCGCGCTCGACGGTGCGGCCGGCCGAGGCGGCAGTGGCCTTGAGGCGGCCGTCCATCTGGGTGACGGCTGCCGAGGTCTCTTCGAGGCTCGCGGCATTGGCTTCGGTGCGGCGCGCCAGATCCTCGGAGGCCTGGGCGATTTCGCCCGAGCCGGTGCGGATCGCGATCGTGCTTTCCATCACCGTGCCGATCAGCGTGCGCAGTTCGGCGACGGCGGCATTGAAGTTGGTCTTGACCGATTCATAGGCTGGCGAGAATGCCTCGTCGATCGAGATGGTCAGGTCGCCCTGCGCCAGCTTGCTGAGGTTCGACTCGAGCGTCGTGACCACGCGCTGCTGCTCGGCATCCGAGATTTTCTTGGCTGCGTCGGCCTTTTCCTTCTCGACCGCTGCTTCGCGGAACACCAGCACGGTCTTGGCCATGCTGCCCACTTCGTCGCGGCGCTCGGTGCCCTCGACCTCGACGCGGTTGTTGCCCGCGGCGAGCTTGGCCATCGTCTCCTGCAGGTTCTTGATCGGGCCGGTGATGCCGATCCGCGAGACGACCAGCGCCGTGGCGATCGCCCCGATCAGGCCGAGGACGCTGACCGCAAGCAGCGTCCACGCCGTCGCGGCAGACTGTTCGGAAAGCGTCTTGGCGAGTGCCGAGGCTTTATCGGTACGCCCCTTGTTGAGCTTCTGAAGCTTGGTGGCGAGTGCATCGATCTCACCATCGACCTTTTCCAGGATCACCCGTGCCGCATCGTTATCATTCACAAAGCCCTTTTTCGCGGCGTCGGCGGTCTGGGCATGGATGCTCGCAACGGCGACGCGAAGTTCGGCGGTCTCTTCGGCAGCGCTGCTATCGAGCGCGTTCACTTCGTCGAGCAGCGTCTCGGCCGACTTGAACGCCGTCTCCACGCCCTCCATCGAGGTGCGGCCGACCGACGAACCGCCCGGATATACCAGGACGCGATAGCCGTTGAGCCCCATCTCGACGGCCAGGCGATTGAGGCGGGCATAGCGCGTGGTCACCGGCAGCTTGCTGTCGACGACCTCCGAATAGCTCGCCGACGTGTTGCGCAGCGCGACCGAACTGGCGATGGCGATGCCGAGCGTGACCAGCCCGAGCAGCCCTAGCAGCCCGAGGAATTTGCTGGAGATGGAGATCCGACCGAGAATCCGTTGCATTGTTTCGACCCTATGTTTCCGAAGAAAGCCCGGCTCTTCCCTGAAAGGTCGGGGCTTTCCGGATTCATAGGCCAATGGGGTCATTAACGGCGCTTTGACTCGAAAATTGTTTCCGTGAACGTCAATGTCAACAACGTTACCAGTCGGTTCAGTATATTCGAATGACGTTACGGAATCTGCGCCTCAGCGATCAACTTGGCGGCCTCGTCGCTGGCCCAATTTGTGTCTCCGAGTTTCCGCCATATTTCTGCGCCGACCGCGTCATAGAGGATCGTCGTCGGCAGGTTGACGCCCATCCGCGTGCTGAACGTGACATCGCTATCGATATTGGGTTGGAGCTTCTGGAACTTCGCTGCTGCGAAGAACGGTGCCACCTTTGCCGGATCGAAATCCTGGCTGATCGTCACAACCTGGAGCTTTTCGCCCTCGCGCACGGCCAGCGCATCGAGCGTCGGCATTTCCTTGACGCACGGCGCACACCAGGTCGCCCACAGGTTGAGCAGCACCGGCTTGCCGCGGAAATCGGCGAGCGTGCGTTTCTTGCCCGCGCCATCGGCGAACGGGAAGGCCGGCGCGGCCTCGCCCTTATGGCTGCGATCGAGCTTGTCGATCGGCTTGGCTGGCGCCTCGAGCGCGACATTCGCGCCCTCGGCTTGCCGCTGGGGTTGGGATTGCCTATCGCAGCCGCCGGTCAGGCTCGCTGCAAGAAGGAGAAGCGCAATCGCTGGGCGCAAGGATAGCTCCAATGCCATGTGGGGTGGGCGCTTCGCTGAAGGGCCCTCTGCAGTCATGCGGGAGATAAACGCCTCGATTCCCTTCGACAAGCGGATGTGGCGGCAGGATCTGCTCGGATCGAAGGCGCATGTCGAAATGCTCGGGCGCCAGGGGATCGTTTCCGAAGAGGATGCCGCGCGGATCGGCGAGGGGCTCGATGCCGTTGCCGTCGAGTTCGAGGAACAGGGCGTCCCCGACGATCTTGCGCTCGAGGATATCCACATGCTCGCAGAGGCGCGGCTGGCCGATCGGATCGGGCCGTCCGCAGGCCGGCTCCACACCGCGCGCTCGCGCAACGACCAGGTCGCGACCGACTTCCGCCTCTGGGTGCGCGACGCGATCGACCAGGCCGAGGCGGCGCTGGCCGGGCTCCAGGACGCGCTGCTCGCGCGTGCCGAAGAACATGCCGAGAGCGTCATGCCCGGCTTCACCCATCTCCAGAGCGCCCAGCCGGTGACGCTCGGCCATCACCTGATGGCCTATTTCGAGATGTTCGCGCGCGATCGCTCACGCTTCACCGACGCCCGCGCCCGGATGAACCTCTGCCCGCTCGGCTCGGCGGCGCTCGCCGGCACCGGTTTCCCGCTCGACCGCGACGCCACCGCGCAAGCGCTCGGCTTCGACGGCCCGACGCGCAACTCGCTCGATTCGGTCTCCGATCGCGACTTTGCGATCGAATATCTCACCGCCGCGGCGCAGTGCAGCCTGCATCTGAGCCGGCTGGCCGAGGAGTTCGTGATCTGGGCAAGCCAGCCCTTCGGCTTCGTCAGCCTTTCCGACCAATGGTCGACCGGCAGCTCGATCATGCCGCAGAAGCGCAACCCCGACGCCGCCGAGCTGGTCCGCGGCCATGCCGGGCGGATCACCGGTGCTTTGGTGAGCCTGATGATCACGATGAAGGGCCTGCCGCTCGCTTATTCGAAGGACATGCAGGACGACAAGCCGCCGGTGTTCGAGGCGCATGACCTGCTCGGCCTGTGCATCGCAGCGATGACCGGGATGGTCGAAAGCGCGACCTTCCGCACCGATCGCATGCGCGGCCTCGCCGAATCTGGGTTCGCCACTGCGACCGACCTTGCCGACTGGCTGGTGCGCGAGGCGGGCATCCCGTTTCGCGAGGCGCACCATATAACCGGGCGTGCCGTCGCGGCGGCCGAGGCGCAGGGTGGCCGGCTCGATCAGCTATCGCTCGATGCACTGAAGGAAATCGACGCGCGGATCGATGATCGCGTATATGGCGTGCTCAGCGTCGATGCGTCGGTCAACAGCCGCACCAGCTTCGGCGGCACTGCGCCGGTGCGGGTTCGCGCGGCGATCGCTGCGGCCCGTCAGGGTCGCGAGGAGGAAGGACGATGAAGCGCGAGCTGTTGCTGCTCACCGCGTTGCTGGCGCTGGCCGGCTGCGGCGCGCGCGAAGGTCTCAAACCGGCGGAAGGCGCGTCGCTGCCCCCCGCGCCCTATGGCGCGACTACGACGCCGACGCCCGAGGATCTGCTCAAACCGCCGGTGGCCACGCGCCCCGCGCGCAGCGACGACCTCATCGAGAGCTCGGACAAACGGCGGACCGACCCGTTCGATCTGCCGCCTCCCAACTGACGGAATATCATGGATCATTTCACTCTGATCGACGGCGAACTGCATGTCGAGAACGTCCCGCTCGCCCGCATCGCCGAGGCGGTGGGCACCCCCGTTTACGCATACTCCGCCGCGACCTTCCAGCGCCATGCCCGCGCCTTCCGCGACGGGCTCGCCGGGATCGAGCGCAAGCATTTGGCCTTCGCGGTCAAGGCCAATCCCAACCTCGCGGTGCTACGGCTGCTCGCCAATGAAGGCTATGGCGCCGATGTCGTTTCGGGCGGCGAGCTCGCCCGCGCGCTCGCCGCGGGGATGGCGGCGAAGGACATCGTCTTCTCGGGTGTCGGCAAGACCCGCGCCGAGCTCGAACAGGCACTCGACGCCGGGATCGGCCAGTTCAACCTCGAGCTCGAGGAAGAAGGCGTCGTCCTGTCGCAGCTCGCCGCCGCCCGCGGCCAGCGCGCCCCCGCGACCTTGCGCGTCAACCCGGACGTCGATGCCGGTACCCACGAGAAGATCTCGACTGGCCGCGCCGAGAACAAGTTCGGCCTGCCGATCGACGAGGCGCCGGCGATCTTCGATCGGCTCGCGCCGCTGCCCGGGCTAGATTTGCGCGGCGTCGCCGTCCATATCGGCAGCCAGCTCCAGAGCCTTGCCCCGCTCGAGCGCGCGTTCGAGCGTGTCGGCAAGCTCGTCGTCGATCTCCGCGCCGCGGGCCACACCATCACCCATGTCGATCTCGGCGGCGGTCTCGGCGTGCGCTACCGCGACGGCGATAACCCGCCGTCGCCCGCCGAATTCGGCGCGATGGTCGAGCGCGTCACGCGCGGCTGGGACGTCGAGCTGATGTTCGAGCCAGGCCGGGTGATCTCGGCCAATTCGGGGGTGCTGCTCACCGAAGTGCTGTGGGTCAAGCCTGGCCCGCTCAATCCCTGGGTGATCGTCGATGCCGCGATGAACGATCTCGCGCGCGTCGCGATGTACGACGCGTGGCACGATGTCGAAGCGGTGCGGCCCAATGGCGAGAAGTTCACGGCCAATGTCGCCGGGCCGGTCTGCGAGAGCAGCGACGTCTTCGCCAAGGGGCGCGAGATCGACATGGTCAAGTCCGGCGACCTCGCGATCCTGCGCAGTGCCGGCGCGTACGGTGCGACGATGGCGAGCACCTATAACAGCCGTCCGCTGGTCCCCGAAGTGCTCGTCTCGGATGACAAGTTCGAAGTCGTCGCCGGCCGCATCTCGGCCGAGGCGATCATGGCCGAAGAACATGTCCCGGACTGGCTGAAGTGACTCTCGCCGCCCTGCCGATCTTCGTGAAGCTGGCAGGGCGGCCGGTTATCCTGGTCGGCATCGGCGAAGCGGCGGAGGCCAAGCGCCGCCTGCTCGAACGCGCCGGGGCGCTGGTGGTGGACGAGGCAGGCGACGCCAGCCTCGCGATCGTCGCCAGCGCGGACCCCGAGCCGATCGTCGCGCGGCTGCGGGACCGCGGCGTGCTGGTCAACACCGTCGATCGCGCGGATCTTTGCGACTTCACGCTGCCGGCAATCGTCGATCGCGATCCGGTGCTGGTCGCGATCGGCACCGGCGGCGTCTCGGCGGGGCTCGCCGCCGCGCTCCGCCAGCGGCTCGAGGCCGTGCTGCCCGCGTCGCTCGGAGGACTGGCGCGCGCACTCCAGGCCGCGAAGCCGGCGATGCGCGTCCGCTGGCCGGAACTGGGCGACCGCCGCCGCGCGATCGGCGCCGCGCTGGCCGGACCGCTCGATCCGCTGTCCGACCAGCCCGACGATGCGGTCGAGCGCTGGCTCGCCGATGCTGCGGCGCCGACGGCCTCCCTGCTGCATTTTGCCTTGGCCTCGCCGGACCCCGACGATCTCACCCTGCGGCAGGCGCGCGCGCTTGCGCAGGCCGACTGCGTCTATCATCACCCGAGCGTGCCCGAAGCCATCCTCGATCGCGCCCGCGCCGATGCCGTCCGCATCGCCTGCAGCCAGGCGCCTGCCGATCGCAGCGGCGGCTTGGCGGTCTGGCTGGAGATGGACGGATGAGCGGCTTCGCCTATGTCGTTCGTGACGGAAAAGTTGAATCGCCGCCGCTCAAGCAGGCGCTCGGGCTGCGTGCCGACCTCGTCTGGATCCATCTCACCACCAATGACGAGCGCGCCAAGGCGTGGCTGGACGGCGAGGCGGGGCTGTCGCCTTATGTCATCGAGGCGCTGACTGCCGCCGAGACGCGCCCGCGCTGCGATTCGGTGGGCGAGGGCGCGGTGATCAACCTGCGCGGGCTCTCGTCCGAGGCGCTTGCCGCGTCCGATCCGCTCGCCTCGATCCGCATGTATGCGCTGGGCGGGTGCGTCTTCTCGGTGACGCGCAAGGCGCTGAACGCGCTCCATCCGGTGCGCGCGCAGGTGGAGGCCGGCGCGATTCTCGATCCCGGCGACCTGATCGCCGCGCTCGCCCAGGCGATCACCGAGGAACTCGATCCGATGGTCGCCGAGCTCGGCGACTCGCTCGACGATTGCGAAGAGCATATCGCCAGCCGCTCGGCGTTCGAGCTGCGCCACAGCGTCAACCGCACGCGCAGCCAGGCGATTGGCTGTCGACGCTTCCTCAACCCCCAGCGCGCCGCGCTCGAGAAGCTCGCGGCGATGCCGGGGGAGTGGCTCCGCGAGGATGACCGGCTCCATCTTTCCGCCGCTGCCGATCGCGCGGCGCGCATGGCCGAGGAGCTGGAGAGCATCCGCGAGCGCGCCGCGCTCACCCATGAGACGCTCACCGATCTGCGCGCCGAGCAGATCGACCAGCGCTCGCTGATCATCGCAGTCGTCGCGATGGTGTTCCTCCCGCTGACCTTCGTCACCGGGTTGCTCGGCATGAACGTCGCCGGCATCCCCTTCGCGCACGAGCCCTGGGCGTTCTGGGGCGTAGTCTGGTTCTGCGTGGTGATCGCGGTGGTGATCGCCGCCTATTTCATCCGGCGGCACTGGTTCCAGCGCTAGCTATTCGTTCGTTTCGGGCGAAGTCGAGAAACGGTGATATCGGGAACGGCTTCTCGATTGCGCTGGAAGCGAACGGACAATTCTCAGGCAGCGTTGCGCTGGATCGCCAGTTCGTCGTGCAGCTGGCGGATCGAGCTCAGCAAGCGGGTGCGGTCGATATGCGCGGCGGCAAGCTCGGCCTTGGCCTCGCCCAGTTCGATCGCGCGCGCGGCGATCCGGGCGTCGAGCGCGAAGTTCGAGCGCTTGAGCTCCTCGATCCGGCCGGCACGCGCCAATATCCGATCGAGCCGGGCGGCGAGGACGTCGAAGGAGGTGGACTTGTCGATCCAGTCATCGACGCCCGCGGCAAAGGCTTCTACGGCGTCGGCGTCGGCACTGATCATCACCATCGGCAGGTCGGCGGTGTCGCGTGAACCACGGATCTCGGCGACCAAGTGCATCGCGGAGGACTGCGGCGCCAGCGCGTCGAGCAGCACCAGGTCGAACCCGCGCGCGGACACCAGCTCGAGCGCCTGGCACGCCCCATCGGCGAGCACCACCAGATAGTGGAGATTGCCGAGCCGCTGCGCGATCGCGTTCAGGCTCTCGCGGTTGCTGCCCGCCGCCAGGACGGTGCGTACCGCCTTGCGCCGTGCGCCGACAATCGATTGGGCCGAAGCCTGTATCATTCGTGTTCAAAACCCCCCGGCCTGAAGGGGCATCACTACCGCAAAAGCCCTCACGAAAGCGTTAAGCGCACCAAATCACCTGTGGAGGAAATCGAAGATCTGGCCGACCATGACGTCCATCTGCGGGCGGCATTTGTCGATTGCGTCGCCGGGTTCGGCGGTGTTGATCGCAAGGCCCATCGGCGTCGGCCAGCCGCGCAACGAATGGGTGATCGTGCGCAGCGCCTGCAAGGTCGATACCGCCGCCTGCCAGCCCGCCGCAGTCGCTATCAGCCCCACCGGCAGCCCGTCGAGATAGACGCGCTCGTCGCCGCGCAGCTGCTCGACATAGTCGAGCGCGGTCTTGACCAGCCCCGATAGCGTGCCGTGATAGCCTGGCGATCCGACGATCACGGCATCGGCGCTGCGCAGCGCCTCGAGATAGCGGCCGATCGTCGGATTGCCCTCGGCATTGCCCGGCTCGTAATGCGGAAAGGCGATCGCGTCGCCGGTCAGCAACGTGGTGCGCGCGCCACGCGCCGCGGCGATCTCCAGCGCGCGGGCAAGAAGCCGTCCGGTCGCCGATTCCGCTCGCAGGGTGCCGCCCAGGGCGACGATATGGGGTGCGCTCATGTCGGCCCAGCTAGCGCAATGCCGCGATCCGCGCCAGCATCGGCGGATAGCTATCGGCGCTCGATAGTTGGACGTGCAAGGAGATGCCGATGCTCGAACATGTTCCCCATTGGCTCGGCAGCGCGCTCAAGGGCGCGCGAGCCGGCACGGACAAGCTGGCGATCGCCCAGCCGGGGCTGGGCGCGTTCGCCGCGTTGCGGCTGGCAAGCCCGGCCTTCGCCAACGGCGCGCGGCTGCCCGAGCGCTTCACTGCCGATGGCGAGGGTGTCTCGCCACCCTTGTTCTGGACCGAAATTCCAGAAGGCACCGAGCGGCTCGCGCTGATCGTGGAGGATCCCGACGCGCCGGCGCCGCAGCCTCTGGTCCATGCGGTGGTCTGGGATCTCCCGCCGGACGACGGCGACCTCAAGGAAGGTGCGATCCGCGCCGACGGCGCGGGCCAAAGCGACGGCCGCGATGTTGGTCGCAACAGCTTCTTCGGCGAAGGCTGGCTGCCGCCCGATCCTCCCACCGGCCACGGCCCGCACCATTATGCCTTCCAGCTATTCGCATTGGGGCCGGGCCCCGATGTGGGCGACACGCCGGGTCGCGGCGCGATCCTCAAGGCGATGCGCGGACGCGTCCTGGCGGCGGGGCTGCTTACCGGCACCTATTCGCGCGGCGAGGAGGCGCCGGTGGGGCCGGTCGGTGTGGGTGCGCCGGCTTAGCTTATTCCCCTCCCTGCAAGGGAGGGGTCAGGGGTGGGTTTAGCGTCGGGCGGGGCTCGATGCCCTGCTCGGCGCTTCGCTGCTTGGCGATGAGTCTTTATTAGGCGCGCAGACGCGCGCACCCACCCCCAGCCCCTCCCTTGGAGGGAGGGGAGAGGCTGACGCTCAGCCGTTGACGATCGTCCCGCCATTCGGGTGGAGCACCTGGCCCGACATGTAGCTCGAATCCTCGCAGGCGAGGAACAGGAAGCACGGCGCCACTTCGTTGGGCTGGCCGGGCCGGCCCATCGGAGTGGTCTCGCCGAAGTTCTCGAGCTTCTCGGGGCTCGCGCCGCCCATCGGGTTGAGGGGAGTCCAGATCGGCCCGGGCGCGACGGCGTTGACGCGGATGCCCTCGCCGATCAGGTTCTCGGAGAGGCTGCGCGTGAAGGCGGTGATCGCGCCCTTGGTGCTCGAATAGTCGAGCAGTTCCTTCGAGCCCTGGTACATCGTCACCGAGGTGCAGTTCACGATCGCCGCGCCCTTCTTCAGGTGCGGGCGCGCCGCCTGGGTCAGGAAGAACATCCCGAAGATGTTGGTCTGGAAGGTGCGCTTGAGCTGCTGCTCGGTGATGTCGGTGATGTCCTTGTCGGGATGCTGCTCGCCGGCATTGTTGACGAGTATGTCGATCCGCCCGAACTTTGCGATCACCTGGGCGATCGCGTCGTCGCAGAACGCCTTGTCGCCGATGTCGCCGGCGATGGTCAGTGCGTCGCGGCCCTCCTGGCGGACGATGTCGGCAGTCATCGCGGCATCGTCATGCTCGCACAGATACAGGATCGCGACATGCGCGCCCTCGCGGGCATAGAGTGCAGCGATGGCGCGACCGATGCCGCTGTCGGCGCCGGTGATCACCGCCACCTTGTCTTGCAATCGGCCGGAGCCGGGGTGGCGCGGCTCCCAATCGGGCTTGGGTTCGAGGGCGCTCTCGTGTCCGGGCAGCGCGTCCTCATGGATCATGTCGATCGTGTCGGTATCGCTCATCGGCTTGGCTCCAGAAGGGGAGGGTTTGCCGAGAGAACCGGTGCGGAACGCCGGAAGTTCCGTGGGTTAGCCGCCTCGTGGGGCGGCCCGGGCAGGGTTCAGGCGAAGAGCGCCGAACCCTGCGTTGCGGTGCCGAGGATCATCGTTGCGGTGAGGCCGAACGAGACCAGGCCGAGCATCAGATTGCGTACCATCGTGATCGTGTCCTTCTGCTGGTGCGAGATCATGCGATCGGCAGGATCGGCGTCGAATAGACGACGAAGGCAGCGGTGCAGAGGACGGCACCGACGAGAGCGACAGCGTGGTGGAGCGAAGCGAGGCGAGCGGTCATTGGTCTATTCCCTGGTTGCTTCGGCTGCCGGACCACCCGGCTGCCGATGCCAACATTATAGCAGGGACTGTGCCAAGTTCGGTAAGTGCTTGATAACCTTACACGTGACCATTCGGCCTCGATACAAGTTGGGAAATTGCACGCCGCTCGTTGGCGTAAATCACCAACTGAAAGCGGACATCATCCGTCCGTTTCCGGACATTCGACATGCAGCCGGTTCCGGCCCGCGGTCTTGGCCGAATAGAGCAGGCGGTCGGCGCGGTGGAACACGGTCGACAGGCCATCCCCGGGGTTGGCGCCGGCGAGCCCGGCCGAGAACGTGATCTCGCCCAAGGGCGCGTCGCTTTCGCGGAGCTTGTAGCGCTTGGTCGCGACCCGGATGCGCGCCGTGTCGAGCGTCGCGCGCGCGCTCTCGATATCGACGCCGGTGAACAGCACGGCGAATTCCTCGCCGCCATAGCGGGTGACAAGATGGCCGGCGCAGGTCTGGCTAAGCGCCTCGGCGATCGCCTTGAGCACGCGGTCGCCCACGGCGTGGCCGAAACGGTCGTTGACCGACTTGAAGTGATCGACGTCGCACACCGCAAGGCAGACGGTCTCGCCCACTTCCGCCTGCGCGGCATAGGCTTCTTCAAGCGCGCGGCGGTTGGGCAGGTCGGTGAGCGGGTCGCGGCGGGCATTGTCGCGCGCTTCCTCGAGCTCGCGGCGCAGGTCGCTTGCCTCGCGCGTCGCCGATTCGAGTCGTGACTCGGCGCTGCGCACGCGATCGAGCATCGCGGTGGTAAGCCGCGCGACTTCGTCGATCGCGGGCGCGCCCGAGTCGTTCGAGCGCGAGATCGCCTCGGCGCTGGCGGCGAGGTCGCGGCCGAAGCCCTCGGTCTCGGCGCGCATCGCGGTCACCATGTCCTGGAAGCCCTCGACCTGCATCTGGGTGCGGGCGGCGAGGCCCTCGTTCCGCTCCTTCGCGGCCTGGTTCGCCGGGCTCGGCTGGATTTCGCAGCCCAACGTCTCGATGTCGCGCTGGGTCAGCCGCACGCCGCCATCGGTGAGCGCATAGACTGCGCGCGCCAGTGGCCCGTCCGGATTGGCGAGCAGATGATAGGCGAAGGCATAGTTGCCCGGATCGGCGTCGAGACGCTGATCGACCAGGAAGTCGCCAATTCGCTCGTAAAGGCGGCGCGACGAATCGCTCGTCTCTGCCGCCCGGACGGCCTTTGCGCCGGCCATAGGCTCAAACCCCTGCATCACAAGTTGCGGACAATTCTTGCGGTCCCGCCCGCATATTTTCCTGACCGGGGTCTAACGGCGAACTGCTAAAATAGGGTGAGCGAAATCTTTCCCAAGAATGAAGCCCCGCCTCCGGATCAGCCCCGCTTGCCCTTGAGCTTGCGCACGGCATCCAGCGTCATGCGAATATGGTCGCCGGGGTTCATGTCGGTATGCGCGAAGACGATCTTGCCGCCAGGCGCGATGACATAGCTGGTGCGGCTGGTGATCGTCGTCGCGGTGCCGTCGGGCTTCCTGAGCAGCACGTCATAGCCCTTGACCACTGCCGGGCTCGCCGCGGCGACGGCGAACTTGCCGGCGCAATGCTCGCTCGAAAAGGCGACGAGCTTGTCGACATTGCCGGCGGTCATCCCGATCACCGTGGCGCCGGCCTTGGTGAAATCGGGCAGGGCCGCGGCGAAGGCGGCGGCTTCGGCATTGCACCCGCCGGTGAACGCGGCGGGGAAGAAATAGAGGACGACGGGCCCTTTTCTGAGCGCCGCCTTGAGGCTGACCTTGATCGGCTTGCCGGCCATCGCGCCATCAGCATCGATGGCGGGCGCCACCGCGCCGGGGGCGAGCTCTGCGCCGGCGGGTACCGACAGCGGCAGGAGCAGGGCGGCGAGGAGAAGCTTGGTCCGCATGGCATCACACTCCTAAAGGGCCGGTCTATCGCGTCAGCGCGATGCCGATCCGTGCATGGGTATCGTTCATCCGGTAATCGTCAAGCGCTTCGCCATAGCCGGTAAAGGCCTGGCCGAAGAGATAGAAACCGATGCCGCCGCCGATTCTTGCCAGCGGGTAGGAAGCGAACAACTCGGCGCCGCCCTTGCGCGTCTCGAAATTGCCGCGGCCGGTGAGCGAGAGCTTGAGGCCGTCCTTCTGCTGGATCGCGGCAGTGAGCGACGCGTAGCCGAGATATTCCTTCACATCTGGGGCAGTGCCGAACTTGCCGACGTAGAACCAGGCCTGAGGCGCGACATCGAGTCGCCAGTCGCCGCCCAGGTCGAAGCTCTTCTCGACGCGGCCGAAGATGCGATTGACGTCGATCGAACCAGTCATGCCGCGACCGTTCGAATCATGCCGCCAGCCAAGCGCGACCTTGCTGGTCTCGTCGAGCGGCACATCGGCATAGACTTCGGGGCTGTAGATGGTCGAGCGGAACGGCCCCGAGGGCTCGGCCAGCGCCCAGAACATCGTCTGGGTGTAGGCGAAGCGGAGATTGCCGAGCTTGAGCGGCGCGTCCTCGGCAAAGGGGCGGAAGGCGAAGCTCATCTGGAGCTTGCCGCCGGCATCGCCGGTGCCGAACACGCCGTAGATCGGCTCGTGCGGCTCGAAGCGATCGACGAACGCCGAGGAGGAGCCGGTCGAGCTCTGCACCACGGTTTCCTCGGCGGGGATCACCGCCGGCGGATGCCGCTCGGACGGTGGAACCGCCGCATGCGCGACGCTGACCGGCACGTAGCGCGCCTTGGCGAAGCCGCCCGGTGCGATCACCGGGGTAGGGCCGGGAACCCGCTCGAGCACGAGGCGGGTGCCGTCGATCGCGGTGACTTCGATCTGGCGCGGGCCGGCGTCCTCGAGCGGGGCGGCCCCCTCGTTGACCAGGAAGACCTCGACGCCGCGCAGCGCCTCGACTTCCGAAGCGGGCTGGGCCGGAACCGCGCGCAGCTGCGCCGCGGCCGGCGTCGCGATCGATAGGCCCAGGAGAAACGGGATGAGGCGCATGGGCGGAACGGTTGCCAGCGCTTTGTGACCTTGGCGAGTCAAAATCGGGCGGGTAGGGCCGGGGGCATGCCCGTTTCCCAAACCGATATCGCGCTCGCCGAGCGCCTTGCCGATGCCGCCGGCGCGGCGATCCGTCCCTATTTCCGTGGCCGTCACGGCGTCGAGACCAAGGACGACCAGTCGCCGGTGACGCTCGCCGATCGCGCCGCCGAAGAGGCGATGCGCAAGCTGATCGTCGCGGAGCGGTCGATGGACGGCATTATCGGCGAGGAATTCGGCGTCCGCGAGGGGACGAGCGGCCGGCAATGGGTGCTCGATCCGATCGACGGTACCCGTGCGTTCATCGCCGGCCGGCCGATCTTCGGGACGCTGATCGCGCTGCTGGAGGACGGCTGGCCGGTGCTCGGCATCCTCGACCAGCCGATCACCGGCGAGCGCTGGCTGGGCGTGGCGGGGCGCACTACGGTGTTCAACGGAAAGCCGGCCGAGGCGCGGCGCTGCCGCGAGCTGAAGGACGCGATCCTCGGGACGACATCGCCCGCGTTGTTCACCGACGACCAGCTTCATGCCTTCGAGCATCTCGACGCCGCAGTGATGAGCACGGTTCTGGGCGGCGACTGCTATAATTACGGCTGCGTCGCCAGCGGCTGGATGGACGTGGTCGTCGAGGCGGGATTGAAGCTCCACGACTTCGCCGCTCTGGTGCCGATCGTCGAAGGCGCGGGCGGGCGGATGTGCGACTGGCAGGGCGACCCGCTCCACGCCGGAAGCAACGGCGAAGTCATCGCCGCGGGGGATCCGGCGCGAATCGAGGAGATATTGGAGCATCTCGCCTGCCGCGGGCACTGAGGGCGAGTCGCGCCGGTTGCGGCATAACTTCGCACTTTGCGCACTTTTTCATTCCGAAAATTGCGCGCTCGTGAAACAATATTGCGATCGGGATCTGGGAGAGATTCACGGTGGAAAGAGCAGCGCGATCAGCCTCGCACGGCAAATCCTACATTGAAAGCGCTTGATCGATCGACGCTGGCCGGCATGGCCTGAGCGAGGCGCGCGCAGCCTCAGAAGATCCCCAGGAACTTCTTGCGCTGGTCCTTGCGCTCGTCCTTCGAGCGCTTGCCGTCCTCGGACTTGGCGGTGGTGCCCTTGCCGACATCGTCGCGGGGCTTGCCCTTGTCGGTGCGCTGGGCGCGGGCCGAGGCGCCGGCAAGGACCGGGCCGCAATCGGCCGCCTTGGCATCGCCGACATCGACGAACGCGATGATCGCGGCGAGCGGGCTCGCGACGAGGCCGAGGCCGAGGCCGGCGCCCGCGCGGCTGAGCAGCTCGGGGGTGACGACGTTGATGCTCGGCTTGGCGAAATAACCGCCGATGCCGACCGGCGACTGGCCGGCGAACAGGCTGAACTTCTTGCTGTCGGCGCGGAAGGCGAGGTCGATGCTCTCATTCTTGAAGCTGAACCCGCCGCGGCCGAGCATCACGTTCTTCTGGGTGTCGATCAGGATCGGATCGGCGGCGGCGATGCCATTGCGCACGCTGAATCCGATCAGCCCGCAATTGATCTGCACCGGCTCCTTCAATTTCTTCTCGAACATCTTCTGGACGAACGTGCCGAGATCGAGCTCGGAAAGCTGGATGTTGCGCGTCCAGAAGCTGCCCTTGGGCAGGATCACGGCGATGCGGCCATTCGAGGTGGCGAGCGAATCGTGCACGCTGTTGCCGGTCCCGGTCATCTGGACGCGGGCCTTCAAGGTGCCGGTGGTGCCCGATTGCTCGACGCCGAAGCCGGCGAGCAGCACGCCCATCGGCGTCGGCGACAGGCGGATGTCATATTCGGTGAAGACCGGATCCCGGCGTGCGTTGATGCTGATCGCCGAATGGACCGTGCCGCGCGCGAGGCTGAAGTTGAGCGGGTCCAGCTTGAGCAGCCGATCCTCGAGATCGAGCCCGAGCTTGATGTTCGAGACCGGCAGCTTCTCGGCGCGGACGGTGCGCACGGTCCAGTCAACCTTGGCGTCGAAATTCTTGAGCGCATCGATCCGCAGCTTGGCATCGGGGAGGATGCGCGGGCGCCCCGCGGCCTGGCTCACCACGGCGCCGGCCGCTGCAGCCTGGGGGCTGTAGCCGATGAACGGACCGGCATCGACGATGTCGAGCGTCCGCGTTGCGAGATTGGCGGTGAGCAGCAGCCGCGGCTCCTTCAATGCCACGGTAAAGCGGCCCGAAAGGTCGCTGGCGCCAAAGCGGCCGCGCAGGTTGGTGAAGCGCCACTCGTCGCCATGCTTGGTCACGTTCGAACGCAGGCGATAGGTGCGCGTATCGGGCACCGCGATCCCGGCGACTGCGAAGACGTCGGCGAGGTTCTGGCCGCGCGCATCCATGTTGAGATCCGCGCCTTCGATCTCGGTCGCGCCGGGCAAGGTGCCCGCGACGTCGATCTTAGTGCGGACCCCCTCGACATGGAGCTTCAGCTGGTTCTGCCCACCCGCGACGGTGGCGTTGGGGCTGAGCAGCTCGCCGGCCATCGCGAATCGCGTGCCACGCGCGGTACCGTTGCCGTCGAAGCGGATGCTCGAGGCGAACCGGGTGTCGCGCGCCTCGACGGTATGGATGCGGATGCCGGCCTCAATCTGCATCCGCGGATCGACATAGCGTACGAGCGTACCCTGAACGAGCGCACGGCGGATGACCGGCAGTTCGAGGGGATCGCCCTTTTCCTGCGACTCGTTGAACGTCCAGGTGTTGCGCTTGCCGGCCTTGTCCCATTGCAGATCGACATGGCCGTCCTCGAGCCCGAGCCAGTTGATCCGGCGGTTGCCGGTGATCAGGCTCCAGGTCGAGATTCGCGTATCGATCTTCCTGGCCGAGAAAAAATTGCCGCGGCCGGCCCATTCGGGATTGGAAATCGTCAGCCCTTCGGCGAGGAACTTGACGTTGAACGGCGCGAAATAGAGCTGGAAGTCCCCCGCGACCCTGACCTCGCGGTTGGTCTGCGCGGCGACGATCCTCTCGAACGTCGGCTTGAGGAACCGGCCCTTGGTGACGAACAGTACCGTCCAGGCGAGGATGAGGAGCCCGAGGATCGTGGTTACGACAGCGATGGCGCTGGCAAGGGGAGTGCCGAGCGCGCGGGCGGGCTTCGCGGGCGCCTTGTCGGGTGGGGATGCCGCTTCGGCAGCTTCTAGCGGTGCTTCCCGATCTGCCATGGCAACACAAACCCTGTGGACCCTGAGGGTTCCGACTCAGGTTGCATTGTGCCGCGCCTGGAGCTATGCGCCCCGCTTTCCTCGAACGTCAGGAACACGCCCGGCCATCAAGGGCTGCCGCGGCTGTTCGCACGTTCGAGTTTGTAAGGAGACCGAAATGCCCAAGCTCAAGACCAAGAGCGGCGTCAAAAAGCGCTTCAAGCTCACCGCCACCGGCAAGGTGAAGCACGGAGTCGCCGGCAAGCGCCACCGCCTGATTTCGCACAACGCGAAGTACATCCGCCAGAACCGCGGCACCTCCGTGCTCGCCGACGCCGATACCGCCCGCGTTATCGCGTGGGCGCCGTACGGCCTGAAGTAAGGGAGGCCCTGGAAAATGGCACGAGTTAAGCGTGGTGTAACCACCAAGGCCAAGCACAAGAACATTCTTGAGCAGGCGAAGGGCTATCGCGGCCGTCGCAAGAACACGATCCGCATCGCGCGCCAGGCCGTCGAGAAGGCCGGCCAGTACGCGTATCGCGACCGCAAGGTTAAGAAGCGCACGTTCCGCGGCCTGTGGATCCAGCGCATCAACGCCGGCGTCCGCGCCGAAGGCCTGACCTATTCGCAGTTCATGCACGGGCTCAAGCTCGCCGGCATCGAGCTCGACCGCAAGGTCCTGGCCGACATCGCGATGCACGAAGGCGAGGCGTTTAGCGCCATCGTCGCGCAGGCGAAGGCGGCACTGCCCCAGGCCGCCTGAAGCGACCTGTAGCGTGAGAAATCGGGGCGTCGGTGGCAACACCGGCGCCCTTTTTCTTTTCTTCCTTCATCCCGGCGAAAGCCGGGATCTCGTGCGGCAATCGAGGCCTATGCGGCCTGAGATCCCGGCTTTCGCCGGGATGACGAAATGGGAGTAGCGGAATGGCACTGCACACCTGGTGGCTCTACGTCACCGCCGTGTTCCTGATCGCGGGGACGCCGGGCCCGAACATGCTGCATGTGATGGTGCAGAGCATCCACCACGGCCCGCGCCGGGCGATCTTCTCGATGGCCGGGCTGATGAGCGCGGTGCTGCTGTGCCTGCTCGCTTCCGCCGCCGGGCTCGGCGCGCTGCTCAAGGCGTCACCTTCGCTGTACGATGTGTTGCGCTACGCCGGCGCTGCGTATCTGATCTGGCTGGGGATCAAGGCGTGGCGCGCGCCCGTGGGCAAGGCGGCGGCCGATCCGCATACGCGGCGTTCGGCCGGCGCGCTGTTCGGCACCGGGCTCGCCACCGGCCTCTCCAATCCCAAGCTGATCATCTTCGCCGCCGCGCTGTTCCCGCAATTCCTCGACACCAGCCGGCCGTTCTGGGCCCAGCTGGGCATCCTGGTGGCGAGCTTCGTGGTGATCGAGGGTTTCTGGTACGGCGTCTATGCGCTGGGCGGGCGCTCGCTCGCCGCATGGCTGGCGCCTGCCAACCGCCGGAAGCTGTTCAACCGCGGCACCGGCGTGATGTTCATCGGCTTCGGCGGCGCGCTGCTGGGAAGCCGCGTGTAGCTGGTTGCTGCGCCTGGCGAAGCAGGCGCACGGGGCTTGACCTGAGGCCACGACTGCGGTTCGAGCCTCCTCGCACTTTGAACGGAATTCCATGACCACCGATCTCGAACAATTGCGCAGCGACCTGCTCGCCTCGATCGACGCCGCGGCGGGGCTCGACGCGCTCGAGGCGCTGCGCGTCCATGCGCTCGGCAAGCAGGGCGCGATCACCGGGCTGCTCAAGACGCTGGGCGGGATGAGTCCCGAGGAACGCCAGGAACAGGGCCCGCGCATCCACGGGCTGCGCGAGGCGGTGACCGCGGCGCTGGCTGAGCGCAAGGCGTCGCTCGAGCGGCTGGCGCTCGACGCGCGGCTGGCGAGCGAGACGCTCGACATGACCCTGCCGGTCGATGGCGTCGCGCCGGGCAGCGTGCATCCGGTTGCCCAGGTGATGGACGAACTGGCGGAGATCTTCGCCGATCTCGGCTTCGCGGTCGCCACCGGTCCCGAGATCGAGGACGACTGGCACAATTTCACCGCGCTCAACATTCCGGAGACGCATCCGGCGCGCGCGATGCACGACACCTTCTATCTGGCTGGCGAGCATGAGAAGCCGATGGTGCTGCGCACGCACACCTCGCCGGTGCAGATCCGCGCGATGAAGGCGGCCGGCGGTAACCAGCCGATTCGAATCATCGCGCCCGGGCGCACCTATCGTTCGGACTCGGATGCGACGCACACCCCGATGTTCCACCAGGTCGAAGGGCTGGTGATCGACAAGGGCATCACCCTCGGCCACCTCAAATGGACGCTCGAGACCTTCCTCAAGGCGTTCTTCGAGCGCGACGACATCGTGCTGCGGCTGCGGCCGAGCTATTTCCCGTTCACCGAGCCGAGCGCCGAAGTCGATGTCGGCTTCTCGGTGGTGGGCGGCAAGCGCGTCATCGGCGGCTCCGAAGGCTGGATGGAAGTGCTGGGCAGCGGCATGGTCCACCGCAAGGTGATCGAGGCCGGCGGCTACGATCCCGATCAGTGGCAGGGCTTCGCCTTCGGTTGCGGGATCGATCGGCTGGCGATGCTCAAATACGGAATGGATGACTTGCGTGCGTTCTTCGACGGCGATGCCCGCTGGCTCAAGCATTACGGCTTCTCGGCATTCGAAATGCCCACGCTGAGCGGGGGAGTGGGCGCATGAAGTTCACGCTCAACTGGCTCAAGGCGCATCTCGATACCGACGCTTCGGTTGCAGCGATCGAGGCTGGACTCACGCGCATCGGACTCGAAGTCGAGGGCGTCGAGAATCCGGGCGAGAAGCTTGCCGGGTTCCGCGTCGCCAAGGTGCTCACCGCCGAGCGGCATCCGCAGGCGGACAAGCTCCAGGTGCTCACCGTCGATACCGGCGAGAGCGATCCGCTCACCGTCGTGTGCGGCGCACCCAATGCGCGCGCTGGCCTGGTCGGCGTGCTCGGGCTCCCCGGCGCGGTGGTCCCGGTCAACGGTATGCAGCTCAAGGTCGCCGCGGTGCGCGGAGTCGAATCGAACGGCATGATGTGCTCGACGCGCGAATTGGAGCTCGGCGAGGATCATGACGGCATCATCGAGCTGCCCGGCGACGCGCCGGTCGGCACCGCCTTCGCCGACTATGCCGATCTCAACGACCCGGTGTTCGACGTCTCGATCACCCCCAACCGCCAGGACTGCATGGGCGTGCGCGGCATCGCGCGCGATCTCGCCGCGGCTGGCCTCGGCGCGCTCAAGCCGCTGGCGATCGACCCGGTGCCCACCAGCGGCGCCGGGCCCGACGTGCGGATCGAGGCACCCGAGGGCTGCCCGGCCTATTTCGGCCAGACCGTCAGCGGCGTGACCAACGGCGCGTCGCCCGAGTGGATGCAGCGCCGCCTCAAGGCGATCGGCCAGCGCCCGATCTCGGCGCTCGTCGACATCACCAACTATGTGATGATCGATCTCGGCCGCCCGCTGCACGTCTATGACAAGGCCAAGCTGTCGGGCGCACTGGTCGTGCGCAAGGCAAAGCCCGGCGAGCAGATGCTCGCGCTCAACGAGAAAACCTACACGCTCGACGAGACCGTCACCGTGATCGCCGACGATACCGGCGTCCACGATATCGGCGGGATCATGGGCGGCGAGGATACCGGCGTGTCCGAGACGACGACCGACGTCGTGATCGAATGCGCGTTCTTCGATCCCGAGGCTATCGCCCGCACCGGCCAGAAGCTCAATCTGACCAGCGACGCGCGCGCGCGCTTCGAGCGCGGGGTCGATCCGGCGTTCCTGGAGGACGGCATCGCGATCGCGGCGCGCTACGTCGTCGACCTTTGCGGCGGCAGCGCCAGCGAAGTCACCCGTGCCGGGACGGTCCCGCAGGTTGGCATCACCACGGCCTATGATCCTGCGCTCGCCGAAACGCTGGGCGGGCTCGCGATCCCGGTCGAGCGGCAGAAGCAAATCCTCGAAAGCCTTGGCTTCACCGTAGAGGCGCTCGATGCCAATGGCGATCCGACCGATCTTTCGCGCTTCGAAGACCTGCGGGTCACTGCGCCGAGCTGGCGTCGCGACGTGGACGGTCCGGCCGATCTGGTCGAGGAAGTCATCCGCATCGAAGGCATCGACAACGTCCCCTCGACTCCGCTCGATCGCGCACCCGGCGTCGCCGTGCCGACCGCGACACCGGAGCAGAAGCTGGAACGCCGCCTGCGCCGCACCGCCGCGGCGCGCGGCCTGCACGAAGCGGTGACCTGGAGCTTCATTTCCGAGGCCGAGGCTGCGCCGTTCGGTGGCGGGGCCTGGATCCTCGCCAACCCGATCAGCGAGGACATGAAGGTCATGCGGCCTTCGCTGCTCCCTGGGCTGCTTGCCGCGGCCGAGCGCAACCTCAAGCGCGGCGCCAGCGGCGTCCGCCTGTTCGAGATCGGCCGGCGCTATTTGGCCGACAAGGAACGGCTGACGCTCGGCGTGGTGCTCGCGGGCGACCGCGCGCCGCGCGGCTGGCAAAGCGGCAAGGGCCAGCGCTTCGGCGCGTTCGACGCCAAGGCCGAGGCGCTGGCGCTGCTCGAAGCCGCCGGCGCGCCGGTTGCCAACTTGCAGGTCATGGGGGAAGCGGGCGAGGTCTATCATCCCGGCCAGTCGGCGACGCTGCGCCTCGGGCCCAAGACCGTGCTGGCGGCGTTCGGTATGGTCCATCCCGGCGTGCTCAAGGCGTTCGACCTCGACGGCGAGGTCGCCGCGGTGGAAATCTATCTCGACGCGCTTCCCGCCAAGCGCGGGGCGGGCTTCATGCGCCCGGTATACACGCCCCCGGCGCTCCAGGCAGTGACGCGCGACTTCGCCTTCCTCGTGCCGGCGGACCTTGCAGCGGGGGACCTTGTCCGCGCGGTGAAGGGGGCCGACAAGGGCGTGATCGTCGATGCGCGGCTGTTCGACGTCTTCACCGGCACCGGCGTGCCCGAGGGGCAGAAGTCGCTGGCAGTGGAAGTCACGCTCCAGCCCGGCGAGAAGAGCTTTACCGATGCGGAGTTGAAGGCGGTCGCCGACAAGGTCGTCGCGGCTGCGGGCAAGCTCGGCGCGAACCTGCGGGGCTAGCCCTCCGTCACCCCGGCCCCTTCGACTGCCTGCAGGACAGGCTTGTGCCGGGGTCCACCAAGCGGCAAGGGCTGAACTCGAGGCTCCTGCTTCTCGCGTGAGGCTCGGTGGCCCCGGAACGAGTCCGGGGTGACGTTGGAGGATTGGCATGCCCACCGCACTCATCACCGGCGTGACCGCAGGCATCGGCGAGGCGGCGGCGCGCGCATTCGTCGGTGCGGGCTGGAAGGTGATCGGCACCGGGCGGCGCGCCGATCGGCTGGCGGCGCTGAAGGACGAACTCGGCGAGGCGCTTCACACGCTGGAATTCGACATCCGCGACGAAGCGGCGCGCGACGCCGCGCTCGATGGTCTGCCCGAGGCGTTTCGCGACATCGACTTGCTGATCAACAATGCCGGGCTCGCGCTGGGGCTCGAGCCGGCGCAGGCGGCAAAGCTGTCCAACTGGACCACGATGATCGACACCAACATCGCCTCGCTGGTTTCGATTACCCACAAGCTCCTGCCCGCGCTGGTCGCGCGCAAGGGTGCGATCATCAACCTGTCGTCGGTGGCGGCGAACTATCCCTATCCCGGCGGCAATGTGTACGGCGCGACCAAGGCGTTCGTCCGCCAGTTCAGCCTCAATCTCCGGTCGGATCTGATCGGCTCCGGGGTGCGCGTCTGCTCGATCGAGCCTGGGATGGTCGAGACCGAGTTCACGCTGGTGCGCACCGGCAGCCGGGAAACCTCGGACCAGCTCTATGGAGGGGTGAACCCGATGACCGCCGAGGACATCGCCGCGACGATGCTGTGGGTCGCGCAGCAGCCGCCGCACCTCAACATCAATGCGCTCGAGCTGATGCCGGTCAACCAGGCCTGGTCGCCCTTCCTCGTCCATCGCGAGGGTTGATCTCAGCGGGTCGCAGGGATCCAGTCGCCGACCAGCGCGACGAGCGCGTCCGCCTTGGCTTCGAGATCGGCAAGGTCCCGTATGGCCACGACCCCGCGATCGGGCGAAGGCCAGCACGCCGTACCACCGGCATCTGCGAAGGCGAAGCCGGCGAGATCGTGCGGTTTCGCGCCTCGATGGAGGATCACGCGCATCCCGCCTTTCGGTGCATAGTTGAGTGTCACTCGGTCGCCGAAGCTCGGAGCGTTCCACTTGATGCGCTCCTCCAGTCCCGGCGCCGCGGCATGGAGTAGCGCGCGCAGCCGATCGGTGAGCGCCCGCTTTTCAGGCGGCAGTGCGGCGAGGAATGTCTCGACTTCGACGTGCATTGATCGGTTGTCCAGGTGGCGGCGGCGCCATATCGCATGCTGACGCAACGCAGGAAACGCTATGATCGAAATTGCATCGGACCGGCTGACGGCGGCGATCAACCCGTTTGGCGCCGAGCTGTCGAGCCTTCGCGACGGCAAGGGGTGCGAGCTGATGACCGATGCCGATCCCGCCTTCTGGGCCGGACGGGCACCGTTGCTGTTTCCGATCGTCGGGCGGCTGGTCGACGACAAATATCGAGTCGACGGCAACGAATATCCGCTGCCGCAGCACGGCTTAGCGCGGCGCCAGACGTTCGATCTGGTCGAGCAGGCGCCCGACCGCGCGGTATTCCGGCTCACCGACAACGAGGCGACGCGCGCCGTCTATCCCTTCGCCTTCGCGCTCGATGCGGCGTTCACGGTGGCCGGCGCGACGCTGGCGATGGACATCACCGTCACCAACACCGGCGACCGCGACATGCCGGCGAGCTTTGGCTTCCACCCAGCCTTCGCCTGGCCGCTGCCCTATGGCCGGGCGCGCGCCGACCACCGCATCGTCTTCGAAAGGCCTGAGCCCGCCGAACTGTCGGCGATCGTAAGGGGCGGCTGGATCGCGCCCGAGGGTTGGCCGAGCCCGCTCGATGGTCGCGAGCTCAAGCTTACCGATGCCCTGTTTGAACGCGACGCGCTGGTCTGGGATAGCCTGGAAAGCCAATCGCTACGCTATGACGGCGGCGAGGGGCCGGGGCTCGAGATCGGCTTTGTCGGCATGCCCAGGCTCGGCATCTGGACCAAGCCTGGCGCACGCTATGTCTGCATCGAGCCGTGGCACGGCATCGCCGACCCGATCGGCTTTACCGGCGAGATCTGGGACAAGCCCGGCATCCTCCGCTTCGCACCGGGCGAGACGCGGACCTTCGGCATGCAGGTGACGCTGGCGGGTTGAACGTGGCGGCGATCGGCGCGATATTGCGTATATGGCGACGGTGATCCAACTCGACCCCGCGCTCGACGAAGCCGTGCAGGAATTGATCCGCGGCGGTGATTTCGATTCGCCGATCCAAGTCTTGCGCGAAGCGATGCGGGTGTTCCAACAAAAGCGTCTCGACGCCGCGCTCGACGCCGGCATTGCACAAATCGATGCCGGCCTGGGAATCCCGCTCGAAGAGGCTCGCGCAGAGCTAAGCGACCGTTACAGGAACTGGCCGCCGAGGGAGGCGTGAAGGTGATCCTGGCGCCGCTGTCGATCAGCGATCTCCGGGCAATAGGCGATCATATCGCGCTTTCGGATCCGGTTCGGGCCGCCACCTTCATCGAAGAGCTTTTCGACGCGGCGCTGGACCTCGCGCAAATGCCAAACCGCTTTCCGCTCGTGGAGGGACGGCGCGACATGCGGCACCGAACCGTCGGCAAGTATCTGATTTTCTATCGCGTAGATGCTGCAAGCGTGGATGTTGCGCGGATCCTCCACGGTGCGCGCGATTACCACTCGCTGCTGGATATCGCGCCCGGCGCCGACTAGAGCGCCGCGATGCCTTCCGATCACACCAACGACCGCCGGACCTTCGCGATCATCTCGCACCCCGACGCCGGCAAGACGACGCTGACCGAGAAGCTGCTGCTGTTCGGCGGCGCGATCCACTTGGCCGGCGAGGTCAAGGCGCGCGGCGCCGCGCGGCGTGCGCGATCGGACTGGATGAAGATCGAGCAGCAGCGCGGCATCTCGGTCACGTCGAGCGTGATGACCTTCGAGCGCGAGGGGATCACGTTCAACCTGCTCGACACGCCGGGCCACGAAGACTTCAGCGAGGATACGTACCGTACGCTGACCGCGGTCGACTCCGCCGTGATGGTGATCGACGTCGCCAAGGGCATCGAGAGCCAGACGCGAAAGCTGTTCGAGGTCTGCCGCCTGCGCAACGTGCCGATCATCACCTTCGTCAACAAGGTCGATCGCGAAGGCCGCGAGGTGTTCGACATCCTCGACGAAGTCGCCAACCTGCTCGCGCTCGACGTAACGCCGATGACCTGGCCGGTTGGCATGGGCGGACGGTTCGAAGGCATTTACGACCTCGCCACCAAGCGCCTGCTGCTTCCCGAGGGCAATAGCCGCGAATTCCAGGGCAAGGTGATCCAGACGTCCGGGCTCGACGATCCGCAGCTCGACGAAATCCTGAGCGCCGACACTCTCGCCAAGCTGCGCGAAGACGTCGAGCTTGCCGGAGTCGGCTATCCCGAATTCGATCCCGTCGCCTATCGCAACGGCGACCTGACCCCCGTCTATTTCGGCTCGGCGCTCAAGGAATTCGGCGTCGATTCGCTGATCGAGGCGCTCGCCAGCTTCGCCCCGCCGCCGCGCGCGCAGCCTGCCGAGCCCGCGCCGGTCGAGCCTACGCACGACGAAGTCACCGGCTTCGTGTTCAAGGTCCAGGCCAACATGGACCCCAACCACCGCGATCGCATCGCGTTCATGCGGCTGTGCTCGGGCACCTTCAAGCGCGGCATGAAGCTCACGCCGTCGGGTCATGGCAAGCCGATCGCGATCCACTCGCCGATCCTGTTCTTCGCGCGCGAACGCGAGCTGGCGGACGAAGCCTATCCCGGCGACATCATCGGCATCCCCAACCACGGCACGCTGCGCGTCGGCGACACGCTGAGCGAGCGCGCCGATGTGCGCTTCACCGGGCTGCCCAATTTCGCCCCCGAAATCCTGCGCCGCGTCCAGCTCAAGGACCCGACCAAGACCAAGCAGCTGCGGAAAGCGCTCGACGACATGGCCGAGGAGGGGGTGACTCAGGTCTTCTATCCCGAGATCGGATCGAACTGGATCATCGGCGTGGTCGGCCAGCTCCAGCTCGAAGTGCTGCTCAGCCGGCTCGACGCCGAATACAAGGTCGCCGCCGGGCTCGAGCCCGCGCCGTTCGAGACTGCGCGTTGGGTCTCGGCGGAGAATCCCAAGGACCTCGAGGAGTTCATAGCGCTCAACCGCGGCGCGATGGCCAAGGACCGCGACGGCAACCCGGTGTTCCTCGCCAAGTCGGCCTGGGAAGTCGGGTATATCGCCGATCGCTATTCGAAGGTGAAGTTCGCCGCGACGCGCGAGCGGTGATCGCGTAGGCAGGCGACGTTCCTTTGTGGAGGTGCCGATGCTGCTGTTCCTAGTCCTCCAAGCCTCGCCGATCCCGAAAATGCCGGAATTGCCGACGTGTAGCTTCGAGCAGTCTGCGAAGTTGGTTGAGCGCAAGACCGATCTTCCAGGCGATGTCAGCGCGGAGGTCGAGCGGCAGTTCGGCTTCACCAAGGGTATCGCGGAGGCAGGAGACTATTTCGAATCGACCGACAATATCCGTTTCTCGGATGCGCCCCGCGCCCGGTTCCTGCGCGCCTACAGCGTTGGCAAGACGTGGCTGATCTGGTTCGAGAAAGGTGGCAGCATGGCATCTGGCCCGCGTCTCATCGCGCTCGCGCCGCCTTCGGCCGGCGGCAGCGGCCCGGGCGAGATCTCCGCAGTCCCCAACAGTTATTTCGCAGGCAATCTGTGCGCCGCCTCCCGAGCCTTTCTGGCGGGCGTGCGCGGCGTATCCCAAGGAGGCTAGTCCACCCAGCCGCGCTTCAAAAACCGGCTCGCCAGCGCCATCAGCGCACCTGCGACGACATACAGGCACAGCCCCGCAGCGATCGCATAGCGCAGCGCCTCGTCGCCATAGGCCGGGGTCAGCGCCTTGGAGAGCGAGCCGATTGCCCAGCTGCCCAGCCCCAGCCCGATCAGATTGTTGATCAGCAGGAAGCTCGCCGAGGCGGTCGCGCGCATATGCGCGGGGACGAGGTGCTGGACCGCGGTGAGCACCGGGCCGAGCCAGACATAGACCAGCGCCTGGGGCAGCAGGAACAAAGCGAATGCCATCGGCCAGCTGCTCGACAGCACCCCGGCGATGAACAGCGGCGTCCCCGCGACATAGCAGATCGCCGGCGCCAGCGCGTACCAGCGGCGGTCACGCGCGCCCAGCCGGTCGCCGAGCCAGCCGCCGAGCAATATGCCAGCGACGCCGCCGCTGAGCAGCAGCGCGCCGAAGAACTGGCCGGTCTCGATCAGGCTCAGCCCGAAGCTGCGCTGCATCAGGCTCGGCAGCCAGAAGGCCACCCCGTATCCGCACATCGATCCCGCCGCGGCGCCGAACGCCATCAGCCAGAAGGCCGGCTTGGCGGCGAGGATGCCGAACACCCGCGCCACTGGCACCTGGTCCACCGCTGCGGCGGGGCGCGGGCGATCCTTGACGACCAGCTTGAAGATCGGCGCGATCACCACGCCGGCAAGGCCGACGACGATGAACGCCGTCCGCCACTCGACATTCTGCGCGATATAGCCGCCGAGCAGCACGCCGCCCGCGGCGCCGAGCGGGATGCCGAGCGAATAGATCGAGAGCGCCTGGGCGCGCCGCTCGGGCGGGAAATAGTCCGAGATCAGCGCATAGCTCGGCGCGACCCCGCCAGCCTCGCCGACCCCGACGCCCAGCCGGAACAGGAACATCTGCGTGAAATTCTGCGCCAGCCCGCACAAGGCAGTGAACCCGCTCCACACGCCCAGCGAGACAGTGATTACCCACGTCCGGCTGGTCCGGTCGGCGAGCAGCGCCAGCGGAATCGCCAGCGTCGAATAGAGCGCGGCAAAGGCGAGCCCGCCGAGCATGCCGAGCTGCGCGTCGTCGAGGCCGAGGTCCTTCTTCACCGGCTGGGCGAGGATGCTCAGGATCTGCCGGTCGAGGAAGTTGAAGGTATAGACCAGCAGCAGCATCGCGAGGACGATGCCGCGATAGCGGCGGCTGGGGAGGACGGCGTCGGGCATCGGTTTCCCCTAGAAGCAAACGAGCCGGACGTCATGCGACGCCCGGCTCGGGAATACGGATCGCCGGATCAGAACCGGACTTCGACCGTGCCGGTCACGGTGCGCGGCGGGCCGTAATAGCCGATGATCGAATTGCCGGTGAGCGCCCCGGGGAAATTGTACCCGCCGACGCGGTAGCGCTCGTCGGTCAAATTGCGCGCGGCGACGCCGACGCGGTAGCGCCCGTCGCCCGAGGTCCAGTTGAGCGCGGCATCGACGAGGAAATAGCCGTCCTGGTCGAGCGCCGGGGTCGGGATCTCGAACATGTTGTAGTCGCTGCGCAGCGACACCGCGGGGGTGAGCGCGATACTGCCGCCGGCGAGATCGGCCGACCAGGTCGCCGAGGCGTTGACGGTGAACTTGGGCGTGTTCTGGAACACGCGCTGGTCCGCCACGTCGACCGGGGTGGTCCCGCCGCCGATGAAGGTCAGGAACTCCTTATAGTCGGCATGGGTGTAGCCGAACGAGGCGGTCGCCGAGAAATGGCGCGAAGGCACCGCGCGCAGCTCGAGCTCCATGCCGTAGATGTCGGCCTTGCCGGCATTATCGACGAAGCTGGCGATGCCGCTGGGTAGCGCCGGCACCTGGATCGTGACCTGCTGATCCTTGTAGTTCGAATAGAAGCCGGCGAGGTTGACGAAGAGCGTCCGGTCGAGGAACGCGCCCTTCATCCCCAGCTCCCAGCTGTCGATCGTCTCGGGTTCGTAGCCATCGACCGTCGTCGGGGTGAACACCGCGTCGCCGCGCATGTCGAACCCGCCCGATTTGAAGCCCTTGCCATAGCTCGCATAGAAATTGAGGTCGGCGTTCGGCTGGTAGCTCAGGCTCACTCGCGGGGTGAATTTCTCGAAGCTGCGGCTGTTGGTATAGTCGGTGCGGATCAGCCCGGGCACAGCCGCGGCATTGCCGAACACCGGGCTGCGGATGCCGGTATAGTTGCGGCGGAAGACGGTGCCGGTCTTGTCGTCCTTGGTATAGCGCGCGCCGACCGAGATCTTGAACTGCTCGGTCAGGTCGAAGCTGACGTCGCCGAACGCGGCATAGCTCTTGGTGAAGACCGTGCCCGAAGTCAGCGTAGTGAGGTTGGCGAGCCCGACGACGGTATCGAACGCCCCGCTTGCCCGGCCATTGAGGTAGAAGAGGCCCGCGACGCCCTGAACGCGGTCTCCTTCGTACAGCAGCTGGAGCTCCTGGGTGAACTGGCGGTCGTCATACACCGCAGGTACGTCGAGCGTCGGCAGCGCGGTATTGTCGAAGTCGATCAGCGTGTCGGTATGGCCCTCGCGCCAAGCGCTGATCGTCTTGAAGGTGAGCGAATCGGTCAGCCCGATCTCGCCGGTCGCGGAGATGCCCTTGGTCTCGACGCGGTTGTCGTCGCCGATGCCTGCCCGCGTGTCGTAGACGCTGTCGGTCGGTGCATAGCGCGGGTCGGCGCCGTTGGAGAGCAGCCGGGTGCCGTGGCGCGGACGCGACTTGTCGAGAATGCGGTCGCCGGAGACGCGGAAGAAGATGTTGTCGCTCGGCGTCAACTCGGCCGAGAGCCGTGCGGCGATGACGTCCTTGTCGTAATGCTCGGCGCCGGTGGTCAGGTTCTCGCCGAAGCCGTCGCGCTTGTAACGCGCGACTGCGCCGCCGACCGCGAAGATGTCGCCGATCGGCACGGTGAGCTGGCCGACCAGGTCGAGCTGGTTGTAGGAGCCATAGGACGCGCGCGCGACCCCGCGGAATTCGTTGCCGAGCCGCTTGGTCACGTACTTGACCGCGCCGCCGATCGTGTTGCGGCCATAGAGCGTGCCCTGCGGCCCACGCAGCACTTCGACGCGCTCGACGTCGAAGATGTCGAGCACCGCGCCCTGCGGTCGGGCGACATAGACGTCGTCGAGATACAGCGCGACGCCGGGCTCGAAGCCCCACAGCGGATCCTGCTGGCCGACGCCGCGGCTGAACGCGATCAGGGTGGAATTGGAGCCGCGCGCGATCTGGAGCGTGAGGTTGGGGGTCTTGTCCTGCAGCGCAGTGATGTCCGCCGCGCCGCTGCGCGCGAGTGCGTCGCCCGAGATCACCGACATCGAGATCGGCACGTCGATCAGGCTTTCCTCGCGGCGGCGCGCGGTGACGACGATCTCGCCATTGTCCTGCGCCGTCTCCTCGGTCGGCACGGCATCGACGACGCTTTGGTCCTGGGCGAAGGCAGGCAGCGCGGAGAGCGCGAAAAACGCGGCTCCGGCCTGGAGAATCGTGCGGGCAGACGGAATCAGGCGTGACATGGTCATTTTCCTCCCCAGAATCGACCCGTCTCGTGGCGCGGGTTGTAAGCGGTTGCCGGACGCTATACTGAAACCTGAACCGGGTTTCAACTTGGAAGAATGGGGGGCGGGGGCATGAGCGAGGCAGCGAGTGCGGGAAAGGAGCCGCGCACCGCGCGCGGCCGCAAGACGCTGCGCGCGATCCTCGACGCGGCGGCCGAGGAATTCGGCGAGAAGGGCTTCCATGAGGGCTCGATCAGCGGGATCACCCGGCGGGCGGGCGTCGCGCTGGGCAGCTTCTACACCTATTTCGATTCGAAGGACGCGGTGTTCCGCGCGCTGGTCCGCGACATGTCCGATCAGGTGCGCGAGCATGTCGCGCCCGCGCTCAAGGACGCGCCGGGCCAGATCGCCGCGGAGCAGGCGGCGTTGCTCGCGTTCATTCGCTTCGCGCGCACCCACAAGGAAATCTACCGGATCATCGACGAGGCCGAATTCGTCGACCCCGAGAGCTTCCGCGCGCATTACGCCACCACTGCCGATCGCATCGCCAGGCGCCTGCGCGCCGCCGCCGATCGCGGCGAAGTGCGCAGCGACGTAAGCGAGGTCCATGCCTGGGCGATCATGGGCATGAACGTGTTCCTCGGGCTGCGCTACAGCGTGTGGGACGAGGATGCCGCTCCCGAGGCGATCGCCGAGACGGTAGCGGCGATGCTGGCGCGGGGGATCGGGGCGGTGGATTGATACTGTCGGGCCAAGCCACAGCTAAGGCCTCCGGGCCGCCAAAGTAAAACAGCTTCCAGCGCCGGCCTGGCGCATGCAATCGATTGAAGTTCATCGGCGCTGCTGTAGCTCATTCGCGTGCGGAGGGAGATGTCGCGCGATTGGACGAGAGGATTGACGTTTTTCTGTGGCGTAGTCTTCGTTCTGGGCGTGGCCGTAAGTGCCATCTTCTTCCCCGAACCGACCTCGTACCAATATACCGTCTTCCGGATCATTCTCGCGCTCGCCGCGGCGGGCTTCGCATCCTTTCTTCCGGGGTTCCTGCATGTTCGGCTGAATACCGGCATTCGGGCGGGCGGTGCGCTGGCGGCATTCGTGATCGTCTATTTCTTCGCTCCCGCGGCTTTAACTGCGCCGGACCACCGGTCGGACGCGGCGCGACAGGCCGACTTTGCCTATTCCGCCATATTCGGCCCCGAGCCCGGATCGACGGCTCCGCCCGTGAGGGGAGCAAAGATACAGATCGGCAGCCTCACCGACGCAATAACCGGGCACGACAGCGCGCAGCTCGTTCAGAGTGAATCGCTCAAGCTGCTCGTGCCGTTCTACATCGGCACCCGGTGCCCTCGCCCGCTATTCGCTTCCGCGGTCATCGTGGACACGCTGTCTCCCTATTTGAGCCAGCCAGTGGAGATATTCATATTCAACGTTGGCGTGCCAGCTCCATCGCGATTCGGTAGTGGTGATCTGGCGAACGGCGAAAACGCCGATGTCTCGGAAATGCGGCGGCAGATCATGCGCGTGCTGAACGCGACTAAGGGAGCTACTTCTTGCCGAGCTTGCCCTGTAGCGCGGCGGCAAGCGGGCTCAGCGGCCCGGCATCTTCCTCGCTGATCACCCCGGCCGCCTTGAGCAACTCGGCCGCCCTGGGGCTGCGCGGAAACGGATCGAGGGCGAGCGCCAGGGTCTCCGCCGCGGCCTCGCCGAGATCGAGCGCGCTGCCGGTGTAGAAGACGGTGTCCATGTCCTCCTCGGCGAGCTCGACTTCGTCATGGCTTTCGGTTTCGTTGGGTTCGGGGAGGAATCGGATCGCGAAGTCATCGTCGATCGTCGCGGGCAGCAAATCGCCGGTGACCCCGCACGACTGGGTCACCGCCGCCGAAAGCCGGCCCTTCGCGAATACGCTGATCGCGTCGCGGCGCAGCGTGAAGCGCGCGGTCAGGCGGTCGATGCCGACGAGTTCGAAGCGGCGGGCAAGCGCAGCGCGCTCCTCGCTTGAGGCTTCAACTTCGACTTCGGTGTCGCCCGTGCCGATCTGGTCGAGCCGGTGCGGGCGGGGGAATTCGGGGGTCATTGCGGCAGCTCCCCGGCAAGGATCGTAGGCGTCGGCGTCGCGGCGAGCCGGTCGCGCAGCGCGCGCAGCTCGGTCTCGACATGCGCCAGCCCCGCGTCCGATGGCGCGTTGCCGCGATAGAGGTTGCGGACCAGCGCGTCGCGCAGCCCGTCGCCCGCCAGCCCTTCGCGATAGGCGCCGAGCCGTCCGCCGATCATTCCCATCATCTTGCCCATATGCTTGCCTACGACGATGTCGCCCACGCCGAGCTCGCGCAGCTGGCCGTCCATGTCGTCGATGAAGCACTCGGCAAGCGCGGTGCTCGGCGCGTTGGCCTCGGGCTCACCCTCGAGTCGCAGCAGCATGAACGCGAGCACCGCCGCGATCATGTCGAACCGGCCGTCGATCGTGTCGGGGACGTCGCCCTGCGCATACCAATGCGGGGCGCGGCCGGTGGCGACGATCGCGGCATAGAGCTGCGGCGCGGTGCCGCGATCGGGGGCGCCGAACAGGCGCTTGAGCAGTCCCATTGGTGATCTTCGTCCGTGTGAAAGCAGGGCGCGACCTTGTTTGGCCGCATTTTGCCGCATATTGAGGCGAATGGCGCGCGATGCAATGTGCGCCGGTGCTGGTTGCCCTGGAGATCTCGATGCCCTTCCCCGTTCGCCTGGCCGGTTGCGCCGCGCTCCTCGTTGCCCTGGGCAGCACCGCATGCTCGCCGATCAAGACGCACCAGGGCTATGTGATCGATCAGGAGCTGGTCAATTCGGTCCAGCCCGGCGTGGATACGCGCGATTCGGTGATGCAGACGCTCGGCCGTCCGACGCTGACCAGCCAGTTCAACCAGGGCGAATGGTATTATGTGTCGCGCGACAGCCGCAACTACGGCTTCAGCGATCCCAAGGTGCGTGAGCAGACCACGATTCGCGTACGCTTCGACGCGGCGGGCAACGTCGCGGCCGTCGACAAGATGGACAAGGAACTGATCGCCTCGGTCGACACCTATGGCAAGACCACGCCGACGCTCGGTCGCAAGCGCAGCTTCTTCAGCGACCTGTTCGGCAATATCGGCACGGTGGGCGCGCCGGGCGCGGGCGCTCCAGGCGGCGGCGCCGGCCAGTAAGCTTTCTGCTGGCTGACGAGCGCATTCCCGCGCGGTTCAGCGAATTCCGTCCAGAAGAACAGGGTGCCGGCGTTGGCCGGCCCTGTGAGTCTGGAGGAATCCAATGAAGAAGATCATCACCGCAGCCCTGCTCGCCGCCGTCGCGATGCCCGCGGTCGCGCTGCCGACCGCAGCGAGCGCGCAGTCGAACCGCGAGCTGCGCCGCGACCGCCAGGATATCCGCGAGGAACGCCGCGAGCTCAATCGCGCCTATCGCAGCGGCGACCCCCGCCGCATTCGCGAGGAGCGACGCGACGTGCGCGAGGCGCATCGCGAGTATCGCGAGGACCTGCGGGACCGCGACCGCCGCTGGGGCGATAATGACTGGCGCGACTATCGCGGCCGCAACCGCGCGATCTACTCCCGTGGCAACTGGCGTGCACCGTTCGGCTATACCCGCTTTCGCAGCGGCGTGCGGATCGCCCCCAGCTATTGGGGCTCGCGCTACGTGATCGCCGATCCTTGGCGCTATCGCCTGCCGCCGGCCGGCCGCTACCAGCGCTGGGTGCGTCACTATGACGACATGCTGTTGGTCGATACGCGCCGCGGCTTCGTGGTCCGCGTGATCCCCGGCTTCTACTGGTAAAGTCCCGGCCCCGGGGGCGGCAATGCCGCCCCCGGGGTTCGGCCGCGCCGATGCGGCGACGCGGCCGGTGCCCAAGGACACCAGTCCCGAAAGGGTAGGACCGCGCGAATGAACGCGCGGAAAAGCATTTCGCTCCCGTAGCGAAATCCGATTTTCAGCGGACGGTGAACAGGATCTGATCGACCACCTCGCCGCCCAGATCGACGAGCTTGAGCCGATGCTGGCCGCGCCGTGGCTCGAGCAACGGGCGCGAATCGGCGGTGCCGAGATCCTCGCGGTCGAGCAGCAGACGGTGCCCCGCCACTTGCCCGGCGACCGACACGGCGAGCCGCTGGCGATCGAGCGGAATATCGGGGTCGAGCGCATAGACGCTGCCCGCCACCGGATTGACGATGCGCGGGCGCCGCGCGGCTGCGGGCGCGGCGGCGACCTGGGTCAACGCGGTGCCCTTCATGAAATACTCGCGCCTCGGCTGCTCGATCCCTTCGGCGAAGCGGATTTGCCGGGCTTCGATCCCAGCGGGTGCCGGCAGCGCGCGCGACGGCGCACCGGCGTGCAACGCCATCATGACGTCGCGCCATACCGGCGCCGCGCCGCTGGTCCCCGATACCGCGCGCATCGGATCGCCTTCGAGATTGCCGACCCAGACACCGACGGTGAAGCGATCGGTGAAGCCGATGCACCAATTGTCGCGCATCGCCTTCGAGGTGCCGGTCTTGGCCGCGGCCCAGAAGGGCAGGCGCAGCGCCGAATCGACGCCGAAGGTGCCGGCGCGGGCATTGGGATCGGCGAGCATGTCGGCAGTGATCCAGGCGGCCTCGGGCGCAGTGATCTGGCGAGGCTTTTCGCGTGGGCTCTGGTCGGTCAGTCGCAGCGGCGACCAGCGGCCGCTTTGGGCCAGGCTACGGAACGCTGCGACCTGTTCGAGCAAGGTGACTTCGGCAGAGCCGAGCGCGAGCGAATAGCCGTAATATTGACCGTCCTCGACCAGCCCGCGATACCCCGTGTCCCATAGCCGATCCCGGAACGCATCGACTCCGGTGAGCAGCAGGGTGCGCACGGCGGGGACATTGAGCGACCCGGCGAGCGCGATGCGCGCGGAAACCGGGCCCTTGAACGCGCGGTCGTAATTCTGCGGGACGTAGAGGCCCGAGGCGGTGTCGAGCTGGACCGGCGAATCGTCGAGGATCGACGCGGCGGTGAGATAGCCCTTCTCGATCGCCTGGGCGTAGAGGAACGGCTTGAGCGTCGATCCGGCCTGGCGATAGGACGATGCGCCATCGACTGCAGGCGCGGTGCTCTCGCCGCCGATCCCGCCGACATAAGCGAGCACGTCGCCGCTGGCATTATCGACCACCACCACCGCGCCGTCGCGTGCGCGCGTGCCGCCGAGGCCCTGGAGCTGGCGGCGTAGCGCTGTGATCGCCACCGATTGGATGCGCAGGTCGAGCGTCGAGGTGATCTTCGCGCCGGGTTCGGTGAGGAGCTTCGCGGAGAGATGCGGCGCGAGCCCTGGATCGAGCGCGAGGCTGCGCGCCGGGCCGAGCATCGACGCGGCAGCGCCGGCGAAGCGGCTGCAATCCGTGTCGCGGCCGAGCGCGCAGGCGCGGCGGGCGACTTCGGTCGATCCTGCGCCGGGATTGGGAAGCAAGGCGGCGAGCAGTAGCGCATCGTCGCGGGTGAGCGTCGCCGGGGTCTTGCCGAACAATCCGAGCGCGGCGGCGGCGATTCCCTGCGCCTCGCCGCGGAAGCCGGCGAGGTTGAGATAGGCCTCGAGGATCTGGTCCTTGCTCCATTCGGCCTCGAGCGCGCGGGCGGCGCGCATCTGGCGGAATTTGTCCCAGGTGCCGCGACGGCCCGGCGTGGCGAGATCGGGGGCGAGATAGGCGGCGACCTGCATCGACAGCGTCGAGGCGCCGCGGGCGCGCTTGCCCTCGATCCGGTCGCGCAGCGCGCCGGCGAGCGACCACCAGTCCACGCCGTTGTGCTTGGGGAAACGCTTGTCCTCGGCGGCGACCAGGGTGTCGCGCGTGATTTGCGAGACATCGGCGAGCTTCACCCAGCCGAGGCGGCGGGCGTGGTAATCGATGCGGCTGCTGTCGATCAGCCGGCCGTTGCGATCATAGAGCCACGCCTCGGAGGGTTTCCAGTTGGCGACCACCGACGCGTAGCCGGGCAGCGGTGGTGGGCGGGTTATCCAAGCGAGGGTGACATAGCTGGTGATGAGCAGCGTCGCGGCGGCGAGCACGACGCGCATCGGCGTGAAGATGCCGCGCCAGCCGTGTTCGCGATACGATTCGGCCTGGCGTCGTGCCCAGGCGGCGAACGCTTCGGGGAAGCGATCGATTCGAGCGATCAGGGCGCCGAGCTGCTGCCTCATACCCGGTCATCCCGGCGGAAGCCGGGATCTCGTGCGGCTCTCGTCCCGCAATCGCCTGAGATCCCGGCTTTCGCCGGGATGGCGGGAAGGGTCACCGCTCTGCCACCGTCATCACCTGGTTCGGCAGCTGCGCGCGGATTTCGGGCGAGTACATCGCCTCCACCCGCGTCGCCGGCAGGCTGAACTTGCCCGCCGCGTTGAGCCGCATCACGTAGGAGATGGTGAAGCTGCCGCGCGGCACCCAGCCATAATATGCCCGCCACGAGCCCTGGCCGCGCTCGATCCAGTTGGGCGAAACCCCTTCCGCGGTGCCCGCCTGAGCGTTGAGCATCTCGGACTGGCCGCCGAGGCTGCCGATCACGGTTGCGCCGGTGGGCACCGGATCGTTGATCACCACCCAGTTGCGCTCGGCCGAGGCCTCGACACTGATCGTCACCTTGATCACGTCGCCGCGGGTGTAGCGCCCCGGAGTCATGCCCTGCACCACGCTGACCTGCTTGGTCATCTTGTACCCCGCCATCAGCGGCTGGGTGAGCGGCACCGCCGCCTTGACCCGGACGAACGCCCAGGGCCCGGCGCCGCCGGCCTGGCGCAGCACCAACGGCGTGGTCGCCGCGGGCAACGGCAGGCTGAAGCTGCGCTGCGGCTCCATCAGCGGCCAGGGCCGGCTGACGCTCGCGGTGCCGAGGCTCGCGGTGGTCACGCCGGCAATCGCCTCGGCGGGATAAGCGGCCATGAATTTCCGGGCCGCGATCGTCCCCCAGGCGTTGCCGGTGGTGGTGCCCCAATGGCCGCGCTGCTGGCGCATCGCCACGCCGACCATCATCTTGGCGCTATCGTCCTGCCAGCCCGGGCGGCCGAGCGTGACCAGCACCGCCTTGATCGCGGCCTCGTCGTCCGACGACATCAGCCACCACGGCATGTTGCCCTTGTCGCTCAAGTCGATCCGCGTGCCTTCGTATACCAGGCGGGTGCGCAGCACCTTCTCGCCATCGGCGCGGAGCTGCGCGCCATTGGCAAGGCCAGGGACCTTGGCAAGCGCGGCGAGATAGTCGGTAAGCGACGAGGTCGGCATCTCGGCGGGCGTGATGCCGAGCTGGCCGAGCATCGCGCCCGTTGCCGCGCCCTGACGCGCGAGTGCCGCGAAGGCGGCGATCCGCTGGAGCCGGACGTCGCCATAATCCTCGCGGCGCAGACGACCGTCCAGGATCGCCTTCATCGCGTCGATCGCCTTGGCGCGCGGGCCATCGGGAAGCGGCAGCCCAGCCTCGGCGGTGACCGACAGCAGATAGGCGGTCAGCGCCTCCGAGCCCGCCCATTCGCCGGGGAAGTAGCGGAACAAGCCGTCGCTATCCTGATAGGCAGGCAGCTCGCCGGCGATGCCGTTCCACATGCCCATGTCGCCGAGCGCAATCGCGCGCGAGCTGCGCTGCTCGAGACAGCCATAAGGATAGGCCGCCATATAATCGCGCACGCCCTGGAGCGGCGGCGCGAGCGTGTCGGCGAGGCTGATATCGACCATCCCGAAGCCGGGCAGCGCGCCCGCGGGCGGCGCGATCGAGAAGCTGGTGCCTTCGCCGACGCGGGCGAGGCTCGCCGCCCAGACTTCGACCGGCACCGCAGGGATCACGTCCTGCGCCACGGTGACGCGATCGACTGCCTTGCCGTCGGCCGACTTGGCCGAGACCGTCCAGCTCAGCTTGCCGGCCTGGGGCGGGGCAGTGAGGTTCCAGGTGACCGGCGCGGCGCCGCCCGCCGGGATCTCGACGGTCAGCGGCTTGCCCTGCGCGACCGCGGGGTTGAGCGCGACGGTGGCGGTGACCTTCATCGGCTTGTCCGAACCGTTGCGCAGCGTGAACATCGCCCCGACCGTGTCGCCGGTGCGCACCACCTGCGGGACGCCGGGATAGATGCTGAGATCCTGCTGGGTGCGGACGCTCGCCTCGCCGGTGCCGAACAGTTGCGCGCCGTTGGTGGCGATCGCGACCAGCTTGAACGAGGTGAGCGCGTCCGAGAGCGGCACCTGCACCTTGGCGCGGCCGTTGCGATCGAGCGGGACCTTGCCCTTCCACAGCAAGACCGGCTGGAAATTCTCACGGTTGAGCCCCGAGAGATCGCCGCCGCCGCCGCCACCGGCCTCGACGGCTTTCTTGCCGTAATGGCGCTTGCCGACGACCTGGGTCTGCGCGGTCGAGGTCAGCACCGAGATCGGGCGGTCGCCCATCATCGCAGTGAGCACGTCCCAGCTCTCGTTGGGAGCGAGCTGGAGCAACGCTTCGTCGACTGCGGCGAAGGCGACATCGGCTTCGCGAGCCGGCGAGCCGTCGGGATTCTTGACCTGCACCTCGACATTGGCGGTGTCGCGCGCGGCATAGGTCGCCTTCTCGGCCTTGACCGCGACGCCGAGGCGGTGGCCTTCCCAGCCGACCTTCACCTTGGCGATGCCCATGCGATAGGCGGGCTTGGCGAGATCGACCGTCGCGGTCGGCTTGCCGCCGTCCTGCGAGAAGGGCAGGCCCCAATCGCGCGCGAGATTCGATCGCCAGTTGGCGAAGCCCGAGACGCGGCCACGCACCGCCATCACCGAGACATAGACGTCGGGCGCATAGGCGGCCGGCATCGGCACTTCGATCACCGGATCCTTGCCCGACAGGCCGACGACGAAGCTGGAGAGCACGCCTTCGCGCTCGACGGTGACCAATGCGGTCGCCTCGCGGAACGGCATGCGGACTTGGAACTTGGCGGTCTCGCCGGCCTTGTATTCCATCTGCTCGGGGATGACGTCCATGCGGTCGCCATTGTCGCCGCCGAACCACCAATCGTCGTCGCCGACCAGCCAGGTCGATCGCGTCGCGCGCGCGACATTGCCGTTGGCGTCCTTGGTCGTCGCGACGGCATAGACTTCGCCCGACACGCCCGGATCGAGCTGGCACGTCGCGAGCCCCTGCGCGTCGGTCGTCGCCGAGCAGGTCGCGCCCAGCTTGGTGGTCTTCATCTGGTTGTCGTACGCGTAGAAGCCGCCGATCAGCCGCCGCCGCGCGGTGAGGATCTCGCGGCTGTAGAGCTCGACGGATATGGCCTGGTTGGCGAGCGGCTTGCCCGAGGTGTCGAGTGCGACGAAGCGCAGGCGCAGACCGTCCTGCTTCATCAGCCAGCCATCGGTCTTGATGCCGAGCTGGACGGCCGACGTGTAGATCGGGATGCGGCGCGAGGCGGTCAGGATCTCGCCATTGGCGTCCTGATAATCCATCTCGATCTGCATGTTGGTCGATTGGTCGAGGCTCGCGGGCACTTCGATCGACGTTCGCGCGGTGCCGTCGCCGCCCAGCGTGACGGGCAGCGTCTGGGTCGGCGGGAGCGGAGTCGATTCCTCGTCGGTCTCGCTGTCGCCGTTAAGCGGCTTGACGCCTTCGCTGAGCGCACGGCCGCCGAAGCTGTAGCTCTCATAGCCGCTCGGCGTGGTGACGCCTTCGAACCAGCCGACGCGCAACTCGACCGGCAGATTGCCCGCGCCGCCGCCCGAGAGATAGCCGACGAACAAGTCGAGTGGCAGCGTGCTCGGGCGCACCGCGGCTTCCTTGGGTCCGGCGACCGACGCCTTCATCGTCGGGAGCTTGTACTCGTCGATCTTGAACGACTGGCTGGTATAGGTGACCTGCTCGCGCTCGTTCTCGGTCGTTACGACGCGGATGTCGTAATCGCCCATCTTGGCGCCCTGCGGCGCGATCCATTCGGTCTCGCCGATGCCGTTGGCGTCGATCGTCAGCGGCAGATCGTATTTGGTGTCCGATCCGCGATGCGACAGCCGCAGCGTGCCGGTGAAGGCAGGCGAATGGCCGAAGCCGGTGGCGATCGGCTGACGGACGATGTGCTTCATGTGGATCGTCTCGCCCTGGCGGACGAGCGCGCGATCGAACACGGTGTGGAAGACCTGCTCCTGCTTCTGCCAGCCATAAGGCAGGTCGAAGTCGTATGGGCGGATGCCCTGGCCCCATTGGGTGAGCGTGAAGCTGAAATCGTCGGCTTTCCGGGCCGAGACCATTAGCGGCGAGGCATTGCCGTTCTCGCAGCTCGAATAGGTTTCGGGTTCGGGCAAGCCGGCGGGGACACCGAGCCGGCCCGAGGCATCGGTGGTGCCCTTGGCGAGCAATTGGCCGGTGCAGCTGTCGGTGATGCGGACTTCGGCGCTGCCGACGCCCTTGCCGCTGTCGAGCGCGGTGACCCAGACCAGCGACTGGTCGCGGCCCCATTTGAAATGGACGCTCATATTGGTGACGAGTGCGCCGGTGGCGACATAGCGCGGCGCGTTGCGGCCGAGCAGCGCGTTGCCGAGCCGCGGGCTGGCGAGCTCGACGACGTAGAATCCGGGCTTGGTCAGCGGGATGCCGACGACTTCGAATTCCTTGCCTTTGCCGGGCAGGCCGACGCTGAACGGCTTGCCGGTAGCTTGGGTGAGCAAGGGCTTGGCGCCGGTCTGGTTGATCCGGACGGTCTCCTCGCCGCGCTTGATCTCGTCGCTCTTGGTCTCCGCCGCATCGTCGATCGCGCGGAGCCATTTGGCGACTTCGCCGTCGCCGCCCTCGACCTTGAGGCTCTGCCCACCGACCGCCATCTGCTTGCCGCCGAGCTGCTCCTCGACGTTGCGGACGGTGACCGGGAGCACGCCGCCCTCGGCGAGTTCGAGAATGCCGAAGTCCGCCGCGAACTTCACCAGCGGGGGCGCTTCGTCGAAGCGCACGTCGAGCGGGAAGCGCTCGCCATTGGAGAGCTTCCGCCCGCTCTCGTCGGCAAGGTTGGCGGGGAGGCTGAGCTTGGCGGTGACCGCGGCGGGCAGTGGCGCCTTGAACTTGATGTCGGCGATCGTCGCCTTGCGCTTCTCCTCATCGGAAAAGACCGGGGTCAATGCCTTGCCATCGGGCAAGGTGATGCGGATCGCCTCGGCCTGCGCGCGCGGGATCGGCGCGGAGAAGCGGACATAGGCGTCCTGCACCGGGCTGCAGCCGGCCTGGGCATTGACCCGCGAGCATTCGAAGCGTGCCGTGAAGGGCTTCCGCACGGTGAAGTCGAAGCGCTGGTCGGTGCCGGCGACGCGGCCCGAGGCGCTGGCGATGTTCGCACCCCAGACCAGCGAGACGTCGCGGCCGGGCGGCAGGGGGCGGCGGCACTTGAGCGCCACGACGCTCGCGGTCGCCTTGGCGCGATTGGCCTCGGCGGCGGGGAGCGCCTGGGGCAGGCCGGCTTCCTCGAGGAAGCTCTGCACCGACCATTGATCGGTGCCCAGGCCGGCGAGCAGTTTGCCCGGCACGTCGGCCGGCAGCACGTCGACCGGGATCTTCTCGCCGATGCCGTCGACCGCGCAATAGGCATTGGCGCCGACCGAGGCGCGATCCGGCGCGAGGTTGGCGGCGACGAGAAAGGTCTGGTCCTCCTCGATCTCGCGGCCATAGCGGCTGGGCAGCACGGCGCGCGCGATCGGGCCGCCGCTGTCGACGGTGAACTTAGTCTGGCCGGTCAGCGCATAACCGGCGAGCGACTTCAGCTTGTCCTTGAGGGTGAAGGTGCAGGTGACGCCGCCGGGGAGCGGGCTGGCGAATTCGTGGACGAAGGTCTGCTGGTCGACCCAGCGGCCCTCGCCGCCGACCGGGCATTCGACATTGAACGGGGCGGCTGCGCGCGGATCGCCCAGGGGGACCATCGGCTGGTTGAAGCGCGCGGTGAAGCGCTCGATCGCGCCGCCGCCCATGCCGGGGGTGGCCATCTCGACCTGGGGGCTGTTGTCGCTCATCGCAAGCGTGGCGCCGAGCGGCGCGGCGACGAGCGCCAGAATACCGAGCCGGACAGCGAGCTTCATGGCACCAAATTCCCCCAAAAGGCGCGGACACCCTAGCGGCGGCGGGGACTCAGGCCAACGCCGAATTAGCTAGCTCCGAAACGGACTGAATCGAATGAATCCGTTTTTGTTCATCTTGAATGTTCATTGAACAAACTTGAGGATGATGCATCCGAATCGGGGGTTTCGTGGTGATGCGACAGTCATGCTGATCACCGCGATAGATGTGGTTGCCCGTGAATCGACGTTGTTCGCGGCATTATGGTTCCTGATAGGCGGTATCGACGATCTTCTAGTCGACATCATCTACATCGCGCGCCGGATTAGCATTGGGTTGCGCGGATCGTCGCCCCTGCCGTCTGCGGTGTCGTCCGTTCCGCCGGGCCGCATCGTGGTGTTCGTCGCTGCCTGGCAGGAGGCGGGCGTGATAGGACGCATGCTACGTGCCGCGCTCACCCGGTTCGAGCATGACGATTACCATATCTATGTCGGCACCTATCCCAACGATCCCGCGACGATCTCCGCAGTGGCAGAGGTGGCGGAAAAGGATGCGCGCATCCGGCTGGTGATCGGCGGCGTGCCGGGGCCGACGACCAAGGCCGATTGCCTCAACGCGCTGTGGCGTGCGCTGCTGCGCGACGAGGCGGCAGAGGGCTTCGCGACGCTCGGGGTGGCGCTCCATGACGCCGAGGACATCGTCCATCCGCTCGAGCTGCAGGTCTATGCGCGCTGGCTGCAGGCGTGCGCTACGGTCCAGCTGCCGGTTATCCCGTTGCCGCATCCCCAATCGCGCTTCGTCGCGGGCCACTATTGCGACGAGTTTGCCGAGGCGCATGCCAAGACTTTGGTCGTTCGCCAGGCGCTCGGCGCGGGGCTGCCGCTCGCCGGGGTGGGCTGTGCGATCCGCCGCGACATGCTGGGCCGGATTGCCGACGCGCGTGGCGGATCGCCGTTCGATGCGACGAGCCTGACCGAGGATTATGAGCTTGGGCTGACGATCGGCGCGATGGGCGGCCGCGTCTGCCTAGCCCGCATTCCCGAAGCGCCGGGCGGGCCGCCGATCGCGGTGCGCGCCTATTTCCCCGACACGCTGCCGGCGGCGGTGCGACAGAAGGGGCGCTGGCTGACCGGCATCGCGCTCGCCGGCTGGGACCGTACCGGCTGGCGCGCGGCGCTCCATCCCGCTGACCATTGGATGCGGATGCGTGATCGCCGCGTGACGCTTGCGCTGCCGGTGCTGGCGATCGCTTATGCCACGCTGCTGCTGTGGAGCATGTCGCTGCTGGTCCATGGCGTTATCGGATCGCCGCCGCCGGTGCTCGACTCGCTGATGCGCGGATTGCTCTGGGCGAATTTCGCGCTGGTTGGCTGGCGGCTGCTGGTGCGCGCCGCGTTCGTCTACCGTGCCTATGGCGTGGAAGAGGCGTGCTGGTCGGCCCCGCGCGTGCTGGTCGGCAATTACATCGCCTTGTTCGCCGCACGGCGGGCGATCGGGCTGTATGTCCGGATGCTGCTGGGCGCGGCGCCACGCTGGGACAAGACCGACCACCAGTTTCCCGACCTGCCGGAGCAGGCTGCGCAGTGACGGGGCGGGGGCGGCCGATCCGCTTCCTCGCCTTTGTGGCGGTCGGCTGGATCGGCGTCCGGGTTATGCTGCTCTGGCCACAGGCGGGATCGTTGACCGAGGCGATCCGGCAAGGGGTGCCGCTGGCAACGCGCGCCTTTCCCAGCGCGGTCGCGGCTCCCGTACAGGTCCATCCCGTGCCGGCGGTACAGGCGGTTCGCGCGATGCCGATCCTGCCGCTGGCGACGGTGCGGCCGGTGCGGCCAGGCCTGCCGCGGGTCGATCCCGAGCGCGTCCAGATGGCGCTGCTCGCGCTTGTCCAATACGGCACCCCCGCGATCCTCGGCGCTGTCCCGGGCGCGCCGCTGCCGGTCGCCGCACAGCCTGATCGCCTCCTGCCCTCGCCGTCGCGCTGGTCGGCGAGCGCATGGCTGGTGGCGCGCGCGGGCACCGGGCTCGGCGCCGCGCCGGGGGGTAGCCAGCTCGGCGGCGGGCAGGCGGGCGTGCGCGTCGCCTATATGCTATTTCCCGAGCAGCGCATTGCCGCAATCGGCCGGGTGACGGCGCCGTTGCGGGGCAGAGGCGCCGAAGCCTCGCTCGGGATCGAATGGCAGCCGGGCCGTGCGCCGCTACGCCTAGTCGCCGAGCACCGCTTCGGGCTCGACGGGACCAAAGGCGGCCCCGGCATCGGTGCGATCACCGGGTTTGACGGCGCGGTCGCGCGCGGCTTTCGTCTCGAATCCTATGGCCAGGCCGGCCTGCTGCGGCGCGCGCGTACGGAACCCTATGCCGATGGCGCGGTTCGCATCACCCGCGCGGTCGCGGGACGCCTCGCGCTCGGCGCCGGCGCCTGGGGGGCGGTCCAGCGCGACGCCGCGCGGCTCGATATCGGCCCCTCCGCCACGCTCGCGCTGCCGGTCGGCGGGCAGAATGTGCGGCTGGCGCTCGACTGGCGCCAGCGCGTCGCGGGCGATGCGCGGCCCGGATCCGGCCTCGCGCTGACCTTGGGGAGCGATTTCTAGCGCCCGGGCTTTTGCACCGCGGCGCAAACGCGGTATCGCGTTCTCCCAATGGATCTCTACCTCCCCATCGCCAATCTCTCGGTCAACGCGCTGGTGATCGTGGCATTGGGGTTCGGCGTGGGGCTGCTCTCCGGGATGTTCGGGGTGGGCGGCGGCTTCCTGACCACGCCCTTGCTCATCTTCTACGGCATCCCGCCCACCGTCGCCGCCGCTTCCGCCGCGAGCCAGGTGACCGGCGCCAGCGTCTCGGGGGTGTTCGCGCATTTCCGCCGCGGCGGGGTGGATGTGCATATGGGGCTGGTGATGGTCGCCGGCGGGGTGATCGGCAGCATTGCGGGGGCGGGGCTGTTCACCCTGCTCCAGGCGAGCGGCATCATCGATACGGTGATTGCGATCCTCTATGTCGTGATGCTCGGATCGATCGGCGGGCTGATGCTCCACGAATCGGTGACTGCGGTGCGGATCGGCCGCGGCGCGGTGCCGCCGCGCGCGCGGAAGCGCCGCCACCATCCGCTGGTCGCGATGCTTCCGCTGCGCTGGCGCTTCTACCGTTCGGGGCTCTACATCTCGCCGCTCGCGCCGTTGATCCTCGGCTTCTTCACCGGCATATTGACCGTGCTGCTCGGCGTCGGCGGCGGGTTCATCCTGATCCCGGCGATGCTCTATCTGCTCGGCATGGGAACGTCGGTGGTGGTCGGCACCTCGCTGTTCCAGATCCTGTTCGTCACCGCGACCGCGACGATGGTCCACGCCACCACAACCAAGGCCGTCGACATCGTTCTCGCCGCGCTGCTGCTGCTCGGCTCGGTGATGGGTGCGCAGATCGGCGCGCGGTTCGCGCAGAAGGTGAAGCCCGAATATCTGCGGCTGGTGCTCGCGCTGATGGTGCTCGGCGTCGCCGCGCGGATGCTGCTCGGGCTCGCCTGGCGGCCCGACGAAATCTACTCGGTCGAGTTGCTGTGAAGAGGGCGGCGGCTGCGCTGCTGGTGCTGATGGCGCCGCTGGTGATGGGCCAGGCCAAGCCGGTGCTCGTCCCCGACGTCTCGCAGCGCAATATCGAGATCGCCTATTCGTTCACCGGCGCCGAGCTGTTGCTGTTCGGCGCGATCCTCTACCCGCGCGGTCGCGCGCCCGATCCCGAGGATGGCCCGGTCGACATCGTCGTGGTGGTCAAGGGGCCTACGCAAGCCGTGCTGGTCCGCGAGAAGGAGAAGCTCGCCGGGATCTGGGTCAACGCCGAATCGATGCGCTACCGCTCGGCGCCGAGCTTCTACGCGGTCGCCTCGTCGCGGCCGATCCGCCGTATCGTCGACGAGCGCACCCGCGCGATCTACGAGCTCGGGGTCGACAGCCTCCAGCTCTCGCCGGCCTCGGGCGCGGTGCCCGAGGTTCAGGGGCGCTTCGATCGCGGGCTGGTCGCGCTGCGCACCCGCACGGGGCTGTTCTACGAGGATTCCAACGCCGTCGAGATCACCGGCGGCGTGCTCTACCGGGCCCGCGTCAATATCCCGGCGCGCGTGCCGGTGGGGCGCTTCACGGCCGAGACCTTCCTGATTCAGAACGGCCGCGTGCTCGCCGCCGCGGTGCGCCCGATCGATATCCGCAAATCGGGCTTCGAGCGTTTCGTCGCGACCAGTGCCGAGCGTTACTCGATCACTTACGGGCTGGTCGCGGTGGCACTGTCGGTGCTGCTCGGCTGGGGCGCGGGCGCGATCTGGCGGCGTTTCTAGGGCGCGTCCCGGGGTCGCAACGTCACGTAATATTTACCGTCTTGCAGATACACCGGCCGCATAGACGGGGAGCATCCGATGGAAGGTCAGTTCGGCGCGCGTGGATTCGACAACGCGGCGCCCATTTCGTCGGGCGAAGGCATCGCGCCGCGCAGCCCGGTCCGTGCGATCGGCGCGGTGCTCGAGATCGCCGGCTCGTCGAGCCAGGTCGTGTTCGATCCCGGCGAACTCGAGATGCTCTCCACGAGCAGCGATGTCGCGATCGCCAATGCCGGCACCGTCGGAAGCCAGGTCAAGATGCGCGTCGGCGGCACCTGGCTGATCGCCAATGTCCGTTCGCTGCGGCTCGACGCCGGCGGAAACCGCATCCTCGCCCAGGTCGATTTCCTCGGCGAGGGCGATGAGGAAAAGCTCACCGGCAAGCTCTGGAAATTCCGCCGCGGCGTCACGCGCTACCCAACCCCGGGTATCGAGGTGTTCCCGGTCTCGACGTCGGACTTGAAGCAGATCTACGCCGCCGACGATCGCGCGCATATCGAGATCGGCAACGTCTATCCGACCAAGGACATTCGCGCCGCGCTCTATATCGATTCGATGCTCGGCAAGCATTTCGCGCTGCTTGGCTCGACCGGCACCGGCAAGTCGACCGCCGCGGCGCTGATCCTCCATCGGATCTGCGAGCTCGCGCCGCAGGGACATATCGTGATGATCGATCCGCACGGCGAATATGCCAGTGCGTTCAAGAATATCGGCGCGCTCTACGACGTCTCGAACCTGCAGATGCCGTACTGGCTGATGAACTTCGAGGAGCATTGCGAGGTCTTCCTCACCACCCAGGGCTCGGCACGGCAGGTGGACGCGGACATCCTCGCCAAGTGCCTGCTGCTCGCCAAGGGCAAGAACCGGCTGGCGCAAGAGATCGGCAAGCTCACCGTCGATGCACCGGTCCCCTATCTGCTCTCGGACCTGACCCAGATCCTCCAGCTCGAAATGGGCAAGATGGACAAGGCGACCGACACGGCGCCCTATCTCCGCCTGCGCAGCAAGATCGACGAGATCAAGGGCGATCCGCGCTACGCGTTCATGTTCTCAGGCATGCTCGTCGCCGATTCGATGGCGGCGTTCCTCGCCCGCGTCTTCCGCCTGCCGGGCGGCGGCAAGCCCATTTCGATCATCGATGTCTCGGGTGTGCCGAGCGAAATCACGTCGGTCGTCGTCGCGGTGCTCAGCCGCATGGTGTTCGATTTCGCGATCTGGTCGCGGGGCGAGGCCAAGCGCCCGGTGTTGCTCGTCTGCGAAGAGGCGCACCGCTACGTCCCCAACGAGCGCAACGCCGATGGCTCTTCGGTCGGCCGCATCCTCAGCCGGATCGCCAAGGAAGGCCGCAAATATGGCGTGTCGCTCGGGCTGATCACCCAGCGCCCGTCGGACCTGGCCGAAGGCGTGCTGTCGCAATGCGGCACGATCCTGTCGATGCGCCTCAACAACGAGCGCGACCAGGCCTTCGTCAAGGCGGCGATGCCCGAAGGCGCGCGTGGCTTCCTCGATTCGATCCCGGCGCTTCGTAATCGCGAGTGCATCGCGGTCGGCGAAGGTGTCGCGACGCCCGTCCGCCTGCTGTTCGACGGGCTGGAGGACAGCAAGCGCCCGGCCTCCGACGACCCGCTCTTCTCCGAACTGTGGCGCGAGACCGGCGGCGAGGAGCTGATGCTCGAGCGCACGATCAAGCGCTGGCGCTCGCAGGGGAAGTAGGCGAGGCCTAGCCAGCGGCGGCGAGGCGATCGAGCCAGGCCTGTGCCTGCTTGGGTTCGCCTGGGGCTTGCGGGCTCGGCTTGCCGCGTGACGCCAGGAATTGCTGCTGGAGTTCGAACGGCGGAAGACCGAGTTGCGCGCGTGCCGCGTCGATTTCGTCACCGATCTCGCCAAGCTTTTCGAGGATCGGCGCGATGGCCGCTCGCGTCGTCCGATCGCCGCGATGGTCGAACAGGCCCCATTTCCCAGCGGCGGCTACGCGCAATGCGCCGGTCAGTTCGGCGAGATATGCCGCTTCGAGTTCGAGGCGGCGCGCGTCCAGGCGCTCGAGACGGTCTGCTTTTGCCATGCTGCGACGCTAGCCACGTCGCTTCGCGCGTCAATCGTCGCGTGGTTCGGCGAGATCCGGGAAAAGCGCTTCGATGGCCTTCTGCAGATCTTCGGTGCCGGGAAGCAGGCCGTATTGGTCGAGCAGGCGCTTCACCAGCGCGGCGCGGTGCGGGCCGATGCCCGGCATCGCCTCGATCCTGGGTAGGTCAGGGTCGCCGAGCCTGTCCGCCAGATCGCCGAGCGTGCGATAACCCGCCGAGGTCAGCTGCTTGCGCAGCCCCGCGGGCAGGGCCGAATGGCCGATCGGGCGGTCGCGATCGGTGGCGTCGGGCATGGTGCGCAATAGCCGCGTATTGCCGGCCTTCTCGCGCGACAGCGTCTTGCGGATAAGCCCCAGCTGGGACGGGCTGAGCCCGAGCCGGCGCTTGATCTGGCGATAGGTCTGGCCCGACGCGCGCAGCGTGCGCGCCTCTTCGAGATTGAAGGTGGCCAGTTGCGACCGGCTCAGCACAAGCGGGTCAGTCCTCGTCCTTCTCCGCGCCGCGACCGACGGGGACCGAGAGGAGCTGGCTCAGCTTCGAGCGGAACGCGCCGAGGTCGCTGCCGGTCAATTGGCGCATCGACGTGAACGACACCGAGCGAGGGTTCACCGCAGTGCCGTTCTTGTAGAGCTCGTAATGCAAGTGCGGGCCGGTCGACATGCCGGTGCTGCCCACCGCGCCGATCACCTGGCCTTTTCGAACGCTCTGGCCGCCGCGCACGACGATGCGACTGAGATGGCCATAGCCGGTGCCGAAGCCGCTGCCGTGGCTGAGCTTGATGAAATTGCCGTAGCCCGAGCTGCGCCCGGCGAACTGGACGACGCCGTCGGTCGCGGCATAGACCGGCGCGCCCCAGGGTGCGGCGATGTCGACGCCCTTGTGCATGCGGGTATAGCCGAGGATCGGGTGGCGGCGCATGCCGAAGCTCGACGAGAAGCGGCCCGCGGCGGGCATCGCCATCATCCCGGTCTTGCTGCCCTTGCCGAGCCCGTCGAACCACTCGACCTTGCCGTTGGATTCCCACGGCATCATCTGGAGTTTCTCGTCGCAGCCGCTGACGCCGGCATAGAGCAGATTGCCGAGCTGGACTTCGCCGGTGGCGGCGCGAGCCTGCTTGACGATGATGTCGAATTTGCAGTCCGAATCGAGCCGCGACACCGACATGCGGGTCGCCAGGGTGCGGATATAGCTTTCGACCGCCTTGGCCGGAGCGCCGGCGGCGCGTGCCGAGCGATAGAGGCTCGATCCGATCGCACCCTGAACGCGCAGCGGCGTGTGGTCGATCGCGATCGGGATCTGCTTGAGCGAGAGCTGGTCGCCGCTGCGCGCGACTTCGAGCTTGAGGTCGAAACGCGCGCGGAACGCCATGTTCTGGAGCGGCCGCGGCTGGGCCTTGTCGGTGCGGCGGCCGAGCGTGATGTCGAGCATCGTGCCCGGCTGGATGTCATCGAATGCCACGGCCTTGGTGACCAGCGCGCCGACCTGTTCGGCATCGACCGCGCCGACGCCCGAGCGGCGCAGCACCGCAAGCAGTGCGTCGCCCGAGGCGAGCTTGGCATCGAGGCTGATGATCGGGCGTTCGGGCGTGTCGGTAAGCGGCGCCACCAGGCGGGTCGCGGCGACGCGGTATCCGGTGGCGCCGCCCTTGGCGAGCGGGGCGATCGCCTGGGCGTGCGCGGCGTCCCACTCGGCGCCGGTGAGTGCGGGCGCGACGGTGCCGTAGATCGGGGTTTCGAAGCCCGGGGTCATCAGGAAGGTGACGGCGCACAGGCCAAGACAGGTGGCGACGCCGCGATACCAGGTCAGCGAGCCGATCCTCGCACCGAGATCGGGCGCAAGATCGAGGTCGGCAAAGACGCGGCGTTTGAGCTTGGTGCTGAGCGCGGTCCCGGGCGTCGACACGAAGGCGGGCGACACGCTGGCGCCACCGCCGAAATCCAGCCCATGATCATTACGCAGGAACAAGGCGCGATGCCCCCCGAAAGCCTCGTCGTCAAATGTGCCGAAACCCCCGGCCACACCCGAATCATTGTGGAGGCGAGCAGTTAAAGTCAAATTAAGCAGCCCCGTCCGTTCCCTCTCGTGCGGCGACCCGTGCCGGTGCCAAGATAAAGGGAGTTTATGGTTGGAATTCGCTTATAATCCAACATGGTTAAGGGAGTTCTGCAATCAGGGGGTGTTGCTTAAGGGCTGACTCGGAACGATGTTGTCCAGTGACATGAGCCAGTTTGCGCGTTCGCCGGTCACCGCAGTGCTCGGCCCTACCAATACCGGCAAGACCCATCTCGCGGTCGAGCGGATGTGCGGCCATGCCAGCGGCATGATCGGCTTCCCGCTGCGGCTGCTGGCGCGCGAGGTCTATGACCGCGTGGTTCGGATCAAGGGCGTCGAGAATGTCGGCCTGATCACCGGCGAGGAGAAAATCCTCCCGCCCAAGGCCAAGTGGCTGCTGTGTACTGCCGAGAGCATGCCGTTGGAGCGCGAGGTCGCTTTTGTCGCGCTCGACGAGGCGCAATTGGGCGCCGATCCCGAGCGCGGGCACGTGTTCACCGATCGGCTGCTGCGCGCGCGCGGCTTTGCCGAGACGATGATCCTGGGGTCGGATTCATTGAAGCCGATGCTCAAGGCGCTGGTCCCCGATGCCGAGATCATCGGGCGGCCGCGCTTCTCGACGCTGAGCTATGCCGGCGCGAAGAAGCTCTCGCGGCTGCCGCGGCGCTCGGCGATCGTCGCGTTCAGCGCCGAGGAAGTCTATGCCGTGGCCGAGGCGCTGCGGCGGTTGCGCGGGGGCGCGGCGGTGGTGATGGGGGCGCTCTCCCCGCGCACCCGCAACGCGCAGGTGGCGATGTTCCAGGCCGGCGAAGTCGACTATCTCGTCGCGACCGATGCGATCGGCATGGGATTGAACATGGACGTCAACCATGTCGCCTTCGCCTCGCTCTCCAAGTTCGACGGGCGGCGCCAGCGCCGGCTGACCATTGCCGAGATGGCGCAGATCGCCGGCCGCGCCGGGCGGCACCAGAAGGACGGGACGTTCGGCACGCTGCACGAGGAGGGCCCCGGAGCCTTCACCCTGGAAGAAGTCCTTGCGCTCGAGACGCACCAGGTGCCGCGGCTGGAGCGGCTCTATTGGCGCGAGGGCGGGCCCGATTTCGCCAGCCTGGATGCGCTGATTGCCAGTCTCGAGGCCAAGCCGCACCATGAGGTGCTTCGCGCCGCGCCCCAGGCGACCGACCTTGCCGTGCTCAAGCGGCTGGCCGACGAGGATTGGGTGCGTTCGCGGGTGCGGTCGCCGCGGATGGTCGCGCGGCTGTGGGCGGCGTGCGGGCTGCCCGATTTCCGCAAGCTCGGCGTCGATCCGCATGCGCGTTTCGTCGGGCGATTGTTCGGGCATTTGTCCGAGGGTAACGGCCATGTTCCCCACCAATGGTTCGCCGATGAGATCGCGCGGCTCGACAATATGGGCGGCGATGTCGAAACCTTGGCAGGCCGGATCGCGGCGGCGCGGAGCTGGGCCTATATCGCCCACCGCGCCGATTGGCTGCAGGATCCGATCCACTGGGCCGAGCGCACGCGCGCCATCGAGGAGAAGCTGTCCGACGCGCTCCACGCCAGCCTGACCCAGCGCTTCGTCGACAAGCGGACGACGGTGCTGCTGCGCCAGATCGGCGCCGACGCCTCGAACCTGCCGGTGACGATCGGGCCCGAGGGCGAAGTCAGCGTCGAGGAGCACCCGCTCGGGCGGCTCGAAGGCTTCCGCTTCACCGTACAGGCGGAGGCACGCGCCGACGACAAGAGGATGTTGCTGGCGGCGGCGGAGAAGCGGCTGGCGGGGGAATTCCGCGCTCGCGGCGAAGCGTTGATCAACGCGGCTGATAACGAACTGACTATTGTTCCCCGGCGGAGGCCGGGGTCCAGCCTTGAAAGTAGCAACGCTGAGTCCGGGCCCCGGCCTTCGCCGGGGAACAATAGGATAGAATGGCGTGGCGCCCAGATCGCTACGCTTCAGGCCGGGGTAAATCTGGTTCGACCCAAGATCATACTGGATCGGGCGCTCGATGTGCTCGATCCGTTAGCGCGCAGCGCCGTGCTTGCGCGGCTCGAGGCGTGGTTTTCGGCGCAGGTCGCGCGCCATCTCCCCGCGCTTGGCAAGCTCGATGCCGCAACCCGCGACCTCGACGCCGGTGGCCCGCTGCGGGCGCTCGCCAATGCGCTGCTCGACGCCGGCGGATTGCTGCCGCGCCGCGCCGCCGCCGCACTGGTCGAGGGACTCGATCCCGACGCGCGGAAGCGGCTGCGCGCGATTGGAGTCACGATCGGCACGCTCGACCTGTTCGCACCTTCGCTGCTCAAGCCGGTCGCGGCGCGCTGGCGGCGCGAGTTGATGGGGCTGGCCGAGGCGCCGCTAGAGGGCGCGACGGTTTTGCCGCGCAGCGCGCCGGGCGCCGATCTCGTCCACGGCTTCCGTCCGCTCGGGAGCCAGGCGGTGCGCGTCGACCTGGTCGAGCGGATCGCGCGTGCGGCGCACGATGCGCGGCAGGGACGGAAGCCCTTCGCTCCCGATCCGGCGCTGGCGACGTCGATCGGCCTGACGCCCGAGACACTGGCGCGGCTGATGGCGCAACTCGGCTTCAAGACTGCCAAGACGCGCGAGGGCGAGGCCGCGCGTTGGATCTGGCAGGGGCTCACCCCGGCCGCCAAGCCCAAGGCGGCACCGACCGACAACGCCTTTGCCGTGCTCGCGGGGCTGCGCAGTGGCTGACGCGAGCGTCCGGCTCGACCGCTTCCTGTGGTTCGCGCGACTGGCCAAGACGCGCAGCGCCGCGCAGGCGATCGCCGAGAAGGGCACGCTCCGGCTCGACGGCCGGCGGATCGAGCGCTCGGCAGCACCGGTGCGCGTCGGATCGATCATCGTCTTCCCGCTCTACGGCAAGGTCGTCGCGCTCCGTGTCGAGGCGCTGCCCAAACGCCGCGGGCCCCCCGCCGAGGCAGCGGAGCTTTATACGCGGCTAGAAACCCAAGCCCCCAGAAACGTTGACGTTGCAGAATCCGGGGCATAGCAGGGGCGCAACTTCGTTACCTGCCGCTCGAGGGAGCCGACCTGCCATGACCTATGTCGTCACCGACGCCTGCATCCGGTGCAAGTACATGGATTGCGTCGAGGTGTGTCCGGTCGACTGTTTCTATGAGGGCGAGAACATGCTCGTCATCAATCCCAGCGAATGCATCGATTGCGGCGTGTGCGAGCCCGAATGCCCGGCCGAGGCGATCCTGCCCGATACCGAGAATGGGCTCGAAAAGTGGCTCGAACTCAATCGCACCTATTCGGAGCAATGGCCCAACATTACCCAGAAGGGCGATGCGCCGGCCGACGCCGATGCGATGAAGGGCGAGGAAGGCAAGTTCGAGAAGTATTTCTCGCCCGAGCCCGGCACCGGCAACTGATCCGCGCCGCGCCGCGGAGACCGGCTTGGCAGAATCTTTGCCGCAGTGCACATAAATGCGCTGCACCGATGACGTGCGGCTGGTAATTTTATTGCAACCGTGTTAAACGGATCGCGACGGGGGCGATGAATCGCCCTTCCGCCCGGAGAAGCATAGGTTGTTGTCCCGAACCGCCAGCCCGGCGCAGAATGCGCCCGGGTCGACGCCGCAATCGTTCGGGGCCGGTTATTCACGGAAAGGTCTCTAGCACATGGCTGCCAAGGCGCTGTCCTTCGATGTCGGCGATTATGTCGTTTACCCCAAGCACGGCGTGGGCCGTGTGATCGAGCTGCAGAAACAGGAAATTGCGGGCATGCAGCTCGAGCTCTACGTGCTGCGCTTCGAAAAGGAGAAGATGACTCTCCGCGTGCCCACCAACAAGGCCGAGAGCGTCGGCATGCGCAAGCTGTCGAGCGACAAGACGCTCAAGGAAGCGCTCGAGACGCTCAAGGGCAAGCCCAAGGTAAAGCGCACCATGTGGTCGCGCCGCGCGCAGGAATATGAGGCGAAGATCAATTCGGGCGACCTCGTGTCGATCGCCGAAGTGGTCCGCGACCTGTTCCGCGCCGACGACCAGCCCGAGCAGAGCTATTCCGAGCGCCAGATCTTCGAAGCGGCTGCATCGCGCCTCGCGCGCGAACTCGCCGCGATGGAAGAGGTCGACGAGCCGACCGCGCTCGAGAAGATCCTCGACATCCTGCGCAAGGCTGCGGCGATCTGGAACAAGGACAAGGTTCCCGCCTGATCGGGCGAACGAACCGCTGGACGGCGAAGGGGCGTGTGGGCAACCGCCGCCCCTTTTCCTTGTCCGGCTTCTAGTGTATTGTGTATGCAATACACAGTTTGGGAGAAGGGAATGCGTATGCTGCTAATGATCGCGTTGCTGCCGCTGGCGGCATGCCAGTCGAACTGGGAGAAGCAGGGCGAGGCCGCGCAGGCGAGCGGGACCGGCTCGACGCGCAGCTTTGCGGCGAGCGGATTCACCGGCGTCGAGCTGCGCGGATCGGACGATGTCGACGTCACGACGGGCAAGAGCTTCGCAGTGACCGCCGAGGGCGATTCGAAGGTGCTGGACCTGCTAGACATCCGCGTGATCGACGGCACGCTGCGCGTCGGGCGCAAGGATTCGAAAGATGGCTGGTTCGGCAAGGATCGCGGCGCGCGCGTCCATGTCGTGATGCCACGGCTGACTGCCGCGGCAGTGGGCGGGTCGGGCAACATGACCGTTGACCGGGCAGAAGGCGATTTCGATGGCGCGGTCTCGGGCTCGGGCAATCTCCGCGTCGCCGAGCTGCGCGGCAACGCGACCGAATTGTCGGTCGCCGGCTCGGGCGACCTCGATATCGCCGGCAGCGCATCGAAATTGTCGGCGTCTGTCGCCGGTTCGGGCAATATCAACGCCCGCAAGCTCACGGCGTCTAGCGCCGACGTTTCGATTGCGGGATCCGGCAATGTCCTGGGTACGGTGAAGGGTCCGGCATCGGTGTCGATCGTCGGTTCGGGCGATGCCGATTTGGGCGGCGGCGCCAATTGCACGGTAAACAAGGTCGGCTCGGGCGAGGCGCACTGCGGCTAAGCGGCGACCGGAAAGCGTAGCAGCCGGTCTTCGAGGGCAACCAGTGCTTCCGCGCCGCGGCCGACGGCGCGTACGATCTCCGAGTGATGTGCGTCGAGCCCGCCGGTCAGTGCGCCGAAGGCGGGGAGGATCAGCTTGGTCGCGGTGGCGACAAAGCAGCGCCGCGCCACCTGGCGTCCGCGCAGGTTGATCCGCAGCTTGGGATGGAAATGGCCCGAGAGTTCGGGACGGGTTTCTTCGGGCTCGGCTTCGTGGCGAAGCACGAGCCCGTCGACCTCGGCTTCCTCGACGATTGTGCCGCCGCAATGGTCGACCAGCAGCGAATCGTGGTTGCCGGTGATCCAGTGCCAGTCGAGCCGCGTGGTGAGGCCGGTCAGCATCGCGCGCGCGTCGGCGGGCAGGCGTTCACAGCCCGCCGAATCGTGGAAGCTGTCGCCCAGGCACCAGAGCTCGGCTGCTGTTGTGCGATCGACCAGCGCCGACAGTGCGGCGAGCGTCGCCAGCGAATCATAGGGCGGCAGCATCTGGCCCTTGCTCGCGAACCAGCTGCCCTTCTCGAAATGCAGGTCGGCGACAAGCAGCGCGCGCCGGGCGGGCCAGTAAAGCGCGCCCTCGGCGAGCGCCTGGAAGTCGTGACCGCCGAACGAAAGGGGAACCATGCTCCTGCCTATCCGGCTTGGAGCAGGCCCCTGTCAACTCCGCAAACGCTTCAGGCGGCTGCGGTTTCGGCGCTCTGGGCTGGCGCCATCTCGCCCAACTTGCCCAAAATGCGTACCCAGGAACGGATGCCCTTGTGGAAGCTGTTGAGATCGTATTTCTCGTTGGGCGAGTGGATGTTGTCGTCGTTGAGCGCGAAGCCGACCATCACGCTGTCCATGCCGAGGATCGAGCGGATCGAATTGACTACCGGGATCGATCCGCCGCTGGCGAGTAGCGCCGACTTGCCCCATTCGGCGTCGAGCGCGGCACGCGTCGCGGCGAGCGGCGGGCTGTCGCTCGCCAGGCTGATCGCCTTCGATCCCCCGCGGACGTTGAACTCGGCCGAACAGTCCGCGGGCAGGCGTGAGCGGACATGGTCCTCGAACGCCGCCCAGACCTGGTCGGGATCCTGGCCTCCGACGAGGCGGAAGCTGATCTTAGCATGCGCCTCGGCGGGAATCACGGTCTTGAAGCCTTCGCCGATATAGCCACCCCAGATGCCGTTGATCTCCGCAGTTGGCCGCGCCCAGCTCTGCTCGAGCACGCCGACGCCCTTCTCGCCTGCGGGAACGCTGAGCCCAATATCGCCGAGGAACTGCTTCGAATCGAAATTGAGCGCGTTCCAGCTTGCCTGGACGTCGTCGCTCAAGGGATGCACGTTGTCATAGAAGCCGGCCAGCGTGACATGGCCATCGGCATCCTTGAGGTCGGCGAGGATGTTCGTCAGCACCTGGATCGGATTGCGCGCCGGGCCGCCATAGATCCCCGAATGGAGATCGCGCGATGGGCCACGCACGGTGACCTGGCCGCCGGCCATGCCGCGCAGGCCGATGGTCAGACCCGGCGTCGCGGTATCCCACATCGAGGTGTCGCAGATCAGCGCGAATTCGGCGCGGAGTTCGTCGGCATTGGCGTGGAGAAAAGGCTCGAGGCTCTCCGACCCCGATTCCTCTTCGCCTTCGAACAAGATGGTGACGCGGACGGGAAGCCGGCCCTCGACGTCCTTCCACGCGCGGCATGCCTCGATGAAGGTGCGCAGCTGGCCCTTGTCATCCGACGCGCCGCGGCCGACGATCGCCTTGCTTCCGTCGGCGCGGGTCTCGAGCACCGGGTCGAAAGGGTCGCGCTTCCACAATTCGAGCGGATCGACCGGCTGGACGTCGTAATGGCCATAGAAGAGGACATGTGGTCCTTCGCCATCGTGATGCGCGACGACCATCGGGTGCCCCGGCGTCGGCGCGACACGGGCCTCGAAGCCGAGCGCGACGAGCTCGTCGGTGAGCACCTGCGCGGCGGCAAGGCACTGCTCGGCATATGCCGGATCGGTCGAGATCGAGGGCACGCGCATCAGCGCGAACAGGCGGTCAAGGCTGTCGTCGAGATGGGCATCGACATAGGCGAGCGCATTTGCGGAGTCGGTCATGGCGGTGGAGCTACGCCCGGACGCCCGGCGGGGCAAGGGAGCGGCCGGCGTCGATCCACACGGGAGCACAACAGATTTGCTAACAAAGTCTTATTAGAAATTAACCGATTATTAAATATTTAACTATAGGTTTATGGAAAATGATATTTGTTTCACTCTTGATTATATCTCTATAATAGAAGAGTGTGTCTTATAAGAAACGAATGTTGACCAACATTCAAATCTGCGGATGGGTAACGGCTTACAGTGACTCAAATGGCCCCAGTTCTGCCTATCGCGGCATCCAGTAGCTTCGGCGTCGCTGAGGCGATGGCTGAAAGAACCACGAGGCAGTCCGCAAACATCTTAAGGTCCGATCTTCGTGCCGGCCGGTAAGGACTCACTCGTCGGGCTGCTACGCGATTGCGAGGCACGGCTCGTTGAGAGCCGGCGCACGGTGGACGACGCCCTGAATCTGGTGCGGCGCGCCTCCGAGGCCGCGCTGGGGGAGGCGCCGACAAGCGGCCAATCCCCGGCATTGCAGGCAGTGCTCGACTCGCATCGCGACGAACTGGTCGGCCTTGTCCTTTCCGCGCTTGAGCAGGGCGGCGGCCGGACGCGCGAGGCGCGCGCCGACTATTTCAACTCGCTCGTCTATCGCGAGGAGGAGAACCAGTATCGCGTCGGCCGGCGTCAGGTCGGACTTACCGAATCGGAGAAGCGCGTGCTCGACCTGCTTTGGCAGGCGATGCCGCAGCCGGTGTCGCGCCGCCAGCTCCACCAGGCGCTCTATGCCGATGGCGAGCAGGCGACTATCGGGATTATCGACGTGTTCGTTTCCAATTTGCGGCAGAAGCTCAAGCTTGCAAGCGGCGGGCGTGATTTCATCCAGTCGGTGCGCGGGCAGGGCTGGGCGCTCAAACCCGAATATTGTCGCAACCGCGCGGCGCCGGGCGAAGAGGCCGGGGAGGCCGGGCGCCAGCGCGCCTGAGGTTCAGGCCTGGCTGCCGCCTACGACGCGAAGCTGCGCCCGCGCCTTGTCGCTGCGGTCCGCCCGGGCGAGGCCATCGGCATAGCTGCGGATGCGGTCGCCCAGCGCGGCGGCGACGTCCGGGTGGCGTTGGAGCGGGCTGGCGGCGATGTCGCCCAAGGCGTGGAGCCGGCGCGCGGCGGCGTCGGCATCGATCAGCCCGAGATTGACGAGGTCGATATAGATCGACGAAGCGAGCAGCGCCTGCGCCTCGATCAGCGTATCGACGACCTCCGTGAGATCCTTCGGTTGGACGGGCGTTTCCATGCGCCCAAAATAGAGGCCGTTCCGGAATCCGCGCAACGGCTTCCGGAACGGCGACAGGTTCAATCCGGGACAGTCGGGCCCGGCCCGGCCTATGGCTAGATGGTTTCGAGGTTGAATTCGAGACGGTCGGTGTCGAAGCCGGCGGCGCCGGGCTCGGCAAAGACTTCACGGTCGCGGATGCGCGGCCCCTGGGCCTGGCTGATCACCGCGCGGCCCGAGCCGTCGAGTACGACGCGCTCTTCGCCCACCGCGACGACGGCGCCCTTCATCGAGCCCGGCGCATAGTTGACCACCAGCGCATAGCCGCGCGGTGAATTGCAGAACTCGCGCAGCGCTCCCAGGCGATAGCCCGCGCCCGCCTGGCTGATCGCGCTTTGATGGCTGACATTGCACACCACCGGCACGGTCAGGCGAATGTTCAAGGTGCCCGTGGCGACGTTTTCGGCGCCCGCGGCGGATCCGCACAACAGCAGAAGCACGGCAGAGAACTTGGGGAGAGATCTGATCGGCATCGTAACACCCGTTGCTGCTGGATCAGGCCTGATCTCACGTCCCATTGAAAATATGATTGATACGCAGAGTTAATGATCTAAGAATGTATCAACGCCGGGCGAAAAGAGGCCGTTCCAAAATGGCCCGCTGCCTGCGGTGAAGCGTTGATGCGACTCGACGAGCTGCCGAGTCGCTCCAGGCGATTCGGCCGGAAGCGGTCGACTCCGCCTGTTACCGGGTATTTCCTTACAAAAAATTTAAGAGATAACCGGTTGTTTACGTTCCGTAAATTTGCGGATGTGCGCTTCCGGGACGGATTAACTCTTTAAATCCATCGACTCGTCGCAGGTTAAGACCCTATTAAAGGTTTAATCGGTGAGGGGAGTTGAGGGTATGTGCTCCGGGGGGAGCCGCCCGCACCGTCCGCAAAACGAATCGTTGCGCACCTATGGTGCGCGCCGAATCGGTATGTCGGACGCTGCGGCGGAGTATAGAGCGGGGGGCGCGCCGCAGGGCGCACATTTCCAGGCATCTCAGGACAGCGCCGCCGCCCGGGCCTCGGTCTCGGCGCGCGTTCGCCTCGCTGTGGCCGGTGCCGCGCTGCTGCTCGGCGGTGCGCTTGCCGCGCCTGCCGCCGCGCAGGAAATCTCCAATGTGAAGTCGGTCGACATCGCCGTGCAGGGTAGCATTGCCCAGCGCTGCCAGATGGGTTCGATGCCCACGGCTGACTTCGGCGATCTGACTCGTCCGGGCAAGGCTGCAGCGGTGAAAGTGGCGCTCGACTGCAACGTGCCGTTCAAGATGCAGATCAAGGCGCAGAACGGCGCGCTTGCCCATTCCGAAATGCCGAACGGCTCGGGCCCCTATGCGGGTTCGATTCCTTACGTCCTCGACGTCGAGCTGCCGGTCCGCCGCCCGACCACCGAGATGATATCCAAGATTTTCGAGGGGCGTTCGCTCACCGGCGGGCAAACCATCTCGAGTGCGGATGGCATTGCGATGGACGGGCTGCTGCTGCGGCTCAGTCTTGGCAGTGTCACCAAAGAGGCTGGCCTGCTTGCCGGTCAGTACGGGGAAGTAATCGAGATAACTATCGCTCCCAACTGAAATAAATAATAACGACTACCCAAGTAAAGGGTCGCAATCCGGTTGATACTGGACCCGTTCAGTATTGATCGAAACTTGCCATTGCTGTTCCGACGTTGGAATAATGGTGGTTAATGCAAACAGATAATTGTTGAATGTTTGCCAATACTTGTTAAACGTCAACTATCGGCGATCGACTCGGCAACAACGTCGGGAGGCGCCGAAACCAAGTGGGGAATTGCACATGAAGAAGCTTCTCTCGGCAGCCGCTGTTGCGCTGCTCTCGACCGCTGGCGTCGCTCAGGCTGACGACATCGCCTTCTCGGGTCAGACGCCGGGCATCATCGGCGGCACAACGAGCCACTCGACGACCCTCGGCTACGCCGTTGGCCTCGTCCTCAGCGGCGGCGTCGGTTACAGCCAGTGGGGCCTGAACGACGGCAACTCGCAGGCCGCGTCGCCGACCGTCACCAACACCTGGCTGATCAAGGGTTCGGTGAGCAAGGACTGCTCCTACTATGGCGGCAGCAGCACCGCGCACACGCTCGACTTCGGCACGATTGGCGTGAACACGAACTCGAACACCAACGTCAACAGCGCGTTCGACATGATGTCGTCGGCCAGCGCCGTCGTGAACTCGACCACCGCGGGCTGCAACTTCAACAACACCGTCACGCTGAAGAAGAACCAGCTCGGCCTCGTCAATGCGGCTGCTGGCGGCTATGACTCGGACGAGTTCCAGGCGAACATCCCGTACTCGGCCACCGCGACCTTCGAAGCGACCACCAACACCTCGGCCGGTGCTTCGGGCTCGACCCAGAACGTCGTTGCCGCTGCAGGCGACGCGCAGAAGGTCTGGACCGGCGGTGCATGGCGCTCGGACATGACGCTGACCATCCTGGCGCCCGCGCCCAGCAAGGCGCTGGTCGCCGGCAACTACTCGGACACGCTGACCGTCGAGCTCAAGGCTCTCTGATCCAGCGGTCCGGCAGTATGCCTGACTAAAGGAAGGGGGAGGAGACAATCCTCCCCCTTTCGAGTATTGCGTATCGATTCGCCCGTATTTCGGGCGAAGCATTAGGGGTGGGGGCCTCGCCAGTGTTCAGCAAGTTCCAGCGGACCGCTATCGGTTCGGCCATCGTCGCGACCGCGCTCGTCGTGGGCGGCGTCTCGGTTTATGCGATGCGCGTCTCGCCGATGATCGTCGAGATGACCACCACGGGGAGCGACGCTGTCGCGCGCGTGGAAGTGCAGAACCTCAATGCCGGCCGCCTGCCGTTCGAGACGCGGATCACGCGCCTCAACTTCGACGAGAGCGGTGTCCCGACCGAAACCCCGGCTGATGCCGATTTCATCGTCTTCCCGCCGCAGGGCATGCTCCCCCAGGGCGCGCGCCAGGTCGTGCGCCTGCAATGGGTGGGCGCCGCCGATATTCCGACCTCGCAGGCTTATTATCTCTCGGTCAACCAGCTCCCCGTGCCCGTCGATCCGGGCGCCGGCGCGCAATCGGCGCAGGTGCAGGTGGTTTATCACATGAAGGCGCTGGTCGTTGTCGCCCCGCCCGGCGCCAAGCCCAATGTCGAGACGACCTCGGTCAAGACGATCGACTATCAGCCGCCCGCGGCGAAACAGGGCGATCCGTTGCCGCCCAAGGTGCCCGGCGTCGAAGTCACGATGAAGAATAGCGGTCGGCGCCACGCGATGATGTCGGCGCTGAAATGGGGCTTCGAGGGCAAGGGCACCGACGGCAAGCCGCTGCGGATCCTGGTCAGCCAGGAAGAGCTCAGCCGCGTCGTCGGCAGCGGGTACATCCAGGGCGGGGGGGGCGTGCGCACCTTCCAGCTGCCGCTCGCCCGCGCGTTCGGGCCCGGCCCGATCACCGTCAAGTTCCTGCAGTGAGCCGCAGCCGGCTGCTCGGCGCCACGGCGTGGTTCTGCCTGACCAGCGGAACCGCCGCGGCGCAGGTTTCCGTGCCGCTGCCGCGCACGCAGCCAGCGCCCGCGCCGCAGACGACCGTCCCGCTGCCCAGCCCGTCGCCGACCCCGCCGCAGCAATCGGGCTCGGTGCCGCTGCCCGGCGGCGCCAAGCCCGACATCGACGCACTGCCCATGGTCGGCCAGACCGGCACGGCGGGGCTGCCGATCGGCAAGCATGGCCGGCCCGACATCAACCCCTATGACCGCGACATGGACCTCACCGTGCCGCTGCTGTTCAAGCAGCGCTCGCTGGGCGACATGCCGATCCGGCTGACCTTCGACGATCGGCTGCTCGTCGAGCGCAAGCCGTTCGAGACGCTGATCGCGGGGCTGCTCAACGAGGAGGCGCGCGCGCAGTTGCTCGCCGCGTCGCCGGGCAAGGACCGGATCGAATCGGACGATCTGAAGCCGCTGGGCATCTCGTTCGAATATGATCCGTCGAGCCTGGCGGTGGTGGTGCTGACGATCGATCCGTCGCGGCGCTCGCTCCAGCAGCTGTTCGCACCGCCCACGCCCGGCGACGAGACAATCGACCTGCAACCTGCGGACTTCTCCGCCTTCCTCAACATCAACGCCTTCTATGCGCATGCCTGGCGCGGCGGTAACAACGGCCCGCCCTCGGTCGCGCTCAACACGGCGCTGCGCTATGGGGGTGTCGTGCTCGAAGCCGATGGCCAGTTCGGCACGCAGGGCTTCGCCGGCGATAGCTATCGCTTCGACCGCAACTATGCGCGCTTCGTCTATGACGAGCCGACCGCGTATCGGCGCTGGTATCTCGGCGACCTCACGCCCGAGGTTCGCGGCCAGCAGGGTTTCGTCCAGATGGGCGGCGTCGGCGTCAGCCGTCAGCGCCAGCGCTTCGATCCGTATCGCTCGTCGGTGCTACAGGGCAACCGCCAGCTGGTGCTCCAGCGCGACGCGAGCGTGCGCATCCTGCGCAACGGCGTGCTGTATCGCGAGCTGCGGCTCGATGCGGGATCGTACGACTTCAGCTCGCTGCCGCTGCTTGCGGGCAGCAACGACGTCCAGATCGAAGTTCGCGACAATTCGGGCGCGATCCAGTCGATCAACTACAGCCAGTATCTCGATCCGATCGACCTGGTACCCGGCGACTTCGAATATGCCGCCTATATCGGCCCGACGAGCAACAATTTCGGCCGCTCGCCGGTGTATAACGGCCCGGTCGCCTTCTCGGGTTTCTTCCGCAAGGCGTTTGTCGATGCGCCGGCGATCGGCATCGGCGTGCAGGCGAGCGCGCGCGTCCAGACGCTAACCGGCCAGACCCAGTTCGTGCTCGGCGGCGGTTCGCGGCTGCTGCTGGACGGCGGCGTCAGCAATTCGCGCGACGTCGGCAAGGGTTTTTCGGGGGGCGTCGGGTTCGACCAGCTGATCGATCGCGGCGGACTCGTCGATTCGGCAAGCATCCGCGCGGACTATCTGTCGCGGCATTATGCTTATCTGTCCTCGCCACTTGCGGACAATAGCAGCTCGTTCTCGGTCAACGGCCAATATACGCGACAGATCAGCCAGCGCTTCTCGGCGCTGATCAGCGCGAGCTACCTCAAGAGCCGCAACCGCAACGACAGCTACCGCATCGGCGCGTCGGGCAATTATTATTTCGACCGCCGCTTCAGCGTCCGCGCCGGGGTCGAATATTCGAAGTTCGACAGCGCGATAGGCCGCGGCCGCGGCCTCGGCTTCAACATCGCCCTGGTCTACCAGCCCAATTTCCGCGACCGCTTCGAAGCACGGCACGAGAGCAGCACCGACAACAGCTCGCTCTCCTATCTCCACGCTTCGTCGAATCAGATCGGCAGCATCGGCTATGGCGCGGTCGCAACGCGCGACGACCGCACCGTCGCAGGGCAGGGCTTCGTCGATTATATCGCCAATCGCTTCGACGCGACGGTGACGCATGCCAGCTATGGTCCGAACATCGGCCGGATCGGCGAGGTCAACGTCTCGTCGGTGCGCGTCGGCACGTCGATCGCGTTTGCAGACGGCGTGGTCGGCGTGGGCCGCCGCGTCAACGACAGCTTCGCCTTGCTCTACCCGCACAAGAACCTGAAGGGCCACAGCGTCGTTGCCGGCCAGTCGCTGGTCAGCAACGACTATATGAGCAAGAGCGGCACGTTCGGTGCGGCGGTCAACGGCTATCTCAATAGCTACGTCAACCAGCCGATCCAGTACGACGTCGAGAATCCGCCGCTCGGCTACGATACCGGGCCCGGCGTCGCGCGCGTCAATCCGCGCTATCACAGCGGCTACACGCTCAGGGTCGGCACCGACGCGTTCGTGAGTGCCGCCGGCGTGCTAACCTTCCCCGACGGCTCGCCGGTATCGCTGGCGGGCGGGCGGGTGATCGCCAAGGACGGCAAGGACAAGGAACCCTTGCCCTTCTTCACCAATTCGGTCGGGCGGTTCGCGATCCAGAACCTGCGCCCGGCAGTCGATTACCGCGTCGAGCTTGGTGCGGGGCCGACGGCGTTCGAGTTCAAGGTCCCCGCGGACACGACTGGTCTCGTCGATCTTAAGACTATAAAGCTAAAGCCGGCGAATTGAGGTGATTATGAAGACCCTGATTTCGGCCACATTGGCATTCGCCGCGGCACTGGCTTCCGCCGCACCCGCCTGGGCGCAGGCCTCTCTCGCGGCGCGCAGTGATTGCGCGCTGCGGATCGACAGCGCCGCGACCAACTGGATCATCCAGGGCTACGACCCGTTCGCGACTACCGCGCCGATCGGCACGTTCGATGTGATGTTCCATAACGAGGGCGGCGCGGCGTGCGCGTTCGATCCGATCTTCGTGGTCGATCAGGAAGCGTTCGGCCTGACGCAGGCGGGGCGCACCGGCCGCGTCACCTACACGCTGCTCGACCAGTTCTCGAACAGCAATGCCACGCCGGTTTCGGGGCGCACCATCGCGCGGTTTACGCAGCGGCCGGTCGTCGTCCAGCCGCGCGGCCAGCAGCTCGTCCGCTTCCAGTTTAGCGCCGACGAGGATGGGCTGATCGCCGACGGGCTCTACACGCAGCGCGTTACGCTGATTGCGCAGGAAAAGGGCCGCAGCGACGCGCTTGCCATGCGGTCGTTCGTGCTCGGGGTGAACGTGCTGCCCTCGGCGGTGCTCGGGCTTTCGGGCCAGTATCGCCGCAACGGCGGCCAGGCGCTGGTCGATCTGGGCGAGCTGAGCGAAGGCGTCGCGCGCGTGCCGCTCAACGTCACCGTCGCGAGCACCCGCGCCTATCGGCTCGAATTCGTGTCGAAGAACAATGGCCTACTCAAGATGGCCAATACCGACTGGAGCGTGCCGTATCAGCTGATGGTCGGCGAAAGCACGCTCTCGCTCGCCTCGACGGCCAAATACACTTCGACCGGCAAGGATCCGACCCGCGAAACGCTGCCGATGCGCTTCATGATCGGCAGCGTCGCGGGCAAGCGCGCCGGGTTGTACAGCGACCTAATCACCGTATCGATCGCGCCGCGATGATGCCGTGATCCCTACCGCACGCCGCGGCTCCGGCCGCAACGTGCGCGGTTCGTAAAGCGAGCGCTGCCCAGCTTCCAGGTCGCGCCCGTCAAGACAGTATCGACTAGCTGCCGCGTCATCTCCCCCCGGATGACCCAACGCGGCAGCGCGGGCGCTCTCCTTGCCGCACGCAGTGAGAGCGCCCGCTACCCTAGGGGCAGCAGGTTAACGCGCGATTGACGATGTTGGCGGGCGGCCGGGCCACGCGGCTCAGCGCAGCGGCTTGCCGCTGTCTTTCCACTTGTCGAGGATCTGCGAGTCCGTGTCGGCCGCGGCATAGGCGGCGACCGGTGCGCCGCTCTGGACATAGGCCGGCTGGATCGCCTCGCGCACCGTGACGGGTTGGGGCGCCGGCAGTGCGGGCGCGGCCGCCGCGACTACGGGAGGCGCGGCACTGGCGTGCGGCGCAGGCACGGGCTCGCCGCCGAGATAGGCCTGGCGAAACGCCGCGCCCATCCCCCACCAGCCCTTCCAGCGGTGAAAAAAGTGCGCGCCATAGACGCCGGTCATCACCAGGCTGCGGTTCCACGACGGCGTGACGGCATAGGTGTGGTAATGCGTCGCCATGCCGACCGGCGCAAACACACTGCCGGCGAGCGCCGCTTCCGCGACGCGTGCCGCGCGCGCCCACGCGGTGCGCGAGGGCACCCGCGCCATCGCGCCGTCGCACGCGAAGCTGAACTGGCAGCCGCGCTTCTCCGACCCCTGGAACACCACGCCGCACACCGTCGCCGGGAACGCCGGGTGGCGCACGCGATTGAGTACCACCTGCGCGACGGCGCGCTGGCCGTCATCGGGCTCGCTAGCCGCCTCGTAAAAGATCGCCGTGGTCAGGCACTGGAGCGCGCGGGCATGATCGAGGCTGGAGCCGGCAAGCCGGAACGGCGCGGCGGGCTGGATCGACGAGTCGATAACGGCATTGGCGGGCACCGGCGTCTCGGGCAGCGCGATCGTGCCGGTGGTGCCTGCCGACACCGCCGCTTCGTCGGAGATTGCAGTGTAGAAGGCGGCACCAGGAAAATGATCGTCGGCCTCGTAGCCGCTGACGGCGGGCTTTTCGGCGTCGATCGCGCCATCCGAGTTCAGGGCGTGCGCCGAGAAACCCGCGCCGACCAGCGATGCGATCGCCGCCGCCGCCAGTCCGCGTGCCTGTACTCGAGTGAACCGCCGCCAGAACAAGTGCGCTGCCCCCGGGAGCCATGACGACTCCGAACGGCAGCCCATATATCGCAAAACCTTAAGCGATGCGCTCACCGATTCCGAGCAGTCCCGCGACGGAACACAAGATGGTTAAGTCAAACCTTCTCGGCCGCGCCACGATAGCGTGCGCGAAAGTCGTCGGCGAACGCAGTCAGCCTACTCTCGCCGATCGCACCGCGCAGATCGGCCATGAGCTGCTGGTAGAACCAGAGATTATGCTCCGTCATCAGCATCGCGCCGAGAATCTCGCCGGCGCGGACGAGGTGGTGGATATAGGCGCGGCTCCAGCCGGTGCAGGTCGGGCAGGCGCAGGCTGGATCGAGCGGGCCTTCGTCCTCGGCGAACCTGGCGTTGCGGATGTTGATCGGGCCTTGCCGCGTGAACGCCTGGCCGGTGCGCCCGCTGCGGGTGGGCAGCACGCAATCGAACATGTCTACCCCGCGCTCGACCGCGCCGACGATGTCGTCGGGCTTGCCCACGCCCATCAGGTAGCGCGGCTTGGCGGCGTCGAGCTGGCCCGGCGCATAGTCGAGCACGCCGAACATCGCCTCCTGGCCCTCGCCGACTGCCAGGCCGCCGATCGCGTAGCCGTCAAATCCGATGTCGAGCAGCGCGTCGGCCGAGGATTTCCGCAAGCCTTCATCGAGCGCGCCCTGCTGGATACCGAACAATGCGTTGTTCGCGGCATGCTCGCCGCCCGAATCGAAGCCGTCGCGGCTGCGCTTGGCCCAGCGCATCGATCGCTCCATCGCCGCGGCCTGGACCTCGCGGGTCGAGGTGGTGGGGACGAGCTCGTCGAACGCCATCACGATGTTCGAGCCCAATAGCCGCTGGATCTCCATCGAGCGCTCCGGGCTGAGCATGTGGCGGGTGCCGTCGAGGTGCGACTTGAAGACGATGCCTTCCTCGCTGCGCTTGGTCAGCTCGGACAGGCTCATCACCTGGTATCCGCCCGAATCGGTGAGGATCGGCCGGTCCCAGCCCATGAATTTGTGCAGTCCGCCAAGCTTGTGCACACGCTCGGCGGTGGGGCGGAGCATCAGGTGATAGGTGTTGCCGAGCAGGATGTCGGCGCCCGAGGCGCGGACGTCCTGCGGTTTGACGGCCTTGACCGTCGCGGCGGTACCGACGGGCATGAACGCTGGGGTGCGGATCTCGCCACGCTGCATCGCGATCGTGCCCTGGCGCGCCTTGCCATCGGTGGCATGGATGGTGAACTGGAAACGGGACATGGGCGTTGCCCTTGGCGCGTTGAAGCGGAAGTGTCCATTCTCGCGCTCCCAGAGGGAGAGGGAATAAGGAACCATGCCCAACGAAACCACCGACAAGCTCCGCGAAATGGCTGCGCATCGCGGGCTCCGGCTGATCGGCTCGCGGCGGCGCAAGCTGGGCGGGGACTTTGGCAAATATGGGCTCAACGATGCGCAGGGCGGGCCGGTGTTCGGTATCGAGAAGGGCGGCCTCATCGCCTCCGCCGAGGAGATCGAGGACTATCTGCGCGGCATGACGAGCAGCGCCTGGAGCAAGTCCGCGGGATCGGCCGAGCCGCGGTCCAGGCCAAAGGCGAAGCCGGAGCCGAAAGCCAAACCCAAGCCGCGCTTCAAGGTGAAGGTCGCCAACCTGCTTGCCAAGCTGCCGGCGGCAAAGCGCGCCGAGGCGTTCTCCGAACTGCTCGCGCGCCCCGGCATCCGCATCGAGCGGATCGTCTCTCGCGGGCAGGCGACGCCGGAAGAAACGCCGATGGTCCAGGAGCAGGACGAATGGGTGTTGCTGCTCGAAGGTGCGGCGGGGCTGCGGATCGAGGATTCCGTCGAAGTGACGTTAGGCGCGGGCGATCACGTCTGGATCGCGCGCGGCCAGAAGCATTGGGTGACCTGGAGCGCGAAGGATCGTGCGACCGTGTGGCTGGCGGTTCACCTCGACTAGCCGCGATGTGCCGCGACGTAATCCAGGATGTCCTGCGGCTCGCGAAACGTCGCGTCGGGGCCGAGCGCGATCAGCACCGCCTCGCTGGCATAGCCCCACAGCACCGAGCCCGCGCGCATGCCGACTTCGCGCGCGGCGTCGATGTCGCGCGTCTCGTCGCCGATTGCCAGCGTCGCCGCGGCGGGAATGCCCATCTTCTTGAGCACCCGGCGGAACTTGGGCGCCTTGCCGAACAGCGACGAGCCGCAGGCGTAGAAATCGATTCGGGCAGCATGCTGCGGCCCCAGGATGCGACGCGCATTGGTTTCGGAGTTCGACGTGACCAGCGCGATCTTCATGCCCATGTCGGAAAGCTGCTCGAGCAGGTCCGGCGTGCCTGGAAACAGCTCGATCTGGTGCGCGTTGCGGCCGACGAGCTTCCGGAGATAGCGCGCGATCAGCGGCATCTTCCAGCGGGAGATGCCGAGGAAGTCGATGACCTCCCGCGAGCTACGGTGGCGCAGCATCTCGACTTCGCCAGGCTGGACCGTGCGGAAGCGGAATTTCCGCGCGAGCTCGTCGACCACCGAGAGGAACCAGTCGCCGCTGTCCGACAAGGTGCCGTCGAAGTCGAAGATCACCAGCCGGATCTGCACGGTCTCAGACATGGGCGTGGCCGTGCATCCGGCATTCGGCGCCTTCGCCGAGCTCGATCTGGACGGTGGCGTGATCGATGCGAAAGTCGTGCGCGAGGCGATGCTGGAGATCGCGCAGGAACGCGTCGCCCGGATGGCCGCCGGGCATCACCAGGTGCGCGGTCAGCGCGGCCTCGGTGGTGCTCATCGGCCAGATATGAAGATCGTGGACGCGTGCCACGCCCGGCAGGGTCGCCAGCGTGCTGCGCACCGCATCGGCATCGATTCCCTCGGGGACGGCCTGGAGCACCATCACCAGCGATTCGCGCGCGAGGCCCCAGGTGCTCCACAGGATGACCGCGACGATCACCAGGCTGATCGCGGGATCGATCCATTCGGAGCCGGTCCACAGGATCAGCGCGCCGCCGATCACCACCCCGGCCGAGACAGCGGCGTCGGCCGCCATGTGGAGATAGGCGCCGCGGATGTTGATGTCGTGCTTGCGCCCGCGCGCGAACAGCAAGGCGGTCGACAGGTTGACGACGATGCCAGCGGCCGCGACGAGCATCACCGTGCCGCCTTCGATCGCGGGTGGATCGGAGAAGCGTCCGACCGCTTCCCAGGCGATCGCGCCGACCGCGACGAGCAGCAGCACCGAATTGGTCAGTGCGGCGAGGATCGAGCTGCTGCGCAAGCCATAGGTGAAGCGCTTCGACGCGGGGCGCTTGCCGAGCTCGACCGCGGCCCAGGCGACGAGCAGCCCCAGCACGTCGGACAAATTGTGCCCGGCATCGGCGAGCAGCGCGATCGAATCGGTCAGGAACCCCGCAGCGCCCTCGACGACCACGAAGCCGATGTTGAGCGCGGTGCCGATCGCGAAGGCGCGGCCGAAATCGGCCGGCGCGTGATCGTGGTGATGGTGGTCGTGATGCGCGGCCATTCCCCGAGTCTTAGCCGGGGCGTCGTGGGAAATGCTAGGGCGCGCGTGCGAAGGAGGCGCTTGCCATCGTCAGGGTTCCCGCGGCAGGGGTTCGGCGATGGAGCGCGCGCCCGAACGCATGACCTTTCCGCCGGACGGCACCAGCCGTTGGGCGGGCATGGCCGATCTGGTGCTGGTCTCCCCCGGCGATCGGCACGAAGTGACGCTGCTTTATGTCGGCGAGCCGCCGCATGGCGACAGCTATCACTGCGCGGAGATCGATGGGGCGCCGCTTCCCGGATGGGTCTGGGGCGGCAACTTCGCCTTTACGCCGGATGGAACGCACCTCGCGTGCAGTTGGATGGCGGTGCGCTTCGAGCGCCGGACGATCGTCATCGACTTGGCCGGGCGCTGCTATTGCGTGCTACCGCGCGTTTTCGTCGATTTCGAGTTCCGTGGGCCGGACCTCATCGGCTGCGGCAGCGCCGCGGGCCTGGAGCACCGGTTTGCGGGCAGCGAACGCTGGAAGCGCTTCTGAGCGTCAGCGTTTGCGCCGACCGTCGTTCGGCGGTCGAGGCGCCTGGGGGCGGACGGTGACGAGCTCGCTGCGGACGATCACGCCGTCCTTGTCCTTGTCGAACCGTGCGAACAGCAGGTCGAAGCGCGCCGCGAGTTCGTCGAAGCTGATGCGATTGTCGCCGTCGCGATCGGTCTCGAACGGCGAAGGCAAGGTGTTGCGGTCGCCCATCCAGCGTTCGGACCAGTCCGAAAAGGCGATATAGCCGAGCGAGCCGGTTCGCCGCGTGTCGATGGCGTCGAAGCTGCGGCGCAATCCCGCATCGAACTCGACCCGGGTCACCCGGGCGTCGCCGTCGGCGTCGAACGCGGCGATCATCATTGCCACGGGCTCGACGATCATCGTCGCGGGCGGCTGGTCGGGCGCCGCGGGGCGTGCGGTCACCACGATCGGTGGCGGGGTCTCCTGCGCGACGGCGGGGGTCGCGAACAGGGCCGCGAGCAGCAGGGCGGGGCGCATCGGATATCCTTGTGGCTGGAGGCGGGCATTCGATAGCCCCTTTCTATGGCCGATCGCGTAGCGATGTACCACTGCGCCCGCGGCGTCAGCCGGGGCCGGGCGTCCGCTCCGCAAACCAGGCGAGGAAGCTGTCGAGCATCGTCGAATGGGTGCGGCTGCCATTGTAGATCAGGTGGATCGGCCAGGCGGCAGCGGGATCGATCGCGACCGGTACGACGCCCCCGGCGCAATTGTGGATCATCCCGATATCGGCAAGGCCGATGCCGATGCCGTGGCGGACCAGCTCGACCAGCGTCCGCTGCGTGGACACCTCGTGCACCAGCGCCGGCTTCGCGCCACAGCGCGCGAGCATCGCATCGGTGGTGACGCGGATATGGTTGGGGCGGGTGAGCTGGATGAAGCACTCGCCGTGCAGGTCGGCGAAATCGACGAGAGCGTGGCCGGCGAGCCGATGCCCTGCAGGCACCGCGAGCGCCAGTCGGCTCTCGCCGATCGGCAATATGTGGAGCCCAGTTCCCATCATCGGCGGCCCGACGATCACCCCCACGTCCGATCCGCCGGTCTCGATGTCGAAATAGACGAAGTCGTGCGTCGCCATCTTGATCGCGACGGCGACCCGAGGCCGCTCGCGCAGATAGTCGCCCAGCAACGCAGGCAACTCGCACTCGGCAAGAAACGGAACGGTGATCGCCCGCAAGGTTCCCGGTGGCCCGGTACGCATTTCGGCGATGACCTTGCCGATGCTTCGGAGCCCCGCCCAGTTGCGATTGACCACGTCCAGCAGCTGCTCGCCGGCCGGAGTCAGCGCCATGCCATAGCGGCCGCGATCGAATAGCGCGAAGCCGCACGCCTTCTCGAACATGCCGATCGCGCGCGTGACGTTGGGCTGGGTGGTGTTGAGCCGCTGCGCCGCGCGCGTCGCCGATCCGGTTGCGGCTACGGCGCGGAAGATCTCGAGCGTACGCGCGTCCGGTTGAGCCATACGATCTGCTGATGGAAGGCTCGAAGAACGGTATTTCTGCTTAATGCCGTCGAGGCGTTAATAATAGATTCGATAAAACATGGTCGACCGTAATCATATCGCATGCCTGGGCAGGTATGCGCATAGATAAACTGCGTTAAAAATAAATCGATATTGGATGTAGATCGGAGAAAACTATGAATATAGCCGGGATGATAATGGCTTGGGGCGGCCAGAAGAACAACACGCCCGCGGGGTGGCATGAATGCAACGGTGCCCTTCTATCCACCTCGCAATATCCGGCGCTCTATGCGGCGATCGGCGAGTCCTTTGGCGCCTCGCCGCCGGACGGACAGTTCTATTTGCCCGATCTGCGCGGCCAGTTCGTGCGTGGCGTCGACGACGGCGCGGCGACCGATCCCGATACGAGCGCGCGGCACGACATGCAGAACCCAAACATTCCCTATTCGGGGGTCGGATCGGTCCAGCCCTGCGCCCTGCAGACGCATAGCCACGGCTATTCCCAGGTCGTGTCCAGCAGCTCGGGCAGTATCGACGATGCCAAGGCCTATGGGTTCCAGACCTCGCAGACCTCGGGCACCAGCGGTGCGACGACCAGCCAGCACGAGACCCGCCCGATCAATGCCGCGCTGTATTATATCATCAATCTGGGGACTGCAGGCTACGCCCCGATCGCCGTCGCGCGTATCGGGGCGGCGGCGCTACGGCAGCAGCAGCGACGCATCCCCGTAAGAGTAGAACCTGTAGTCGTTCTCAATGGCATGCGCATAGGCCGCTTGCATCCGGTCGAGCCCCATCAGCGCCGATACCAGCATGAACAGCGTCGAGCGCGGCAAATGAAAGTTGGTGACCAGCCCGTCCACGCCCTTGAAGCGATAGCCAGGCGTGATGAAGATCGCGGTGTCGCCTTCGAACGGGCGGATCACATCGTCCTCGCCCGTGGCGCTCTCGATCAGGCGCAGGCTGGTGGTGCCCACCGCGATCACGCGTCCGCCGGCCGCCCGGACGGCGTTGAGCCGGTCGGCCGTAGCCTGGTCGATGCGGCCCCATTCGGCGTGCATCCTGTGGTCTGCCGTGTCCTCGGCCTTGACCGGCAGGAAGGTACCCGCGCCGACATGCAGCGTCAGCGTGGTGTGGCCGATACCGGCGGCGTCGATCGCCGTGAGCAACTCGGGGGTGAAATGCAGCGCAGCCGTGGGCGCCGCCACCGCACCGGGTTCGCTGGCGAACATGGTCTGGTAGTCGTCGGCGTCCCGCGCGTCGGTTGGGCGCTTCGAGGCAATGTAAGGCGGCAGCGGCATCCGGCCGCAACGTGTCAGCAATAGCTCGACCGGTTCGTTGCCGGCGAAGTCGAGCGCGAAGCTGCCGTCCTCGGCGCGGTCCGACGCGGTCGCGGTTACACCTTCTCCGAAATCGATGTCGTCGCCTTCGCGCAGCCGCTTGGCGTTGCGGATGAAGGCGCGCCAGCGGCGCGGTCCCTCGCGCTTGTGGAGCGTCGCGCCGATCCTGGCCTCACCCCGGACGCCTTCGAGCTGCGCAGGAATGACGCGGGTGTCGTTGAAGACGAGCAGGTCGCCCTTGCGCAGCAACGACGGCAGCTCGCCCACGCAGGCGTCACGCGTCTCTACGCCGTCCAGCACAAGCAGCCGGGCGGAGTCGCGCGGTACCGCCGGTCGAAGCGCGATCCGCTCGGCCGGCAGCTCGAAATCGAAAAGGTCGACCTTCACTTATTGCGGCAGCGTGACCCGGGTCTCGCCTTCCGGCAATGCCGGTGCCGTGACCGGTGCGGGCTGGAAAGGCGGCGGGTTGTCGGCGGCGATATAGGCATGGACGATCTTGGTCGGGTTCGCCGGCGGTTCGCCGCGCTCGATCTTGTCGACCCATTGCATGCCTTCGGAGACCCGGCCGAATACGGTATAGTCGTGATCGAAGCCGAGCCGCGGGCCGAACATGATGAAGAACTGGCTGTTGGCGCTGTCCTCGGCCGCCTTGCGCTGCTCGGGCGTGGCGGTTGCCGGCGCGCCCTTGCGCGCGGCGGAAACCGCGCCGCGGACGTGCGGCAGGTTGTTGAACTCGGCGGGAACGTCGGGAAGGTCCGAATCGCCGCCGCCAGTGCCGGTGGGATCGCCGCCCTGCGCCATGTTTTCGGGGCCGTCGATCACGCGGTGGAAGATGATTCCGTCATAGAATTTGCGGCGGGTGAGCGTCTTGATCTGCGCGACCATCTTGGGCGCGACGTCGGGACGCAGTCGGATCGCGACGCGGCCGCCGCTCGACAAATCGAGAATCCAGGTATTTTCGGGATCCGCGGCGACGCTGGTGGCCACTGCGGCCTTGGGATCGGCACCGACGCCCTTGAACGTCTCGATCTCGGGCTTGGCGGGCGGACCGCCGCCTCCGAGCTGCGCCGCGGCGGGTACAGCGAACAACAGGGTGGCACCAGCGGCCAGGGCGGCAACGAAACGCATCAACATCCTCACTCGGATTCTTCTTGTCGGCAAAGGGTCTAGAGCAAAGCTGTGGCGGCGAAAAGGCAGCGTCTCAGCTACCCTTGCGGCCGATCTGCTCGACGCGGGCGACCACATCGGCCTCGACTTCGGGGCTGACAAACTTGCGGATCGCGCCGCCATAGAGCGCGATTTCCTTGACCAGGCGGCTTGCGATCGGCTGGAGCGACACATCGGCCATCAGAAATACGGTTTCGATACGATGGTTGAGCTGCTGGTTCATCCCCGCCATCTGATATTCGTACTCGAAATCGGCGACGGCGCGCAGCCCGCGGACGATCATGCTCGCGCCCTCGCGCTCGGCGAAATCCATCAGCAGCGAATCGAAGCTGACGACATGGATTTCGCCGTCGATCCCCGCAGTCTCGCGCTTCACCATCTCCATCCGCTCGTCGATGCTGAACATCGGCGACTTGGAGGGGTTGGTGGTCACCCCGATCACCAGCCGGTCGACCAGCTTCGCGCCGCGGCGGATGATGTCCATATGGCCACGGGTGATGGGATCGAACGTCCCCGGATAGACGCCGGTACGGGTGGTCATCGGTCCCTCTCGAGCGTGTAGCGGGCGATATCGCGGAGCAGATCGGCCTCGGCGCCATAGGGCTTGAGGTGTGCGATCGCCTGGTCGACGAGCAGGCGGGCCTGCTCGCGGGCGCGATCGAGGCCGAGCAAGGTAAGGAAAGTCTCCTTGCCCGCCGCCTCGTCCTTGCGGAGCTTCTTGCCGGCCAATTCCTCGTCGCCCTCGGCATCGAGGATGTCGTCGGCGATCTGGAAGGCGAGCCCGACGTCGCGGGCATAGCCGCGCAGCCCGGTACGTCCCTCCACGGGCACGCGGCCCAGGATCGCGCCGCTTTCGACTGCGCAGGAGATCAATGCGCCGGTCTTCATCGCCTGGAGCCGCGTGACCGTCGGCAAATCGAAGCTCGCTTTCTCCGCCGCCAAGTCCATCATCTGGCCGCCGGCCATCCCCGCCGGGCCCGAGGCATGCGCGAGCGCGCCGACCAGTTCGATGCGGACGAACGGATCGGGATGCGTGTGCTCCGAGGCGAGCAGCTCGAAGGCGAGCGCGTGGAGGCAGTCGCCCGCCAAGATCGCCGTCGCCTCGTCGAATGCCTTGTGCACCGTGGGCTTGCCCCGGCGCATGTCGTCATCGTCCATCGCCGGCAGGTCGTCGTGGATCAGTGAATAGACATGGATGCATTCGAGCGCGGTCGCGACGCGCGCCATCGCGCCGCGATCGACGCCGAACAGCCCCGCGGTACCGAACACGAGCAGCGGCCGCAGCCGCTTGCCGCCGCCGATCGTGGCGTGGCGCATCGCGCAATACAGGCCCTGGCGGGGATCGTCGGGGACCGCGAGCAGCAGGTCGAACTGGCGGTCGATCTCGATGGCGACCTGCCGGAGCGCCGCCTGGAGCGTGAGGGACGCATCAGCCATGCGCGCCACTCGCTCAGCCGGCCGCGAAGGGGGCGGTGCCGGCGGCGCGGCCCTGCGCATCGGTGCGGATCGCCTCGATGCGCGATTGCGCTGCGTCGAGCCGGGCGGCGCATTGGCGGCGAAGCTGGTCGCCCCGCTCATAGAGGTCGATCGCCTCCTGAAGCTGCGCGTCGCCGCTTTCGAGCCGCGTGACGATGCGCTCGAGCTCCTTGAGGGCTTCCTCGAACGAGAGTTCGGAAATCTGCGCTTCGTCTGCCATGGCGCACGCTATGCGGCAGGGCGGGAGGGGATTGCAACCGCCGAGGCGCGTCACATGTTGGGGCTGCGTTTCGAGGAGATCCCATGTTCACCAGCATCAATCCCGCGACCGGCGAGGCCGGCGAGACCTTCCAGGAGCTCGATGCCGACGGCGTGGAACTGGCGCTGTGTCGCGCGCAGACCTGCTTCCAGTCGTGGCGTACTGCGTCGCTCGACCAGCGGACCCAACTACTGGGCGCGATCGCCGACCAGTGGGAGGCCAACAAGCAGCACCTTGCCGAGATGGCGGTCAAGGAGATGGGCAAGACGATCACCAGCGCCATCGCCGAGGTCGAGAAATGCATCTCCGGGTTCCGACATTACGCCGAGCATGGGCCTTCCTATCTGGCGCCGACTGAAGTCGAGACTCCGGGCGGCCACGCAGTTGCACGTTGGCTGCCGATGGGGCCGGTACTCGCGGTGATGCCGTGGAATTTCCCGTACTGGCAGGTGGTGCGCTTCCTCGCGCCGACGATCATGGCGGGCAATGTCGCGCTGTTGAAGCACGCGTCGAGCGTGCAGGGCTGCGCCGCGCTGATGCAGCAGCTGGCGAGCGCGGCGGGGGCGCCCGACGGGCTGTTCCAAAATCTGGCGATCAAGTCCGACAAGGTCTCCGACATCATTGCCGACAAGCGCGTGGTGGCAGTGACGCTGACCGGCAGCGAAGGCGCGGGCGCCAAGGTCGCGCAAGCGGCGGGCAGGGCGCTCAAGAAGGTCGTGCTCGAACTCGGCGGATCGGACCCGCTGATCGTGATGCCCTCGGCCGATCTCGATTTGGCGGCGAAGACCGCGGTGACCGCGCGCGTCCAGAATGCCGGGCAGAGCTGCATCTGCGCGAAAAGGATAATCGTCCACGCCGAGGTGTACGATGCATTTCTCGAGAAATTCTCCGCGGGCATGAAGGCGGTCAAGATCGGTGATCCGATGGATGCGGACACAGGGATGGGGCCGCTGTCGAGCGACGCCCAGCGCGAGACCGTGCTCGAACAGGTCGAGCGCGCCAAGTCGGCGGGTGCGGAGCTTCTGTTCGGCGCCGAAAAGATCGAGCGCGAAGGCGCATGGATGACGCCGGGCGTGCTGGTCGGGCTCGATCCCGAGAGCGATGTCGCCAAGGAGGAAATCTTCGGGCCGGTGGCGGCGGTCTACCGGGTTGATGACATCGACGCGGCGATCGCGCTGGCGAACGACGTTCCCTATGGGCTGGGCTCGGCGGTGTGGACGCAGGACGAGGCCGAGATCGAGCGGTTCGCGCGCGACATCGAATCGGGGATGACCGCGGTGAATGCATTGCTCGCCTCGACGCCTGAGGCGCCGTTCGGCGGCGTAAAGCTTTCCGGGCACGGCCGCGAACTGGGTCCGTGGGGGATGCACGAATTTATGAACCTGAAGGCGGTGATGTACGGCGCAGGCAAGGCGGGGGATTGATTGTCCCTCCCCCGGGCGCGAGCCTGTGGAAGGAATTTTAGGCCGCCATCACTTCGGCGATCAGGTCCTTGCGGCTCAGCTTGCCGATCATCGTCTTGGGCAGGCTTTCGCGGACGACGACCTGGCTGACGCGTTCGTGCTTGCCGAGCTGGGCGTTGAGCCAGACGCTGAGATCGGGCCCCGACACCGGATCGGTGTCTTCGTCGAGCACGACATAAGCGTGGGGCAACTCGCCATGATAGGGATCGGGCAGGCCGATCACTAGCGCCTCTTTCACTGCCGGGTGGCGATAGAGCACCGATTCGATCTGGCTCGGGAACACCTTGAAGCCGCCGACCGCGATCATGTCCTTGAGGCGGTCGACGATGCGGATAAAGCCGTCCTCGTCGATCGTGCCAACATCACCGGTGCGCAGCCAGTGCCCCTCGCCATCGACTTCGACGAAGATCTGCGCGTCGGCGTCGGGGCGGTTCCAATAGCCCTGCATGATCTGCGGGCCCGAGACGACGATCTCGCCGGGCTCGCCCGGCGGCGGCGGGCGGCTCGGGTCTTCCTTGTCGACCAGGCGGACGCGCGTGCCGGCGAGCGGCTGGCCGATCGTGCCAGGCTTGTTGAGCCCGACATAAGGGTTGGCCGAGACCACGCCCGAGCTTTCCGACAGGCCATAGCCTTCGAGCACTCGGGCGCCGGTGACGCGCTCCCATTCCTCCTTGAGCTGTGCGGAAAGCGGTGCGCCGCCCGAGATGCAGAATTTGAGCGAGCTGAAATCGTCGGGCTTCATGTCGGGCGCGTCGAGCAGCGCCTGGTACATGGTGGGGACGCCGGGGAGCGATCTCGGCCGCGTTCGGCGGAGCGTCTCGAGCGCCTGCTTGGCATTGAACCGCGGCAGCATAGCGATCTCGCCGCCGGTCAGCACGGTGCGGTTGAGCACGCAGGTATTGGCGAAGACGTGGAAGAAGGGGAGGACGCCGAGGATGCTGTCCTTGGCCGTCGCCATGTCGGGGTCGAGTCGCGCGACTTGCCGCGCGTTGGCCGAAAGGTTCTGGTGCGTGAGCACCGCGCCTTTGGGCGTGCCCGTGGTGCCGCCGGTATATTGGATGAGGGCGATGTCGCGGTTGGGGTCGAGTTCGAGCGGCTCGCATTCGCCCTGGTTGGCGATGAGCTGCGAGAAGGCCAGGATGCGTGGGTCCTCGGGGCGCGGAGTGACTTCGCTGCCGCGGAACCAGCGATAGAAGAGCGACTTGGCCGGAGGCAGCGCACCGGCGACCGAACCGACCACCAGACGCTCGAGCCCGCTCTGCTCGAGCACCTTGAGCGCGGTCGGCAGCAGTGCCGAGGCGGAGAGGGTGAAGAGCAGCTTCGTCCCCGAATCCTCGACCTGCGCGGCGAGCTCCTCGACCGAATAGAGCGGCGAGAAATTGACCACCGTCCCGCCGAGCTTGAGGATGCCGTAATAAGCGGCGACATAATGCGGCACGTTGGGCAGGAAGAGCCCGATCCGGTCGCCAGGGCCATAGCCGAGTGCCTTGAGCCCGCAGGCGACGCGATTGGCGCCGTCGAGCGTCTCGCCATAGCTGTACTTGCGGCCCATGAAGTCGAGGAAGCAGGCGTCGGGGTGGGCGCTGGCGCTGGCCTCGAACAGCGCGACCATCGTGGTCGGCGGAAATTCATCGTCCCAATTGCCGGGATGATGGAATGCGGTACGCCAGATCTGCTCGGGATCAGTCATTGACATTGGTGTAAGCAAGCCTCGCCTGCGGTCAATAGCCCAGCCGCTTGCTCCAGGTAACCAGGAGCGAGACCGAGCCGAGGCCGAGATCGACGATCGCCTGCATCTTCTGCGGAGCAAGATCGTCGGGGCGGTGGGCGAGGACGCGGATGTCGGCGCGATGATCGGGTGAAGCGAGCACGAGCAGGCCCAGCATCGCCACGGCGGCGATCGGCAGGATACGGCTACGCTTGACCATTTCGGGTTCCTCTCGGCTGCGAGCATAGGCCGGGGCCCGCGGCCCCGCAAGGCTCAGGCGGCGTGGCGGAGGCCGCTGCGGACGCGGTCGCGCCCCGCCGACTTGGCGTCGAACAGCGCCGAATCGGCGGCCCGGTACAGCGCCTTCCAATCGACCTCGCTGACGAGCAGCCCGCGACACGCGCCGATGCTCGCAGTGACATGGACATCGAACGGCATGCGCAACTGGCGGAGCTTGGCGAGCACGGTCTCGGGCTCGATCGGCTGCTCGGCCGGAGTGAGGATGGCGAATTCCTCGCCGCCGATCCGTGCCACCAGCGTGCCGGCGGGGAGCGAGGTTCGCAGCATCCGCGCGAAGATGCGCAGCACTTCGTCGCCGCCATCGTGTCCGAGCGTCTCGTTGACCGACTTGAAGTGATCCAGATCGACGATGAGCAATTGCTGCTCGCCGCTACGCCCGATCGCCTGCTGGAGAAAGGCGCGGCGATTGAGCAGCCCGGTGAGCGGATCGGTGTCGGCAAGGCGGCGCATCATTACTTCGCGCTCGATCGCGTCGTCGCGCTCGTCGCGCAGCAGCTTGATGCGATAGGCGACCGCCAGTGACGAGACCACGGCCTCGACCATCATCGCGAGGATCGTCGAGTTGTCGATCCAGAAGCTCCAGGGGATGAGGTGGAGATTGGAGAGCGCGCGTATCGCCGCGGTGAGCACCGGCGCGCCCCAGGCGATCGAGAACAGCCAGAGATAGTTGCTCCGCAGCCGCCAGGCGCGCCACAGCATCGGCACCACGGCGATCGACAGCCCCACGAACGAGCAGGTGAAGGCGAGATCGACCCAGCGGATCGCGAAGGGCGCCGTGCAGAAATAGAACAGCCCGACGCCGCTCATCGCGATGCTGACCAGCGTGGCGTAGCGGCCGAGCCAGCCGGCGAAGACGCGTGGCTCGAAGAAGCTGCGCGCGAAGACCAACGCGGCGGTGCCGGTCATGCCGAGCAGAAGGAAATTGGTGCGCAGCCGGGTGTTGTTGGCGATGTCCGGCCACGCCCAGGCGAGTGCTCCGGACGAGGAGAAGGTATAAGCGAGCAGCAGCGCGACCATCAGGCAATAATAAAGCTGGAAGCGATGTCGCAGCGCGCCCCACAAAGCGAGATTGTAGATGATCAGCGCGATCGCGAGTCCCCCGAACCCCGCGTAGAGGGCGGACATCGCCAGATTGGCGTGCTCGCTCTGCGCGGCGGTGGAGAGACGGGCGCCGACCAGGACCCCGCGCAGGTTCGAGGCGCCTTCGACGTGCCAGAGCAGGCGCACGACCCTGGCGCGGGCGGGGGGAATCCGCATCTCGGCGATCGCGCCGAGCTGGATCAGCGGCGTGATGCCGCGCGCGTCGGTCGACTGCCTCGCGACGGTGCCGTCGGCATAGAGGACGTGGAGCGTCACGCGTTGCTGCCACAGGCTGGCGAAGCGCACGTTGAGCGGCATCCGCCCGCGCGAGCGCTCGCCGATATCGTGGGAAATCACCCAGAAATCGCCTGCGCCGAGCTTGTGCTGCGCGGTGGTGCAATCAAAGCGGCCGGGCTCGTTGATGAGCCGGGCGGGGTCCATCGCGCCATTGTCGGGCAGCACGCACACCGACAGCGGCCGGCCGGCGACGCCGGTCTGCGCCTGTGCGGGCGCACCGCACAGCATCGCGACGCCCCCCGCCAGCGCCAGCAAAATCCGAATAAGTCCCCCGACCATGACCAACAGCTACGCCCGCATCCCCAACAACCCGTAAAGATCGGCGAAGCGTTTGATTTCGAAGCTGCCCTCGCTAAGGCGGGCGAAAATCGGGAAGCACAGAATGCAGGACGCAGCGGCGGTCACCACCGCCCGCCACGACAGCGCCAGCCAGGCGCGCCTCGAATCGGTGGATATCGTGCGCGGCTTCGCGCTGATGGCGCTGTTCCTCGTCCACATGATCGAGAGCTACGAGCTCTACTGGGCCGACCCCAGGAGCGGGCCGATCTCCGACACGGTGTACCTGTTGTTCATGGGCAAGAGCTTTTCGCTGCTGGCGCTGTGTTTCGGGTTCAGCTTTTTCATATTGATGGACCGCGCGGCGCGGCGGGGGGTGGATTTCACCGGGCGATTCGCGTGGCGGCTCGCCGTCTTGTTCGCGATCGGGTTCGGGCATGCGATGATCTATCGCGGCGATATTATCCAGTTGCTCGCGCTGATGGGGTTCGTGCTGCTCGGCTTCCACCGGGTGCGCAGCAACGCCGTGCTGATCGGCGTCGCGGCCTTGTGCTTCGCCAATCCGGTGCTGCTCGTCCAGCTCGCCGCGGCGATGCAGGGGGCGGACTGGGCGAACCAGCCGCCCAACCAATATGTCGACCCGGCGATGGCGGTGTACCTTTCGGGCACCTTCCCCGAATATCTTCGCGCCAATCTCTGGGAGGGGCAGCTGCCCAAATGGTGGTTCATGGTCGAATCGGGGCGGATGACCCAGATCCTCGGCCTGTACCTCGTCGGGATGGTGCTCGGGCGGATCGGCTTCTTCGGGCGGCTGGGCGACTTCGCCAAGGCGCGGTGGATCGCGCTGGCCGGTGCCGCGGCGAGCGCGCTGGGCCTCCATTGGCTGCGCGACCCGTTCAAGGCGTGGTTCGCGGCGCAGCGCTTCGGCGCCGAGGCCGAGCGGCACCTGTCCTACCTCCTCAACAGCTGGTTCGAGCTGGCGGGGACCGCGATGTGGCTGCTGGTGCTGCTCGCGCTGTTCGAGAGCCCGGCGCGCGCGCTGCTGCGCCCGCTCGCCGGCGTCGGGCGGACGACGCTGACGCTCTACATCCTCCAGTCGCTGGTGTTCGTGCCGGTCTTCTACGGCTTTGGCCTGGGCATGCATGACGATTGGAGCCAGGCCGTGCGGCTGTGGGTGGGGCTGGGCGCGATCGCCGCGCAGCTCGTGCTCGCACAGCTGTGGCTGCGACACTTCCGCTACGGCCCGGTCGAATGGGTGTGGCGCGCGCTGACCTATTGGCGGCGCGATGTGCCGTTCAAGGGCGCGGCAAGCGGCTGATCAAGGCACACCCGGAGTCGCGCCGGTGGGCTTGCCCGGCGCGGCCCGGGCCATCAATATGTTCATGTCGACCCAGCCGATCAGCACGGTCTTGGAGGCGAACCAGGGTTTTTCCGAAGCGCCGGGCGCTACGCGCAGGTCGTTGACGCAGACCAGGATCGACTTGCTCGTCGAGGTGATGTCGCCGCCGTCGATCGTATGCCACCGCTCCCATTTCTCGTCCGGATTGCCCGGCGTGCTGGGCGCGGGCTCCCATCGATCGAACACGGCGATGTGCTTGAACGCGCCCTTGCCGAGCGTGACACTGGTCTCCTTCTTGACGCCGTAGCTCTGGGCGGCGCCGGCGCCGAGCAGGACATATTCGCCGCGCTTGGGATGGATGGCCAGCGGCGTCGGGGGGCGGATGATCATGTCATCCTGTTTGTCGAGTTCGGCGAGCTTGCCCGTGCGCTTGGCGATCATGGCTTCGGTCTTCGTTTTCTGCCCGTCTATCTGGTCGATCATGTGCCGGAGCTGGGTGACCAACTGGCCCTGACCGGCCAGCCTCTGCCGCGTGCCCAGCAGCGCGTTCCGCTTGCGCAGCAGCTCCAGACGCTTCGCCTTGACCTGCGCGTCGAGTTCCTTGGCGCGATCCTTGTCGCCGCTTGCCGACGCCGCGTCGCGCGCCTCGATTAGCGTCGCCAATTCGGTCTCGAGTTGCCCCGCCTCGCCCTCCAGTTGGGTCTTTTCCGACTCGAGCCGCGCCTGCTCCGCCAGCGCCTTGACCTGGCGCGTCTTCGGACCGTCGATCGTCTTGTGGAAGCGATTCTGCGAGTCTTCGAGCGACGCCCGATTGAGCTTGATTTGCGCGTTGTACGCATCGATCTCGGCCTGGAGCTGGTATTCGGCGTCCAGGATCCGCTTGGTGTCGGACAGAAGGCGCGAGGCACCCTGAGACTCCTTGACCGTTCGGCCCAGCTTTTTCGATCGCGCGGTGATCGCATCGCCATAGGTCTGGCCCGCGAACTCGACGCAGGTGGTGTAGTTCGCCATCGGCGCGATGCTCCGGGTCCGCGTCTCCTCCTTGCCGTCGACCTTGACCTTGTACTCCTGAGTATAGCCTTTCCGAATCTTCTCGATTTCCTCCTGGGACATGATCGTCGTCTTGGCCGTGTCGCGCCCGCGGGCGGCGTCGATGACGGCCTTGCGCATCCAGTCGCCCTCGGTGACCAGCGTCTCCTCTTCCTCCTTCGGGGCCTCGCTCGCCGCGGGTGCCGCCTGCCGCTGGATCGCGACACCACCGCTTCCTGCCGCGCCGCTTCCTGCCGACGATGGCGCGGAAAGCAGGCCCCCCGCCGGCCGGCCGGCGACGACCGCGTCCGCCACGGCATCGGCCTGCTGCTCATAGCCATCGCCGGCGCGGCCCATGCCGCCGTTGAGCGACACCCCGCGGCGCTGCTGCACGACATGGGCGAGCTCGTGCGCGAGCAGCCGCATGCCTTCGGGCGACCCCGGGCGATATTCGCCGCGGCCGAACACGATGTTTTGGCCCACCGTATAGGCGCGCGCGCCGACCGCGCGTGCCGCGTCCGCGGCCTGGGCATCGGCGTGCACGCGCACCGCGCCGAAATCCTGCTGCAGCCGCTGCTCGAGCAGCGCGCGGGAGCCGGGGTCGAGCGCGTGGCCCGGGGAGCGCAGGATGTCGAGCGCCATGGGCAGGGCAGCGCGGGGCGGAACGCCGCCATCGGCCCGCTTCATCTGCAATGCGGGCCCGCGCGTTTCGGGATGCCGCGCGCGCGCCTCGCGCGGTACGGCGGACCGGGATGCCTGCGGTTTCTCGGCCAAGGTCCGCATGCCAGTTTCCTCTTCTTGCGATCGAAAGCAGACACGGGGAGCGCGCGATCTTCCCGCCAATTCCCCGCGCTGTCGAGCCCCCTCCCCGGGGGGCCACCTGCGAGGGGAGACGGCGGCAGGGGATAAAACCGGACAGAGCGTGCGATAATAACCAGATGGGATAAAAGCGCTTGACATCGTCACGCTGATATGGCACTAGTTAGGCACGCTGAAGAATTGCGAGTCGGGGGCTTCGGGCTCCTTGGACGGGTCGGGCACCGCGAGGTGCGCCGGCCCTTTGCTTTTCGGGAGAAGATCATGGCGGGCAAGACGATCACGCGCCGCAAGGGCGGCGGGGTGCAGGTGCGCGCGAGCAGGAGCCGTTGGACCGCCGCGAACCGCGCGCGCTTCCTCGCCAAGCTGGCGGAGACGCTCAACGTCACGGCGGCGTGCCGGGCGGTGGGGCTCTGCGATCGCGGGGCGTACAAGCTGCGGAAGCGGGACCCCGGCTTCGCCGAGGCATGGGAAACGACGATCGCAGATGCCTATGCGCGGGTGGAGATGCTGCTGCTCGAGCGGGCGCTGGGCGGCGCGCCGGAAGGGACTGCCGCGGCGACGGGGGATACGCGGCACCTGGAGACGCTGAGCGAGCGCGCGCTGCTGACGCTGCTCAACCAGCATCGCCAGAGCGTGCGCGACATCCGCAATGCGGCGGAGAAGGCGGCGGAGCGATCGGCGGGGCGGACCATGCTGGACGAGGAGATCGGCGCGCGGGAAGGCCTGATGGCGACGCTCGACGAGATCGCCGCGCGGCTCGACGCCGCCGAGCGGGTCGGCGAGCGGGCCGGCGAGCATGGCGACGGAGGCGGGGGCGATGCGCAATGACCCGGCCACCGCGCATCTTTCGCGTGCCGAGCAGGCGTCGCGCTCGCCCGCGTGGCGGGCATGGCTCGCCGGCATCGACGACACGACCGCATTCCGGCTGACCAAGGCGTGGCACTGGTGGCGGCGGCCCGACCAGGCGCCGCCGACGGGCGACTGGCGCACCTGGCTGGTGATGGCCGGACGCGGCTTCGGCAAGACGCGGATGGGCGCCGAATGGGTGCGCGAGGCAGCCGAGCGCAACTATCAGCTGCGCATCGCCTTGGTCGGCGCGACCGAGGACGATGTCCGCCGTGTGATGATCGAAGGCGAGAGCGGGCTGCTGGCGATCGCGCCGGAACGAACGCGGCCGCATTGGGAGCCCTCGAAAGGCAAGCTGACCTGGCCCAACGGCGCGCAGGCCGAAGTGTTCGCCGCGAGCGAGCCCGAGCGGCTGCGCGGGCCGCAGCACCACCTCGCCTGGGCCGACGAGATCGGCAAATGGCGCGATGGCGAGACGACCTGGGACAATCTGATGATGACGCTGCGCGCGGGCAGGCCGCGGGTAGTGGCGACGACGACGCCGCGCGTCGTGCCGCTGGTGCGCCGGCTGGCCGCCGATCCGCGCGTGGCGAAGACGCGCGGCGCGACGCGCGCCAATGGCACCAACCTGGCGGACAGCTTCCTCGATGCGATGCGGGTCTATCGCGGGACACGGCTGGGGCGGCAGGAGCTGGACGGCGAGCTGATCGAGGATGTCGCCGGCGCGCTGTGGACGCGCGGGCTGATGGAGACGGTGCGCGTCGATGCGGCGCCCGAACGCACGCGCGTGGTGGTGGGAGTCGATCCGCCGGCGAGCGCGGGGGGCGATGCCTGCGGGATCGTGGCGGTGGCGCTGGGGCGCGACGGCAGGGGCTATGTGCTCGAGGATGCGACGGTCTCGGGGGTGTCGCCCGAGGGCTGGGCGCGCGCGGTGGCGGCGTGCGCGGCGCGGCACGGGGCGGACAGGGTGGTGGCCGAGAAAAACCAGGGTGGCGAGATGGTGGCGAGCGTGCTGCGCGGCGCCGACAGCGGCCTGCCGGTGAAGCTCGTCCACGCCTCGCGCGGCAAGAGCGCGCGCGCCGAGCCGGTGGCGATGCTCTATGAGGCGAGCAAGGTGCGCCATGTCGGCGCCTGGCCCGCGCTGGAGGACGAATTATGCGGGCTGCAGGCGGGCGGCGGCTATGCGGGGCCGGGACGCTCGCCGGATCGCGCGGACGCGCTGGTATGGGCGCTGACCGAGCTGATGCTGGTGCGGCGCGCGGAGGTGCGGATCACGGTGTTTTGAGGGGAACGCGATCGAGGTTCGGGATTGGCAGCCAACCTATCCTCTCTCTTTGATAGCGTAACTTGGAGAGGGGTAGAAGCGGAGCGGAGCTCCGCGCGGCTTCTTCGAAGCCGCACCCCCTCACCCAGCTCCGACTAAGCCTCTGCTTCGCAGAGACTAAGTCTGCGCAACCCTCTCCCCCTTGCAGGGGGCGAGGGAAGATTTGTCGAGACGGTTAGCGCAGGCAGGTGGCGGCATCGTCGCGCTTGACGCGGACGACGAGGCCGAGGCTGTCGAGCCGGGCGAGGGTGCCGCGTTCGGTGCCGCCCTTCTGGACGACCAGCGCGGGGGACGGGAGCAGGAGGAAATCCTCGCGATGTCCGGCCCCGGCGGGGCGCTCAGACGAGGGCCCGTCGGGCCGCGGGGGTGCAAGGCTGGCCAGCATCCTGGCCAGTCGACGTACGGAACACATTGAACGACCCTCCCCGGACTTCGCGCCGTGGTTACGCAAAGATTAATGCCGCGCCGCAGCAGGCGTTCCGGACGCTTCGTAGTTAACGGGACGAGCCGTTTGTCGCGGCGGGGGAATGGATCGCGATCGATGCTTGTGCGGCGGCGGCGCAGCGCGGATAGGACGCCATGGTCCCGCGCGAATTGATCGATGTTGCAGAAGTCCCCGGCGGCGATCCGCTGCGGCTGTTCCGGCGGGGGGACGACTTCATGATCGTGCTCGACCGCAACGAGCTGATGAACAGCCGGATGAGCGGGTCCGAAGAGGCGCTTGCCGAGATGACGATCGACCGGCTGCGCGTGCAGGCGCCGCATCTGCTGATCGGCGGGTACGGAATGGGGTTCACGCTACGCGCGGCGCTGAAGCGATTGGATCGCGATGCGCGGGTGACGGTGAGCGAGCTGGTGCCCAAGATCATCGACTGGGCGAAGGGGCCGATGGTGGCGCTGGCGGCGGGGTGCCTGGAGGACCGGCGCGTCGAGGTTGTGTTCGAGGATGTCGGGGCGATGATCCGGCATGCGCGCGGCGGCTATGACGCGATCCTGCTCGATGTCGACAATGGGCCCGACGGGCTGACCCGGCCGGGCAATGACGGGCTCTATTCGGAGCGCGGGCTGGCGGCGGCGCGCGCGGCATTGCGGCCCGGCGGGGTGCTGGCGGTGTGGTCGGCGGCGCCCGACGCCCGGTTCGTGCGGCGGATGAAGGAGGCGGACTTCCTGGTCGAGGAAGTCGGCGTCAAGGCGCGGTCGAACGGCAAGGGACCGCGGCATGTGATCTGGTTCGGGACACGGCGGTAGGCGGATTCGAGCGCTTCCCCTGAAGGGGAGGAGCTTCAGCTCTCAGGAGACCAGCATGAAATGGTTCGGACGGAAGTCGTCCGGGCGCGGTGAGCCGCGTCCGGCGCTGGCGCGTGGCGGCGGCGTCTCGTGGGTCGGCGAATGGCCGCGCAGCTACGAGGCGCAGGTGCGCGAGGGCTATTGCAACAATCCGGTGGCGCAGCGCGCGGTCAAGCTGGTGAGCGAGGGAGTGGGCTCGGCGCCGATCGTGGCGAATGACCCGGCACTGGCGGCGCTGGCGGGCGCGCGGCAAGGCGGGCAGCCGCTGACCGAGACGGTGGCGGCGCAGCTGCTGCTCCACGGCAATGCCTATGTCCAGATATTGTGCGACAGCGCCGGGGCGGTGCGCGGGCTGTTCGCGCTGCGGCCCGAGCGCGTGAGTGTCGAGGCCGATGCGGCGGGCTGGCCGGTGGCGTATCGCTATCGGGTGGGCGACCATGCCAGCACGCTCGCGGCGGAGGACGCCGGCGGGCGGCCGGCGGTGGTGCATATCCGGTCGTTCAATCCGGTCGACGACCATTATGGGCTGGGCTGCCTGGGCGCGGCCTCGGGGGCGATCGCGATCCACAATGCCGCGACGCGCTGGAACAAGGCGCTGCTCGACAATGCGGCGCGGCCCTCGGGCGCGTTGGTCTATGAGCCCGGCGACGGCGGGGCGCTGAGCCCGGACCAGTTCGCCCGGGTGCGGGCCGAGCTCGAGGCGGGGTTCGCCGGGGCGGCGAATGCCGGGCGGCCGATGCTGCTCGAGGGCGGGCTCCGATGGCAGGCGATGAGCATGACGCCCGCCGACATGGATTTCATCGGGCTGAAGGCGACCGCGGCGCGCGAGATCGCGCTCGCCTTCGGGGTGCCGCCGATGCTGATGGGGCTGCCGGGGGATGCGGCGTTCGCGAACTATCGCGAGGCCAATCGCGCGCTGTGGCGGCTGGCGATCCTGCCGATCGCCGACACGATCCTGGCCGGGCTGGCGCAGGCGCTGGCGGGCTGGTTCGCCGACGCGTCGCTGGCGGTGGACGTCAACAAGGTGGCGGCGCTGGCCGAGGATCGCGAGCGGCTGTGGCGCCAGGTGGGCGCGGCGGGCTTCCTCAGCGACGAAGAGAAAAGGGCTATGGTCGGACTGTCGTGACCCTGAGCATGCAGGTGCGGCGGGCGTCGTCCCAGGTGCCACCGGCGTCGAGGCATTGGTCGATCAAAAGATAGTCCGACCACCATAGCCACGCGAGCAGCGCGGCCAAGGCGACCAGCAGCAGAACGAGCAGGGGAAAGAGCCAGCGGGGCATCATTTCCGCCTAGGCCGGGAACGGCGGCCGGGCAATCGGGAGAGTAGCATGCGTAACGAAACAGTGCTCGCGCAGTTGATCGAGCAGGCGAAGGAAGACGGCGCCGACCTGGCGACGCTGCGGGCGATCGCGGAAGAGGCGGGCGAGGCGAGTGCACAGCGCGCGCTGGCGCGGCTGGGACTGGAGGATGTCGGCGCGGCGAAGGACATGGCCGAGCTGCGCGAGCTGCTGGGGGCGTGGCGCGACGCCAAGCGCTCGGCATTGAAGGCGGCATTCTCCTGGGCGGGGCGGATGGTCGCGGCGTTGGTGCTGGTCGGGCTGGCGGTGAAACTGGGGTTTCCCGGGTGGCTCAAATGACGCGGTTTGCGGGCTATGCCGCGGTGTTCGACGTGCCCGATCGCGGCGGCGACGTGGTGCGGCGCGGGGCGTTCGGGCGGGCCGCGCCGGTGCCGCTGCTGTGGCAGCATGGAGGCGCGCCGGTAGGGACGATCGAGGCGATCGGCGAGGACAGACGCGGGCTGCGGGTGATCGGCCGGGTCGCGGCGCCCGAGCTGGCCGAGGCAGTGGCGCGCGGGGCAGTGACCGGGCTGTCGTTCGGCTATCGCGTGACCGCGGCGCGCGGCGGGGCGCGGCGCGAGATCACCGGGCTCGAGCTGGTCGAGGTCAGCCTGGTGACGCGCCCGATGCAGCCGCTGGCGCGGGTGCATGCGGTCGCGCCGAGCGGATGAGCAGCCAGGCGCCCGCGACGATCATCGGCACGCACAAGGTCTGGCCCATCGTCAGGCCCCAGGACAGGTGCTCGAGGCCCTTGTCGGGCTGGCGGGTGAGCTCGAGGAAGAAGCGCGCGGTGCCGTAGAGCAGGAAGCCGGTGCCGGCGAGGCGGCCGGGGCGGTTGCGCGCGTCGGTGCGCCAGAACATCCAGAGCAGGACGAGCATCATCAGCCCGCCCTCGAGCGCGGCTTCGTAGAGCTGGCTGGGGTGGCGGGGGACGCCGTCGCCGCTGCCGGGGAAAACCATCGCCCAGGGGAGGTTGGAGGGCCGGCCGTAAAGCTCGCCGTTCACGAAATTGGCGAGGCGGACGAGGATCAGACCGAACGGTGCGGCACAGGCGAGATAGTCGAGCACGCGGATGAGGTTGAGGCGGTGGACGCGGGCGAACAGTGCGATTGCGACCAGCACGCCGATCAGCCCGCCATGGAACGACATGCCGCCGTTCCACAGCTGGAGCACCTTCCACGGCTGGAGCCAGATCGAGGGCTGGTAGAACAGGCAATAGCCGAGCCGCCCGCCGACGATGACGCCGAGGCCGACATAGGTGAGTGCGTCATCGACCTGGGGCTTGGTCATCGGCGCATTGGGCTGTGCGACGAGGCGGCGGAGATACCACCAGCCGAGGCCGAGCATCGCGAGATAGCTCAGCGCATACCATTTGAGCTGGAAGAAGCCGAGGTCGAGCGCGACCGGCGACAGGCCGAGATCGGCGAAGTGGATCGGATTGGCGGGCATGGAGAGCCAAATAGCAGGGCAGGAGCAAAAGTAACCGAGGTTTCGCATGCCCGACTCAGCGGCCGCCGCGGGGGTCACCGCTCGCAAACCATCGCAGCAAGTTGCGAGAGTCGGGGTATGACTGCCGATGACGCGCGTTATGTGCCCCCGTCCGGGTTCTTACAGGATCTTCTTCGTCGCGACCTGCCGCTGTCCGGTGGGCCGGCGGAGGATTGGAGGGCTGCGAAACTGATCTCGCTGACTCGGGATGCCGATGCGGCCAATCGCGACTGGGCGCTATGCCTGTTGCAGCAATCCGAGCTCGACACGCCGGAGGTTCGCGCGGCGCTCATAGCGGGGATGGACGATCCGCATCACGAGGCGAGCCTGGAAGCGCTGATCGGCGTGGCCATCCGCGACCGGATGGCGGCTCTGCCGCGCGTCGCGGCGCTGCTCGAAAGCGAGTGGGTCAATTCGATGGTTCTGGAGGCTGCCGCTATCGTGGCGGATGCGTCGCTGTTGCCGGCGCTGGAGGCGATTGCTGCCGAACTCGGCATGGACGAGGACGATACGTTCGACAACGCGCTGCGGGAAGCGTTGGAGTGCTGCGCGAGCGGTGTTCCCCCGGAATGGCGAATGCTCGACTAGCTCCGGCTCGTAATCGCCGCGCTTCGGCCAGTCGAAGTCATCTGACGAATGGAATTTTGCAGCCCGGCGGGTGTCCCGTCCGGGCTTTTTCGCGTGGACGGGAGACGGACATGGATGACGTGAACATGGATGCGCTCGAGGCGAGCTTCGAGGCGGTGCAGGCGGCCGGGCTGCCGCCGGTGCGGCCGGTGCTGGCGGGCGGACGGCCGCTGGGGAGCGCGGCGTTCGAAGGGTTCCTGCGTGCCGGCAGCGGCGGGGTCGAGATGAAGGCGATGTCGGGGACGAGCGACGCCGCGGGCGGCTATGCGGTGCCCGAGGAGATCGACAGCCTGATCGATTCGACGCTGAAGGCAGTGTCGCCGATCCGGGCGATCGCCAATGTCGTCAAGGTCGGGTCGAGCGGGTATCGGAAGCTGGTGACCAGCGGCGGGATCGCCTCGGGCTGGGCGGCGGAGACCGCGGCGCGCGCCGAAACGGCGACGCCGGTGTTCAACGAAGTCGCGCCGCCGAGCGGCGACCTCTACGCCAACCCGGCGGCAAGCCAGGCGATGCTCGACGATGCGGCGTTCGACGTCGAGCAATGGCTGGCGCAGGAAATCGCGCGCGAGTTCGCCGCCGCGGAAGGCTCGGCGTTCGTCAACGGCAACGGCACCAACAAGCCCAAGGGCTTCCTCGCCTCGCCGACCGCGGCGACCGGGGACGGCGCGCGCGCGTTCGGGACGGTGCAGTACCTGGCGAGTGGCGCGGCGGGGGCGTTCGCGGCAAACCCCGAGGAGAAACTGATCGACCTGGTCCAGAGTCTCCGCGCGCCGTATCGCCAGGGGGCGAGTTGGGTGATGAATTCGGCCACGCTGGCGCGGATCCGGAAGTTCAAGACGGTCGACGGGGCGTTCCTGTGGCAGCCTTCGCTGAGCATCGGCCAGCCGGCGACCTTGCTCGGCTATCCGGTGGTCGAGGCCGAGGACATGCCCGACATCGCCGCGAACAGCCTGTCGATCGCCTTCGGCAACTTCAAGGCGGGGTATCTGATCGCCGAGCGCGGCGAGACGCAGATCCTGCGCGATCCGTACAGCAACAAGCCGTTCGTGCATTTCTACGCGACGGCGCTGCTCGACCTGGTTGTGCAGGGCGCCGTCGTCGCTGCCGGTATCGACACCCCGCCGGCCAGTCCCACGCTGGGAGCATGCTGGATCGTCGGTGCAGCGCCGAGCGGCACTTGGGCCGGGCACGCGCACGCGATTGCGGGATGGACAAGCGCGGGCTGGATTTTCGTGTCTCCGCACGAGGGCATGTCTGTTTGGCGCGACGAGAATTCGGGATCGGCACGCTTCTCCGGGGGCGAATGGCGGCTCGGCGAGGTCCATGGGAAAGTTTTTGTCGAGGGCGATCAAGTGGTTGGCGCTCGCGGTGAATCGATCGTGGAACCGACGGGTGGCATGACGGTTGATGCCGAAGCGCGGGCGGCGATCGTTTCGGTGCTGGAAGCAATGCGTACCCATGGTTTGATCGGCAACGGCTGAACCTGTGACGTTCCTGCAACAGTCCTTGGTTTTGTGCGCTTGCGCAGAAACTTTCGTTTCGGTAGTGAGTTTGTCGCTGTCCGTAGTGACAACTTTGAAAGGGGATTAATATGCGGAAGCTTGCCGTAACTCTGGCACTTGCGACGACCGCGCTCAGCACGCCCGCTCTTGCACGCGACGATGCGTGGTATGTGGGTGTCGAGGGCGGCGCCATGCTCGTCGAAGACATCGACTGGGATGTCGGTGCGACCATCGACAGCACCACCGTCGACCACAAGGCCGGCTATGACGTCGGCGGGACCGTCGGCTACGACCTGGGTGCAGTCCGCCTTGAAGCCGAAGTCGGCTATCGCGCGGCCAGCGTGACCGGTCTGCGTTCGACCACCACCTTCCCGGCCGTGAATGCAGCCGGCGGGACCGTGTTCGCACCGGCTGGCACCTATGACGGCGCCGGCGGCCGCACTTCGGCACTGAGCTTCATGGTCAATGCGCTGTGGGACTTCGGTGATGACGACGGCGTCCAGGGCTTCGTCGGCCCGGGCCTCGGTGTTGCTCGCGTCAAGAGCCGCCTCGCGCTCAACGGCAACGGCGACGGTTTGAACGATTCGGACACCGTCGTCGCCTGGCAGGCGATCGCGGGTATCCGCGCGCCGATCTCGGACAACATCGACGTGTCGCTGAAGTATCGCTTCTTCAACGCGCCGGGCGTCGAGCTCGTCGATATCGGCGGTCGTCAGTGGTATGGCCGTTTCCGTTCGCACAGCATCATGGGCGGCCTGGTGTTCAACTTCGGTGCGCCCGAGCCTGAGCCCGTCCCGGCTCCGGAACCCGCTCCGGCACCGGTCTATACGCCCGAGCCCGCACCGACTCCGGTTCCCGAAGTCGTGCGTTGCACCCCTGGACCGTACATCGTGTTCTTCGACTGGGATAAGTCGGACATCACGCCGGAGGCTGCGAGCATCCTCGACAACGCCGTCAACAACTACACCAACTGCGGCAACGCGCAGGTCATGCTTGCCGGCCACGCCGATAAGTCGGGCTCGGCGAGCTACAACGTTGGCCTGTCGCAGCGTCGCGCTGACTCGGTGAAGAGCTATCTCACAGGCAAGGGCATCTCGGACGGTGTCATCTCGACCGAAGCGTTCGGCGAAAGCCGCCCGCGCGTCGAGACCGCCGATGGCGTCCGCGAGCTCCAGAACCGTCGCGTGGAGATCATGTACGGCCCGGGTTCGGGTCAGTAAGCCACGCAGGTTTTTCGGAACCGCAACGAACAAGGGGAGGTCGGGAAACCGGCCTCCCTTTTCCTTTGTGGACTGTCCGCGGTGTTCTGTGGAAGCTGGCGATGACGGCCGGCCGGATTAGCTTGTATCTCGCCGCCGCCTTGGCGACACTCTATCTATCGATGTTGCTGGCGCTGTTCCTCCTGCAGCGTTCGCTGCTGTTCCCGGCGCCGTGCGATGCGAGCGCGGCACCGCTGGCGGGTTTTTCGGCGGTGCAACTCGACACCGAAGATGGCCTTCGCCTCGCGGCTGCCTGGCGGGCCGGTTCGGGTGCGCGACCCACCATCCTGTCCTTCCACGGAAATGGGGACAGCCTAACTGGCGCCGAGGCCGCGACGCGGGCGATCACCCAGGCCGGTTATGGCGTACTGCTGGTCGAGTATCGCGGATATGCGGGAAATCCGGGTGGCCCCAGCGAGCAGGGCCCGTATCGTGACGGGCGCGCAGCGCTGGCGTGGTTGGAGGGTCGCGGAGTCGTTTCGCGCTGCGTCGTCTTAATCGGCAATCCGCTTGGATCGGGTGTGGCGACCGAAATCGCGGCAGGCGCGTCAGTTGCCGGATTGGTGCTGGTATCGGGGTTCACGAGCATGCCCGATGTCGTGGCGCCACCCTACCCTTGCCCGCCCGTGCGGATGCTGCTGCGCGATAGTTTCGACAATCGTACCAAGATCGCTCGGGCAACGATCCCCGACTCTCCTCTCCGCGGCACCGCGACCGGCTAATCCCGCGCGGCAAAGCATCATGCTCGCGAGAACCGCGCGAAACGCGAGGCTGATGTTGGTGCCCGGGGCAGGACACGACCTCGCATATTCGCCGCAGGCGCAGGCGATGATCGTCCGCTGGCTGTCGCAGGCGAACCGCAAGTGCTTCGCGGATCAGGCGGGCGGGGCCGCGTCGAGCGCGGCGGAGAGCCAGTCGGTGATGGCCGCGTCCCCGAGCGCTTCGACGCGGCGGAGTTCGACCATCAGGCCGAGTTCGGGATAGGTTGCGCGGGTGCGGTCGCCTGGCTCCTTCAGCGGCGCGACGACCAGGCGGCGGTTGACCTTGGCGCGATAGTGCATGCGCGCGGTGTTTTCCTGGCCGACATAACACCCCTTGCTGAAGCTGACACCGTTCAGCTCGGCGGCGTTAGCCTCTAGCCAGAGGGTCTTGTCCTGGCCCAGCTCGGCAGCGCCTTCGGTGACGCCGAGATTGAGGCGGTGGTGTAGCCAGCCCATCGCCGATTCGCCCTCGGCCGGGCCGAGCCAGCGGCGACCGAGCGCGGCGAGGCGCGGATCAGGAACGCCCCGGTCGCCGGTGGGACACCAGTGAACGGCGCCATCGACCGGCTCAATCGCGATCGGGCGGCGGAGGCGATAAATCGCGAGGCGGCGGGCAAGGGCCTCGCGCTGCTCGACCTCGCAATCGACCAGGATCGCGTCGCCGTCTGCCCAGAGGACGAAATCGAACAGGACCTTTCCCTGTGGGGTGAGCAAGGCGGCCCAGCGCGGCGTATCGGGCGTGACCGCTGCCATGTCGTGGGTGACCAGACCCTGGAGGAAGCCGCGGACATCCTCACCGGCGATGCGGAGGAGCGCGCGCTCGGGGAGGCGGGTTGCGGGGGTGGTGTCGGCCATGGCGAACAGGTAGGGGGCGGGCAGGCAAGACGAAAGAGGCAGTGATGACCGTCGATCTCAAGCTTACCGGTGGCCGTGTGCATTTGCCCGGCGGCCCGGCGCAAGTGGATGTCGGAGTGCGCGACGGGCGGATCGTGGCGATCGGCACCGTGGGCGATGCCGGCGAGACGGTGGACTGCACCGGACTCGACGTGCTGCCTGGGGTGATCGACAGCCAGGTCCATTTCCGCGAGCCTGGGCTCGAGGCCAAGGAAGATCTCGAGAGCGGCAGCCGCGCGGCGGTGCTCGGCGGCGTGACTGCCGTATTCGAGATGCCCAACACCAAGCCCAATACCGACAGCGCCGAGGCGATCGAAGACAAGCTGGCGCGCGCCAAGGGGCGGATGTGGTGCGACCACGCTTTCTATGTCGGCGCGACAAATCACAATGCCGCGGCCCTCGCCGAGCTCGAGCGGCTGCCGGGGACGGCGGGGGTCAAGATCTTCATGGGCGCGTCGACCGGCGACCTGCTGGTCTCGGACGATGCCAATCTGGCGCGGGTGCTCGCTTCGGGGCATCGCCGGGTGGCGATCCATGCCGAGGACGAGGACCGGATGAACGCGCGGGCGGACGCGCGCGTGGCGGGCGATCCGTCGTCGCATCCGGTGTGGCGCGACGATGAGAGCGCGATCCTGGCGACGCGGCGCATCCTGCGATTGGCGCGAGAGGCCAAGCGGCGGATCCATGTGCTCCACGTCACCACGCCGGCCGAACTCGAATTGCTCGGACAGCACAAGGACATCGCGACGTGCGAAGTCACGCCCCAGCACCTGACGCTGGCGGGCGAGGACGCCTATCCGCGGCTGGGCACCTATGCGCAGATGAACCCGCCGATCCGGTCGGGCGCGCACCGCGACGGGCTGTGGGAATGGCTGCGCCAGGGCGTACCCGACGTGCTGGGATCGGATCATGCGCCGCACACCCGCGAAGAAAAGGCCAGAGAGTATCCGGCGAGCCCGAGCGGCATGCCCGGCGTGCAGACGCTGCTGCCGCTGATGCTCAACCATGTCGCCGAGGGGCGGCTGACGCTCCAGCGGCTGATCGACCTGACCAGCGCGGGGCCGCATCGGATCTTCGGGATCGCCGGCAAGGGCCGCGTAGCCGTGGGGTATGATGCCGACTTTACGGTGGTCGATCTCAAGGCGCGTTGGACGATCAAGGACGAATGGCTCGCCTCGCGCTGCGGTTGGTCGCCGTTTACGGGCATGACGCTGACAGGCAAGCCGCTGGGGACAATCATCCGCGGCAATCGGGTGATGTGGGACGGGCAGCTTGCCGAGGCGGCGATCGGCGCGCCGGTCCGTTTCGAGTCGGTGGACTTCGGCTAAGGCGCGTGCATCCCTGACGCTGCGCCGCACGTTGCTATGCCGGGTTCGGCAAATGGCGGTTGCGGCAATGGACTATGGAGGATCGACGCGAGGGCAGCGGGCCAGGGGGGCCGCCGTTGCGGCGGGGCTGACCGCGGCGCTCGGCTATGCGCTGGTGCTGGGCCTTGCCCTCAGCCGGGGCGCTCCCCCCGATGAAGCGCTCACGACCTTCGACGTCGGGCCCGAGCCGCCCCCGCCGCCGCGCGAAAAGCTCCAGGAGCATCGAGTGCCTAGCAGCCGGCCCGAAGGCGCAGCCTCGCCGCCCAATATCCGCTCCGAGCCCACCGAAATGGTCGCGCCGATCCCGGTCATTCCCCTGCCGGTTCCGAACCCGGTGATCGCGGCGCCGGTCGCGGGGACGGGCAGCGATCCATCCGCGGGGAGTGCAGACGTACTTGGGCCCGGAACGGGTGCCGGCGGCGAGGGCGACGGGCGCGGTAGCGGTGGCGAGGGGGACGGCAGCGGCGATGGCGGGGCGGAGACACCGCCGCGCTGGGTGCGGGGAGGGCTGAAGGATTCGGACTATCCGGACGGCGCGGCGGAGGCCGGGATCGGCGGCACCGTAGGGGTGCGATATCTGGTGTGGACCGATGGTCGAGTGCGCGACTGCGAAATCACGCGATCGAGCGGCAGCGCTGAGCTGGATGCGACGACGTGCCGGTTGATCGAGGCGCGCTTCCGCTTCCGGCCGTCGCGCGATGCGCGGGGGAGGCCGGTGCCCGCGACGATCGTCGAGAACCATAGCTGGATGATCCGCGCCGAGCCTGCCGAAGCGGCACCCCCGCGGAGGCGTCGCGCTCGCTAGCCCTAATCGCATCGAGCTGGATCGCAATTCGCAATTCCTCGCGCCGCCAGGCATTTCTCGATGCCGGTGCCTGCACAGCCGCTGCAGCGCGATGCACACAAAAGCTTTCTGCATCGATTCATCAGCAGGGCTTTCGAGGCGGAGTAGTTTTCTCGGTTAAATATGCCTTGATTTAAAGGGATTTCGTTGCGGCCGGCAATGAGGCTTGCGCATCCCGCAAACCGACCATATGCGCGATGATATATTGTCACGCGAATCTATATGGGGGTCGTTTTGAAGAACCTATCCGTGCGAACCGGGCTGATGCTCGGCCTGCCCCTGCTTGCCATGCCCGCGCTCGCACAGACCGCCGACAGCGACGCCGCGCACCGCTCCGACATCGTCGTTACCGGCATCCGCGAGGATGACAGCTATGCGCCAGAAAAGGCCGCGGTCGCCGGCAAGACCCCGGCGGCGCTGATCGAAGTCCCGCAGTCGATCAGCGTGGTCACGCGCGCGCAGATCGAGGACCGCAACCTCTTCACCATCGGCGAGGCGCTCCAGCAGGTGACCGGCGTCACGGTGATGCCGTTCGACGGCACCAATCCCGATTACCGCGCGCGCGGCTTCGTGCTCGATTACGCCTATGACGGTGTGCCCTCGACCTTCTCGTCGGGCGTGCCCGAGTTCGACCTGGTGATCTACGAACGGCTCGAAGTGCAGCGTGGGCCGACGGGTCTGTTCCGCGGGTCTGGTTCGCCCGGCGGCACGATCAACCTGATCCGCAAGCGCGGACAAGACCGGTTCGCGGCCTCCACGGCGTTCTCGGCGGGGTCGTGGAACAACTATCGCGGCGAATTCGACATCGGCGGGCCGGTCGATGCGGCCGGGCGGCTGCGGCTGCGCGCGGTTGGCGCGCTGCACGACCGTGATTTCTTCCAGGCCAAGTCGCACACGCGCAAGCTCACGGCCTATAGCGCGCTCGACTTCGATCTGACCTCGACGACGACGATCGGGGCGTCGCTCAGCTATCAGGACACCAAGGCCAATACGCCGATGAACGGCCAGCCGGCCTATGGCCTGCACGCCAATGGGACGCGGCATCCGCTGACCGACCAGTTCCTCGATCTTCCGCGCGATTTCCAGCATCTGCCCAGCAGCAATCGCTTCACCGAGACCACGACCGAATATGCGGGCGAGGTGAAGCAGCAGATCGGCGACTGGTCGGTGGTCGTGCGCGCGCTCCATCGCGATATCCCGCGCGCCTGGGAAGACGCGTTCATCCAGCCCGGCACCGGGGTCGATCCCGACACGCTGACCGCCCATTACGTGAACCGTCGCAGCCGCGGCGTGAACGGCAAGACCGCAGTCGATACCTACGCCACTGGGCCCTTCACGCTGTTCGGGCGCGAGCACGAGCTGGCGGTCGGCTATAGCTGGGACAACCGGACGACCTCGTTCCTCGCGCGCAGCCAGACTTCGGTCGGCCGCTATTCGATCCTCAACCCCGATGCGATCCCGCTCGCGCCGGCGATCTACACCTCGGGCAGCGAGACCGACCTGCAGCAGAGCGGCTTCCACGCCCAGCTTCGGCTGCGACCCTTCGATGGACTCACCGTCGTCGCGGGGGGGCGGATCAGCGACTATACTAATAAGACGCGGGGGATCGCGCCCTCGCCGGTCACCGATTTCGTCGATGGCGCCCGCGCGCGCGGGCAATTCACCCCGAGCATCGGCGCGGTGCTGCATCTGGCCGAGAACGTCACGCTCTACGGCAGCTATTCGGATATCTTCAATCCCCAGACAGCGCTACGCGCCGACGGCACGGTGCTCGATCCGCGCGTGGGCAACCAATATGAGGCCGGGCTCAAGGGCCGCTTCCTGGGGGGCAAGCTCAACGCCAGCGCCGCGGTGTTCCGCAGCAAGGACGAGAACCGCGCGCTCCAGGACACCGCCAATCCCGGCTTCTTCGTCCAGGCCGGCGTGGTCAAGGTCGAAGGTTTGGAGTTGGAAGTCACCGGCAATCCCATCGCCGGGCTAGACCTGGTCGCGAGCTACACCAATGTGAAAACGCAGTTCGAGGTCGGCACTGCGGCGCAGACCGGCGCGGTCTTCGACCTCAACACGCCGCGCCACCAGTATAAATTCTATGCGCGCTACGAACCGGCGGTGCTCGGCGGCGCGTTTGCGGCGGTCAGCGTCAACGGACAGAGCAGCGTGGTGGCCGGCGGCGTGCCCGGCGTCCGCGAGCAGGCGCCGTTCGCGGTGGCCGGTGCGCTGCTCGGCTGGCGGTTCAGCCCCAATGTCTGGGCGTTCGTCAGCGCGAACAACGTGTTCGACAAGGTCTATTTCCAGCGCGTCGGATCGATCAACACGTACAATTTCTACGGCGAGCCGCGGAATTTCCTGCTGACGCTGCGGGCGAACTACTGATGGCCGGGCTCCTGCCCGTCATTGCGGGGCAGCAATGGCGGCTGCTGGTGCGCGACCGCCGGCTCGCGGTGCTGGGGGCGGCATTGCTGCTCGCGCTCGCCGCCGCGGCGATCGCCGCCGCCGCGCTCCACGGCGCGCGCGAAGGCGAACGTCGCCTCGCCCAGGCCGAGGAGGCGCGCGTCTGGGCGGCGCAGGGGCCCGCCCACCCGCACGGCGCCGCGCATTTCGGGCGCTATCTGTTCAAGCCGGTATCGCCGCTGGCGACGATCGACCCGGGGCTGCTGCCCCAGCTCGGTACGTCGCTCAAGCTCGAGGCGCACGCCAACAATCCGGCGCGCAGCCGGGCGATCGACGGCGGCACCGCGCTCGATCGCTTCAGCGGGCTGAGCCCGGCGACGATGCTCCAAATGCTCGCGCCCCTGCTCGTCATCCTGTCGGGCTTCGCCGCCTTTTCGGGCGAGCGCGCGCGCGGACTGCTGCGCCAGGAGCTTGCCGCGGGCGTTGCGCCCACCGCACTGATGGCGGGGCGGCTGGCGGGGCTCGGCGCCACCGTCGCGCTGCTCCCGCTGGTGGCGGGCGTCGCCGGGTCGGCGTCGCTGTGGCTCGCCGGGGGCGCTGCGGCGGATTTCGTTGCCTTGCTGTGGATGCTGCTCGGCTACGGCCTGTATCTCTTCGCCTTCGCCGCGCTGACGCTCGCCGCCTCGGCGGCGTTCGCGTCGGCGCGGACCGCGCTCGTCGTGCTGCTCGGCTTCTGGGCGATGGCGACGCTGTTCGTGCCGCGGATCGCGCCCTCGGCGGCCGAGGCGCTCGCGCCGACGCTGTCGGGACCGGCGTTCGAGGCCGCGGTAACCAAGGCCGTGCTCGAAGGCCCGAGCGGGCACGATCCACGCGACGCCCGGCTCGAACGGCTGCGTCAGGACACGATGAAGCGCTATGGCGTGACGCGGATCGAGGACCTGCCGGTCGATTTCAACGGCGTGTCGCTGTTCCACGGCGAGGCTTTGTCGACCCAGATCTATCGCCGCGAATTCGCCGCGCTCTATGACGGATACGAAAGCCAAGCCGCGATCCAGCGCGGCTTTGCGTTGCTCTCGCCCTTCCAGGCGATCCGGCCCTGGTCGGCGGCGCTGGCGCAGAGCGACCAGCACGCGCATCGCCGCTTCCTCGAACAGGCCGACGGCTTCCGCTACGCGCTGGTCCAGACGCTCAACCGCGCGATCATCCACCGCCCGAAGGACGGCAGCGAAGGCCTGTACCTTGCCGATGTCGCCGCGATCACGCGCGACGCCAAGTTCGCCCCGGCCGCACCGCAGATGCACGAGGCGCTCGACCGGCACTGGATCGACCTGGCGATCCTCGCGCTCTGGTCGGGCTTTGCCACCTTGCTCGCTTTCGCGGCCGCGCGCCGCCTTGGAAAGGCCAGCGCATGACCATCGCCCAACTCGAAGGGATCCGCGCCTGGCGCGATCCGGTGCTGCGCATCGCGTTGGTGCTGTTCGCTTTGCTCGCCTGCTATGCCGCCTTCACCGGTGCGCGTTGGGCGGAGTCGCGCGAGAGCGCGGTGCACCAGGCGGTCGCCGAGGCCGCCGAGATCACGGCCAAGCGGCGCGAGAGTTTCGCAGCGACGCTGGCCAAAGGCGAACAGCCCAATTTCGGGCTGATCTACGCAACCGCGCTGCCGTTCCGCGCCGGTCTGCCGGGCGCGCCGCTCGCCGCGGTCTCGGCGGGACAGGCCGAGGGGTATCCGGCCGCCGCCAGCATCGCGCCGTTCCTCGATCCGTACACGATCTTCGACGCGCATATGGCGGGGCTGGAGAGCCCGTCGGTGCTTGCCGCGGGGCGGTTCGACCTCGCCTTCGTGATCGTCGTGCTCCTGCCGCTGCTGCTGATCGCCGCGACATACGACTTCTGGTCGCGCGACGTCGAGAATGGCAGCGCGCGGTTCCAGCTCGCCCAGCCGGTAACGCCGGGGCAGCTGATTCTTGCGCGCGCGGTCGTCCGCGGCGGCTCGCTGCTGGTGGGAGCCGTGCTGATCGCAGTCGCCGCGCTTCTGCTGACCGGCGCGCGCGATGCCGGCGACCTGGCGCGCTTCGCCGCAGTGGTGCTGGCGTACGGGGCGTTCTGGATCGCGCTCACCAGCCTGATCAACCTGGTCGTCCGCGCCTCGACCACTGCGGCGCTGGCGAGCGGCACGGCATGGCTCGCGATCGTCGTGCTGCTTCCCGGCGCGATCGCCGCGGCGGCGGACCTATCGGCACCGCCGCCATCGGACATGGCGTACACCAACGCGATCCGCACCGCCGGGCTCGAAGTCCGCGCCGCCAACGCCGCCGCCGCGCGCGTCGCCGCGACGGGCGAGCCGCGCAACCTCTACCCCGCATCGCTCTGGCACAGCCGCGGCGAGATCGCCCAGCGAGACGCGCGGCTCGGCCCGATCCACCGCGCCCATGCCGGCCAACGGGATGCGCATCGCGGGCTGGCGGAGGGGCTGCGTTTCCTGTCTCCGGCGGTGATCGCGCAGGACGCGCTCGACCGGATCGCCGGCACCGACGCTACGCGAGCCATCGCCTTCCAGGATCAGGCACGTCAATTCGCCGGCGCGGCGCGGCGGCTCGCCTTCGACTGGATGGACAGCGGTCGTCTGATGACCCTCGCCGACTATGACGGCGGGCTGCCGCGCTTCGCCTTTGCCGAGCCGTCCCGTGCGGCGCCCCTGGCGGCAGACCTGATCGCGCTGCTCCTGCTCACCACCCTGCTGCTCACGCTCGCCGCGCTTCGCCTTCGCGGCGGCGCCGCCAAGCTGCTCTGAGGAAATATCATGCTCGAAGCCGTTGCCCTCACCAAGGATTTCGGAACCTATCGCGCGCTCGATGCGCTCGAACTGCGCGTCGCGCCCGGCGAGATCGTCTGCCTGCTCGGCGCCAATGGCGCGGGCAAGACGACGACGATCAACCTGTTCCTCGGCTTCCTCGAACCGAGTTCAGGGGAGGCGCGCGTCGACGGCGTCGACGTCCGCAGAGATCGCACCGGCACCAAGCGCAAACTGCTGTACGTGCCCGAGCAGATCGCATTGTTCGGCGAGCTGAGCGGGCTCGAGAACCTCGCTTATTTCGCCGCGCTGTCGGGGATCGAGGATCGCTCGCCTGGGCATCTGCGCCAGTGCCTGGCCCAGGCGGGGCTCGCCGAGGCGGCGATGGACCGCCGCGCATCGGGCTATTCGAAGGGGATGCGCCAGAAGGTCGGGATCGCGCTCGCGATCGCCAAGCAGGCACGCGCGCTGCTGCTCGACGAGCCGACTTCGGGCCTCGATCCGCAGGCCTCGGCCGAATTCCACGCGCTGGTCGTGCGCCAGCGCAATGCCGGCGCGGCGGTGCTGATGGTGACGCACGACCTGTTCCGTGCCCGCGAAGTCGGCACGCGGATCGGGCTGATGCGCGAGGGCCGGCTGCGGCGGATGATCGACGCGGCGGACATCACCGCGGTCGAACTGGAGAGCCTCTATTTGGAGGAGATGGGCCGCGCCGCCTAGCTGCCGGGTGCGCCAACCCTACCGGGCTTTCCCTAAGGGAATTCCCCTAGCGCCCGAGGGTCGCGCGCCGAACCCTCTATAATCTTCAGGCAAAGGGTCTGGAGATTGAAGATGGCGCTGCTCGCGCGAATGAATATTGGTAAGCGCATTCTGACGATCGGCGCGGCGTCGCTGCTCGGGCTGCTGCTTGTGCTCGGCCTGTCGGTCAGTCGGCTCGATAGCGCGCTCAACCAGAGCTTCAACGACCGCACCAAGCAGACGCTCGACGTTGCCTACAGCCAGTTCGAACGCTTCGAGGCCGAGGAAAAGGCCGGCCGGATGACTCGCGAGCAGGCCCAGGACGCCGCCAAGGAGGCGATCCGCTCGATGCGCTTCGGCAAGGACGATTACTTCTTCATCCTCGACAACGACCACAACATGATCATGCATCCGGTCAAGCCGGAGAAGGTGGGCAAGAACGTCGCCGACGATACCGACGCCGATGGCAAGCTCCATTATCGCGAGATGATCCAGCGCGCGACCACCGACGGCGCCGGCTTCGTATCGTATAATTTCAAGCTGCCCGACGGTTCGGGCGCAAAGCCGAAGGTTTCCTATGTTCGCGGCTTCAAGCCGTGGCGCTGGGTGATCGCGACCGGGGTGTACAATTCGGAGATCCAGGCGGCGGTCAACGACGCGGCGATGCGTCTGGGCGCGGTCGTGCTGTTCGTGCTGCTCGGGCTCGCCGCGCTGATCCTGGTGATCAGCCGCTCGATCACTGCGCCGCTGGGCCGGATCACCACCCGGATGCGCAGCCTTGCCGAGGGCGATACGCGCGCCGAAATCCCCGGTGCCGAGCGCCGCGACGAGATCGGCCAGATGGCCGGCGCGCTCCAGATCTTCCGCGACAATGCGATCGCGAAGGATGCTGCCGAGGCCGCCAAGGCGCAGTCCGATGCCGACCAGGCCGCGATCGTCAGCTTGCTCAGCGAGCGGCTCGAGGCGTTGTCGCAGGGCGACCTGACCGGCACGATCACCAATGCGGTGCCCGCCACCTACGAATCGCTGCGCGGCAACTTCAACACCGCGCTCGGCAACCTGCGCGAGCTGATCGCGGCGCTGGCGAACGCCTCGCACAGCATCGAGAGCGGATCGAGCGAGATCGCCGCGGCTTCGGACGACCTTGCCCGCCGCACCGAGAGCAACGCCGCGAGCCTCGAGGAAACCTCGGCCGCGCTGTCGCAGATGAACGCCCGGTTGAAGTCGGGCACCGAGATGGCCGACCAGACCGTCGGCCACGCGCAGCAGGCGATCGGCATCGTCGGCACCGGCCGCGCCACCGCCGAGGAAGCCACCGCCGCGATGGACCGCGTTTCGGGCAGCGCGCAGGGCATCGACGACGTCATCGAGGGTCTCGACAAGATCGCCTTCCAGACGCGCGTGCTCGCGATGAACGCCGCGGTCGAGGCCGGCCGCGCCGGTGAGGCCGGCCGTGGCTTCGCGGTGGTCGCCGACCTGGTCTCGGCGCTTGCAATGCGTGCCGAGGAAGAGGCCAAGCGCGCACGCGAGCAGCTTTCGACCACCCAGACCGAGATCCGCACCGCAGTGAGCGCGGTGCAGAAGGTCGACGCCGCGCTTGCCGAAATCACCGGCAGCGTCGAGCAGGTTCACCAGTTCGTCGAGACGATGGCCAACGACAATCGTGCCCAGTCGGCGACGATCGGCGAGATCGCCACCGCGGTGAACGTGATGGACCAGTCGACCCAGCAGAACGCCGCGATGGTCGAGCAGACCTCGGCAGCCGCGCGCAACCTCGCGAGCGAGGTCACGGCGCTCACGCACCAGTCGGCTCGCTTCAACGTCGGCACCGCGCCAGCCAAGCGCGCCGCGCCCGCCACGGCACCGGCACCGGCACCGGCACCGCAGCGCACGCGCGCCGCGTCCAGCCCGGCCCAGGCCGAGTGGGCGAGCTTCTAACCACCGTACCACCGCGCCCCGACCAGGGACGGAGCGCTCCTCAACCCCAACCCGCAGGACCGGACGCGCCGTTCTCGGCGCGCACCGTGCCTGTTGTCCTCAAACTGGAAGAACAATGTTCCGTCCCGACATTCGTCTCGCCCTCGGCACCTCGCTGCTGGCGCTTACTGCCGTTCCCGCCGCCGCCCAGACGCTGACACCGGTTTCGACCGGTCTCGCGCCGCTGAACGACGAACTCCGCGTCGTCGCGGCCTATACCGGTCCGAGCGATCCGCGCGCCAAGCAGGACCTGCCGCCGCCGCGTCCCGGCGTCCCGCCCAGCGAAGCTGCACAGGAGCGCGCGCCCGCCAACCCCGCCTCGCGCACCTATCCGCGACAGGCCGATGGTCACGGCGTCAAGCTCGGCGGCTACAACATGTCGCGCTGGGCCGAGGACTGGCGGATCATGCGCGATCCCAAGAAGCGCGACGATTTCCTCGACCGGCTGAAGTACCTGCCGATCGACGATAGCGGCGACATCTATCTGACGCTGTCGGGCGAAATCCGCCTGCGCTCGGACTATTATTCGAATCCCGGCATGGTCGATTCGGAATATCGCCGCGAGGACAAGATCCGCCTGGTCGGCGGCGCCGATCTGCATGTCGGCCCGCTGCGCTTCTATGGCGAGCTCGTCCATGGCGGCCTCGCTGGCCACAATTACGGCACCCCGACCGCCAAGTTCCGCAACGACCTGATCACCCAGCAGGCCTTTGTCGAGGCCGGGGAGACGGTCGGCCCGGTGACGCTCGGCGTGCGCTATGGCCGCCAGGAATTCACCGACGGCTCGTCGCACCTCGTCCAGCAGAAGGACAATCTCTCGGTCCGCACCGTCGAGCAGGGCGTGCGCGGCTGGGCCCAGCTCGCCAATGTGCGCGTCGACCTGTTCGACTTCGAGCACGTCAAGATCGGCACAGAAGGGCTGAGCGACGACATCTCCGATCCCGCGACGCGCTTTTCGGGCGTCACTGCCGGCGTCGTGCTGGCTGACGACAAGACCCACAAGCTCTTCCTCGATCCCTTCGTCTGGCGCGAGCGCAACGACAAGCAGCGCTGGGGCAGCGTCACTGCGCGCGAAATCCGCAATTATTACGGTGCGCGCCTGTGGGGCAGTTACGACGCCCTGACGCTCGACTGGACGGTCGTGCACCAGGGCGGCGACTTCAACGGACGCCCGATCGACGCGTGGGGCGCCTTCATCGCGCAGACCTATGTCCTCGACAAGAAGGGCTGGATGCCCAAGATCGGCGTGCACTTCGATTACGGCAGTGGCGGCGGCAGCTACGGCACCGGCACCATCCACAACGCCCGGCCGGTCACTGCGGGCAGCGTCGCCTACAGCTATCAGGCTGCGCTGCTCACGACCAACCTGTTCCAGGCCTCGCCCAACTTCACGGTTTCGCCGATCAAGACCCTCGACGTCACCATCGAGTATCAGCGCAGCTGGCGCCCGAACGAGAACGACGCGATCTACCGCGGCGCGGGCACTGCCTATGCCGGCACGCAACTGCTCGACGGCCACCATACCGCCGACACGGTGCACCTCCAGGCGAGCTGGAAGATCACGCCGCGGCTCTCGCTGACCGGACGCTGGGAATATTTCGCCGCCGGTGAGGTACTCCAGACGGCTGGCTTCTCCGACTCGCATTATTTCGGCAGCTGGCTCAACTACCGCTTCTGATTTGATGCCACCTCCCCCGCTCGGGCGAGCGGGGGAGGTGCTGATTTCGCTGCCTTCCAAACCAGCAACAAAATATCTTGATACCTTATATCATCTCCGTTACCGCAGCGCAGCACGTTCCTTAGTTCGGGATATCCCATGCTGCGTACCCTGTTGCTCGCATCCGCCACGTTGATCGCCTTCCCGGCATACGCCAACGACACTGCCCCCAATCCCGCCGCGCCCGCGCCAGTCGCGCAGGATCACGACCAGCCCAACCAGGAAATCGTCGTTACCGGCACGCGCGCCCGCGCCACGGCCGACGTACTCGGCGGCACCGCGATCCTCGCCTCCGAGGAACTGACTCGCGAGCTGCGTCCGACGATCGGCGAGACGCTTGCGCGGCAGCCTGGCGTATCAGCGACTTCGTTCGGTCCCAATGCCTCGCGTCCGGTGCTGCGCGGCTTCACCGGCGATCGCGCGCGGCTGCTGATCGACGGCGTCGGCAGCATCGACGTGTCGAACACCTCGGCCGATCACGCGGCGATCATCAACCCGCTCACTGCCGATCGCATCGAAGTGCTGCGGGGCCCATCTGCACTGCTGTTCAGCCCGTCGTCGATCGGCGGCGTAGTCAACGTGATCGACAGCCGCATCCCGCGCCACTTGCCCGAGAGCCCGCTCCATGCCGACGGCATCGCCAGCTATGGCAGCGCAGCCGACGAGCGCTCGGTCTCGGGCGCGGTCGACGTGCCCGTCGCGGGCAAGCTCGTCGTCCATGCCGATGGCAGCTACACCAAGACCGGCGACCTGCGCAGCGGCGGCTATGTCCTCACGCCCGCGTTGCGCGCCCAGGCCGCAGCCAGCGCCGAGCCCGAGATCCAGGAACTCGCCGACCTCAAGGGCGAAGTGCCCAACACCGCGGCGCGCACCTGGGACATTGCCGGTGGCGCGGCGATCGTCGACGATCGCGGCAGCCTAGGCTTCTCGGTGTCGCGCTATGACAGCCTCTATGGGGTTCCGATCCGCTATTCGCTCGATCCGTCGATCGAGGCCGAGGCGGTCCGCCTCCACGCCAAGCAGACGCGCTTCGACGTCCACGGCGACATCCTCACGGAAATCGTCGGCATCCATCAGATACGCATGCGCCTTGCCGCGGCAGATTATCGCCACAGCGAGATCGAGGACACCGGCGAAGTCGGCACCACCTTCTACAGCCAGGGACTCGAGGGCCGGCTCGAGCTGGTCCAGGAAACGCACGGACAATGGGAAGGCGTCACCGGCGGGCAGTTCTCGACGCGCAACACCCGCATCGTCGGCGAGGAGAAATTCCTACCGCGCACCGAGAGCAACCAATACGGCCTGTTCACGCTCCAGTCGCTCGACTTCGGGGCGCTCAAGGCCGAGGCGGCGTTGCGCTACGAGCATAACGACCTGCATGCGCAGGCCGACGCCGATATCGGCAATCCGCAATACGACCGCAGCTTCGACAGCGTCTCGGCCTCGCTCGGCGCGAGCTATGCGCTTGCCGAGCATCTGCGCTTCGGCGTCAACGTCTCACGCAGCGAGCGCGCGCCGACGCAGGAGGAACTGTTCGCCAACGGCCCGCACGCGGGCACCCAGGCGTTCGAAGTCGGCAACCCCGATTTCACGACCGAAAAGGCCTGGGGGATCGAAGGCACGCTCAAGGGCTCGGGCGATGGCTGGAGCCTGTCGGCCGCGGCGCATTACAGCTGGTTCACCGACTATATCTACGATGCCCCCACCGGCGCGATCGAAGACGATTTGCCGGTATTCCAGTACAACCAGGCCGATGCCCGCTATTACGGCTTCGAGGTCCAGGGCTCGGCGCGCCTGGCGCAACTGGGCGGCTTCGCGATCAACGCCGACGCGCTTGCCGACTACGTCCATGCCGAGCTGGTCGACGAGGGCCCGGTCCCGCGCATCCCGCCGCTCCGCCTGATGGGCGGGCTCGAAGCGCAGTCGGATGCGATCACCGCTCGCGCCGAAGTCGAGCACAGCTTCAAGCAGGATCGCGTCACCGATTTCGAGACGCCGACCAGCGGCTTCACTTTGGTCAACGCGTCGATCGCCTGGAAGCCGTTCGGCGCGGGCTCGAACACGAGCCTGTTGCTTTCGGCGAACAACATCTTCGACGTCGAGGCACGCCGGCACACCAGCGTGCTCAAGGACTATGCCCCACTCGCGGGCCGCGATTTCCGCGCGACGCTGCGCGTGCAACTCTAACGCGATTGGGCCATTGGGGGATGGATGGAACGTCCGTCCCCCGACACGATCGTCGCGCTCCGCGACGAGAGCCGCGCCTCGCGCCGCATCCCCTGGCCAATCGTCGTCCTCGCCGCGATGGCGATTCTGCTCGGCCTGGTCTGGTTCGGCCATGAGATCCGGGAGGGCGAGGCCGCCGAGTTCGACCGTGCGATCATCCTCGCGCTGCGCGTCCCCGGCCATCCCGAACTGCCGATCGGCCCACACTGGCTGCCTTCCGCGGTGCGCGACATCACTGCGCTCGGCAGTTCGACGGTGCTGACTCTCGTCGTCATCGTCACTGCCAGCTTCCTCGCGCTGCGCGGCCGCTTCCGCCAGGCGCTGCTCGTTATCGGCGCGACGGCGCTCGGCGGGCTCGCGGTAACGGTGATCAAGGTGCTGATCGCCCGCGCCCGCCCCGACATCGTCCAGCAACTGATGGACGAGGCCTCGCACAGCTTCCCCAGCGGCCACGCCGCCAACAGCGCGATCGTCTACCTCACGCTGGCGACGCTGCTCTTCCCCGTGGTGCGCGACTGGCGGATGCGCGGCTTCGTGCTGGCGGTGGCGATGCTGCTGGTCGGGCTGATCGGGGTGAGCCGCATCTATCTCGGCGTCCACTGGCCCAGCGACGTCCTAGCCGGCTGGGCGTTCGGCAGCTGCTGGGCGCTGCTGTGGTGGGGGCTGGAGTTGCGTATCTTCGCGCGAAACCAACCGCCGACTAGTCCGGCCGGCGCGCGCCGTGTTTTACCGTCAGGATCATGACATCCTCTCCGGCGACAGGATATCGAATTACATAGGGCGGCACAGACGGCAGCTCACGCCGTTTATGCGAGCCGGGACGACCGCGGTTGGGAAAAGCTTCGAGGCTATCTCCAGCGGCTACCAATGTGTTGACTATGCGCGTGCTGCAACAGGATCGAACTGCCTAATATAGCTCTGGATTAGGTCGAGATCCCGCAGCGCCTGCGGGCTCCAGATTACTCGAGCCATTCACGTGGCATTGGAGTCTCTTCCGGGTCTCGAGTTTCCTTGCCCACGCGCGAACCTTGTCATGCGGAACCCCGCGCCCAGCTACAATCTCGGCGTCAGCCTGCGCATCGCGCAGCGCGTCCCATTCGTCCTCGGTCATGCCGGGGGCGGAAGCAGCGGGTGGCGCGGCGCGACGTTCACCTGCCCGATATAGCAGGCATCGGCGGCGGCGTCAGCCCTGGCGCTCGGCCAGCGAGCGTTCCCACGCCAGCGCGTCCTTGACGATGCCTTCGAGATCGTCGTGCTTGGGTCGCCATGGCAGCGTGCTCAGGATCTTGCTGTTGTCCGCCACCAGCGCGTCGGGATCGCCGGCACGACGGCCTTCGAGCTTCCGCTCGATCGTCCGGTTGGTCACCCGATCGACCGCGTCGAGCACCTGGAGCACCGAAAAGCCCCGGCCATAGCCCGCGTTCATCGTGTGGCTCTCCTGCGGCCGTGCAATCAGCAGGTCGAGCGCGTCGACATGCGCCGCGGCGAGATCGGTGACGTGGATGTAATCGCGCACCCCGGTGCCGTCCTCGGTGGCGAAGTCGGTTCCAAACACCGACACCGACGATCGCTTGCCCGTCGCCGCCTCGGCAGCAATTTTGATCAGGTGCGTCGCCCCTGCGGTCGACTGGCCCGAGCGGCCCTGCGGATCGGCGCCGGCGACGTTGAAATAGCGCAAGGCCGCGTAATTGATCGGATGCGCCGCGGCGACGTCGCGCAGCATGAACTCGGTCATCAGCTTGGACATGCCATAGGGGTTGATCGGCACCTTGGGGCTGTCCTCGGACACAGGCACCTTCTCCGGGATGCCGTAGGTTGCCGCGGTCGATGAGAAGATGAAATGCTTCACCCCCGACGCCACCGCGCTCTCGATCAGCGAGCGGCTCGCAACGGTGTTGTTGCGGTAATATCTGAGCGGGTCGCTCACCGACTCCGGCACCACCACCGATCCTGCGAAATGCATTACCGCGATGACGCCTTCGTCGCGCATCGTCGCGCGGATCCTGGCCTCGTCCTCGATATTGGCGACGACCAGCTTGGCGCGCTTGTCGACGGCCCAGTCGAACCCGGTGACGAGGTTGTCGACCACGACGACCTTCCACCCCGCGTCGAGCAGCGCGAGCACCGCGTGGCTGCCGATATAGCCCGCACCGCCCGTCACCAGCACTGTACCGTCGCGCATTCGGATCTCCTTTGTCGCGCCTCGCCTAGAGGGGCGATTGCGCTGCGCCAACCCCCACCTATCTTGGGCGCGACAAGGAGAATGAAATGACAGTCGAAACCGCGACGCTCGCCGGCGGATGCTTCTGGTGCACCGAGGCGGTGTTCAACGACGTGATTGGAGTCAGCAAGGTCGAGAGCGGCTATATCGGCGGCAACGTGCCCAACCCGACCTACAAGCAGGTCTGCGGCGGCGACACCGGCCATGCCGAGGCGATCCGGGTGACCTACGAGACCGATCAGATCAGCACCGCCGAGCTGTTCGACATCTTCCTCGCGACGCACGACCCGACCCAGCTCAATCGCCAGGGCAACGATGTCGGCACGCAGTATCGCTCGGCGTTCTTTCCGCATTCGGACGAACAGAAGGCCGAGGCCGAAGCCGCGATCGCGCGCGCATCGGCGGATTGGCCGGCACCGATCGTCACCACGATCGAGCCCCTGTCGGACTGGTATCCGGCGGAAGACTATCATCAGGAATATTGGCAGGGCGAAGGCCAGCGGAACCCGTATTGCCTCGCAGTGATCCCGCCCAAGCTGCGGAAGCTCCGGAAAAGCTTCGCGGCGAAGGCCAAGGAAGGGGCGGCGGCCTGACCTTTTCCCCTCCCTGCAAGGGAGGGGTCAGGGGTGGGTTAGAAAAGGTCGGGCTCGATGCCCGGCCTTTTCTTTACTCCCTGCAACTCGTTGGGCTCGCTTCGCTCGCACCCACCCCCAGCCCCTCCCTTGCAGGGAGGGGAGCTCAGCGCGGAAATGCCGCCCGCTTGAGCCGGTCGTTGATCGCAACGCCAATGCCCGTCTCGGGCACCGGCGCCACCGCGATCGCCACCGCTTCCGACGCATCCGCGCGGTGCAGCGCATCGAACAGGTTCGCCGCGGCTTCGACCAGGTCGCCGCGAATCGACAGCGTATCGTCGCCCGGCACTGCGCCGAAGCCGATCAGCCATTCGCCGTCCTGCCGGATCGTCGCATGCAGGCGCAGCGGCTTGCCAGGCGCATAATGGCTGTCGAGCTGACCGGGCGCAGTGATCCCCTCCTTGTTCCCCGGCGAAGGCCGGGGCCCAGTCTCGGGCTGCATCGTGACTGTTCCCCGGCCTTCGCCGGGGAACAGGTCGGCCCAAGTCAACGGGCCAGGCCGAAGGATTTCTCGGCCACGTACGATCGTCGACTCGATCCCCGCAGACGTCGGTCCGTCGTCGATCACCAGCGGGATCCGCCCCGCCAGGCTCGCCGCGACATGCGCCGCCCGGGTCGGAGAGATGCCTCCGCTGGCATTGGCCGAAGGTGCCGCCAGTGGCACGCCGCTCGCATCGAGCAGCGCCTGCATCGCGCGGTGATCGGGCACGCGGATCGCGATCGTCTCCAGCCCCGCGGTCACCAGCGACGAAATCCCCGCCTCGCGTCTTACCGGCAGCACCAGCGTCAGCGGCCCCGGCCAGAAGCGCTCCGCCAGCCGCCGCGCGGCATCGTCGAACACCGCGATGATCTCTGCCGCCTCGAGATCGGGGACATGCACGATCAGCGGGTTGAAGCTCGGCCGCCCTTTGGCCTGGTAGATCCGCGCGACGGCCTGCGAATCGGTTGCGTCGGCGGCGAGTCCATACACCGTCTCAGTGGGCACCGCGACGCAATCACCGCTCCGAATCAGCGCGGCGGCTTCGGCGATGGCGGCCTCGCCGTAGGGTAAGATGCGGGGATTTGTCGGGCTCACGCGAGGGGGGCTATAGCGCAGGAAACAGGACGACAAGAGAGGCATCATGTTCACCCCCGCCACCGCCGAGCAGCGCTTCGTGCTGGAGCATATCGTCCGCCTCGCGGAAATCAGCCCCGAGGCGGGCGAGATGATGGACCCGGTGCTCGAAGGTGCGGGAGAATTCGCCGCGGGCGAATGGGCACCCCTCGAACGGCTGGGCGATACCGAGGGCCCCAAATGGACCGAGGATGGCGTCAGGATGCCCGCGGGCTACGCCGAGGCGTACAAGGCCTATGTCGAGGGCGGCTGGGGCACGATCGGATCCCCCGAGGCCTTTGGCGGGCAGGGCCTTCCGGTCAGCCTGTCGATCGCCGTGCTCGAGACGCTCGGCACCGCCAATATGGGGTTTGCGCTCGCGCCAATCCTCACCGTCGGCGCGATCGAGGCGCTGGCGCATCACGGCACGCCCGAGCAGCAGGCGCTGTATCTCCCCAAGCTCGCGACCGGCGAGTGGACCGGTACGATGAACCTCACCGAGCCGCAGGCGGGCAGCGATGTCGGCGCGCTCAAGTCCAAGGCCGAGCCGGTCGGCGACGGCACGTACCGGATCAAGGGCACTAAGATCTTCATCAGCTTCGGCGACCACGACATGGCCGACAACATCGTCCACCTCGTCCTCGCGCGCACGCCAGACGCACCCGCGGGCACCAAGGGGCTTTCGCTGTTCCTCGTCCCCAAGGTCCGGGCCGACGGGACCTTCAACGACGTCCGCGTCGTCTCGATCGAGCACAAGATGGGGCTCCACGCCTCGCCGACCTGCGTGCTGAGCTTCGGCGATCACGACGATTGCATCGGCGAGCTGATCGGCGGCGAAATGGGCGGCATCCGCGCGATGTTCACGATGATGAACAATGCGCGATTGAATGTCGGCCTCCAGGGCGTCCAGGTCGCGGAGCGCGCCACCCAGCGCGCAGTCGGCTATGCCCGCGAACGCGTCCAGGGCGTTCGCGCCGGCGCACCTGCCGCAATCGTCGAGCATCCCGACGTCCGCCGCATGCTGCTGCGCATGAAGGCGCAGACTCAGGCGGCGCGCGCATTGGTCTATTACGCCTTTGGCCAGCTCGACCGCGGCCATGCCGGCGACGCCGCGGCCAACGCGCGAGTCGAGCTGCTCACCCCACTCGCCAAGGCGCACGGTACCGATCTCGGCAACGAAGTCGCGTCGCTCGGCGTCCAAGTCCACGGCGGGATGGGCTATATCGAGGAGACCGGCGCCGCCCAGCATTTCCGCGACGCGCGCATCACGCCGATCTACGAAGGCACCAACGGCATCCAGGCCGCCGATCTGGTCGGGCGGAAGCTGAGCATGGACAATGGCGGCACGCTGTTCGGCCTGCTCTCGGAAATGCGCGGCGACGCCGAGGATGGCGAACTGCTCCGGCTGATCGATGCATGCGAGGAAGTCGGGCGCACCCTGCTGTCGGCAGAGACCGACGACCGCCTCGCCGCGAGCTACCCATTCCTGACGATGCTCTCGGTCGCGGTATGCGGCTGGCTGATGGAGGAAAGCGGCCGCATCGCCGCCCGAAGCGAAGTCGATCCGACGTTCCTCAAGATGAAGGCAGCGGCGACGCGCTTCTATGTCGAGCAGATCGTTCCGGAGGCGATGGGGTTGAAGGCGGCTGCGATGGCCAAGGCGGATGTGCTGTACGCGATCGATGCCGAGGCGTTCGCCGCCTGACCCACCACCGTCACTCCGGCACTTCGGCCGGGGTGACGGTAGGTTGCTGGGTATGCCCACTGCGCCGCCACAACCCGCGCAGCATCCGCCCGGCGAGCGCCGGCAGTCCGGGCCGCACGAACAGCCAGTCGCGGATCACCGGGCCGCGGTCGGCGCCGATCACCTGCTTGTAGCCGCTGTCCCCCGCGCCCCAGTCGACCGTCGAAATGCCGTCTGCGATCCCGCGCACCAGGTTACGATAATAGAGCAGTTTGCCCGGCGAGTGCTTCGCGAACGCCGGATCATAGCTGTTGGCGATCGCATATTTCAGTGATCCCGCATTGAGATCGAACGAGAATGCAGCAGGCTTGCCGTCCACGCGCAGCACCGCCGCCCACATCATTTCCGCCACCACCGGATCGGCGGTCGCAGCACGCCAGAAGCCGCCATGCCCCTCGGGCGTGAACTTGGCGTCCGAGCCATCGGTTCTAGCCGCGATCCAGCTTTTCCGCTCGATCTCGGCGAGCGCATCGAACGCGTCTGAATCCCAATCGCCTCCCGACACGAAGGCCCAGTCGAGTGCGCCATGCGAACCCAGATGCTTCTCATGAAACCGGTTCTTCCGCAGCGTCGAGTTGCGCGGCCAGGTCCCCTCGGCCTGAAGCGCGGCCATATCGAGCAGGAAGCTGTCGGCGACGAAGCGGTCCAGCACCACCCAGCCCCGCGCCTCGGCAGCCGCCTTGAGCAATTCGAGCCCCGGATCCCCGTCGCAGATGGGGCCCAGGCGCAGCGCATTCGCTGTCTCGGCAAGCCGCGCGAGCAATGCTTCGCCGACCTCGACTCCGGCATCTTCGCGCACCGGGAAGCTGCGGAACGGCCAATAGCATCCCGGAACGCTCGCCAGCCCGAGCCAGCCCGGCCCCCTCGCCACGATCGGCAGCGCTGCCACCGGTTCGCTTTCTCGTGCGACCGTAATCGTCCACGCCGCACCCCCATAGGCCTGAAGCGCGGCGGCGAACCAGCCGTAGCGCAGGAAGCGGTGGGTCGGCGCCGCGCGCGCGGCAACGGCGTCGATGCTCGCGGCCAGCCCGTCGACGCATTCGGCGGCGAGCAGGGGCGTCAGGCGCGGAAACGCGTCGAGCGGCATCGGCTTGGTCATCCCGGCGATCCTAGGCCGCATCGGTTACCAAGCCGTGAGCCGCTTGCGTAGCGGCTTCACGCGGGCGCACGACCGCGCCATAGTCGCCGCGATGATCCCAGGCCCCTATCTCTCGACCGTCGCCGACACGATCCAGAGCGCCATCGCGCCGGTCTTCCTGCTCGCCGGCATCGGCGCGATCCTCAACGTGATGGTCGGGCGCCTCGCGCGAATCGTCGATCGCGCGCGCAGCCTCGAGGAGATCCACCCGCGCTCGACCGGGCCCGAGCATGACCGCCACGTCTGGGAACTCCGCCTCATCGACAAGCGTATCTCGGTGATCAACCAGGCGATCTTCCTGTGCGTCTCCAGCGCGCTCGCCACGTGCTTCGTCGTCGCTTTGATGTTCGTGTCGCGGCTGTTCGGGCTGCATGTCGGCGCGATCGTCGCGATTGCCTTCGTCATCTCGATGCTGCTGCTGATGGCGGGCCTGATCTATTTCCTGATCGAAGTGCGCATGTCGCTGGGTGCGATCCATGTCCGCAAGGAACTGCTCGAGCTCGAGGGCAAGTGAGCCCCGGCGCCGAGAAGCGCCTGCTCCAGGGCGTGATGGCGGTCACCCTGCTGCTGCCGCTCACCGCCGCTATCGCCGGCGTGACCGGGGGCCCGCGCTTTCTTGGCCATCCGCCCGTCGTCCCGACCGATCTCGACAGCCATTTCCGCTACATATCGGGGCTGTTCCTCGGCATGCTGCTGCTGTTCGCGTCGTGCATCCCTGGGATCGAGCGCAAGGGCTCGCGGCTGCGGCTGCTCGCATTCCTGGTCGTGATCGGCGGCGCGTTCCGGCTGCTGTCGCTCGGGCTTGTCGGCATGCCGTCGCTGGGCCACCGTATCGGGCTCGGCATCGAGCTGATCGAAGTGCCGCTGATCGTGCTGTGGCAGATGCGCGTGGCGCGGCGGTTTGCGGCAACTGCCACCTGAACCTGCCGAACGCTCTTATCTGTGCTCCGGCCTTCGCCGGAGCACAGGGAAGCAGCGCGTAAGCCGCGCCTATCGCAGCTTCCGCGGCCCGAGATCGGCGGGCGCGCTCGGCAGGTAGCGCGGCGCCACCCGTGCACGGGTCGCCTGTTCATAGGCGTACCCCGCCTGAAGCAGCAGCCCGTCGGCATAGGCGGTCCCGATGAACGACAATCCGGCGGGCAGCCCATCGACCAGCCCCATCGGCACGGTCAAATGCGGATAGCCCGACACCGCCGGCAACTGGCTCGCCGAAGGTCCGACGAACTGGTCGCCATGCGCCGGATCGCTGAGCCACGGCGTGCCATAGGTCGGCGTGACCAGCAGCCGCACATCGCCCGCCTTGAGCATCGCATCGATCCCCTCGGGCCCGGCAAGCCGCTGCGACTTGGCCCGCGCGCCGAGATATTCGGCATCCCTGGTCCCGCGGGTCTTCTGCGCACGCTCGAAACTCTCCTGTCCGAAGAACGGCATCTCCAATGCCTTGTTGGCCTCGTTGAACGCGATCACGTCCGCCAGATTGCGCACCTTAGCCCGGGTGGTCGCCAGATAGGTGGCAAGGTCGTCCTTCAATTCGGTGTAGAGTACCTCGCCCTCGGCATCGCCCAGTCCCTTGAGTTCTGGCTGCTTGACCTCGACCAGCACCGCCCCCGCGGCGCGCAGCTCGTCGAGCGCCCTGTCGAAGCGTGCGGCAAGGTCGCTAGCCATCTCGGGCTTCCACCAGCCGATGCGCATTCCCTTGAGCCCGTCCACCGACAGGCCGGCGGCGTAATCGCGACGATATTTGTCGGCGCTCTTGGTCGCCGCATCCTTGGGATCGCTCCCGATCATCGCCGAGAAGAGGATCGCCACGTCGCGGACGCTGCGCCCCATCGGCCCTGGCGTGTCCTGGCTATGGCTGATCGGCACGACATAGGTGCGGCTCACCAGCCCGAGCGTCGGCTTCAAGCCGACCAGCCCGTTCATCGCCGCGGGACACACCACCGAACCATCCGTCTCGGTTCCCACCGCCACCGCGGCGAGGCTCGCCGCCACTGCCGCGCCCGATCCGCTCGACGATCCGCACGCGGTGCGATCGAGTGCATAGGGATTCTTCACCAGCCCGCCGACCGCGCTCCATCCGCTCATCGAATTGTCCGAGCGGATGTTGGCCCATTCGCTCAGATTGGTCTTGCCCAGGATCACCGCGCCCGCCCCGCGCAGCTGCGCCACCACCGGCGCGTCGCGCTTCGGCCAGTTGTCGGCGAGCGCCAGGCTGCCCGCGGTGGTCGGCAGCTCGCGCGTCTCGATATTGTCCTTGATCAGCACCGGCACCCCGTCGAGCGGCCCCTTGAGCCTGCCCGCCTTGCGCCGCGCGTCGCTCGCCCGCGCCTGGTCGAGCGCGTCGGGCGACACCGCGATCACCGAGCGCAGCGTCGGCCCGTTGCGATCGAGCATCTTGATCCGCTCGATATACAATTCGGTGATTCCCGCGCTGGTTTGCGCATCCGTCGCTATCATCGCCTGGAGTTCGTCGATAGACTTTTCCTGAAACGCCGCGACCGAGGACGGCAGCTCGCCGATCGCGATATCCTGTCCCGCTGCCGGCGCGCTCGCCGTCAGGGCCATGGCGAGCAACCCGATTCGCATTACCCATCCCCCAAATACCGGCATCGAACCTAACCCGTGCCGGCCGCGAAACACTACCTATAGTGTCCACCGATTCCTCCCCCGGAAAATTTTTTCGGTTCGCGCTGTGTTCTCTTGCCTTTCGGGGAGGCGAGGATTGACCATGCGTCGCGGCGTGTGGCCGCCTTTGGGCCGTCTGCGAACCGAGTCATTTTAGCGACGAACCGTTTGGTTGATGACGCATTTAACCCCTTGTGCCCGGACTCGGTTTGGCACAATCTGTAGTGGTTGCACTGAGGGGCAAGCTCAAGCACTGGTAGAACCTGTGCCGCATTACCATATGCGGAGGGGCGCTGCTGTGCCTGGGTTTCGGCGCGATGGACATCTTTTGTTCTCGCGCAAAGCCGCACCCGTGGTACCATCGGTACCCTGCCCCCGAGTCGAACATCTTGGCCCTCCAGGGGCGCGTGCTGAGTCAGATACAGGGGTCCGAAGCCATGGAATTCAGGGACACGGAAAACAGCGTGAACGATACCGTTGCCGAAGCCACAATTGCCGCCGAGACCAAGGCGAAGCCGCGCAAGGACCAGGACACGCGCGCCGTTGCGCCGCCGCTCTACACGCTCGAAGTCGATCACTCGCGTGACGCACTGCTTACCGATTTCGGCAAGGAGACGCTGCGCGACCGCTATCTGCTTCCCGGCGAGAATTATCAGGATCTCTTCGTCCGCGTCGCCTCGGCCTATGCCGACGATGCCGCGCACGCCCAGCGCATCTACGATTACATCTCGAAGCTGTGGTTCATGCCCGCCACGCCGGTCCTGTCGAACGGGGGCACCGGTCGCGGCCTGCCGATCTCGTGCTTCCTCAATTCGGTGCCCGACAGCCTGGGCGGCATCGTCGACACCTGGAACGAGAATGTCTGGCTCGCCTCGCGCGGCGGCGGCATCGGCACCTATTGGGGCAGTGTCCGCGGCATCGGCGAGCCGGTCGGCCTCAACGGCAAGACCAGCGGCATCATCCCCTTTGTCCGCGTGATGGATTCGCTCACTCTCGCGATCAGCCAGGGTTCGCTCCGCCGCGGCTCGGCCGCCTGCTACCTCGACATCTCGCACCCCGAGATCGAGGAGTTCCTCGAGATCCGCAAGCCCAGCGGCGATTTCAACCGCAAGGCGCTCAACCTCCACCACGGCGTGCTTATTCCCGACGCGTTCATGGAAGCGGTGCGCGACGGTGCCGAATGGACGCTGCGCAGCCCCAAGGACCAGAGCGAAAGGGGCAAGGTCGACGCCCGCGCGCTGTTCCAGAAGCTGGTCGAGACTCGTCTCGCCACCGGCGAGCCGTACATCGTGTTCGCCGATCACGTGAATTCGAACATGCCCAAGCATCACCGCGATCTCGGTCTCAAGGTCTCGACTTCGAATCTGTGCAGTGAGATCACGCTGCCGACGGGCAAGGACCATCTCGGCAACGAGCGTACCGCGGTGTGCTGTCTCTCGTCGCTCAACCTGGAGAATTGGGACGAGTGGAAGGACGAGAAGGGTTTCGTCGAGGACGTGATGCGTTTCCTCGACAATGTCCTGACCGACTATATCGAGCGCGCCGAGCCCGGCATGGAAAAGGCTGCCTATTCGGCGAGCCGCGAGCGCAGCGTCGGCCTCGGCGTGATGGGCTTCCACTCCTTCCTCCAGGCACGCGGCCTCGCTTTCGAAGGCGCGATGGCGAAGTCGTGGAACCTGCGCATGTTCAAGCAGATCAAGCGCCAGGTCGATGAAGCCTCGATGCAGCTCGCGGTCGAGCGCGGGCCGTGCCCCGACGCCGCCGACATGGGGGTGATGGAGCGCTTCAGCTGCAAGATGGCGATCGCGCCGACCGCGTCGATCTCGATCATCTGCGGCGGCACCAGCGCGTGCATCGAGCCGATCCCGGCCAACATCTACACCCACAAGACGCTGTCGGGCTCGTTCTCGGTCAAGAATCCCTATCTCGAAAAGCTGCTCATCGAGAAGAGCAAGAACAGCGACGCGGTGTGGAATTCGATCCTTGAGATGGGCGGCAGCGTCCAGCATCTCGACTTCCTCAGCCAGGAAGAGAAGGACGCGTACAAGACCAGCTTCGAGATCGACCAGCGCTGGATCCTCGAGCTCGCCGGCGACCGCGCACCCTATATCGACCAGGCGCAGTCCTTGAACCTGTTCATCCCGGCCGATGTCGAGAAGTGGGACCTGCTGATGCTCCACTTCCGCGCCTGGGAACTCGGCATCAAGTCGCTTTATTATCTCCGCTCGAAGAGCGTCCAGCGTGCAGGTTTCGCCGGCGGGGTGGAAGCCGACAACACGATCGCCGCGCCCAAGTTCGAGGTGGAGTCGCGCGATTACGACGAATGCCTGGCGTGCCAGTGAGGTGGCTGGGGTAGGTCGCCCGGAGAATCCCAAATCTCCCTCTCCCACAAGGGGAGAGGGATTTGTGACTCCAATCTCCCTCTCTCCTTGTGGGAGAGGGAAGGGCCCCGCGCGCGAAGCGCGTGGGAAGGGTGAGGGGGAGTCGGGGTCTGTTAGACCCTCAGCCCTCGGACTCTTCCTCCTCGAACAGCACGGCATTCGCGGCAGCGGCGCTCAGGCGTACCTGGTCGCCCTCGACGTCGGCGACCAGCCCGAGCGAGATGTAGTGATGGTGCCCGGCATGCGCGCCCTCCGCACCCTCGATCTCGGCGCCGCTGTCCTTCTTGGTCAACTTGATGCGGTCGCCCTCGACATGGTCGACCGTGCCGACATGGACGCCGTCGGCGCCGATGACTTCCATATGTTCCTTGATTGCACTTGCGTCGGCCATGCTGGTTCTCCTCTGGCAGGTTCGGGCGTCCAACGCGCACCGCACGCAAACGATGCAGCACCGCGGGCGCGCTGTCATCCATACCAACGGAGTGTTGCATGACGAAGATCCGCACCGCGATCGCGCTCGCCGCGCTGACCCTGCTCGCCGCCTGCGCGACCCAGGTGTCGAGCGGCGTCGCGCCCCAGGCGCCGGGCTTCCTGTGGGGCTTGTGGCACGGCTTCATCTTCCCCGTCGCCTGGTTCCTCAGCTTGGTGATGCCCGACGTCGCGGTCTACGCGGTGCCCAACAATGGCGGCTGGTATGATTTCGGCTATTTCCTTGGCATCGTCGTGTTCGGCGTCGGCGCCAATCGCGGCAAGAAGGTCGTCTATCGCGACCGGGTGATTCGCGAGAAGCGTACCACGGTGATCGACCACCAGTGACGCGGAGCCTCGCCTTGATGGCCGGACTGGCCGGCACCGCAGGGGCGCTGGGGCTGACGACGCTGCTGCGTCCGTCGCTGACCCGCACTGCGCTGCGCCTGCCCGACACGCTAGCGACCGGCTACGCGCTGCGCATCTCCGGGATGATGCTCTTCGCCCTCGGCCTGTTCCTCGGCGGCTTCGCGGTGGTGTTCGTTACTACAGGAGGAATCATATGAGGTCGCGGCAATCGCTGACGCTGGCCGGATCGCTCGCCGCTTGCGCATTCGCAGCCTCGCCGTCACAGGCCAGCGATCCCTATCCGGCCTTCATTGTCGGCAAGGTGGTCGATATCACCTCGACCACCGCCGGCCTGATGGTCCGAATGGACGATAATCGCGTCCCGACACTCTGCGGCACGCCGTCGGTCGGCTGGATGCTGGTCCCGCAATCCAGCTCGGCGATGATCAGCGTGTTCCTGACCGAATGGGCCGCCAGCAAGAAGAATTTCACGATCTACATCGACTCGGCCGTCGGCACTTCTTGCATCGTCAACCAGATCAATCCGATCGAATCCTGAATCCTTTCCCCTATCCAGATTGTTGTTGGAGCAGTTCCATGTCCCTTCTCGAAGCGCGTAAGACCTACAAGCCGTTCGAATATCCCTGGGCCTATGAGTTCTGGAAGCGCCAGCAGCAGCTCCACTGGCTGCCCGAGGAAGTGCCGCTCGGCGAGGATTGCCGCGATTGGGCGCAGAAGCTCTCGGACCACGAGCGCAACCTGCTCACCCAGATCTTCCGCTTCTTCACCCAGGCCGACGTGGAAGTGCAGGATTGCTACCACGAGAAATACGGCCGCGTGTTCAAGCCCACCGAGATCAAGATGATGCTCGCCGCCTTCTCCAACATGGAGACAGTGCACATCGCCGCTTATTCGCACCTGCTCGACACGATCGGCATGCCCGAGAGCGAGTATGGCATGTTCCTCGAATATAGCGAGATGAAGGACAAGCACGACTATCTCGGCACCTTCGGCGTCGACAATGACGAGGACATCGCAAAGACGCTCGCGATGTTCGGCGGGTTCACCGAGGGGCTCCAGCTCTTCGCCAGCTTCGCGATGCTGATGAACTTCCCGCGCTTCAACAAGATGAAGGGCATGGGCCAGATCGTCACCTGGTCGGTCCGCGACGAGACGCTCCATTGCGAGGGCATCATCAAGCTGTTCCACACCTTCGTGAAGGAGCGCGACTGCCTGACCAAGTCGGTCACCTCGGACATCATGGACATGTGCCAGACGACGGTGCGGCTGGAGGACGCGTTCATCGATCTCGCCTTCGAGCAGGGTCCCGTCAGCGGAATGACGCCCAAGGAGATCAAGAAGTACATCCGCTACATTGCCGACTGGCGGCTGGGCCAGCTCGGCATGAAGCCGATCTACATGATCGACGAGCACCCCCTCCCGTGGCTCTCGCCACTGCTGAACGGTGTCGAGCACGCCAATTTCTTCGAGCAACGCGCGACCGAATATTCGAAGGGCGCGACTCGCGGGCAGTGGAACGACGTGTGGGATTCGTTCGACAAGCGGCAGAAGGCCAAGGCCGTCCCCGCAGCGAACGAGGACGCGAGCGAGGGCGGGGATATGTTCTCGAAGGCGGGGATTGCGGCGGAGTGACGGACATCGGCTAGGCGCGCCATCCCCAACCCGCCACCCCGGCCTTGCGCCGGGTGTGAATTCGCATTCGAAGCGCGACGGGTTGGGGACGGACGGCGTGCGCGGTTGTGCCGCCTTCGGCCGCCGCGGCGTAGTTACACCGCCGCGGCGTAGTTACACCGCCGCGGCGGCCTCAGAACGTACTTATCTAAGAGCGTTGCCGGGTGCGCTGAATCGATGCCGTCCGATCCGGCAGCCAGTGCGTACCGTAAAACTGAGCCACCGCTAGGCGCCCACTCCACCGGTCAGCCGAACCCGGCGCGATCCCGAAGATCGTCATGCGTTCATTATGCCCGGACGGGACCAAACGACCGACATCGGCACTTCCTGCCTGTCAGCTTTCAGGGAAAAATCGCGAGAGCGTGCGAAAGTTGCTCGGTGCGGCGCATGAAGTGGTGAGCTGACTCCGGGCCGATCCACCAGCAGACCGCCTAGTATTCCTCCTGAAAGTTGTGCCGAATCCCGGCGACGCTTGGGATCGCCCATATTTGGGCTGCAGCCAGGATAACTCCCGTCGACTTTTCCCAAGCGGGAGATCATCACCCTATGCGAAACCACAATCACCCTGGATTTCGCGCGTTCCGCCCGTGATGGCACCGCAGCTAGCGGAAGGTTCGGGCCGCGATGCAGAATGCAGGTCAGAGTTCCTTGATCAGGCGGATTGCGGCGCGAGGACGCCACGGCTCGTTCGTCTGACGCAGCGCGCCGATGCCGACTTGAATGTTCAACCCCTCCTTCAGCGCCTGGTGGACTTGCGGCATCAACAGCGTGCGGTCCTCGCCGCCACGGCTGTGATTGACCTCCAGACCGAGCGTGGTGGAATGGGAGAGGTCGTAGAAGCTCGATTGATTGAGGATCAGCTTGCTGCGGCCGGTCCCGCCGAACGTGACGTCGCCGATGCCGGCCATGGCGATCATGCTCCAGCGCGCGTCGAAGCGATAGCCGAGCAGATAGACCAGAGTGTTCTCCCACCGCGCCGAGGCGCGATTGTAGAGGCCGAGATATTGTACGCCGTGGACCGCGCGCCCGCGGTCAAAGGTGCCGAACGTGCCTTGCAGGCCGAGCTTGTAGTCGGTGACGCGCGCGCCTTCGAAGGGCAGCTCGAGCTCGACGGCAAAGCCATCCGCGACCGCATATTCGATTTCCGGCGCCCATTCGACCTTGCGGTGCGGGCCTGACAGGCTTTGTTCGGCCAGCGCGTTGACCTCGAGCTCGCCTTGCCGCGCGCCAAGCGGCCTGACCATGTCGAAGACCATCGGCTCGGGGATGCTGGGCGCCTGCTGGGCGCTGGCAGCCAAGGGCAGCCCGGCCAGCATCGGTGCGGCACAAGCGAAGGCAATCGGGGAAAAACGCATGGATGCTCCGTGGAGTTTGGCCGACACTGCTGGGAGCGTGCATGGCCCGAGGGTGGCGTGGGCGATGCGGTTCGCGAGCTTACAGCGAGCTCACATGCCGGGCGCCGGCGCGATGCGCGGCGCTCCGTCGCGGCTTTCCGCGCCGCCGAGCAACTCGAGATACGTTTCCCACACTTGGTGCGACGCGCTGTCCCAGTCATAGGCAGCACTCGCCTCCCGCGCACGCACGCGCATCCGCGCGCGCAGATCCAGGGACGCTGCGAGGCGAGCGATCGCCGCTATGGCAGCGTCGAGATCGCCCGCTGGGTAGAGCAGCCCGGCCCCCTGGCCCAGCAGCGCGCTGCCGCTGGGCACGTCCACGCCGACCGTCGGCACGCCGGCCGCCATCGCCTCCAGTGTCACATTGCCGAATGCCTCGGTCGTGCTGGGATTGAAGAAGATGTCGGCGCTGGCAACCGCCTCGCCGAGCGGCTCGTCCATCAGATGCCCGGTGAAACGCGCGCTTGGCAAGCGTCGCTCGAACCAGGTCCGCGCCGGCCCTTCGCCGACCACTACGGGCTGGATCCGCGTGCCGGCCGCGGCGAGCCGGTCGCACACCTCGGCAAACTCGGCCAGGCCCTTCTCGCGCACCAATCGACCGAAGAACATCAGCGCGACGCGATCCTTCGCGATGCCGTTGCGCAAGCGCCAGCTGTTGGACCGGCGGACCGGGTCGAACAGCGTGCGATCCACGCCCCGGCTCCACAACCCGATCTTGTCCGCCAGCCCGGCTTCGACAAACTCGCGCGCAATCGCCCGGGTCGGCACCAGCACGCGATCGCTCCGAGCATAGAAACGGGACAAATGCCGCTCGAGCGTAGGCCGCAGAAAGCGGGCGCCGTAGAAATCGGCATATTTCTCGAAGCGGGTGTGGAGGCTGGCTACGATCGGCACGCCCAGCGTGCGCGCCAGCCGCTGGGCAGCGCTTCCGGTCCAGTCGGGCGCAGAGACGTGAACGAGGTGGGGCCGGAACGATCGGATGTCGCGTCGGATCGACGGTGGCAGGCCCAGTCCCAGGCGGTACTCGCCGCGTCCCGGCAGCGCGACCGACGGCACCGAGACGAGCGTTCCCTGGGGCGCGAAGGCAGGCTGGTCCGACGTCGGCGAATAGACGCGGACGCTCGCACCTTGCCGCTCCAGATACTCGACCAGACGGTTGAGCGCCTGATTTGCGCCATCGCGAACATAATTGTAGTTGCCCGAAAAGAGCGCGATCCGCAGCGGCTCTTCGAAACGAGACAGGGGGTGCGCGGCGACTGCGCGCTGGGCGGCCTGGTACATGCTCTATCCGATTATGGGTCGTCGGTACGTTGCGCCGACGGTGGTCGCGAAGAGCTAGTTCGGCACCCTTACATGGGCCTTACAGGGCCGGGGACGCAGGGGATCGCAATGAGATTGCTGGTCGTGGAGGACAATGCCGAGCTGGTCGCGATGCTGCGTCGGTTGCTCGAGCAATCCGGCTTCGCGATGGATCACGCGGGCGGGGTGGAGGACGCACTGCTGATGCTGCGCACCGGCGACTATGCAGCGATCGTGCTCGACCTCGGTTTGCCCGACGACTCCGGGCTGTCGGTCGTGCGGGAACTGCGCGCGCGAGGCGACGGGACGCCGGTAATCGCGCTGACCGCGCGCGGGGCGGTCACGGACAGGGTCGCCGGCCTTGCCGCGGGCGCCGATGATTACCTGACCAAGCCCTTTGCGCCCGAAGAGCTCGTCGCGCGACTGCAAGCGCTGCTGCGTCGCGCGGGAGCCATCGTGGATCGCGTCCTCCAGTGCGGGAACGTCCGGTTCGATCCCGCGACCCGCGATGTAGAGATCGCCGGGGCAGCGACGCTGCTGTCGGCGCGCGAACTTGAGCTGCTCGATCTGCTGGTGCGCCGGCACGGCCGCGTCGTGCCCAAGCCAACGGTCGAGAGCCAGCTGTTCGGCATCGACGACGACCTCGGCTCGAACGCCGTCGAGGTCTATGTCCACCGGCTGCGCCGCCGCCTGGCGAGTGCAGGCGCTACCGCCGAGATCGTCACCGTACGCGGCGTGGGCTATATGCTGACGGCGCGGGGGGCGTGACCTGGCGGCTATCGTCGCTGCTATCGCGCATCTTGTGGTGGCATGGCATCGCGTTGCTGTTCACCGCCTTGGTGGTGTCGGCCAGCGTCTATCTGCTGCTCGATTCGACCGCCGACCGATTCCAGCGCCAGACGCTTCGAGCCCATGCCGAAAGCGCGCGCGGCGCCCTGAGGGTCGACGAGCAGGAGCAGATCCGCTTTGCGCCGCCGCGCCCCACGCCGCACATTCTTTCGGTTCTGGTGGTCGATGCGAGCGGCCGGCAATTGGGCAGCATGGGCCCGCCGTCGCCGGTGCCGGCCAGGCTGATCCCGCGCCGCGCCGAGCCGGCCTACTTCACGCGTAGCTCGCGTTCGGCGATCTTCTCGGGCTACAGCATGCCCGCGCAGCGCAAGGGGCAGCGTCTCTGGATCATCGCGATCCAGAACCTCGAACATCCTGATTACATCGTTGACGATGTGTTGCGGCAATTCTTCACCTACGCGCTGCTCATTGTCGGACCGCTATTGCTGCTGCTGTTGGCGGTGGACGCCTGGATCGTCCGCCGCGCGCTGCGGCCGGTGCGCGATGCCTCGGCGCTGGTCCGCAACCTCAATGCGCAGCAGCTCGACATCCGTGTTCCCGAAGCGCGCCTTCCTTCCGAAGTCCGGCCCCTGGCAACTGCCGTGAACGCAGCGCTCGACCGGGTGGTCGATTCCTACCGGACCCAGCGTGATTTCACTGCCGACGCCGCGCACGAGCTGCGCACGCCGATCGCGCTGGTGCGGATGCGGATCGAGGCCGTGAAGGACGAAGCGCTCCGCGCCGAGCTCAAGCGCGACATCGATCAACTCGGGCGGACGGTGGGACAACTGCTCGAAATCGCCGAGCTGGACGGCGCGCTGCCGGCGCTGGACGAAGCGGTAGACTTGCGGGCCATGGCGGTCTCGGCCGTTTCGGCCATCGCGCCGCTGGTGTTCGCACGGCGGCAGAGTATCGCGCTGACCGGCACGGATGCTCCGGTCATCGTGCAGGGCAGCGCCGAGATGATCGCCCGCGCACTCAACGGCCTTGTCGAGAACGCCGTGGTCCACACGCCTGAAGGGACATCGATCGAAGTGCGCGTCGAGGACAGTGGGATGCTTGGCGTTTCCGACGACGGGCCAGGCATCGCAGAGAGCGAGCGGGAACTCGTCTTCCAACGTTTCTGGCGAAGCGAGCGAAGTTCGTCGGACGGCTCGGGCCTCGGGCTCGCGATCGTGTCGCGCATTGCCGAGGCACATGGCGCAACGCTGTCGCTCCGCACCAGGCCTGGACAGACTCTCTTCGCGTTGCACTTTCCGACCCTGCCAGGTCGCACCGACAGCGTGCGCGGATAGCATCAGCGATTTGGAACCGCTGCCGGAAGCGGCGAATAGTCGGTTAGCGTCATGAACACGCTATCGACCTTGGCCACCAGCTTGCCGTCAGCTTCCGACCGGCTGGCCACCGCTCGCCATTCCGGATCGGCGCTAAATGCCTTCCAGCTCGCGTCCCTCGCCTCCCGGCTGGGATAGGCCAGTATATAGATCACGCGCCCATCGGGCGCTTCTTCCTTCGGCTGCTCGTTCCAATAGGCCACATTGCGCATGCCGTGCTTTTCGAAAAGCCTGAGCGTGTGCTCCCGAAACCGATCATTGAGCGCGGCCAGCTTGCCGGGCGCCGGATAATAGGTGCGGAGTTCATAGATGGCGGTATGGGGATCCAGCGCCGTGGACTGCGCGAGTGCTGGTGGCGCCAACAGCGCGAGCGTCAGGCAGGCGAAAGGTGTAGTGCGCATGCGGACCTCCGGTGACTTCGTCTCGCTGGCATTGGCTCAAGCCACCCGCGATCGAGCGGCCGACCACGAAACGATCGGGCCGGCATGACCAAGACGCAGCCACCAAGCCAAGCGACGTATCGCAGTATCGCTCGCTCAGTCAGCAAATGCGAGCCCGGTGACGAGGCGGAGCTATCGTCCAGCAACCTTATTGGGCTGGTTTGCTTACGCGAACGAATTCCGCCTTCAATGCCCCTCCATCAGGCCGGGTGAAGGTCTCGAACATTCTGTCGCCGCGCACGATAAGGCTGAGCTCTCGCGTCCCGCGCACGCTGCCGACCCAGTTGGGAAAAGTCGCTCCTTCAACTCGATTGCCGGTAAAGCGGCCGCTCTTGTCCACCGTGTAGGTGCCGAAGAAGCCGATACTGCTACTCATGGCCCGCTGGTTCTCAGCGTCTGTCCCCTCCCCTCGCTTGTCCGATGCGAAGCGCGGGGTGTCGGCATCGGTCAGGACTTCGACGAAGCGCATATCCGACGTGAACACCAGCATGCCGGCGGGGCGCGCGCCATAAGGACGGTGTACCTCCCCATTCTCTTCGAGTGTCGCGGAAACCATTTGCCAGGTACCTAGAACCTCGTTCGCCGGGGGACCTTCGACTTCTGCTTGCAGGACGCCCGCGCTGAGCGCGAGAGCGGCTGCGATCGCGGGGACCGCCAACCGCCTCATGCTTGATCTGCCGCATAGGCGACGTCTCGCTGGGCCTTTAACTCCTCAAGGCGCCGCAAGAGTTCGCGCTCGATATTGTCATAAGCGGCACTCCCCAGAGCAACGCGACGTGCTGGCTTCACCGCATCGCCGGCAGCGATCATCGCATCGGCGGTGCGTTCGACGTCACCCTTGATAACGAAGTTGCCTTCGGCGATGGCGCGGCGGACGTCGCCTGCCGGCGTGCCGTGGTAGATGGGGTCTTCCGCCGCGCGATCGAGGGCGGCACCGAAGCCGGTCCCGGTCGGTCCGGGCTCGATGAGGGTGAATTCGATGCCGAACGGCGCGACCTCCTGAGCGACCGCTTCCACGAAGCCTTCGATTCCCCATTTCGTCGCATGGTAGAGGCTGAAATTCGGATAGGCGACTTGTCCGCCCTCAGAGGATACCTGCAGGATGCGGCCGCCGCCCTGGGTCCGCAAATGCGGAAGTGCCGCCCGGATAAGCTGAATGGATGCAGTCAGATTGGTGGCGATTTGCCGGTCGATCTGTGCGTCGGAAAGCTCCTCTGCCGCGCCCAAGAGGCCGTAGCCGGCATTGCTGACGACGACATCGATCCGGCGGCTCGCGAATGCGCGATCGACCTGTTGCCGCAACGAAAGGGTATCGGTCAGTTCCAGCTCGATGATCTCTAGGCGGTCGCCATGGCGCTGCACCAGGTCCCGCATGGCATCGGGACGGCGGGCCGTCGCGTGGACCAAATCGCCCCGTCCGAGCAGTTTGCGCGTCATCGAAAGGCCAAGACCCGAGGACGCTCCGGTGATGAACCAAGACTTCATGATCGACTCCTTCGACGCAGGAGTTAGGAGCGTCCCGAAGATATGATAAGCGTCACCAATCAGCATGGGCTGGTGAAGGATCCGCACCAATGATGGACGTGAGCTTGCCGGAGCTGAGGGCATTCGTCCTCGTCGCGCAGCAGCGCAGTTTCCGTCGTGCCGCGGATTTGGCGGGAGTCTCGCGTTCGTCGCTAAGCCATGCGCTACGAGGACTGGAGCGCCGCCTCGGCACTCGTCTTCTTCACCGCACCACCCGCAGCGTCGCGCTGACGGAAGCGGGAGACCGGTTGCTGGCTCGGCTGGCGCCGATGTTGCGCGATATGGACGACATGCTCGGTGCCGTGAGTGGCGAGGGATCTGCGGTCGGTGGCGTGCTCCGCATCAATGCCAATGAGGGTGGCGCCCGATGGCTCCTGCACAACGCGGTTCCCGGCTTCCTCCGGCAGTATCCGCGTGTGTCGCTGGAACTCCTCACCGACGGCAAGCTGATCGACATCATCGCCGAGGGTTTCGACGCGGGCGTGCGACTTCGGGAAGCTGTCCCTCAGGACATGGTTGCCGTGCCTTTCGGCGGGGACACGCGATTCATCGCGGTGGCCGCACCGGCTTATATCACGGAACGTGGATCGCCAGAGACGCCTCACGATCTCCAAGGACATCGGTGCATTCGGCAGCGCTTGCCGAGCGGCAAGGCCTATCGCTGGGAGTTCGCCCGCGATGGCCAGGAACTGGCGATCGACGTGCCAGGCGATGTCACCCTCGACAATAACACGCTGATGGTCGAAGCCGCGATCGGCGGCTTGGGCGTTGCGTTCGTCCCGGAGGCGTATGCTCGTCCAGCACTAGACGAGGAACGGCTGATGACCGTTCTCGACGATTGGTCACCCCCTGGCCCTGGTCTATGCCTGTACTACTCCCGCAACAGGCATCTTCCTGCGACCCTTCGTGCGTTTATCGAAGTGGTGCGATCGACAGACCGGACCGTGGCCTCCCCCGTTTGCAGCTAGCCGGCCTGACCCGCCATCCCCTCCGAAATCCGCCGGTTCGCTACCAGCATTACGATTCCCGTCGCCATCCCCGCAGCCGGTGCGATCATCAGGCCCAGGCCGAGGCCATTGCCCATCCCCGCTGCGGTCGCGCCGTCGCTGATCAGCCCGATCAGCACCGGCCCCAGCGCCGGTCCCAGAAGCCCCGATCCGATCAGCACCAGTCCCGACGCCATCGCTTCCTTGCCGGTGCCCGCCACCAGATGTGCCGCGCCGAATGCCCAGGGCAGCAGAAAGGAAAAGGACAGCATGAACGGCACCAGCAGCGCGATCGCCAGCTCCGGTCCGGGGGCGAGCAGCGCCGGCACCGCGACGATGCTCGCCCCGATGAACAGCCATGCGGGTGGGCCCAGCACCCGTCCGCTGCCCGACCTCACCGCCTGGTCGAACCCGGCACCGCCGGCCAGCGTGCCGATGATGCCCATAAGCCCCTGCAACAGCCCGAAGCTCAACCCTACCTCGCTGGCGCTCAGGCCGTGGGTTCGCATCAGGAACGGCGCGGCAAAGGCATAGAAGGGGGCGCCCGCGAACCCGACCACGACCGACCCGACAAAGATCCAGCGGAACCCAGGATTGCCCAGCAGCTTTGCGCTCGCCCGCAGGAACGGCTCCCCCGCCTCGCCGGTGCGGACTAGCGGCCGGGTGGGCCGAACCATTGCCATCGCCAGCAGCGCGATCAGCCCGCCCGTCAACCCTGCACCCATCAGTGCTCCGCGCCATCCGATCGTGTCGTTCAGCGCGCCGCCCCCGGCAAAGCCGATCATCGTGCCCAGCGGGATGCCCATTGCGAAGAGCCCGATCGCGCGCCCGCGCCGCTCGGCCGGGATCTGCCGCGCGATGATCGCATGCGCCGATGGCGTCGCCCCGGCCTCGCCCAGCGCCACGCCGAACCGCGTGATCGCCAGGAATATGAAGCCCGTCGCCGCCCCGCCCAGCGCGGTCATCGCGCTCCACAACAGCATGCACGCCACCATCACGACCTTGGGCGATCCGCGATCCGCCGCTCGCGCCAGCGGCAGCGACATCAGCGCATAGCAGACTGCAAAGGCCAGCCCGGTGACCAGCCCCAGCTCGGTGTCGCTCAGGCCGAGCTCCTCGCGGATCGACTCGGCCAGGATGAACGGCAGGATGCGGTCGATCTGCGAGAACATGCTTACCAGCAGCAACGTGCCGAGCAGCGCCCGCCCGGCACCCCGCGCCCCCGGGTCGATGCCACGCGCCAACGCGGGCGCCGCCAAGCCGCTCACTGCGCCAGCACCATGGCGTTCGGCTCGAACCGCACGCCCGCCAGCTGCTGCGATACCTCCCACAGCCGCGACGCGACGCTCCCGTCCAGCGCCTGGCGCGGAATCCGCGCCTCGGCCGGATAGCCGCGGGTCTCGCTCAACCGGTCAGGCCCATAATAGCCGCCGCCTTTCGCCAGCGGAGATGTCGCCGCGAACAAGCTAGGCAGCGCCCCCTGCCACGATGGCTGGAACAGGAAGGGCAGGCGGCGGCGGACCCAGCCGTTGAAGCTGTCGCGGCCCGAGCCGTTGAGGATCAGGTCGGTGCGGGTGACTCCCGGATGCGCACCGATGCTCTCGATGCCCCACGCCCCAGCCAAGCTGCGCCGTTGCAATTCGAACGCAAACATCAGGCAGGCCAGCTTCGACTGGGCATAGACCGGAAAGGCGCGATAGCTTTTCCGAGCATCCAGGTCGTCGAAATCGATCGCGCCACTGCGCGCGGCGACGCTCGACAGCGTCACCACGCGCGACCGGCTGCCAGCCCGTAACAGCGGGAGCAGCCCCGCGGTCAGCGCGAAATGACCCAGATAATTGGTCCCGAACTGCAGCTCGAAGCCGTCGCTCGTCTCCCGCCGCTCCGGCGGCGCCATGACCCCGGCGTTGTTCACAAGCAGGTCCAGCCGCGCATGCTTCCGCCCGATACGCTCGCTGAACGCCGCTACAGAAGCCAGGCGGGCTAGGTCGACTTCCTCGTACGACACCGTGCCGGCCACGCCTTTACCCATGATTCGTGCCAGTGCCTCCGCGCCCTTTCGCGGGTTGCGGCCGGCCAGGATCACCTCCGCCCCCTGTCGCGCAAGCACAAGCGCGGTTTCGTATCCCAGCCCACCCGTACCTGTGACGATCGCGAGCTTGCCTTGCTGCGACCCGATCTCCGCTTCGGTCCATCGACTCATGACATTGCCTTTCCAATGATTTGCACCTAGTGTAAAAATATAACTACATTGAGTGCAATATTGCATCAAGGGCAAAAATGACACGCGCCAAGATTGAGTCCGTGCCGGCGGAGGGACTGAGGGAGCGCAAGCGGCGCGAGACTGCCAAGCGGATCAAGGAAGCCGGAATCCGACTGTTCGTCGAGCGCGGCTACGACGCGACGACGATCGACGACATCGCCGCGGCGGCAGACATCTCTCGCCGGACGTTCTTTCATTATTATCAGTCCAAGGACGACATTCTGCTCAGCATGCAGAACGCGCTTGGCGACATCCTTTCGGCCCAGCTCGTCGACGAGCCGGTCGCGAAGAAGCCGCTGCACGCCGTTCGCGACGCCGCAATCCGGGTCGCCGAGCCGGTGCCGGCCGACGAGTTGCTGAAGCTTGACCGGCTGATGCGATCCAGCGAGGCGGTACAGGCGCGCAAGGTCGCCAGCTATGTCCGTCACGAGGAAACGCTGTTTGCGGCCCTGTGCGAAAAATGGCCCGAACCCGATCGCGAAACCGCGCTTAGAATGATCGCCATGGTGTCGATCGGCGCCGTCCGTTTGTCGCTCGACACGCTGAATCGCGAGGATGGCAAGCGCTCGTTGGCGGATATCTTGGCGGAGGAGTTTCGGGCCTTGGAGGGGCAGCTCTAGAAACCCGATTGCCGAAGTGACGCTCGTGATTGCCGCGCGCGGCAATCACCGTCCATGCGCGTGGCTGCATTCCGGATGGAGTATGCAAGCGGTCAATGACTGAATGGGAGCGCAAAGCGGAACTGCTTACCGCAAGTTCCCGGCCAGGAAGTCGACAAAGGCTCGCACGCGAGCTGGAGTGGCCACGCCACCCACGAAGACTGCGTGGATTTGCTCCACATCGCCTGGATTGTATTCTTCCAGGAGCGGGACAAGAAGCCCTTCCGCGAGTTCGGTCGCGACGCTGAACACCCCGACCCTGGCAATGCCGACGCCACCCGCCGCGAGCTGGCCCAACGTCTCGCCGTTGTTTGCCTCGATACTGCCGCTCACGGAGAGGGCGAAATCCCTACCATCCCGGCGGAATGGCCAGACGGGCTCGGCACGCCGGAAATTGAAGTTCAGGCAGTTGTGCCTGTGCAGGTCTTCGGGAACTTGGGGCGTGCCTGCCCGCTCGAGATACGCAGGTGAGGCGACAATGACGCGGCCCGTCTCGCCGAGCTTTCGTGCCGTGAGGCTGCTATCGGCCAGCGGCCCGAAGCGAACCGCTACGTCCGCTTGTCCCCCTGCCACATTGACCAGCGTGTCCGTCAGCGCGATATCGACCGTGATGTGCGGGTACAGCTCGGTGAATAGACCGAGCAGCGGCACTACGCAGAGTCTGCCATGCGACAACGCCGCGCTGATGCGCAACCGGCCACGCGGCGCACCCTGATCGGAGATCTGCTGCTCGGCGTCATCGAGATCAGCAAGGATTCGGCGGGCTGCGTGAAGATAGGTCTGGCCCTCGGCAGTGAGGACCAGGGAACGTGTCGATCGCAGCAGCAACCGCACCCCGAGGCGGGACTCGATTCGGTCAACCGCCCGGCTCACCGCCGAGGGACTGAGTTCGAACAGACGCCCCGCTGCTGAAAAGCTTCCCTCACTCACTATTCCGGCAAATAGCGCGAGCTCGCGGGCACGATCGGCTCCACTTGCCAGCTTTGCGTCCATCGCAAAAATCCTTCGCCTTGCTCACTACTAGTCGGCGAACCCTGGCGCCCGCATCTATGCGCCAACATAGCAGCACGAGGAAGCGAGATGGAATATACCCGCATACGCCGTACCGGCAGCAGCAGGGCGTTGCTCGGCTCAATCCGCCACTCGTCTGAGGAGTCGGGCCATGAAGCTTAATCTCGGGCTGCTTGCTCTTGCCATCGGCGCCTTTGGCATTGGCGTCACCGAGTTCGCGCCGATGGGTCTGTTGCCCGTCATCGCTGACGATCTTGGCGTCTCAATCCCCTCCGCCGGATTGCTGATCAGCGCCTATGCTCTCGGCGTGATGATCGGCGCACCGCTCATGACATTGACGACCAGTCGGATACCACGTCGCACGCTGCTGATCGTGCTCGCCGGCATCTTTACGCTCGGCAACCTCATCGCCGCCGTTTCCGGCAGCTACGGCATGTTGCTCGCTGCCCGAATCCTCACTTCGTTCAATCATGGCGCCTTCTTTGGGGTGGGCTCCCTGGTGGCGGCCAGCCTGGTCGCCCCGGATAAGCGGGCCGGTGCAGTCGCGGCGATGTTCATGGGCCTGACCATCGCCAACGTCGTCGGCGTGCCACTCGCCACCTGGGCGGGCGAGCATCTCGGGTGGCGGGCCTCCTTCGCGGGGATCACTGCGCTGGGCATCGTCACAATGGCCGCGCTGCGCCTCACGCTGCCACGCTTGCCTGCGCCTAGGGGCGGAAGTGCACAGGCAGAATTGCGGGTTTTGGCGAGGCCGCCGGTGCTCGCCGCCCTGATGCTCACCGTGGTCGGTTCCAGCGCGATGTTCACAGTGTTTACCTACATCACGCCAATCCTTCGCGAAGCAACTCACGCTTCGCTTGGTTTCGTCACTGCGATGCTGGTGCTTTACGGGCTCGGACTGACGGCTGGTAATTGGCTGGGCGGTCGCTTCGCTGACCGTTCGGTGGATCGAACGCTGATCGTCACGCTTGCGTCGCTCACGACGATCCTCGTCGCATTCGCTTGGGCGATGCCCTTCGCCGGCCCAAGTGCGGTGCTAATCTTCCTCTGGGGTGTGGCGAGTTTCGCCTTGGTGCCGCCATTGCAGGTCGGGGTGATGTCAGCGGCAAGCGATGCACCCAACCTCGCCTCGGCGGTCAACATCGGGGCTTTCAACTTGGGCAATGCCATCGGGGCGGCACTAGGGGGTGGCGTGATCGCCGCGGGGCTTGGCTATCCTGCTGTAGCGATCGCGGGGGCCAGCACCTCGCTTATCGGATTGCTTGCTGTCTTGATTGCAGCCCGTCGTCGCGACGGCGATGCCGAACGACAGCTGTGCGGAGCATAGTGGAAGACCTCTAAAGGTCGCCAAGGTGCGCATCGGCACGGTGGCTAAGCGATGTGGAGTGAATGCGGCTGAGACTTAGAAGCTGCCAATGCACAAACGGCTCGGTACTGGCCATTGACGTGAGCTTGTAGAATGCCGCCGCTGTCGACAAACGTGCTTCCTGAGACTGCACCTTTAAGTGCCCACGGAACGGCCCTCCCGCGGCTACGGTCACCGCAAGGCTGCCCGGAGGCCACGGTCAGATTGTCCCGACACACGGCTGCAAAGGGATGGTGGGTCCGATGGGATTCGAACCCATGACCTCTCGATTAAAAGTCGCTTGCTCTACCGACTGAGCTACGGACCCACGCTGCCGCCCCTAAGCGCAAGGCCCATTCGGGTCAACCACGGGGAACCCTTTCGCGGCTGCGTTGCTTGAGTCGCGGTGCGGATCGCGACCTACAATGTCAACGGCGTCAATGGCCGGCTGCCGGTGCTGCTGCGCTGGCTCGCCGAGACCGTGCCCGACGTGGTGTGCCTCCAGGAACTCAAGGCTCCGCAAGAGAAGTTTCCCGAGGCCGCGATCCACAACGCGGGATACGGCGCGATCTGGCACGGGCAGAAGAGCTGGAACGGCGTCGCGATCCTCGCGCGCGGGTGCATGCCCGTAGAGACGCGGCGCGGGCTGCCCGGCGACCCCGACGATAGCCAAAGCCGCTATCTCGAGGCCGCGGTGACCGGCGTGCTGGTCGGCGGGCTGTATCTGCCCAACGGCAATCCGCGGCCGGGGCCCAAGTTCGACTACAAGCTGCGCTGGTTCGATCGGCTGGTCGAGCATGCCGCGGGCTTGGTCGGCATGGATGCGCCGGTGGTGATCGCCGGCGACTACAACGTGATGCCCACCGACCGCGACGTGTACAAGCCCGAGCGTTGGCGCGACGACGCGCTGTTCGCGCCCGAAGTGCGCGCGGCCTATTTCCGGATGCTCGACCAGGGCTGGACCGATGCGCTGCGCGCGCTGCACCCTGACGAGACGATTTACACCTTCTGGGACTATTTCCGGAACGCCTATGCGCGCAATGCCGGGCTGCGGATCGACCACCTGTTGCTCAACGCGCGCGCGTCGAAGGCGCTAAAGGCGGCGGAGGTCGACGCCCATGTCCGCGGCTGGGAGAAGACCAGCGATCACGCGCCGGTGTGGATCGAGCTCGACCTTTGAAATACCCGGTCACACCCGACGGCCGCTATTTCGTCGTGCGCGATCGGCTGTGGCGGATGGCCGATCCCGCGCTCGAAGCCGATGCGAAGGCCCGACTGGTTTCCGAGCTCATGGCGGCGCGGCGCGACGTTGGTTCGGCGCTTCGGGCCGACGATGCAGCGGCCGAGAAAGCCGCCCGCGCCCGAGTCGATGCTGCCAAGCATGCGCTCGGTGAGCGTGGGACGCCGTGGTGGGACGATGGCGCGCCGGACTTCAACCGCCACATGGTCCGCAACACGCCCTACGCCGATTGGTATCAGACGCGCAGGTAGCGGAAGTACCACACATTAAGTGCTAATATCGATTATGCGATTGAGGAAAATACATAAAATGGGCCTTTTATCGTCGATTTCTAAAGGAAGTAATCACCGGGTAATCACCATTTTTTACGAGCCGGCGGCAGCTCTCACCTTGAATGGCAGCTACGCGCCCTACTCTCGGTCGTTTAAGCTCCGCCGCCGATCGCCCGAAAGCGGACCTCTGATAAGCTTACTCGACATGGCTGCAATTGAGACGAAGGGGACTGACCGGAATCAGGGGAGCAATTGCGCTAAGCTGCCGTTCGGAGCGGCAGTGCTCGCAAATAAGGACGAGCAGCTGTCGACCACATCCGGACGCTTCGATCAGCACCATGAATATCTTCTTCTGACATAAACTTGCCGAAGGCTGGATAACGATCCGATGCCGGCGCGAAGAAATCTCGACGAACGCGAGCAAGATCTACTGCGCTTGCGGCTTGCGGCACCAACACCAAAGAGCATCATAGCACTGTTCGGAATCGACGGTGCCGCTATAAGGCAGACGATGTTTGGGGAGCATTACGATCTCAGTCGCCGGTTTCGTCCGGCTACCAAGGAAGGGGACGAGGACCGGCCGTTCCGGGGACTGTTCGGCGACGACCTGAAAGGCACGCCGGCGTGGGCGGAACTGCTGGAGAAGCGCCGCACCATCGTCCTCGCCGAGGCGGGCAGCGGCAAGTCCAGCGAGTTCGACTATCAATGTTCCGCCCTGCGCCAGGCGAACAAGTTTGCGTTCAAGGCGACTGTGCGCGACGTCGCGGACGCCGGCCTCGAGGCGTCGCTCGTTCCGACCGACCGCGCTCGATTTGCGGAATGGCGGGCAGACCCGGACGCGCCTTGCTGGCTGTTCGTGGACTCGGTCGACGAAGCCAAGGACCAAGGACATCATTTCGACGCCGCCTGTCGGAAGCTGGCCGATGCAATCGCCGGGCTGGAGGAGCGCGTTCATCTCTACATCTCGAGCCGCTATACCGATTGGGATAAGACGGCTGATCGCATCTCGGTCGAGAAATGGCTCTCGCTGCCCGAGCCGCCCCCTCCGCCGACCGATGTCGCGGACGAGGTTCGCGCGACACTGCAGAACCGGGACAAAAGTCCGCCAAGAGTGCGCGAAGAGATCGGTGTCCTGGTCATGGAGCCGCTCAGCCGCTGGCAGGTCGAGCGCTTCGCGCGTGCCTCAGGCATCGAGACGATCGATGCTCTCCTGGCTGCCGTTGATCATGGCAGCCTCTGGGAATTCGCGGCGCGGCCGATGGACCTCGGTTGGATGGTGGAGTTCTGGCGCGATCATAAGCGGCTCGGCTCGCTTCGGGAGATGATCGAGGCTAGCCTAAAGGCGAGACTGCTCGATCCCGATCCGCTTCGCCGCAAGCGCGATCCGCTCGATCTCGCCAAGGGCGCTCACGCCCTCGACCGGATTGGAGCAGCATTTTTGCTGTGCGGGCGCGATTCCGTGCGGGTTCCTGCCGCCGGCCTGGACCTGTCGCCTCCTGAGCGCTCGATGCCGATCGAGGAGATCCTGCCGGACTGGCCGGACGGCGAACGGCTTCTGCTGCTGGGGCGCCCGGTCTTTGATCCGGCGACGCTAGGCCGGGCGCGGCTGCACAACGACAATGAGGCGACGCTGCGATGCTATTTGCTGGCGCGCTGGCTGGGACGGCTTCTCGCTGAGGGGTGTCCCGTGGCGGTGGTGCGAGATCTCCTGTTCGCCGACACCTATGGCTATCGGCTGGTTCGGCCGGAGATGGTCGAGGTGTCGGCATGGCTGGCCGGAGAGAATGATGCGATCGCCGACTCACTCATCGCTCGGTCGCCCTATAATCTTCTGCGCTATGGGGATCCGGGGTCGTTGCCGATACCGATGCGGGTCAAGGCATTTGCGGCGGCGCTCGCGCAGGTCGAGACGATCGATCCGCAGAAGCTCTGGTTCGGCGAGCAAGGGCTTCGCCGGTTCGCCGATCCCGGTCTCGACGACCATATCGCGGGTTGGTGGGAGATTGCCAAAGGCGATGAGGAAGCGCGGCACCTGCTGCTGCGCCTCGTCGATTTCGGCGGCCAGAAAGGCGGTCTCCCCGTGGTGCGCCAGGTTGCCTACGACCGCAGCACCGACGAGATCACGCAGCTGCTCGCGGGCCGGGCTCTTCTGAAGCTCGGCGAGAAGGCAGATCGCACCGCCTATGCACGGCACGTTGCGGAGCATGGGTCCGATCTCTCACGCTCGATCATTCTCCACGCCCTGCACGCGCTGTTCCCGGAAGAGATCGATGTTGAGGCATTTTTCGCGTTGATCGACAAGGCCAGGGTCACGGGCGAGGACGACATTGCAACCATACTGCCACTGGGCAGTGAGCTGCCGGCGGGCTTGACGCGCCGGGAAGACTTGCACCGTTTCCTGACCGAAGTCGTCGCTCGGTCCGGCGCTTTCAGCGGCGACACGGTCGACGACGAGAAGCCGTTTCGCGAGGCCTTCTCGCAGATGGCAGCCAGCGCGGCGCTTCGTCTCCTCGACTATCATCCGGCGGACATTCCCGATGTCGTCACGGATCTCTTCCTACTGCTGCACGAATCGCACCGTCGGATCGGGTCCGAGGCAAGCTTCAAGACGCTAGGCGAGGCATTTGGTGCATCGCCCGGGCGGCGCCGCACGTCGCTCTGGCGGTCGATCGTGCGACTACGCACGCATCCCTATGCGCGTGACAATGGCGAGCTCAACATCTGGTTCGTCCAGCATCTCGGATGGCCGGTGCTGCTGAGTCTCGCCGACATCGACTGGCTCCTCCTCGATGTGCGCGAGCGAACCGACCGGCAGGATCGGCTGACGGCGCTTCGCGCGGCGCATACCCTCTGGCGGCAGTTTGGGGGCACCGACGGGGACATGCAGCGCATCGTCGACGCCGTCGCCGACGATGCGGAGCTCTCGGCCCAGCTTGCGGCCTGGCGGTCGCCGCCGCCTGAGACGCCCGAGATGGTCGAGCGGATGGCTGGGTTCGAGGCGGCGCGGAAGCGCAATGAAGACCAAGCTGAAGCGCGCGACCAGAGCTGGGTCGAGCTCATCAACACACTCCGTGACGATCCGAACTTCTTCGACAGCTTGTCGCCTCAGACCGACGAGACCGTAGACTCGCGTCTCTATCATCTCTGGCAGTTCCTCTCCTGGCGGACCCAGTCCCGCTCGCGCTACTCGATCGACAGCCTCGATGTGGTCGAGCCGGTGTTCGGGCCGGAGATGACAAGACGCTTCGGCGAGGCTTTGATGGCGTTCGCCTATAAGCGCACTCCGGTCGGAACCGTCGAAGAGGCCGCCCAGCGCCGCACGGTTACGAGCTTCGACATCATGGCATTGACCGGCATGTCGCTGGCGGCAGCCACGGTCCCCAACTGGGCGGAGCAGCTCGATCCGACCCGCGCCGCCCAGGCGGCGCGGCTGGCCGTGATCGAGCTCAACGGCTTTCCTGACTATCTCGTACCTCTTAGCCAGGCGTATCCCGAGGCCGTGCGCTCGGTGTTGTGGCGGGCGTCGCGCGCGCAGCTCGACCGGCTCGATGAGGTGGACCACGGGATGCTCGACCGGCTGGAATATGCCGATGTCATGCTTGCCCGGCTGCTGGTTCCGGACCTGATCGATTATCTGCGCGACCATGGCGGTCTGGCTGCCGTGGCGCTCGAGAAGATCGTCTCGGTGCTGATCCGGGCGCAGCCTTTCCCGTCCCAGGGGTTGGCGGAGCTGGCTGAAGCGCGCGCGACGGCGGCGACCGACCCCGTGGTCGCAGCCTATTATCTGCTGCTTCTCTTCGCACGGGAGGGCGATCGCGCTGTCGACCGGCTGCGCGAGAAAATGAGCACGCTCGACGGTCAGGAGCAGGCCGCCTTGTGCTGCACCTTGTTGCCGCGGCTGTTCGGTGGCCGGTTCGATCGCACCGTAGCACCGCCACTGCCTCTTTCCGCCGAGCGGCTCGAGCAATTGCTCATCATCGCGTTCGAGGGTGTCCGGCCCGCGGACGACGTCGTGCGCGCGAACGGCAAGGTCTATTCGCCGGGATTGCGCGATGAGGCGCAGGACGCGCGGCATATGATCTTCGACAGGCTGCTGAAGACGCCCGGCGAAGCCACGCAGGCCGCGATCCGGCGCATGGCGGAGATCCCCGATTTTCCGATCGAACCCAAGCATTTGCGCATCCATGCCGAGCGGCATGCCGAAGTGAATTCGGAGCTGGTCGCCTGGCTGCCGTCCGACGTGGTGGTGTTCGAGAAGAGTTTCGATCGCGCGCCGCGCACGACGGAAGATCTGCAGCTGATAGCGCGGCGCAGGCTCGAGGCGATCGAGCATGATCTTCTTCACGGCAAGTTCGCGCAGGGCGATACGCTGCAGGGACTGGCCGACGAGAATGCGGTCCAGCGATGGGTCGCGACCCAGCTCGAGGAGCGGCGCAAGGAAGCCTATACGGTACAGCGCGAGACCCATTTCGCGGATGAAAAGGAACCCGACATCACGCTGACGAGCCGGCATGGCGGTGTCGACTTGCCGGTCGAGATCAAGGTGGCGGATGGCCTCTCGGTCAAGCAGCTGGAAGCGGCGCTCGAAGTTCAACTTTGCGGTCAGTATCTGCGCCACGAGACGACGCGTCACGGCATCCTGCTCCTCGTCCACCAGCAGCCGCGCCCGGGCGGCTGGGAAATCGCGCCGAGCGACCCACTCGTCCCCTTCTCCGTCGTCATGGACCATCTTCATTCGCGCGCACGGGCAACGCGCGAAAGCGCCGCGACCGGTCCGCAACCGATTGTGTGCACGATCGACGTCTCGGGGGTGGTGCCGCTCAAGGACAAGCGCGCGGCCGCGCGCGCCAAACGCAAGTTGAGCACAGCGAAGACCAGAACATCGATCAAGGCACCGTCCAAACGACGCACGGAAGCGGCCCGCCAGGAAGCGACCCATCCCGGTTGTTCGCCAGATCCGCGTCGCAGTTCGACATCGGCGAAGCCCTGTCGGCGTGGCGGAACCCTGCTGGCGGGTGACCGCGTCTAGCAAGCATCTTCGGGTCCAGCGTCTGGTGGCTCAGGCACGCCGTCATCTGGCGGCGGGACCGGCCCCCTGGCTGGCCGGCTGACATGGGGCAGCAGGTCGCGCCAGACTTGCGGCGGCACCGGCAGGCGATGTGCGCGGCAAGCGGTCAGCACGATCGGCCAATGGCCGAGCTTCACCGCCGTGAGCTGGTCATAATGCTTGTTGGTCTTCGCCTCGGCGAGGATGAAATCGAGCGCGTCGCGCGTGCCCTCGGTCACTGGAATGCCGGCTAGCGCCGCCCCGTGGCTGTCGCGGTTGAGATAAAGATTGTCCTCACTGTCCTCATCGGGAAACCAGGTCTGGAACGTGCAATGTGCAAGGGCGTCCTCGCTGAACTTTGCGATCTCGTCGAACAGCGTCTGCTCGCCTCTGGCCGCCGACCAGATCGCCAGTAGCGGATAGAGGATGCTGCCCTCGGTCGATTGGGTGCGATACTCGTCGTTGCGCTCGGACGGATGATCGACCAGATCCCAATAGGAGCGGCTGGTGATCGGGTAGCGGCCATGCGCTTTGAACGCGAACATCGAGTGCTTGGCGAGTCCCTCGGCCCATTGATCGATCGCGCCATGCGCGCCGGGACGGCTGGCGAGCAGGGTGAAGGCGAGACCGATGTCGATCGCCTGCCAGTCGCCGATCGGCGAGAGCAGCGCGCGATTGTTGCTGACGATCGCCATCATCGCCTCGATCAGCCGGTCGATCTGGTTGACGGTCGCTCGGGTGGTGTCGCTGGTGAGGGCCGGGAGCGTGTTGAGATAGTCGTTGGTGAGAACAACGGGGCCGCTCGCCGGCGACAATTGCCAGACCAGCCACAGCCCGCGCAGCGCCAGCCGGCCGACGAGATCGAACAGCTTGAGGTTGATGTCGAGCGCGGCGTGGCTTTCGACCGCGGTCGAGATCGCGTGACGGATCTCGGCCGTCGGCAGGATCTTGTCCTCGAACAGCGCGTCCCAGATCGTGAAATGGAGCTCGGCCAGTTCATTGAGGACGAGGCTGGCGGCCTCGCCAGCTTTCGAGGTCCTTGCGATGTCGGTCTTCAGCAGCTGCCATACCTCGAGCAACGCCAGTTCGCTGGCCCGGTACGGCGCCTCGACATTCTCGGCCTCGCGCGCCCAGACAAACATGATCCACAGGCAGATGTTGATCAGCCGCGCCTGGCTGAGCCGGGCTGCGGGCGTCGTGCCGGGCTGGTCGGCGAGTGCGCGCAGCAGTTTCTGGAAATGGTCGAGCGCGATGTCGGGCTCCTCAACCATCGCCACGGCCTTGCGCAAATGACTGCGTTGCGGTGCTGGCAGCAACTCCTCGCGCAAGATGCCGTCGAGAATGACCTGCGCCAGCCGATCGCCGTTCCACTCCTCGAAGCTGATCTTGGGCGTGGTGTTGCGGGTCATATAACCCGTCACCTCGGCGCGGACCTGCTCGTCGATCGCACCGCCGAAGGTCAGGCAAATCGCGATCGGGAGGCTCGCATATTCGGGCGGGATGCGGCTCGCGACATAATGATCGAGGATTTCGTCGAGCGACGGTCTGAGACTTTGCGGGCTCGCCGTATTCCATTCGTTGCGGTCGAGGTCGCCCGACTTGACCGAGAACAGATGCACGCGCCGGATGCCGTCCTGGCCGGGGCCGACCGCGGCGACATCGACGCCGTATTGGCGCGTGCCACGCGCTGGCCGCGAATAGACCGTGAAGCCCAGTTCGGTCAGTAGGTCGGGCAGAACCGCGTCGAGTTCGTCGCGCTCCTTCAGCGACGCCAGATATTCCCGGATGACGAGTTTCATGGCGCGGTTTTCATCGCGCGAAACACGCGCAGCATATAGTCGAGGTCGAACGGCTCGAGGATGTCGAGGCGCGGCGATTCGATGCTGTGGCTGAAGCTGTGCATCTTCATCTCGCTGCGCTGCTGCTTGCCGCCCATTCCCTTGAAATAGCTGATCGAGCGCGTGCCGTAGAGCAGCACCTGCCGCGTCGCGAGCGACGCGAGGATCGAGGTTTTCTCCGATGCCTTATAGGCCTGGCGCATGGACTCATGCTGGCGGTGGTTCTCGATCAGCCGTTCGCGCTCGGACGGGCGCAGCTCCTTGATCCGGCCGGGTGCGCGCAGCCCCTCGATATAGGCCTCAAGCCGCGTGACGAGATCGTTGAGGATGGCTTGTGATGGATGACCCGGAGCCTTGGCCTGTTCGGCGATCCAGTCGCCGACCGACCCGGAAAAGTTTATCAGCAAAGGATCGAACAGCAGTTCGGCGATCGTTCGCTGCGCAGCGTCGCCGGCGCCATCGAGCATGCCGACCACCAGCGACGCGGCGGTGACCGGATGGACAAACAACCAGCCGATCGCCCTGTGGGCAAGCAGGAGCCGCTTGGGGTCGTCGAGGCTTGCGGCTGCGGAGCGGGGATCGAGGATGAGCGGCGCATCGCCATGATGGTCGCCGATCAGGGCCATCGTCGCGCGGCCGAGATTGGGGTCGCACGCCAGCAGCCAGCCCATGATGGTTCTAGCCAGCTGGTCGGGCGGAAGCTGTAACAGGCTGTAATTGACGCTGCCGAGCGGGGCGAGCGAGGTCAATTCCTCATGGGCGGAAATGAGTGGCGTGATCAGTGCCAGCGCTTCGTCTAGACGGTTCTTGCCCGCCAATTTGCCGGCCGCTGCACCAATGTTGCGGATCGTGCCGAGATTGCCGATCGGCACCTTGTGCATGATCGAGGTGATGGGTTTGACAATCTCGGGCGGCAGCTCATCGGCGTGAAACATCAGCTCGCTTGAAAGCTGGTGAATCGCATGGTCACCCGCGCGGACGATATTGGCCTCGATCAGCGCGGCGGCATCGGCATGGGCATCGGGATGCGCCTTGGCGATCTCGCAGATCGCGGTGAGAATATGGCCGAGGCTGTTATCGTCGGCGCTGGGGGCATTGGCAGTGAGCGCGTTTATAGCTTGAGCTCGGCGTTCGGGATCGTTGACATCGAAGGTGCCCATTGCCTTGGCTGCAGCCGACCGCGCCGGACCGGCATTCCCGCCGACATAGAGGATCGCGCGGTCGAGCGCCGCATCGGCCTCGGTCTTGGCCAGCGCCTGCAGCGCCAGGAAAATATAGACACTGTCGTCGCCATCCTCCGGGTTGATCGTCTCGAGTGTGTCGCGGGCGCGGCTGCCCTGTTCGGCCCAACTGCGATAGGCGCCATTGGGCATCCCCGAGGCGAGATCCTCGCCAGCCCGATTGGACAGCGCCTTCACCGCAGCCAGCATGTCCATAATGCTGGCATCCAGCGTCGGGATCAGCTCGGTATAGACATGCATCACCGTGAAGAAGTCGTGCTGGTTGATCGGCGACGTCGCGATCTGGCGCGCGGGTTCGAGCACGTCGATCGTGCCGTCATCATGGAGTGTGGTCAGGGTCGCGCGGAACGCTTTCCCCAGTTCGTCCGTCGGATGACGGCGCAGCCGTTCGACAAACAGTTCGGGCAGCGTGCCCGCATCCGCTGCTGCGATGATGTCGTCCCGGTCGCTCAATCGTCCCCCATCGGCGGCCGCCTGGGTCAGGCCGCGGTCCTTACATAGACGAAGGTTGGCGCAAGTTCATCCATTCGGCGCGGGCAATACACCCGCTCTGGACCGGTCCCTCTTTGCCGGTATAGCGGTTCCACTGGGGTCCGTCGCTAGACGATACCGTCGAGCAATGGGCCGTCGGGTTGATAGTTCGGCCGCTGGAAAGCGGCGATCAGCCAGTCGAGGACAGGATCATCCAGCAAGCCGGCAATGAATACCGAGCGCCAGTTATTCCTGCTGCCATGCGTATCGTCCTGACGGTCAAGCTCGAGCGTCAGAATGTCTTCGAGATCCTGGCGGTTCGCAGGCGGATTGCGAAGTTCGGCCGCCGCGAGGCTCGGGCGTCGCAGCACGCCCATCCAGCTCGTCTTGAGATAGCGCATGATCGAAGTGCGCTCGACGATGTTGGCCATGTGGAACCGCACCGCCGTGTAGTTGAGATCATGCGGATCGAGCAGCGGCCGTAGCGTGATTCTGGGGACAGAGCCGGGCTCGTCGAACCGCGCGACGAACAGCCGCTCGCCCAGGATGTCGTCATAATAGGGATGGAGAATGCGCTCGCCCGGATTGGGTCCGGTGAGGAGCGTGCTGCGCTTGCTGTTGCATTTGCAGGCTGGCACGAGATTGCGACCGAAGATCGCGAAAGCCGGAAAATCGGTCTTGGGCAGCAAATGGTCGAGCGTGCCGCTGTGGAACGATCCGCACATCGGGCAGCAATTGGCGTCGCTCTCGGCGCGCATGCGGTTGATGTGCGGCAGCTCGTTGGACGGGCTGGCGTAAAGCGACTTAAGTTGTGCTTTGATGTGGTCGGGCAGCGCCACGTTGAGGATGGCGTGGGCGTTGCCGCTGGCAGCGACATATTGGAGATAGCCGGCCTTGAGCGCGGGGATTTCGGCCGCGAAATCCGGATAGGATTTAAGGCGCGTGTTGAGGCCGAGCGCATCGAGCGCACCGGCATCGTCGAAATCCTCGGATGGATCCAGCCGATTCATTGTCCGTCGGCCTCGCGATCGGTGCCTTCGACGCGCGCGCGAATCTCGCCGAGCAGGTCGAGCGACACCCGGTCCTTATAGGTCTCGAACATCGTCTCCCACGATGCTGTCTGCGCTATGATCTTGTTCTCGACGTCGAGCGCCAGCCGCGAGGGTTGATCCTCGCCGAATACAAAATAGGAGATCGCGCCGACATCGGCGCCGAAGGTCTTGAGCGTCGGCGTCTCCGCCCTGATCGCACGGTCTTCACCCGACCGCAGCACCGTGACCTGTTCCTCGACCGCCTCGCGCACGAAATAGACCGAATGGGTCGCGAGGATCGCCGCCGACCCGGTCTGCGCGAGCAGCCCATCGAGCAGCGCGACGAACTGGCTGATGAAATTGGGATGGAGATGCGTCTCGGGCTCGTCGAACAGTAGCAGCGTGCCGTTCTCGATATAAAGACCGGCAAGTGCCGCAAACCGAAGGAAACTGAGCTCGCCGCTGCTCAAGGGATAGGTCCGGCCGTCGATCATCCGGACCGGTTCCGAGCGGATATTGATCGACGCATAGCGCCGAACCGTCTCCTGCTCGGCGCCGCGATTGAGGCCGTAAACCGGGACCGGGCCGCGCTCACCGCTCTTGGTGCGCAGCACCAGCTCCCGGAACCCGTCGATCGCGGTGATGGCCTTCAGGAAGATGTCATAGCGGCTGGTGCCGCCGATGCCCTCGATGCTGCGCGCGAGCTGGACGATGAGATCGCTGGTCGTCTGGCGCGAGCGCCCGCTCACCATCGAAAAGCGCCGATACCAGACCCGCGCGCGCTTGCGCCGGTCGCTCGGGAGCACCGAGGTGATGGTCGCCGACGGGTAGAATCCCAGGATGCGGTTGAACAGCGGCCGATCGCCGCGAATGTCGGTCAGCTTCGGCTTGCCGGCGAGTGCGGCATCGACGATCTGCGCCAGTGTCTGGCTTTTTCCGACGCCATTCTTGCCGATCACGATCGCGAAGCGCTGCGGCAGCACAGCGTCGCCATCGGCGAAGCGGAAGGTAAGGTCATGGTCGTTGGGCCGGCCGGCGAGCCGAAATTTGATGTGGAGCCCGTCGGAAATCCGGTCGAGTTCCTCATATTCCACACCGCGCAGGATCGGCGCCGCATTCTTCCAGGTGAAATAGGGCTCGCTGTGTCGCAGGAAGGCGTTGAGGAAGACCTGGCTCTCGCGCGCCGCGCGCAGCCAGGGTCGGTTGACCGGCCGGTCGTCGGCCTCGACGATGTCGTTCATCGCACGCAGTGCGAGCCGCGCTTCCTCCGGGCCGAGATTACTGACGATCCGGCGATAGCTCGCCATATCGGGCAGCATCGTGAAGTAAACAGGGAGTTGGTCGGCCGGCACGGGCACGTCGGGGTTCTGGTCGACGGCGTCATGCAGGTGCAGCGTGTCGCTTCTGCCCCCCTGTTTCTCGACGAAGCCGAAGAAGCCGCGCAAGGTCAGACGCTCGTGCGAGAATGGGCTGTCACTGCGCGGTTGAACGGCGATCTCAACGAGGATGCGCTCGCCGAAATTATTCCAGCTGTCCGAACTTGGCGCGATTGTGATCGTGCCGGGTTCGCTTTGGCGCGCCATCGCGCGTTCGGTGACGAACTGCACGCGGTAATCCTGTGATGGGTTCTCTGCCACCATACCCCCTGATGCCGATCGATTGCCTTGCGATTCTGCCTGACGTAGTCGGATACTATTGAGTGTGACGCGGTCGAAAGCATTATGTGTCTAAAGGGACTCCGCGGCGGTACTGAGGTGCAGAGATTCCCTCGGTTCTATACCTCGCGCCGCGGCCAGCACTTCGGTCTTGTCGACAAGTGGCTGGCGCAGCTATCGGCCAGCTTTACTCGTTCAATGAGCCAAGGTTGCCTAACCCGAGAATGTCGGCTCGGTTCGGAAGCCGACTTTTGGCAAACTGGGCGGGAATGACGGGTTTGTCGGCGGCAGCTGACCGAACCATTGTCTCGTCCAAATGTCAGCTTCCTCAACTTCAGCGCTAGAACCGGACAGGCAGAATGCGGCCCATAAGCAGACGGATAGCGCAAGGGTTTCGTCAGGGCGGCTCCGACGTCGCCCGAAGCCGCCGTTCTACGTTGCGTTGACGATGGACTGCAGCTCGGCGATGCTCTCCACGACATCATCGAAGCGCGGCGCGTCTCCGAATATCATGCCGGACATTGCCGCATAGTCGCGGCGCAGATCGCCGTACATGTCGCCCTCCGGCACCAGCACGAAGCTCGGGGGCTGGGCGGAGGCGAGATCGAAGTCCGGCCGATTGAAGAACATCCGCGCATGCGCAACGCAGTCGGCACCGAGTGCAGGGTTCGCGAGCGCGTGCTTGCCGGTCTCAGACAGCATGAGCTGGTGCAGATCGTAATAATGGCGCGAGATGCGATGGCCGCCTCCCTTTAGAACGCCCCTGATCTCAAACCAGCGCCTGAGCCCGTGCAGGATCACCACCTTGTCCCAGAAGGTCCGGTCGGCATCGACGATGGTGACATTGGGGATGATGAGGTCGACATCGGGCACGTCCTCGGCGAGATAGGGCGTGACGGTGCGCATGGAATTGGGGTCGAGGGCAGACTTGGCCCCTGACTCAATCCTCACCCGCTTGTCGACATAAGCGTCGCGTCCGGTCGCGGTCGGATAGGTCAGTAGCAGAGTCTGGCTATCCTGCTTGTCGAGTTCGACGCGGAGCCGACCGGCCGTGATCCCATTGCGCTGTGAGGTCTCGGTGGCGACCTGCGACAGCTGCTCGAGTAGGGGGCCGCTGATATGCGCCTGGCAGGCAGCACGGATCGCGTCGAGCGCCGTCTGGCGCTTCTTGCCGGACATGGCTTGCAGCTGTTCGACGGAATAGCCTTCGCCGAGATCGTCGCGGAAGACGGTGACGTCGATGTCCTCGGAAAAGCGCCGGATCAGGCCGAACCCCTTGGACAGCGAGGTGCCGCCTTTGAACAGGAGGCGCGGGCCCGGCGGCAGGCCGTTGAAGAGCGCATCGAGCGTCCAGCAGACCCAGAAGTCCTTCTCGACGTTCTGGGGTGTCGTGCCGAGGCGCTGGGCCGTGGTGGTGAAGAGGCCGGCCTGCGTCTCGTCGTCGGACGCGAGGACCAGATCGTAGTTCTGGTTCATAACGGATCCTCGGCGAGCATCGGGCGCAGCAGGTCCTGCATCCAGGTGGGCAACGTCGCGATTCCGTCGGCCAGATCGGCGCGAAGCGTTGCGGCGTTCGGTCCGGTGCGCAGCAGGTCATCGATGCGCGCGTGCAGGGTCGCGCGATCGTCGGGATCGCCGAGCGTGTCGCGGAGCCAATGGAGCGCCTGGACCAGCCGCATCGCTGGCCGGCCTGCCCAATAGAGCTTGCTTGCCGCCGTCGGCTTGAAGGTGATGCTCATATTGCCGAGCTCGATCGCCTTCAGCCGCGCATCGGTGTGGACGACGATCCTGGACGGTACGGCATTGGTAAGGCCGAGGTCGTTCGCCGCGGTCATGCCATCGACCAACACGCGGATCTGGTCGCGCCGGGCGACAGCGTCGATCACCTGCCGGGGATCGGCAGGGTTGGGCTTCTTCGTGAGGGCGTTTCGGGTCGGCTTGTCGTAGAGACCCCGATCGATCCGACGCAGCAGGTCGTCTGCGATCAAGCGCTGCAACGCCTTGTCGACGGCATCGCGCGAGCCGAGGTCGAGGAAATCAGCCGGCGTCCAGACCGCTCCGCGGGGAGCGGCCGCAGTTCGGTCCTCGATCTGGGCGCGCAGGGAAGGTAGATCAGCCATGTCCGAAAAATGCCTACAAATTTCGGACATAGCAAGGGGTGCAAACAGCGTCCCGGGGAACAGCCCCTAATCCGTTACTGCCTATCAATAGCAGCTATTGACAACGCGCCCGAATTATAGAAGCAAATACAAAGCTTCACAAAGCCGCCGCCTTGAGAAGTTGAGCGGACGCGTGGTTTAGACGAACCGGGCATGTGGTGTGTTGGGCCACCCTTGCAAGTGATGGTGGTCACCATGGCAAGGCTGATGCTGGCGGAAACCTTTGAAACAATAGTGCAGAGCGCGGTCGCGCTGCCCGACCTCTTCGATGCCCTCTCTGAAAGCGCCGAAGCCATGGGCTTCCGCTATTTCGCGCTAACCCACCATGTCGATTTCGCCACTGCCCCCGATCTTGGTATCCGCCTTCACAACTATCCGGGACACTGGGAAGAGTGGTTCGACGAAAGAGCGTTGGGCCGCTTCGACCCGATTCATCGCGCCAGCCATGTCGCGAATATCGGCTTCTCCTGGTCCAACGTGCCGCAGATGATTCAGCTCACCCACGGCGATCAGGAAGTCCTGCGCCAGGCCCGGCGCTTCGGGATCGGCGATGGATTCACTGTCCCCGCCCATGTTCCCGGTGAGTATAATGGGTCCTGTTCTTTTGCCGTCGCCGACGACGGACCGCTCCCGCACGAGCACATGCTGGTCGCGCAACTGGTAGGCGGCCTCGCCTTTGAGGCCGCCAGGCGCATTGCCCAGCCGCGGCGCGCACCACAGCCGACAATGCCGATGACCGATCGGCAGCGCGATTGCGTGCTTTGGGCGGCACGCGGCAAGACCGACTGGGAGATATCGCGCATCCTCGGCGTCAGCCATGAGACTGTGATCCAGCATCTCAAGCATGCGCGCGAACGCTATGGCGTGCAGAAGCGCGCGCACCTGGCGGTGATGGCATTGTTCGACGGCACTATCTGCTTCTCGGACATCTTCATCCACTAGGAGCCCCGCCGCTACCCCCATTTCTTGGTATATCGCGCTGACGGCGGACTGCGGATGCTCGTCCCTCAACCAGATGGGATGAGGAACGATGATCTCCCTGATCGATACGACCAAGCAAGCGGCGTGCGACGCCGCGATGCGGAACATGTTCGCAGCTCGCAAGGAGGTGTTCGTCGATCTGCTCGGCTGGGACGTGCCGGTGCTCGACGGCCGCTTCGAGCTCGATCACCTGGACAATGAGCACGCCCGCTACCTGATCCTGGCCGACAGCAGCCATGCCCATTTGGGCTCTGCGCGCCTTCTTCCAACGACACGCCCGCACCTTTTGGACCACCTGTTTCCGGAGCTGTGCGCAGGTCCTGTTCCGCGCGGCCCGGCCACGTACGAGATCACCCGATTCTGCCTCGACCGCAGCCTTGCCGCGCCTCGACGCCGCGAGGTGCGCAACCGGCTCGTGACCGCGCTGGTGGAGTTCGCGCTGGCGAATGGAATCCGCACCTATACCGGCGTCGCCGAACTCCCATGGCTGCGGCAGATACTGGATTTCGGTTGGGACGCGACTCAGCTCGGCGAGCCGCTGCCGACTGACGGCAGACTTCTCGGCGCGATACGGATCGACATCACCACCGAGACCGAGGCGCGCCTGAGAGCCACCGGAATCTGGCTGCCCACCGATCAGATGGCTTCGACCGCGGCCCAGCCCGCGCACGCATAGGAGGCCTTGATGCTCGCTACCGCTCCCCAATCTCCCAACACGACCGCTGGCGCGCACCAGCTGGTTACCGAGGGCTGGTGCATACTCCGCGGGCTGATGCCCGAGACGATCATGGATGCACTCTCCGGCGACCTGCGCCCGGTGTTCGAAGCGACGCCGTTCTGCACCGGGGACTTCTATGGTGGCCGGACCAAGCGGTTCGGCAGCCTGCTCAAACGATCGCGCCATGCGGCGACATTGATCCAGTGCCCGGAGATCCTCGCAATCGTCGAGGACGCGCTCCTGCCGTGGTGCGACACGATCCAGCTCAACCTAGCACAGGCGATCGCGCTCCACCCGGGCGCGCCGGCCCAGTTCCCGCACCGGGATCAGGACATGTGGCAGGGCATCAAGGGCGAGGTGGAATATCTCGTCAACGTGATGTGGCCTCTGACGCCCTTCACCCAGGAGAATGGCGCCACATTGATCTATCCTGGAAGCCACGGTCCCGAAGCGCTCCGCGCGGACTGGCGCGGCGGCGCGATCAGTGCGGAATGCCGACCGGGAGATGCGATCGTCTTCCTCGGCTCGACCCTGCATGGCGCCGGCGCGAACCGGAGCACCGACGTGCGGGCCGCTGTGGTCGTCAGCTATTGCCTCGGCTGGCTCAAGCCGTACGAGAATCAATGGCTCGCCTATCCGCCCGCGGTCGCTCGAGCCTTTGCTCCGGAGCTTGCCGGGCTCATCGGCTATCGCCAGCACCGGCCCAATCTCGGCAATTATGAAGGTGTATGCCCTTCGGTGCTGCTGCAGGACGCGGTGCCGGCGCATCTCGGCGCCGTGGACGCCTTACGGCCCGAGCAGGTCGAGGCGGTCGCACAGCATCGCCGCGAGCAGGAACGATGAGCCCAACTCAGGCGATGGAGCGCAGCTATGCGGCGCTCAAGCAACTGCTCCGTGACGGTGCCTTCGCGCCCGGACATCGCATGGAAGCCAACCGCCTCGCCGAGGAGCTCGGCGTGAGCATGACACCCGTTCGGGACGCGCTGAACCGCCTCGCCGGCGAGCAACTTGTCGAAGCAAGCAGCGGCGAGGGCTTCCACGTGCCGCGTACCGGCGAAGCCGAACTGCGTGACCTCTACGAATGGAATTCGGCGCTCGCGGTCATGGCGGCGAGCACTGCCCGCATCAAACCGGCCGCCGGCGCGGTAGAGGAGGTGATGGGTGCGGATACCTTGGCCGAAGCGACCGCTGCCTGCTTCGTCCTGCTCGCCGCGTCTTCGCCGAACGCCGAGCTTCGAACAGCCGTGGCGCGCGCGAGCGATCGGCTCCATCCGTTCCGCATCGCGGAGTCGCAGGTGCTGGAGCCTGTACTGGGCGAGCTGGAAGAGCTGCTCGATCCTTCGCCGCGCAGGCCCGCGGCCATCCGCCGTTACCATGTCGCGCGGATGCGCGCAGCCGGCGAGCTGCTGCGAGCGCGCTCCGGATTATAATCGGATTATAAAATTCTTATAATCGGCTGCCTGGCCGATCTTTCCGTGGTCGCGATTCGAGCGACGCAACACGGAGAATGACCATGGAACGCACCAACGAAGACGCAGTCGAACTGATCGACCTGGGCGCGGCGAGCGTCGAGACCCAGGGTGCCGATTTCGGCAAGATCGACGGCGTTCAGCTCCAGCAGCTGCCCGGACTCTCGGACAACTGAGCGGACCCGCCGGCGCGGCAGGTGCCGCGCCGGCGAAGCTGCGCATCCCAAAGATGCTCTGGACCCTGCTTCCCCATCTGACCGCGTGCTTCGTCGGCGAGGGCGTCATGCTGCTCGACTTGCGCCAGGATCGGTACTTCCGCTTGCCCGCTTCGCTCGGCAGTACGGCCCGCCAATGGTTGGAGGAGCCGTCCGATGCCCCGCCGCAGGCATTGCTCGACCTGCTCGAGCGACAAGGCGTCGTGCGCGCAGGCGACCCGCCCCTGAGCGCCCTCGCGACACAGATCGAGATACCCGAAATGCTGGAGGCTCCGGCGACGCCGGATGCGTTTGGCACCGGGGAAGGCTTGCGTATCGCCGCCGCGGTCGGTTCCGCCTGGATCGAGCTCAAGACGCGCCGGCTACAGTCCGTTGTCCTCGCGCGACGGCGTTGGCGGACGGCCCAACCGAAACTCGGTGATGCCGTCACACGCGAGCGTCTGGCCGGATATCATCGCGCTCGAAGGCTGGTGCCCGTCGCGAAGAATTGCCTGATGGATTCGCTCGCGCTCGACCTCTGGCTCGGCGGGTCAGATCTCGGCCGCCATCTCGTGTTCGGTGTGACGCTCGAACCTTTTCTCGCGCATTGCTGGCTTCAGAGCCCGACGATGATCCTGAACGACAACTATGATCATGTCCGGCGCTACACGCCGATCCTGCGGGTATGAACGTCGCGCCCTATGTCGCGCTCATTGGCGGGTCGGGCGCAGTGGATACGAGCCGGCTCTCCGGCGTGACCGAACGCCTCAGGGCCATGGGATTCGCCCTGCTCCTCGACACGCCCGGGGTGCGGTTTCTCGGCCGAGCGTCGGCACCGCATTTCCTGCCGCAACCGCCGGGCCGCATCTTCTGGGGATCGGTGTTCGACCGGCGCAGCGCCGGCTTTGCACTGCGCGCCGGCGACGCCGAACTTCTCGCGCCGCTGAGCCGGTTCGTGACGCAGTTTTGGGGCGGCTATCTGGCGCTGCGTGAGATCGAGGGAAGGGTTGAGCTGTTCCGCGATCCTTCCGGCATGATCCCGGTCTACCTCGCCTCGCTGGGCACGATGCATGTCGTCACCTCGATGCCGGCGCTGTTGTTCGAGCTCGAACTGCTGGAGCCCGAGATCGACTGGACCATCGTCGCACAGGCGCTTGCCTTTCGCGACCTCCGGCCGGCGCGGACCGCGCTCAGGGGGATAAGCGAGCTCCTCCCCGGAATGAGTCTGACGTTCGAGAGGGACAGGCTCGATACCGCGCAAATCTGGTCGCCATGGACGCTCGCAACACCGGATCGGGAATTGGCGAGCTTCGAGGTCGCGGCGAAGCAGGTCCGCGAGACGATTCTGCAGGTGTCGAGATCCTGGGCAGGCACGACACGGCATCCCCTTGTGGAGCTCTCCGGCGGCCTGGATTCGTCGATCGTGGCCGCCGGACTGGCGGCCGCCGGCGCCGATCCGCTGTGCGTGACCTTCATTCCTTCAGCCGGTGATTCCGATGAAAGGATATACGCCCAAGCCGTGACCGATCATCTCGGTGTCCGTCTCGAACAGGTGGCGCTGGTCCCGGACATTGTTGATGTGACGCGCACCGATGCTGCGTGGCTGCCGCGCCCGTGCGCGCGTAATTTCGCCCAGGCGCTCGACCGGCCCCTGCAGCAGGCCGCGCGGGAGCATGGCGCCGACATGTTCTTCAGCGGCGGCGGCGGCGATAACATCTTCTGCCACTTGCAATCCACTCTGGCGGTAATCGACCTGATCAAGCGCAAGGGTCTTGGCCGGACCGCCGCGAGAGCGATCCTGGACGTGGCCGAAGTCGCAGACGTCACCTTTTGGGAAGCGCTGCGCAACACCGCACGGCGCCGGTTCGAAACCCCGCAGTCCCGCCCACGGCCGTGGGTGAACCGCTTCCTCAACAATGCCGCCACCGCCGAGTTGCCCTGGCCGGCCGACAACGCCTGGCTCGACGCGGCGAGCGATGCGCTACCGGGCAAGCGGCGGCATGTCTGGTCTCTCGTCAGCGTGCTCAATCATCTGGAGGGGTTCGGCCGGCAGCAGCTCGCGCCGATCTGCTCGCCACTTTTGTCGCAGCCCGTGGTCGAAACATGCCTCCGCATCCCGACCTGGCTCTGGTTTGAGCATGGCCGCAACCGTTCAGTCGCGCGGGAAGCATTTGCGGGAATGCTGCCGGCGACCGTGATCGGCCGGCGGACCAAGGCCGCGTTCGACAGCCTTGGGGCGCAGATCATCCGCCGGAACGCGACCGAGCTACGCGCGATGCTGCTCGACGGAGTTCTGGTGAGACAGGGGATCGCAGACCCGGAGACGATCGATCGCGCCTTCCGGGGCGACATCGCGGACGGTGAGGTCGTCGCCGAACTCCTGGGGATCGCCGATGTCGAGGCATGGGCGAGTGGCTGGGCATCCTGGTCGCGCGGTCAACTCCGGCTGAGTGCCTGACGCATTTCCGTCCAGCGTGTCACCTCCACCTCGAGGCCAGGCAAGTCGGTGACGCCGCGCAGCCAGAAGTCGAACCAGCCGACCGAGCGTCTGTAAATGGCGGCACGATGCGCCGGATGCGCCTTGACGTGATTCTCGTCGGGGAAGACGTACATGTCGACCGCCCCGCCATGCTGTTCGAGCGCCGACACCGTCTCGAGCGACCAGCGATATTCGGCGTCCGGTATCTGGATCAGCAAAGGCGTGCGCAGGTTGGACGCGTTTGCCGCCAGCGACATCGGCTTCCAGAAGGCGGAACCATCGTCTCCCTGGCGCGGATAGCCCCAGGCGAGCACCGCATCGCGGTAAGCCGGGCCCGTGGTGAAGAGACTGCTCGGCTCGTCACAGCATGTGCTGATCGCCGCCGCCTTGAACCGCCTCAAGCTGTTGAGCGCAAATTGCGTGGTAGTGGCGCCGTCGCTCATGCCGGTTATCCCGAGGCGGCCGGGATCGACGGTCCCCGTCGCTATTGCCGCATCTACGCCCCGATCGAGCGCCGAGACGATGGCCCGCCGCTCGGCCCAATCCTTGATGTTGATCCGCTGCAGAGCGTTGAGGTCGGTGGCTCGCTCGGTCGCCGGCAGAGCAGCGGGTCGCTGGAAGCTGAGCACTGCGAACCCGTGCTGTGCGAGCAGGAAGATCGGGTACTCGTCCCCTGTGCCGCCGCGCAGGAAACCGCGACTGACATATTGGACGAGGATCAGCGGATGGCGCTGGCCGGAACGATGCGATGGTGGAAGCACGAGATCGCCGTAAGTCCGCATGCCCAGCGCATTGGCCCAGCCAAGGCGCCGGACGGCGCCGAGGGCCAGGCTCGCCGTCTCGGGATTGGGATCGAACAGCAGTGTCTCCGCGCCGCTCTCGGGATCGATGGCAACCAGTCGGCGGGGCTCGTTCGCTGCCTCGCGCGCGCACAGCAGGGCCTTCCGCCACAGCGTGCAGCCCGTCAGCGCACGGTCCGTCGTGACGTGCAACCGGGGCGTCGTCTCCATGCCGGGACGCCAGAGGTACAGGCGTAACTGTCCGCGATCTTCGGGCCCGCCGCCGCGCAGGATCAGCAGCTCGTCAGGCTCGCGCCACCAGATGCCCGCGACTCGGCGCGCGCAAATCGCCTCGGGACAGGCGACTTTTCCTTGCCGAGTGGCAACATGGAGCCGCGCAGGCGCGAAGACCAGGCGCGGGTCGTCCGGCGCCGACCATGCGCGGCGGCCGCCGGCTCCGGGGGCGAACAACGCGCTTCCCGCCGGCCGGTCCGCCGCACGATTTCGCAGCTGTGCAGACTCCTCGGACGACACCGACCGAAGCCGGCCGTTCGCGGTGTCGAGCAGAAGAACCGTCTCGGGCAAGGGTGCGCGGGGGCGGGGACGGGCCTCGGACAGCGTCCAGAAGCGGGCATCGAAATGATAGCCGTCGCGGCCCTCCCGGTCGATGGCAGCTTCCGCAGCCGGTAGTGCGGGGCGGGTCCCGATCAGCAATGTGGTCCCGTCCGCGGCCCATTCGAGCGAACGCGCATCGCTCTTGAGCGAGGTTACGGCGCTCGCCCGCCCGGCCAGATCGGCGCGCCAGACCTGGGTCACGCCATGGTCGCGCCGCAAATAATAGATGGCACGTCCGTCGCGCGACCAGAGCGGGGCGAGGACGAGCGGAACCCCGCTCTCGATCGCGGTCATGCCGCGGATATCGTTGGTCGCGGGAATGAAAGACCCGCCGACATCAAGCAGGCGCATGGCTCCGGTGCCGTCGAGGGGTACGAGCGCGATGCCGAAGCAATAGCTGTCGCTCGCGATGTCGGCGCGGCGGATGGCGAGGGCGGCGGCACGCCCGTCGGGCGACACCGAGAAAGCCGGCCGCGCGCCCGGTGCATTGTCGGCCGGACCGAAATCCCGCAGTTCGATCAGGTCGCGCGCCGTCACTGGCCGTTTACCTGTTGCCGCCCCCAAAGGAGGCGGCAACAGGCGCTCCCGGCACGTCGCGGGCGTTGCGTGCGCCACCGAGATCGTGCCGAGGAGCAGGGCGACGACCGCTGCCGCTCCAGGCGCGGTCACCATTGTTTGGTGACCTGGAGAGCGACGAAGCGGCCGAGGGGATTCGCATTCTCGGCGTCGAAGCCAGCGGTGTAGGTGCCTACCAGATAGGTGACGTAGGGCGGGTCGGCGTCGAGCAGATTGGTGGCGCTCAGGGCGACGCGTAGTCCCTTGAAGATGCCGCTCTCATCCGTGAACCGGTAGCCCAGATTGAGGTCGAAAGTCGTCCAGGCCTGGACCTTCTGCGGGGTCGCCGTCGTGCGATTGAGATAGCCGTCCGCATGATTGACGAAGAGCGCGGCATCGAACCCGCCTGCGCTCCAGGTGACCCGCGCCCGGCCCCGCAGATCGACCGGGTTGCCCACCGTATCAACGACGTCGATCGGCGCGGCAGTGGCCGTCAGCGCCTGACGGATGTGGAAGATATAGGTGCCGACGGCGCCAAGCTCGGCACGCCCGCCCCCGAGGCCGAAGGAATAGGCCAGGTCGACGTCGATGCCGGACTGCCGGACCGACGAAAGATTCTGCAGCCGGGCATCGGCTTCGGCGACGAACGGCGCAGTCTGCGGGATGCCGAAGATGTCGATATAGTAAGGCGAGGCATAAATCTCGGCGATGCGGGCGGGGGAGGGGTTCGGGCTCAGGATAGGGTCGTAGACGTTGCGGTTGATCAGGAAGTTGGCGAGGTTCGCCACGGGCGAAGCGATGCGGTCGCGGTAATCGACATCGAACCAGGTCACGCCGGCCCGGAATCCCGGCAGGAAGGCGGGTTTCAAATCAAGGCCCAGCGTCCAGCTCGTCGCGCGTTCCGGGCGCAGGTCAGGGTCGTTACCGCGAATGACCAGCAGATTGGACGTGCCCGTCGGCGATAACGGATCGGCCGCAGGCCATGCGAAGTAGCCGATCGAGGTTGGATCCTGCCGTAGCTCGTTGAAGAGCGGCGCGCGGAACGAGGTCCCATAGCTGCCGCGCACCGTCAGGCCGCGCAGGCTTTCCCAGGTGAAGCCGAGCTTGGGATTCTGCGTGCCGCCGAAGTCGGAATAATGCTCGGCCCGGATCGCAGCGGAGAGATCAAGCCGGCGGAAGCCGGGGATGGTGAGGCCTTCGCCGAACACCGGCAGGAGCAGCTCGGCATAAGCGGCGCTGACCTTGCGTGCGCCCGGATAGGGCACAGGTGCGGCCACTGACGGGGTGAGCGTCGAGGTATAGAAGATGGTCTCACCGGCACGGTAGCGCTCTTGCCTGTACTCCGCCCCGACGGCGAGGCGGGCCGCACCTGCCGGCAGGCCGATCAGCGGCCCATCGGCGCGCAACGTCGCCGACCAGCTTTCGCCATAATAACGGCTCTTGGTATAGCCGCGCACCGACTCGATCGTCGTCGGGTTGGTATTCGGGCCGTCCCCGAGCAGATTATAGGCTGTCGCAGGGTTGGTGTCGGCGAGCGCCAGTGCCAGACGCGCGGTGTTGACGCGATTGATCTGGTCGTAGTTCTCGACCTGCTTCCCCCAGTTTCCATGGACGTCGATGCGCCACGCGCCCAGCCGGGCCTCGAGGCCAGCGGTGGCGCCATAGGCCTGTACCTGCCCGCGCGAGCGCTCGGGACCGAGGTCGCGTACGAAACTGTAATTGACGCCGATCGGTTGGCGCGTGCCGACCGGGTCGACGTAAAAGGGGTTGCTCACCGGCACGGTGCGACGCGCGTCGCCGCTAGGCTGGACCGCCACGTCGAAGTTGCGCCATGTCACCAGACTGTTTGCATAGAAGCGCAGCGCCGGACCAAGGTCCTGGCTCAGCGATGCGAACACGGAATGGCGCCGCTGGTCTGGCAGCAGGTCGGTGCCGAGCCAGCGGTCGCCGCGATTGAGGGTGCCTGCGGCGAGGCTCGCCGGCGTGAGCCCGATACCGTTTTGGCCCGCGGGGATCGCATAGCCCTGCCCGCCGGCGAAGATCGTGCCGGGATTGGCGTAATTGCCCCTGCGGTCAGGGCCGCCCAGTACCCGCAGATCTTCGGTGGCGTAGGGCCTATCCGCTGCGAGCAGATTGTCCCGCTTGTAGAATTCATAGGCAAGAACGAGGCCGCCTGAAGCCCACTGCGTGCCGAGAAGCTGGCTGAACTGATATTCCTGTGCGTCGCCGTCGGCGGTGCCGATCCGAAAGCTGGACTCCGCGCCGTGGAAGTTCAATCGCGTGATCACGTTGACGACCCCGGCCACGGCGTCCGATCCGTAGATCGCTGATGATCCGTCGGGCACGATCTCGACCCGTTGGATGATCGAGGCGGGGATAACCGACAGATCGGAAAAGGTCCCACCCGCACCGGCCAGTGGCGGCCGGTCCCCGTTGATGAGCAGGAGCGTCGAGTTCTGGCCGAGCCCGCGCAGGTTCACGCCGGCTCCGCGCGAGGCGTTCCCGTTGCCCGCAGCGCTGATCAGGCCGCTGGTATTCTCGTTGGCACCGCCCGCGAAGTTCTGCGGGATCGACTGGACGATCTGCTGGGTCGTGGCGAAGCCGGCTTGATCGATGGCCGCGCGATCGATCGTCACCAGTGGCGATCCTACCGGACCACGGCCGCGGATGCGGGAACCGGTGACGACGATGTCGCCGCCGTCGTCCGCATCTTGGTCCGGCGCGTCGGATCGCTGGATTACCAGCGTATTGCCGACGATGATCGCGCGAAGACCCGTGCCACCGAGCAGCGCGGCGAGCGCCGCATCGGCCGAATAGCGGCCCCGGAGCGCCGGCGCCCGGCGGTTCCTGACGAGGTCGTCGGCGACGATGATCTGCCTGCCGGACCTGAGCGCGACCTGCGTGATGGCGGTGCCAAGATCCTGCGCCACGATATCATAGTCGCGCGCGCCGTCCTGCTGCGCGCGCGCGGCCGACGTGGCGAACATTGCCACGCTACAAAGAAGCACAACCCCGATTTTCTTTCGCATTCTGTCCCTCCCGGGTCCGCGCACAGAGCGCGGACATCAGGGCGGGACGGGGCAGGACGGACTTACCCCCCCCTCCAATGCGGAAAAAATCGACTAGGGTCGGACGAGCGTCAGATTGCCGTCGGCGTCGCGCTGGACTCGAAGCTTGAGGGCTGCAGCAAGGCTTGCCGCAAGTTGATCCACGGGAAGCGGACGGAAGGCTCCGGTGACCTTGATCGCGCCGAGTGACGGCTCGCCGAGCGCAATGCCGCGCGAAGCGTAGCGATTGGTTTCCTCAAGCACCGCCGACAAGGGCGCGCCGTGGAAAACCAGCATTCCCGATACCCATTGGTCGCTCCCCTTCTCGGCCGGCCCGGCGGGTGCAAGGGGCTCGCCGCTCGCGGCGAAGCGCACAGCCTGTCCGGGCTGGATGCGCAGTCCCGCCTTTGCATCCAGGCCTTCCGTCTGCCGCCGGACCTCCAGAGCGTCCCGCAGCGACGCGACCGAAAGCCCGGCCGGTGCTGCCTGGACGTCGAAATTCCCCTGCGGAGCCGAGACAATCTTCCCGCCCGCCTCGACGAGGAACGCGCGTGCGGGCTCGGGCCGGATGTCGAAACGCGCACGACCGCGCTGCAGCCTGACCTTGCGGACCTTGTCGTCGAACGCGACCTCAACCCGCGTGTCGGTGTCGAGCGTTACCGACGACCCGTCAGGCAGCTTCACCGTGCGGATCTCGCCGACCGAGGTCGCGTGCGCCACGGATACGAGGGAGAGGTTCGGGTTGCGTCCGGGCTGGAGGGTCACGAACAGCGCGATGACGATCATCGCGGCGGCAGCGAGCGCGAGACGAGGCGCGGTGGCCCAGGCGAGCGGGCGCGGCTGCGGCTTGAGTGACCGGTCCCGACCGACCGCGGTGGCGCCCAGGCCTTCCGCCAGTGTCCAGGTCCGCTCGAGCGCGGCATATTCGGCGGCGTTTCGCGCGTCCGCCGCGCGCCAGCGTTCGAACTCGGCGCGCGACGCCTCCGCATGGGGCCCGTGCATGCGCCCCCACCAGCGTGTGGCTTCCTCGCGCGCGTCCTCGCCGCCCGGCATCAGGCATCCTGCTCCATGAAGCGCGTCAGCTGCCCGATCGTCTTCGACATGATCTTCTCGACGCGTTTCACGCTCAACCCCGTCTTCTCCGCGATTTCGAGATAGGTCATGCCATCAAGACGGTGGGCGAGGAAGATATCCCTCGACCGCGGCTTGAGACGAATCATGGCTGTCTCGAGCCGGCGCAGACTATCGCGCGCTTCCAGGCGGCCAAGCTCATCAATGTCCGAAATGGCGTGCTCCACATCGGCATCGGGCGCCATGTGCCGGAACTCGGCGGATCGCACCCGGTCCTTGAGCAGGTTGCGGCCGATCTGGCGCAGATAGCTTGCGGGCCTCGCGATCGAGGCCGGACCGTCCTCGGCGCGGGCAAGCCGCAGAAAGGCTTCCTGTGCGAGGTCTTCGGCTTCGTGCGCCGATGCACGGTTGCGCGCGAAGAAGCGGATCAGCGACGAACGCTCGCTGCGGTACAGCCGGTCGATATCGACCGCGTCCGGCTCGGCGGCACGAAGCGCGGCCAACGGAAACGTCGCCGGCCCCTTCACCCTTGGCCTCTGCCAATATCGTCCGCCCGCGCCGCGCGTGCCATGATCCGTCTCCCGATCGAGACGGCTCCGGCGAAGCCGGGTGTTGAGAACACGTAGGGTTTACATGCGCCGACGCCTTTAGCTGCGAAGCCTGGACATGCGCGTCGGCCACCCGGCGGTCGGCCAGTGAACAGAATACCCTACGAGGTTCTCACGCCTCGGTGCCGATGTCACGGCACGGACAAAGGTTAGGCTGGCAACACCTTGCCTGGCAAGCAGCTACCTTCGAAGTCAAACCACTGCGGTGCAATCCAGACGCCCTGACAGGTCGACGCGGCCAACGAGGTAAACCAAACGCATCGGTAAAACGCGATACGTCTTGCGGCCCCAAATCACATCGGCTAATCCCGATGCATGGACCAGGACAGCGCCATCGAAATCCTCGCCGCTCTTGCGCATCCCACGCGGCTGTCGACTTTCCGCCTGCTGGTACGGCACGAGCCCAACGGCCTTTCGACGGGGGAGCTCGCCGACGCGCTGGCGCTGTCGCAGAGCACCTTTTCCACCCATCTCGCCGTGCTTGCCAAGGCGGGCCTCGTTCAGTCCGACAAGCAGGGTCGCCACTTCATCCAGCGGGTGCGCATCGACGCGCTGCGGGACCTGATGACCTTTCTGGCCAAGGACTGCTGCCAGGGCCGCGCGGAGCTTTGCGAGCCGCTTGTCGCCGAACTCACCACCTGCTGCTGAGGCTCAAATGACCGCTGACATCATCATCTATCACAATCCCGAGTGCGGGACGTCGCGCAACACGCTGGCGATGATCCGCAACGCCGGCATCGAGCCGCACGTCGTCGAGTATCTGAAGACGCCGCCGGCCCGCGCGCAGCTCGTGCAGCTGATCGAGCGCGCCGGGATCACGCCGCGCGCGCTGCTTCGCGAGAAGGGCACGCCCTATGGCGAGCTCGGCCTGGCCGACGAGACCCTGAGCGACGACGGTCTGATCGACGCGATGATGGCGCATCCGATCCTGATCAACCGGCCGCTCGTCGTGACCCCGCTAGGCGTGAAGCTTTGCCGCCCCTCCGAAGCGGTCCTCGACATCCTGCCGCAACCGCAGCAGGGCGCGTTCTCCAAGGAAGATGGCGAGCAGGTCGTCGACGCCAGCGGCGAGCGGCTGGTCTGAGGTGGCGACTCTCGCAACCGCTACGCCGCGCCCGGCCATGAGCCTGTTCGAGCGCTATCTCAGCCTGTTTGTCGCGCTGTGCATCGTGATCGGCATCGCGCTCGGTCACGTCCTGCCCGGCGCGTTCGCGGCGATCGCGGCGGCGGAGGTCGCTCGCGTCAACCTCGTCGTGGCGGCGCTTATCTGGCTGATGATCATCCCGATGCTCCTGAAGATCGACTTCGGCGCGCTCGGTTCGGTGCGGCAGCACTGGAAAGGAGTGGGCGTTACCCTCTTCGTGAACTGGGCAGTGAAGCCGTTCTCGATGGCGCTTCTCGGCACGGTGTTCATCGGCTGGCTCTTCGCGCCGCTGCTGCCCGAAGGACAGGCGTCCAGCTACATCGCCGGCCTGATCCTGCTCGCCGCCGCCCCGTGCACCGCCATGGTGTTCGTGTGGTCGAACCTTTGCGACGGCGAGCCGACCTACACGCTCAGCCAGGTCGCGCTGAACGATCTGCTCATGATCTTCCTGTTCGCGCCGCTCGTCGCCCTGTTGCTCGGCGTCGCATCGGTGACCGTCCCCTGGGACACGCTGCTCCTGTCCGTCGTGCTCTACATCGTCGTTCCCGTGATCGTCGCCCAGCTCGTCCGGGCGGCGGTGCTCGCCTCGGGCGGTCAGCTGGCGCTCGATCGGCTGCTCGGCAGGCTGGGTCCCGCCTCGCTGGTCGCGCTCCTCGCCACGCTCATCCTGCTGTTCGGCTTCCAGGGCGAGCAGATCGTCCGCCAGCCGCTGGTCATCGCATTGCTGGCGGTGCCGATCCTGATCCAGGTCTATTTCAACGCGGGCATCGCCTATTGGCTGTCGCGGCGTTTCGGCGTCGCCTGGTGCGTCGCCGCCCCCGCCGCGCTGATCGGCGCGTCGAACTTCTTCGAACTGGCAGTCGCTGCGGCGATCTCGCTGTTCGGCCTCCACTCGGGCGCCGCGCTCGCGACCGTGGTCGGCGTCCTCGTCGAAGTGCCGGTCATGCTCTCGGTCGTCGCGATCGTGAAGCGTACGCGCCCGTGGTACGAAGCCGCATGACTCCGCTGGCCTATATTGGCGCTGCGCTCGCCGAGATCGCCGGCTGCTTCGCCTTCTGGGCATGGCTGCGGCTGGGACATTCGCCATGGTGGGTCGTGCCCGGCATAATGTCGCTTGCACTATTCGCCTGGATGCTGACGCTGGTGGACAGCGAGGCAGCCGGCCGCGCCTATGCGGCCTATGGCGGCGTCTATATTTGCGCCTCGCTGGGATGGTTATGGGCGATCGAAGGCCTGCGGCCCGACCGCTGGGACGTGGCCGGTGCCGCAATTTGCCTCCTTGGGGCCGGCATCATCCTGTTCGGGCCGAGAGCGGCATGAGGCGCCTCCGCTCACTGGTCGATCCAGACCATATGCCGGCGCTCGATCCGGCGTTCGTGCACAAGCGCCTGGGCCTCGGACTTGGCGACGATCAGCCGCCGCCGCGGATCCTGCTGCTCTACGGATCGCTTCGGCAGCGCTCCTTCTCGCGACTTGCGGTCGAAGAGGCGGCGCGATTGCTCCAGCTTTTCGGTGCCGAGACGCGCATCTTCGATCCAGGCGACCTGCCGCTCCCGGACCAGGTGCAGGGTGACGACCATCCCGCCGTCCACGAACTGCGCGAGCATGCATTGTGGTCCGAAGGCCAGGTCTGGTGCAGCCCGGAGCGGCACGGCCAGATCACGGGCATTATGAAGGCGCAGGTCGATCACCTGCCGCTCGAGATGAAGGGCATGCGCCCGACCCAGGGTCGCACGCTCGCGGTGATGCAGGTGTCGGGCGGATCGCAATCGTTCAACGCCGTCAACACGCTGCGCCTGCTCGGCCGCTGGATGCGGATGTTCACGATCCCGAACCAGTCGTCGGTCGCGATGGCCTACAAGGAGTTCGATGAAGCGGGCCGGATGAAGCCCTCCAGCTATTACGATCGCATCGTCGACGTGATGGAGGAGCTGGTTCGCTTCACCATCCTGATGCGTCCGCATCGCGAACAGCTGGTCGACCGTTATTCGGAGCGAAAGGCTGGGAACAAGCCGACGCATGACGTTGAGGATCACTCGGCAATCGCCATCCGTCCCGACGCGCGGCTGCAATCCGCCGGCCGGAATGTCGCCTCACCCGCTGAATAACTCGCCCATGGTCACGACGCCTGCGGCACCAAGGCAAACGAGCGAGGGGAGCGCGGTCAGCGCCATGCCCAGCGCGCGCGATCCCGCGCCACCTGCATATCCGCGGTAGAAAAGCACGCGGCCGACCGGAAATAGAATCGCAGAGGCGATCAACAGCGCGAGGACGGCTCCGCCCGCAACAGAGGCCAGCACGAGCTGCGCACATATGCCGACAAATGCCTGCTCGAGGGTGTTCTGCAGAAACGCCACCTTGACCGCGAGCTGCGGGCTTGGCGGACCTGCCGCCGCGCCTGCGATGTCGGCCGCCGAGTGATACCTGCCGCTGGACACGAGCTGGATAGCGACGAGAACGCACAGCAGATGGGGGACGCTGGTCTGAATGGCGAGCGCCAGCCTAGGCGCGATCTCGACGGGCAGTTCGATCAGGCGCGGCAACAGCAGCAGCGATACCCCGCAGACCGCCATCGTCAGGCCGAACGCCAGCACGGCTTCCCGCCGCACCAGCCGTTGCTCCACCTCTACGTCCATTCCTGCTCCTGTGTCAGGCGGGCCGCTTGGCTCCCAATAGCATGATCGTGCCCGTCACCGTGTGCACGCGGTCGATCTCGCAAACGTCGACAAAGCCCGCGTCACGGATAAGGTCCGGCAAGATGCCGTCGGCATTCGGCTGGGTGTCGGCGACGCCGTCGAGCCGCTGGATGGTTGCTCGGAATAGCAGCCGCATCAAGCCGCGCTGGCGTCCATAATCTGCGATGAGGAGCCGCCCGCCAGGCCGCAGGACCTGGAAGAGCGCAGCAAAGGCGCGCGCCTTCTCCACGACCGGCATCTGGTGGAAAACGAGGCTGGACACGGCCGCGTCGGCAGTGCCGGCTTCGAGGTCGGCGGCGAAGCCTTGGCGCCATTCCACCCCGACGCGCGCCGCTTCGGCCTTGGCGCGGGCGATCGCCAGCGCTTCCTCGTCCGGATCGATGCCGATGATGCGCACCTCGGGCTGGGCCGCTTTCAGCATCACGGCGAAGGTGCCGGTGCCGCAGCCGAAATCGACGATCGTCTCGCCCGCCACGGGTGTGGTCGCCTGCAGAAGCGCGCTTCGCCACCGCCGCTCGCGCGTCCAGATGCGGATTGCGCGATCATAGTCCTGGGTGTCACCGGTTCCGAGCGGCGGCGTATAGTTCTGTTCGCCCACCTTATCCTCCTCGTGCGAGTCGGCCGGATTGTGCACCCTGCAGTGACTAGAGGGTCAAGTCGCCTCGGCCGGACCGAGCGCTTCGATGATTCGGCAGGTCGAGATTGACCCCTGCGAGCACTGGCCGATCAGGTCGTCGAGTTCGCGGCGCAGCGCGCGCAGGTCGGCGATCTTGCGGTCGATCTCGGCGAGATGCTCGCGCGCCACGGCATCGACCGCGCCGCAGGATCGGTCGCGCTCGTCCGAGAGTGCCAGGAGCGCGCGCACCTGGTCGAGCGTGAAACCGAGGTCGCGCGCCCGGCGGACGAACGAAAGCCGCGCCAAATGTGGTTGGCCATAGTCGCGATAATTGCCTTCGGTCCTCGCCGGTGCCGCAAGCAATCCGATCTTCTCATAGAAGCGGATCGTCTCGACCTTGGTCGCGGTCGATCGTGCGAGTTCGCCAATCTGCATTGCCAGCCCTTGACCCTAGAGTTGCTACAGGGTGCATATAGCCTTCCACATCGAGTCGTTCGAGGTGGAAATGGCCTGCAACAGCTGTGCGTCGGCAAAGCCCGACGCTAACAATAGTCCGAGCTGGCGGCGTGCGCTGTGGATCGCGCTTGCCGTCAATGCCGCGATGTTCGTGGCAGAGATGGCCGCTGGCGTGGCGGGCGGCTCCAAGGCGCTCCAGGCGGACGCGCTCGACTTTCTTGGCGATGCCGCGAACTATGCGATCAGCCTCGGTGTCGCCGGAATGGTGCTCGCGTGGCGCGCGCGCGCGGCGCTGCTCAAGGGCGCGACGCTGGCGATCCTCGGTATCTATGTGCTGGCGAGCAGCCTGTGGGCGGTCTGGCACGGGCGCACCCCCGACGCCGAGATGATGGGCCTAGTCGGCGTGGCTGCGCTGGTCGCGAACGCCGGCGTCGCCCTGATGCTCTACCGCTTCCGCTCAGGCGACGCGAACATGCGGTCGGTCTGGATCTGCTCGCGCAACGACGCGATCGGCAATGTCGCGGTCGTGCTCGCCGCGGCAGGCGTGTTCGGGACCGGCACCGCCTGGCCCGACCTGATCGTCGCAGCCATCATGGCGCTTCTCGGCATCTCGGGCGGCGTTCAGATCATCCGCCAGGCCAGACGCGAACTCGCCGGCGAGCGCGGCGCCCGCGACAACCGGCTGGCCGGAGCGGCATGATGCGCAAGTCTGCCGCCGATTCGAACCTTCACGGCCTCGCCGACGCCGAACTCGAGCGTCATCGCTGGGCCGCCTCGGTCGGCGATGTCGGCAGCGCCTGGTGGGCACTGGAGCGGGCGCATATCGTCTCCCAGTCCGACCTGCTCCTGCATCTGAGGGTCCATGTGATCATGCTGGTTTATGCGCTCCGCACGGCGGACCTGCGCGAGGCCGGCGGTCAGCTGCTGCGGCTGGCTCTCGCACCGCTGGGCACGCTCAGCGGCCGAACCCCTATCGGCAATAGCGGCCGTGCGCGCGTAGATCCGTTCGCGCCGATGCCGATTCCCGGCGATTTGCGGCGCGCGCTCGAGGAGGCTGGCGGATGAGCGAGGTTCGGAAGCTGACAGGCGGTGCTGGTGCTGCTATCGCGCGGACCGTGCATCGGCTCCTGAGCCTTCTCGTCGGAATGGCGCTTCTTCTCTCGGTGGGGATGGCGCCGCTCGCGCATGCGAGCGAGCAGCTCTGTCTGCCGGGCAACGTGGCAGCCGCGGCGCTTGCCGGTCATGTCGACGGCGACGCGGACCAGGCACCGGACACGGAGAGGGGCGTTCCGCACCACCATGGCGGCTGCCATGGTCACCACTTCGCCGACCCCGTTGGCAGCTCCGAGGCCGAGGCTCCTTCGGTTCTGCCGGCACGCTTCTTCGCGATTCGGTCGACGCTCCTGACTGCTGCACCCCTGGATCGGTCGCTGAGGCCGCCGATCGCCTGACGCCGATCATCGCCCGCGCGACACAGCGCGCGGCTTGTTCGTCATCGTCAGGAGCAATCCAATGTATCGTGTCATCGCGGCCGTCCTGGCCGCAGCGGCCTGCACGCAACCCGTGCAGGCGCAGACCAGTCCGCCACCCGCTGCCGAGCCGACGGGCGAGACCCTCACGCTCGACCGGGCGCTCGAGCTCGCCGGTGCCACGGCGCCCGGGGTCGAGGCAGCAACCGCCGGCGTGCGCGCCGCCGAGGCCCAGCGCCGGGCGGCCGGACTGCGCCCGAACCCGTCAATCAACGTGGAAGCCGAGAACGTCATCGGCACCGGGCCCTATAGCGGCCTCAGCTCGGCCGAAACGACGGTCGGCATGTCCTTGCCGCTTGAGCTCGGCGGCAAGCGCTCGGCGCGGATCGGTGTGGCGGACGCCCAGACCGCCCGTGCCCGGCTGGAAGTGATTACCGCCCAGGCCGACCTTCGGTTGAAGGTCACGCAGGCGTTCGTCGAGGCGGCAGCGGCCGAGCGGCGGCTCGGGGTTGCCCGCGATCAGCGCGACATCGCGAACGAGGGCCTGCGCGGTGCCCGGGTGCGGGTGCGGGCCGGGCGCGCTTCTCCGCTCGAGGAGCAGCGCGCCGACGTCCAGCGCATCAACGCCGAAACCGCGCTCGAACAGGCAGAGCGCGCCACCACGCTCGCCCGCGGGAACCTTGCACGCTTGATCGGCCGGGAACCTGGCCAGCTGGGCCTGCCATGGTTCGAGCGAACCGATGGGGTCGGGCCGAGAATGCCGAAGAGCGCCGACGGCACCCTCGCGCTCGCGCTTGCCCAGGCCGATATCGCCACGGCGGACGCGCAGGTGCGCCTCGCGCGCAGTCAGCGCGTCCCGGACCTGACGCTCAGTGCGGGCGCGCGGCGGCTCGAGGCGACCAATGATGTCGCGGCAGTGTTCGGGGTGAGCGTACCGCTGCCCCTGTTCAACAACGGCCGCGCAAATCTCGATGCGGCGCGCGCGCAGCGCGATCAGGCAGAGGCGCTGCGACGCGGCGCGGTTCTTGATGCCCAGCAGGCGATCGCGTCCGCCGAGACCGAAGTCGCCAACGCCGAAGCCAACGCGCGAACCGCTGCGGGGCCGGCGCTCGCCGCCGCGCAGGAGGCGGCACGCATCGCCCGGATCGGCTATCGCGAAGGCAAGTTCGGCCAGCTCGACCTGCTTGAGGCTGAGCGCACGCTTGCCCAGACCCGCGCCGCGGCAATCGACGCGCTCGCTGCCTATCACGATGCACAGGCCCGCCTGGAGCGGCTCACCGCCCGCGTGCCCTCAATCACGGAAGATCGCCCATGAAGATGTCCATGCTGCGGGCGATCGCGCCCGCCACCCTTGCTTTCACGCTTGTCGCTTGCGGTGGCGGGAGCGCGCCTGCGGGGAATGAAGCAGCCGAGCATGCCGAGGAAGAAGGGCATGCAGAAGAAGGCGTCGTCACGCTCAGCCAGCAGCAAATCGCGGAGGCGGGTATTGAGGTCGTTCGGCCGACCGTCGGTGGCGTCGCCGGCGCGATCGAAGTCAGCGCGACCATCGAGGGCGATCCCCAGGGCGTGCAGGTAGCATCCGCAGCGATCGGTGGCCGCCTGGTCTCGCTGACGAGGAATCTCGGACAGTCGGTGTCCAGGGGCGACGTGCTCGCGGTGATCGAGAGCCGCGAGGCGGCGACGCTGCGAGGCGACATCGAGGCGGCTCGGGCGCGGCTTGCGCTGGCACAATCGAACCTGCGCCGCGAGCAGCGCCTGTTCGCCGAGCGCGTTTCGCCCGAGCAGGACCTGATCGCCGCGCGTACGGCTGCAACCGAGGCCAACATCGCGCTGCGCCAGGCCCAGCAGCAACTTGCCGCCACGGGCGGCGGCGGCGGCGCCCTCAACCGGATCACGGTGCGAGCGCCGATCTCCGGGCAAGTGGTCGCCCGGTCGGCAACGCTTGGGCAAACCGTCACGGCGGACGCGGAGCTGTTCCGCATCGCCAACCTCTCGACGGTGAGCATTGCGATGTCGCTGCTTCCGGCGGACGCCGGGCGCGTGCGGCCCGGCTCGCGCGTCGAGGTGACGGCTCCCGGTCGGCGGCAGGAAGGGCGCGTCACGTTCGTCTCGCCAATCCTCGACGAGACCACCCGCCTCGTGTCGGTGATCGCCACGCTCGACAATGGTGCGAACGACTGGCGGGTCGGCGAGACGGTGAGCGCTTCGATCATCGTGCCGGCGGGCGGCGACACCACGGTCGCGGTGCCTTCGGCCGCAGTCCAGATGATCGAGGACAAGCCGCATGTGTTCGTGCGGACGCCCACCGGCTTCAAGGCGGTGCCGGTCACGCTCGGACGGCGCAACGGCGGCCAGGTGGTCGTCACCGCGGGGTTAAACGGTACCGAGCAGATCGCCTCGACCAATTCCTTCACCCTCAAGGCAGAGCTCGGCAAGGGCGAAGCCGAGCATGAGGACTGATCCATGATCGCCCGCATCGTCACCTTCTCGGTGGAGCGGCGCTGGTTCGTCCTGCTTCTCACCGCCGCCCTCGCCATCGCCGGCATGTTCGCGCTCCAGCGACTGCCGATCGATGCCGTCCCCGACATCACCAACAATCAGGTCCAGATCAACATCGTCGCGCCCGCGCTCTCGCCCGATCAGGTCGAGAAGCAGGTCGCCTTTACGATCGAGACCGCGCTCGCCGGTATTCCCGGCCTCGAATATACGCGTTCGCTCAGTCGCAACGGCTTCGCCCAGGTGACCGCCGTGTTCGACGAGGGCACCGATATCTATTTCGCCCGCCAGCAGGTCTCGGAACGGCTGCGCACCGCGGAGGAGGATCTCCCCGAAGGCGTGAACCCTGAAATGGGGCCGATCGCTACGGGCCTCGGCGACATCTTCATGTGGACGGTCGAGTATCGCGAGCTCGACAAAGTAAATCACAAGAGCGGCGAGCCCGGCCTGCAGCCGGACGGCAGCTATATCACGCCCGAGGGTGACCATCTGGTCAGCGAAGCCGACAAGGCGACCTATCTGCGCACGGTCCAGGACTGGATCGTCGCGCCGCAGCTCAAGGGCGCCGACGGCCTTGCCGGGATCGACTCGCTCGGCGGCTACACCAAGGAATATCTCGTCGTTCCCGATGTCCAGCGTATGGCGGCGATGAAGATCACGCTGCAGGACCTCGCCACCGCGCTCGAGCGCAACAACACGAGCACGGGCGCCGGCATCGTCAATCGCAACGGCGAGGGGCTGTCTGTGCGTGCGGACGGCCGAATCCGCACCGCGGACGAACTCGCCCGCACCGTGATCGCCACGCGCGAGGGCGTGGCGATCGTGCTGAGCCAGGTGGCGGGTGTGCGCACCGGCCAAGGCCTGCGCATGGGCTCGGCATCGGAGAACGGGCGCGAGGTGGTGGTCGGTACCGCGGTCATGCGGATCGGCGAGAACAGCCGCACCGTCTCGACCGGCGTGTCGAAGCGATTGGATGAGATCGGACCGTCGCTGCCGGTGGACGTGGTGGTGAAGCCGGTGCTCAACCGCACCGACCTGGTCAACTCGACTATCGCGACCGTCGCCCGCAACCTCGCCGAGGGCGCGCTGCTGGTGATCGTCGTGCTGTTCGCGCTGCTCGGCAACTTCCGCGCCGCGCTGATCGCGGCGATGGTCATCCCCATCACCATGCTGCTCACCAGCATCGGCATGCTCCAGGCGGGCGTCTCTGCGAACCTGATGAGTCTCGGCGCACTCGACTTCGGCCTCATCGTGGATGGCGCGGTGATCATTGTCGAGAATTCCCTGCGACGCATTTCCGAGGCGCAGCATGGCCGGGAGGATGCGCTGCCGCTCAAGGAGCGGCTGGCCATCGTGGCTGCTTCGTCGCGCGAGATGATCCGTCCCTCGGTCTATGGCCAGGCGATCATCATCCTCGTCTATGCGCCGCTGCTCACCTTCACCGGCGTCGAGGGCAAGATGTTCGAGCCGATGGCGCTGACGGTGATCATCGCGCTGATCTTCGCCTTCATCCTGTCCCTGACCTTCGTGCCCGCCGCGATCGCGATCTGGTTGAGCAAGCGGGTGGAGGAGAAGGAGGGGCGCATCGTCAGCTGGCTGCGCCGTCGCTACGAGCCCGGCCTCGACACGGCGATGCGTCGCCCGAGCGCCACCCTGGGCGTCGCGGTCGGCGCGCTGGCGCTGGCCGGCGTCGCCTTCACCACGCTCGGCCAGGAGTTCCTGCCGCAGCTGGATGAAGGCAATGTGCTGGTTCAGGCGATCCGCGTGCCCGGCACCTCGGTCGACCAGAGCCAGGCGATGCAGTCGCATGTCGAGCGGGCGATCACCAAAGAACCCGAAGTGCAGTTCGCTTTCTCGCGCACCGGCACCTCGGAAATCGCTTCGGATCCGATGCCACCCAGCATCAGCGACACCTTCGTGATCCTGAAGCCGAGGGAGCAGTGGCCGGACCCGAACCTGGAGAAGGCAGAATTCGTCGAGCGCCTGGAGAAGCGGCTCGCGAGGCTGCCGGGCAACAATTACGAGATCACCCAGCCGATCCAGATGCGCTTCAACGAGCTCATCGCGGGCGTGCGGGGCGATGTCGCCGTGAAGGTTTTCGGCGACGACTTCGCCCAAATGAATGCGACTGCCGAAGCGATCGCGAGCGCCTTACGCAAAACCGCAGGGGCGACGGACGTGCGCGTCGAGCAGACCGAAGGCCTGCCGATGCTGGACATCCGCCCAAACCGCACCGCCATGTCGCGCGTCGGCGTGACGGCGGGCGATGTACAGGACACGGTCGCGGCGGCGATCGGCGGCCGCGAGGCCGGCATGATCTTCGAGGGCGACCGGCGCTTCCCCGTCGTCATTCGCCTGCCGGAAGCCGCTCGATCGGACCTCACGGCGATTGCGCAGGTGCCGGTACCGACCGCCGAGGGGGGGTTTGTGCCGCTTTCGACCGTGGCCGACATTAACATCGTCGATGGTCCCAATCAGATCAGCCGCGAGAACGGCAAGCGCCGCGTGGTGGTGCAGGCCAATGTGCGCGGCCGGGACGTCGCCGGTGTCGTCGCCGACGCGCAGACGGCGATCGGCACACAGGTGAAGATGCCGCCGGGCACCTATCTCGAATGGGGCGGCCAGTTCGAGAATCTGGCATCGGCCCGCGACCGCCTGATGATCGTCGTGCCGATCTGCTTCGTGGTGATCATGCTTCTGCTCTACGGTGCGCTCGGTTCGGTGCGCGACGCGCTGATCGTGTTCACCGGCGTGCCGCTGGCGTTGGTGGGCGGCGTGCTGGCGCTGTGGCTGCGGGGCATGCCCTTCTCCATCTCGGCGGCCGTGGGCTTCATCGCACTGTCCGGCGTCGCGGTGCTCAACGGCCTCGTCATGGTCTCGGCGATCCAGGACCTGATCGCGCGCGGCCGCGATCGAGCGGTCGCGGCGCGGGAGGGTGCGCTGGCGCGCCTTCGCCCGGTCGCGATGACCGCGCTGGTGGCATCGCTCGGTTTCGTGCCGATGGCGCTCGGCCATGGCGCGGGCGCCGAGGTCCAGAAGCCGTTGGCGACGGTGGTGATCGGCGGGCTGATCTCGGCCACGCTGCTGACGCTGTTCGTGTTGCCGACGCTCTACGCGCGCTTCGGCAGGCGCGAGATGCCGGCTCCGAGCGAGGGCGCGGAGGTCGTGGCATGAGCGAGGAACGGCTGTCGCTCGACACCGCGGACAAGCGTCGCACGCTGTGGATCGTGCTGGCGCTGAACGTCGCGCTGGCGGCGGGATTCGGCATCACGGGAGCGCTGGGCGATTCTAGCGCCCTCATTGCCAATGGCCTCGACAATGCGTCCGATGCGCTGGTCTATGTCATTAGCCTCCTCGCGCTCACGCGCCCGGACCATTGGAAGCGCGCCGCGGCGCGCGTCTCCGGCGTGCTGCTGCTGGTCTTCGCGGCAGGCGTGCTGGTCGACGCGGTGCGGCGCTTCCTGACGGGGAGCGAGCCGCTGGGCCCGGCGATGATCACGATGGCGCTGATCGGCGCTGTGGTGAACGGCATCTGCCTGTGGCTGCTGAAGCGGCTGGAGGAGCCGGACGTAAACCTGCGCGCGGCGACGACCTTCAGCTTCAACGACTTCGTCTCCAATGGCGGAATCGTAGTGGCTGGCGGCGTCGTGCTCTGGACCGGGCAGAACTGGCCCGATCTCGTTGTCGGCGTGGCGGTGGCGGCGATTGCGATCAAGGGTGGAATCGAAATCCTGAGGGATGCCGCCGATGAGGCGCGCGATGCCGGATGAGCAGGGCAAGCCAACGCAACGCAGGCCGTCCCGGGCGTGGTCTGCCGAGGACGATGCTTCGCTGCGGGCTGGGATAGCGGCGAAACAGCAGACGCCCGATATCGCCCGGGCCTTGGGGCGGACGGTCGATGCGGTGCGGGGGCGCGCCCAGGTGTTGGGGCTTAGGCTAACCTCGCGCCTTCGGCCGTGGCGCGTGTACCCAGGGAGCGACTGAGCGAAGCGACTGGAGTCGCCACGGGACCCTCACGCCTCCGAAGACCCTGCGACTCCACCATTTCTTGGAATTGTCAGCGCTTCGACTCGCCGTCACGCTTGACCGACAGCACCCCCCGATGCCGGGGCAAGACGGAACAGGGATGCGCCATGATCGAGGTCCACCTCCTGCGCTATGCGCTGGCGGCGGCCGATAGCGGCAGCTTCAGCCGTGCGGCCGAGCAGTTTCGCGTGAAGCAGTCGACGCTGAGCAAGCGCGTCCGCCATCTCGAGCTTCGTATCGGGGTCCCGCTGTTTACGCGCTCGACCCAGGGTGTCGCGCCTACGCCGAGCGGGATCCAGTTCCTCGCCCGGGCCCGCTCGATCGTTGGCGAACTCGACATGCTTTCGACCGATGTCATGGCGCTCGCCAGCGGCGAGCGTGGCAGGCTGCGCATCGGCTTCCACGGCACCCTGGCGGCCGGCGATCTGCGAGCGACGATCGAGGACTTCCGGCGCGAGGCCCCGGATGTCGAGCTTGAGGCAATTGAGGCGGGCCGCGATCAACTCCTCGATGGCCTGGACCGGGGTCGTCTCGATCTGGCGGTGGTGGCCGGCGAAGGGGCTGGAGGGCAAGCGCTGTGCCTGTGGAGCGAGCCGCTGGCGGTGGGCCTGAGCCTCCAGCACCGGCTGCTCGAGCGCGACCGACTATACTGGACCGATCTCCGGGAGATGACCTTCCTCGTGACCCGGGCCGATCCCGGCGATCTGATCGCAGCGATGATCGCGGCACGTCTCGCGGGGCCTTGCCACGCGCCGCGAATCGTCGCCCAGGCGGTGAGCCGCGACAATCTGCACAGCCTCATCACCCGGGACCGGGTCTCGGTAACGGCCGGCGCCGGGTCGATGACAGACGAGGGCGTGGCATTTCGCGAGGTCCATGATGCGTTCGGTCCGACGCGGCTCAGCCAGACCCTCCATTGGCGCGAGGAGAACGAGAACCCCGCGCTCGCGCGCTTCCTGGCGCTGGCGGCGAGACGATATGGCCGGGCACCGCCCGAGCGCCCTGTTCGGCACTAGAACGGCAGCGGGCCGAGTTCATCCTCCGGCCCCCAGCTGTCTTCTTGCTTTGGCGAAGCCGCGGTCGGTGGCCATGAACTGGACAAGCATCGGCACGATCAGCTTGGCGGGGCCGCTGGACGCTTGACCAGTGGCCTGGGCGTGGGCTTCAGCATAGGCGCTGAGATCGCGATAGACATCGGCGGGTATGTCGAGCGTGACCTTCACCGGCTTGTCGTCGGCGATCGGTCCGAGCTTCAGCGTCATTTCGCACCTCCTTCGCCCGGTGCCAGCACAAGATCGCGGGTGACGATCACGCGTAGCTGGAAGCCAGCCCGCACCGTCAATGTCGGCTGCACGTTCATCTGTCGACGGACGAGATCCTGGCCAGTGCGGCCGATCGAGTCAGACGTGCCTTCGCGCAGCGCGCGCACCAGCGAGTCCTCGTCATCGCTGCCAACCTCGGTTCCGACGCTGAGCAATGTCGAGATCAAGGCGGCGCGGAACAGTCCGCCCCAATGCTGGTCGACGCGGTCCTGCAGACCCGAATAGCCCGAGGCATCGGTGCCGGGCAGCCGGTCGAGCTGGACCGATCGACCGTCGGGCAGGATGAGCCGATCCCAGGCGAGCAGGACGCGGTTCTGCCCGAATGAGATCTGCGAGTCATATTCGCCGATCAGGCGGCTGCCCTGCGGGATCAGCAAATGCCGGCCGGCCACGCTGTCATAGACATTCTGCGTCACCTGGGCGGTAATAATCCCCGGCAGGTCGGAGCGGATGCCGGTGATGAGCGCGGCCGGGATCACGCTGCCTGCCTGGACGATGTAAGGCGAAGCGGCAGGAACGAGCCGATGGCTGCTCTCGGCCGGATGCTCGTTGCGTGCCGTCACGAAATCGCGCTTCGCGGGCTGACCGCTCGCCGGCCCTTGGCGCTCGACCACTTGCGACGGCGCGGCCGCGCTGCCCGTTCCCTGCGCCGGCAGCGCCGCGGGCGACCCGGGAGGAGTCTGTGGCGCCGCGCTCTCGCTTCCGATGAACATTTTGCTGGTCCGGGCCGCGTCTCGCTCCTGGCGGATGCGATCGCGCGCGGCCTGCGCCTCATCGGGCGGTCCGCCCGGCTGGGTTTGCTGGCCGTTCGGTGGGGGCGGCACATCGACGCCGCGCTGCTGGGCCGAGAGGATCGGTTTGCCGAGGTCGCCCGGAAGTGGTGGCCCGAGCCTGGGCACCTGCGAATAGTCCTTGGGCGCGCCGGCAAGCGCATCGCTGGCCGCCCGGTTGTCGGTCTCGTAGAGCTCGTTCGGTGCCTTGGGCGCGGTTGGTTGCAGCGCGTAGATCAGCGCCCCGCCAATGCCGGCGGTGACCACCAAACCCGCGACCGCCAGCGTCTTGCGCGAGAGCCGCATCACGCGGGGCGGGTCTCCGCGCAGCCGCAGCGCGGCAGCACCGATCGGCTGCGCCTGGGGAAGCTCGCTCATTTCGCCCTCTCGCCCGGAAGGGCACCTTCGCGCAGCACGCGCACACGCTTCTGCGACTTGCCGCCACCCAGCCGCAGCTCGGCCGCTCCGAACAACCGATCGACGATGAGGTAACGGCCGCGCATCCGGTAGTTGACCAGCTCGCCGGCGCCCTTCGCGCCTGCGACGAACAGCGGCGGGAGCTCGCTTTGGCCGATGCTTGTCGGGAGCTCGATGAAGACCTGGCGGCCATCGTCGAAGGCACGAACCGGGCGCCACGCCGTGCGGTCGCCATCGATCCGGTAGCTAAAGTTGAGCGACTCAAGGTTGACACCAGGCACCGGCGGCGGCGCCGCGGCCTCACGGTTCCGCGCGGCAAGCGCGATCAGCGCATCCTGCGGATAGGTCCAGGAGACCGAGGCCATATAGGTGTCCGGGGTCGAGCGCAGTTCGAGGTGATAGGTGCGCCGGTCGGTGTTGATGACCAGGTTGGTGGAGAGACCCGGCCGGGTCGGCTTAACCAGGATATGCACGCGCTGCGCCGGACCTGAGCCGCTCAGCGTGTCACCCATGATCCAGCGCACGGTGTCGCCGGCGGCAACGGGGCCGACAAGCTGTTCGCCTTCCTGCAGCGCAATGTCGGTGACCTGACCCGGCGCGGTGTAGAGCTGGTAAAGCGCGCCTTCGGCCCATGGATATTGCTGGATCGCATTGAGGAAGCCGTCGCGCGCAGGTTGCATGCGGGCGGCGTCATTGGCGCTGCCGATCCGGGCCTTGGGATCGGCAGTCTCTGACACGCCGGCGGTCCTGATCGGCTTAAGCTGGCCGGGCAGCGGCAGCGGTTCGGGGATGCGGACGATCTCGACCTTGCGCGGCTGCTCGGACTCCGGAATTGCAGGCACCAACGCCTCGGCTGCCTGCGGAGGCGTCTGCGCGCGCGAGGCCGCACAGCCGGCGAGCGGCAGCAGGCCGAGCATGAAGAGGGGCGGCACGACCGCCATACTTTTGCGGGTCATTGCGAAAGCTCCTTCGACCAGTTGAGAGCGGTGACGAACACGCCGAGCGGGTTCTTGCGCAGGGCGTCGGGGGTGCGCGGGCTCTGGATCGCGACGGTGACGATCGCGGACCAGCGCTCGGTGGCGGCGAGGCTGCCGTCCTGGTAGCGCCGCTCGGTCCAGGCGATGCGGAAGCTGTCGTCGGAGGCACGGATCACGCTCGACACGTCGATCGCCACCTGCAGCTTGCCGACCTGCGCGAACGGGTCGTTGTTACGCGCATAATCGTTGAGCGCGAGCGCTCCGCGTGCGGTCGTGAAGTCATATCCGCGCAGCCAGTTCTGGCGGAGCACGACAGGATCGGCAGGAATGCCGCGGACATTCTCGATGAAGCGCGCGAGGTGGAACGCGATCTGCGGGTCGCTCGGGCGATATGCCGCATCCGCCGGCGCGACCGCCTGGGCTTCGCCGAGCTTGTCAACCTGCACGACCCAGGGGGTGATCGTGCCGCGCGAAGCCTGCCAGATGATGCCGGAAGCCAGCAGGGTCGAAAGCCCGAGCGCGCCGAAGCAGGCAAAGCGCCAGTTGCGCGCCTGCACCCGCGCCGACCCGATGCGCTCGTCCCATGCCTGACCGGCGCGCTGATAGGGCGTCTGCGGCTCGGGGGTCGCGCCGTAGCGCACGGTCGATCGTCGAAACATGCGTGTCACTCCTTGTCGGTGATGCTGACGGAGGCGCCGGGTCCGCGGCTGTCGCCCCCGCGCAGCGTATGGGTTGCGACGCTGGCGCCGTGGACGATGGCCTGGTTGCGGCGCATCGCGCGTGCCCAGGCAGGCGGACCGCCAGCGGCAGCACTGGCAGGATCGGCGACCGGCTCCGGCGACGTGTCGGGCTGAGCGGATGACGTCTCGCCGTGCTGTGGGCTCGGATGCGCGACGGGAGCGTCGCCCATGTCGGATCCGGCCGGAGTTGAATCCGCGTGCGGCTCAGCGGCTGCCGTGCTGCCGACCGCAATCGGAGCAGAGGCGGTCTGGTCAGGTGCCGCTCCGCTCGAGGAACGACCGGCACCCGAGCCTGCGGATCCGGGCGAGGCCTGGTTCGAGCTGCCGCGGAGCGGGGATGGGGCACGCTCTGCCGCGGCGCGCCCGACGCTGCCGAGTCCGGCGGCAACACCGCCGAGCCCCGATTTGCCCTCGGCACCGACGCGATAGGCACTGGCGGCGGAGCCAACGGTGCGCGCGGTGCCGGCGAGAGCGCCACCGGCAGCGCTCAGCGCCGCGCCACCGGCGGCGGCGCCCGCTGCGACCACGCTGCCCGCTGCGAGCGCGGTGCCGGCCGCGGCGCCGGCTCCCAGCTGCGGGCCGCCCGATACGATGCCGCTGGCGATGCCCGGCCCAAAGATTCCGAGACCCAGCAGGCACAGTGCGCCGAGCACGATCGCCATGGCATCCTCGATTGTCGGCTGGGCATTGCCAACCGCGTCGGTGAACTCGGAGAAGAGGGTCGAGCCGATGCCGACGATGACGGCGAGCACCAGCACCTTGATGCCCGACGACACCACATGGCCGAGCACGCGCTCGGCCATGAAGGCGGTCTTACCGAAGAGCCCGAAGGGGATGAGCACGAAGCCGCACAGGACCGTCAGCTTGAATTCGACCAGCGTGACGAAGAGCTGCACGGCCAGCACGAAGAAGGCGAGCAGCACGACGACCCAGGCGAACAGCAGGACGACGATCTGGATGAAGTTTTCGAAGAAGCTGATGTAGCCCATCAGGCCCGAGATGGATTCGAGTATGGGCCGGCCGGCATCGAGCCCAACTTGTGCGACGCGCCCGGGCTGGAGCAGCTCGGCGGCCGTGAAGCCGGTGCCCGAGGCCTTCAGCCCGAGGCCGGCGAAGCTCTCGAAGACGATCCGCGCCAGCGCGTTCCAGTTGCCGATGATATAGGCGAAGATGCCGACGAAGAGCGTCTTCTTGATCAGCCGGGCGATGATGTCGTCGCCCTCGCCGAGCGTCCAGAACAGAGCGGCGAGCGTGACGTCGATGACGATCAAGGTCGTCGCGATGAACGCGACCTCGCCATGGAGCAGCCCGAACCCGGAATCGATGTAGCGGGTGAAGACCTCGAGGAAGCGGTCGATGACCCCGGTGCCGCCCATGCTCAATGCTCCTGTAGCTGCGCAGCTGCCGGGCCCGTGTCGGGAGCCGGGATTGAAGATGGGACGATCTGGTTCGCGAGCGGCGATGAGGCGGGCTCGGCCGGCCGCGCGCGGTCGAGCCCGAGGAAGCGCCGGCGGTTCTCCGCCCAGGCGGCGAGGCAGTCGCGGTCGTTACCCGCGGCCTCGCCTGCCTGCTGGCATTGCCGCAGACGGGCTTCGAGCGGATCGGCCGGCGCCACAGTCTCTGGCCGGGACCGTGCGGTCTCGGTCGGCTGCGGCGATCCGCGTAGCGCCAGCGCGGCCATGGCGACCGCCAGGCCGAGACAGGCGAATGCGCCGATGCGCGCCGGGAGCCGGATGTTCATCGCCCGCGCGCCTCAGTCGTGGAACATCTTGGCCGGGGCCGACCGGTAGCCAGCCCCGGGCGCGAGAAATCGGCGCAATTGCTCGCGCGCCTGGTCCTGCGCGGCCGCGCGCTGCGCCGCCTCTAAGGACTGGGCCCGGCCCTGCGCGGCGACGAGCGCGGTCAGGTCGGCCAGCTGGCGCGCCTGGAGCGCGAGCAGCTGATTGCCGGCCTGCGCGGCCTGCAGCGCGCCCGAGGCCGACTGGCTCGAGCCGACCAGCCGGTCCATGACGCTGCGCGAGCCTTCGATATTGCCAACGACGCCAGCCTGGACCTTGAGCGCGTCCTCGAAGGCGGCGACGGTGTCTTCCCAGCGGGCGCGGGCATTGGCGATCAGCGCCTTGTCACTCGCCGACAGATTGTCCGCCCGGTAGCGGCCAGCGAACGCCTGGTCGATCGACTGGACCGAATAGGCGATGCGCTGGGCGTTGCTCAGCAACTGCTGGGTCTGCCGGACCTGGGACTGGAGTTCGGCGAGCGACGAGAAGGGCAGCGCCGCGAGATTCTTCGCGTCGTTGATCAGCCCTTCCGCCTCATTCTGCAGCGAGCGGATCTGATTGTTGATCTGCTGGAGCGTCCGCGCCGCCGTCAGCACATTCTGCGAATAGTTGCTGGGATCGTAGACGATGCCGCCGAGCTGGGCGTGCGCCGGGGCGGCGGCAAAGGCAATCAGCAGGGCCGAAGCGCCGGAAAGCGTAAGGCGGCGGAGGAGAGATAAACGCATGACAGTCACTCCTGGTTGATGAGGAAGAGAAGATCCGCGGCCCAGTCGAGGCCGCGGGCGCGCAGCCACGCAGGCGCGAAGCCGGCGCGGCCATGGGCCTCGACAAGTTCTGCGATGCGGCGCTGGTCGGTGCGCGACGAGGCCGCCGTGAAGGCGAGCGCGACTTCGCCTAGTCCCAGATCGAACAGGCGGTTGCCGCGGCGCGACTGACAATAATAGTCGCGCTTAGGCGTCGCCCGCGCGAGGATCTCGATCTGGCGCTCGTTCAACCCGAAGCGCCGGTAGATCGCGGCGATCTGCGGCTCGAAGGCGCGCTCATTGGGGAGGAAGATCCGCGTCGGGCAGCTCTCGACGATTGCCGGGGCAATGGCGGAGCTCTCGATATCGGCAAGGCTCTGGGTGGCGAACACCACGCTCGCATTCTTCTTGCGCAGCGTCTTGAGCCATTCGCGCAACTGGGCGGCGAATGCCGGACTATCGAGCACCAGCCAGCCTTCGTCGATGATGATCAGGGTCGGCGCGCCGTCGAGATGCGCCTCGATGCGGTGGAACAGATAGGAAAGCACGGCGGGCGCGGCGGCGCTGCCGACAAGGCCCTCGGTCTCGAACGCCTGGACTCGGGCTTGCCCGAGCTGCTCGGTCTCGGCGTCGAGCAGCTGGCCGTGCGGCCCGCCGACGCAATAGGGCCCGAGCGCCTGCTTGAGCGGCTGCGACTGGAGCAGCACCGACAGGCCGGTCAGGGTGCGTTCGGCGACCGGTGCCGACGCCAGCGAGCCGAGCGCCGCCCAGAGATGCTCCTTGGCCTGGGGATCGACGACGACACCTTCGGCGGCGAGGATCGCTGCCAGCCATTCGGCCGCCCAGCTTCGCTCGGCGAGGTCGTGGATCCGGGCGAGCGGCTGCAGCCGCACCCCCTCGGCTGCATCGTCCTCCCGCGAAGCGCCAAGGTCCTGCCAGTCGCCGCCCATGGCGAGCGCAGCGGCGCGGATCGAGCCGCCAAAGTCGAAGGCGAAGATCTGCGCATGCTCGTAGCGGCGGAACTGCATCGCCATCAGCGCGAGCAGCACCGACTTGCCGGTCCCGGTCGGCCCGACGATTAGCGTATGACCGACATCGCCGACATGGAGCGCGAAGCGGAAAGGCGTCGAGCCTTCGGTGCGCGCGAAGAAGAGCGGCGGCGCATCGAAATGCTCGTCGCGCGCCGGCCCTGCCCAGACGGCGGATAGCGGCACCATGTGCGCGAGGTTAAGCGTCGAGATGGGCGGCTGGCGGACATTGGCGTAGACATGCCCCGGCAGGCTCCCGAGCCATGCCTCGACCGCGTTCATGCCCTCGGCGATGACGGTGAAGTCGCGGCCCTGGATGACCTTCTCGACCAGCCGAAGCTTTTCGGCCGCGATCCCCGGGTCGGCGTCCCAGACGCTGACCGTGGCGGTCACATAAGCCTGCCCGACGAGATCGCTGCCGAGCTCCTGCAGGGCTAGATCGGCGTCGGCGGCCTTGTTGGCCGCGTCGCTGTCGACGAGCACCGAGGCCTCGTTGGTCATCACCTCCTTGAGGATCGCGGCGATCGACTTGCGCTTGGCGAACCATTGGCGGCGGATGCGCGCGAGCAACCTTGTCGCGTCGGTCTTGTCGAGCATGATCGCGCGGGTGACCCAGCGATAGGGAAAGGCGAGCCGGTTGAGGTCGTCGAGCAGCCCGGGAAAGGTCGCGCTCGGAAAGCCGATCACCGTCAGCGTCCGCAAATGCTGGCTTCCAAGGCGCGGCTCGAGGCCGCCGACCAGCGGCTGATCCGCCAGAAGCACGTCGAGGTGCATCGGCGTCTCGGGCACGCGCACCCGCTGGCGCCGGGTCGAGACGGTCGAATGGAGATAGGTGAGCGTCTCGGCATCATCGAGCCAGCGTGCCTCGGGCACGAACCCTTCGAGCAGCTGGAGGAGGCGCGCGCTGCGGTCGGCGAAGCCCGCGAGCAGCTCGCGCGTGTCGACACCCGAGCGGGACCGCCCCTCGTAGAGCCAGCCTTCGGCGCGCGCGGCGTCTTCGGCCGGCGGCATCCATTGCAGCGTGAGGAAATAGGCACTTTCGTAATGCACGCCTTCCTCGGCGAACTGCGCGCTGCGCTCGCGGTCGACCAGCGCCGAGGCCGGGTCGGGGAACGTGCTCGCGGGATAATCGTGCGCCGGCACGCGCTGCGCCTCAACGAAGATCGCCCAGCCCGAGCCGAGGCGGCGCAGTGCGCTGTTGAGCCGCCCCGCGGTCGCGACGAGTTCAGCGGGGGTCGCCGAATCGAGGTCGGGACCCCGGATTGCGGCGGTCCGCTGGAACGAGCCGTCTTTGTTGAGGACGATGCCGGGCGCGACCAGTGCCGCCTAGGGCAGGAAGTCGGCGAGCGCGGCGCCGCGCTGGCGATATTCGCGGAGCGACATCATCGCGGCCTCACGCGCGCAGCCAGGCGGGGTAGCGCATGTGGCGCCGTCCGACCTCGAGGAACTGTGCGTCGCGCCGTGCCGCCCAGACCGCGGCGGCATGGCCGACCGCCCAGAGGAGCAGCCCGACCACCCAGAGCCGTAAGCCGAGCCCGACCGCTCCGGCGAGCGTGCCGTTGACGATCGCGACCGAACGGGGAGCGCCGCCGAGCAGGATCTGCTCGGTCAGCGCGCGATGGACGGGCGCGAAATAGCCCGGAAGGGCCGCACCGGGATCGAGGGTCTCCATCAGACCAGCGCCCCGCCGCCGAAGCTGAAGAAGCTGAGGAAGAAGGAGCTGGCGGCAAAGGCGATGCTCAGCCCGAACACGATCTGGATGAGCCGGCGGAAGCCGCCCGAGGTCTCACCAAAGGCAAGCGTCAGGCCGGTGACGATGATGATGATCACCGCGATGATCTTGGCGACGGGGCCCTCGATGCTTTCGAGGATCGACTGGAGCGGGCTCTCCCAGGGCATGGACGAGCCCGAGGCGTGCGCCGGACCGGCGGCGAGCGCGAGGATCGCGCAGGTTGCGAAGGCTGCCGCGCGGACGCGGAGGGGGACAAGCGAGCCGTTCATTGGATTTCTCCGTTGCTGAGGGAGTGGAGTCGGTATTCGCCGGAGGCATCGAGACCTTCGACGCGGGCGAGTTCGGCGAGCCGGCGGCCGGTGCCGTCGCGGACCAGCACCGCGATCAGGCCGATGGTCTCGGCGATCAGCGGCCGGGGCACGGTGGTTACGGCTTCCTGGATCAGTTGCTCGAGGCGGCGGAGCGCGCCGAGAGCAGTGCCGGCGTGGATCGTCCCGAAGCCGCCGGGATGGCCGGTGCCCCAGGCCTTGAGCAGATCGAGCGCCTCGGCACCGCGAACCTCGCCGATTGGAATGCGGTCGGGCCGGAGCCGCAGCGAGGAGCGGACGAGGTCGGAGAGGGTGGCCACGCCATCCTTGGTCCGCATCGCGACGAGATTGGGCGCGGTGCACTGGAGCTCGCGCGTGTCCTCGATGAGCACGATGCGGTCGCTGGTCCCGGCGATCTCGGCGAGCAGCGCATTGGTGAGGGTGGTCTTGCCCGTGCCGGTGCCGCCGGCGACGAGGATATTCTCGCGGCCGGCTATCGCCTTGCGCAACGCCGCGCGCTGCAGGCGCGTGATGATGCCCGCTGCGACGTAATCGTCCAGCGTGAACACCGCGACGGCAGGTTTGCGGATCGCAAAGGTGGGGGCGGTGACGACCGGCGGCAACAGGCCCTCGAAGCGCTCGCCGGTCTCCGGCAGTTCGGCAGAGACGCGCGGTGCGCGGGCATGGACCTCGCTGCCGACATGATGCGCGACGAGGCGGATGATGCGTTCGCCGTCGGCTGCCGCGACGCCAATACCCGTGTCGGCCAGGCCGCTGCCCAAGCGATCGATCCAGAGCCGCCCGTCCGGATTGAGCATGATCTCAACGATTCCGGGATCGTCCAGCCAGGCCGCGATCGAGGACCCGAGCGCGGTCCGCAGCATCTTCGCGCCACGGCGGGAGGCCTCTGAACGGGACGGCGTTACGACCACGCGGATCACCCTGTTTGACGGCCGATGCGGCACTGCACCGGCGACAGGGGTGACTAAGGAGGCGCGAAAATCAGGATGCGCAACAGATACTTATCGTCGTAGAGCCATGGCGTAGAAGAAGAAGCCCGAGCGTAGATCGCGTGTTCGCGGAGGCTTTCCCGAACGGCCTTGGAAGCCCGATTGGTTCCGTCTGACCGGCGACTCGGACCACTCCCGGCCACGCGGCATTAGAATACGAACGGCGCGGAGGGGATGTTCGGGATTTGGAGGCGGTCGAGGATCGCGTCAGTGACGACGAGATTGATGCCGGTCGCGGTGAATGGATTGCCGGTTTCGTATATCTTGAAAAAAGCCTGGCGCAGCGCCGGATCACTGCGTCTTTGTCGCGGAAAGCCTGAGCGGACAAACCGCATGGCGCTGCCAGCGAGGAGGTCGGCGGCCTGAAGGCAGCTATCATCGGCAGAGGAGGCGAACCTCATCGTGACGTTACCGCGCAGCTGATAGTCGGCAAACGGCACGACCGGCATCGCGTTCTCAGCCGCAAGCTTCTCCAGCATCGCCTTTCCGTCGCTCAGCACCTTGTCATACTGGAGCTGGATGTCGTGAACGAGCGTGACCCCGTCCAAACCTTGCCGGCGCGACTGGTTGATGCGGCCATAGATATTGGTCAGGGACGAGAGGTTCGGCAGCATCCAGACCTTCTTCCCCGTGACGCTCAGGTCGGGGATCGGAAGAAATTTGCCGACTTTGGCGTCCCCGAGCCGGGCATGGTCGCGTGCATACATCGTGAGCACCTGCAGAGTGCGGGCGACATCCTCATCCGACTCATCCAGGGCATCCCACAGCAGAGTCAGGAGATTCGTCACGTCGCCGAGGGCCTCGGAGCGGCAGGCTCCGATATAGCCGAGCAGGATCGGTTCGAACTCGGATCTGCTCAGGAACTCGGCGAACAGGCTCCTGCTCTCCTGGTCAACATCATCCAGACTGTAGCGCCCGCAGAGCAGGTTATTGACGACGTGAATCGCGATGAAGAAGCGCTTCTCAACAATCTCCACAAAGATGGCGGCCTCATGGACCACGAGCCATTCCATTAGATCACAGGCGAAGGCCGGGAGCTTGGCGCCAAGCGAACTCGATTTGAGTTCACCGGCCCCGCACTGGTGCTTTTCGCGAAGGCGTTCGAGTTCGGCAGCGAGGGCGGATTCGTCGTCGATTCCGACACAGCCAAGCGCGAAAACCGGCTGCCCAGAGAAATCGAGCAAGTTGGCCGAGGCAAGATCTCCCCCATGGCCGCTCTCGTCGAGGAAATAGTGCTTCATGAACCCTCGCGAGAATCGCGCGAATAGACTGCCAGAACCCACCGTGAACCGCCATAGATGGCACGATGCGAATGAATGCCGCGAGGCTGATCTGACGTGACTGGCGAGAATGCAGACCTCAAGCAGATCAACGCGCGGCAGTTTGATCTCTTCGCGCTCTCGCTCGAGCGCGGTCCGAACTTCGGCGACCGGGAAATCTACGATGCCTACAAGACGGCGAAATCCGAGGCGGCAGGCGCGATTCTGATCGACCCTGCGACCTGGACCTTTTCGACCTTGACCCTGAGGCGGCGTGTGGACCACCGATGGGTGCGGACCGATGAGCGCGGCGGCTTCGCAAACCCGGACCTGGCCTTGGCCCATCTGCGGACAAGCTTTCGGATCGGGAAACCACCCGAGCCGCTTCCTTCCGGCGAGCGGAGGCGGCGCCCGCTATGCGAGATCGGTTCGGCCGGCGCCTCGCCTGAATTTGAGCTTCTGTCATCCACGCTGGATCATCTCCCCGCATTGATGGCGGTGGGCGAATGCTATCTGGCGTTGCCAAACCCGGACCCGAATTTCGTCAGCGACTTCCAGACGAACAACTTCGCCTCACGACTGTTCGAGCTCTACCTGCTGGCGTGCTTCCGGGAGCAGGGTATTCGGGTGCGGCAGGACCATGTGTCCCCGGACTTCGAGATCGAACTGGGCGGGGCCAATTGCTGGATCGAGGCCGTGACCGCCAATTCCGCCGAGCCGCGATCCGGTGGCATCGGTCCATGGGTGCACGCGCCGGAGGATCGGGACGAGCGATTGACGGGCGATACCGCCGAGCGCTTCGCCAAGACGCTCAGGGGGAAGCTCCAGCGCAACTATGAGCACATGGCGCACGTACGGGGCCAGCCATTCGCGATTGCCATCGCGGACTTCCACGAGTCCGGCTCAATGGTCTGGAGCCGCGAAGCGCTGCCAACCTATCTGTATGGCTTCAAGGCCTACGTGGAAGGCGAAGGTGCCGATCGCCGTGCCGCAGGCGCGTCGATTTCGCATCTGACAGGAAAGAACCGAATTCCGGCAGGCCTCTTTCGCGATCCGGCCAACGCCCATCTGTCGGGTGTGTTGTTCAGCAATGCCGCCACCCTGTCCAAGTTCAACCGGATGGGGTTTCTCGCCGGCTGGCAACCGCCCGGCCTCGACATGGTTCGGCAGGGGATCCTGTTCGATCGAACGCCCGGTGCGGTCGACGCGATCCCGTTCGCTTTGTCGATCTCCAGCCCAGACTATGAAGCGCTCTGGCCGTTTGGCGAAGCATGGTGTCAGGAACTCGAATTCTTTCACAATCCGCTCGCGAGCAATCCCATACCGTTCGACCTCATCCCCGGCGCGACCCATTGGTTCGAGCAGGACGGCGAGATCCAATGCAACACGATCTGGGAGAACACTGTTCTCGCGTCGGTGACGGACCTCGGCGCCAGCAAGCGCCGGTAGGTTTTTCAGTCGCGGCCTTCACCCGGAGGGGGTTCGACATCTTCTACGATCTCGTTCTTCAGCCTCGGCCCGAACTCCATGCGGCGATTGAGCGTCTCGACGAAGCGCTCCCAGCGCTCCTTGCCCATCGCCTGTGCCGCCGGAAGCGCGGTGTCCGGTAGCGGCGGATTGTTGACCAGCCAGAAGCGTATGAAGAGCGCCAGCGTCTCGTTGGTCAGCTCGACATGCCAGGCGAGCTTTTCCGCCTGGCGCGAGAGCCGGTCCAGCCGCCGGCTCAGCACGGCCTCGAGATGCTCGGCGCTGTCGCCCGACAGGAAGGAGGCAAGTGCGGTCTCGACCACCAGTGCCTGCGTGACACGTTTGCGCGCGGCATAGTCGGCCAACTCGGAAGACAGCGCCGGGGGCAGCCGAAAGGTGTGCTTGATGCGCAGGCCGGTCACAGCACGATCCCGTCGCCGGGGTCGAGCGACGCCTGTCGCGCGTTGCCCCGCATCCGATCCTGCAGACGCCGGGCAGCGGCGGCATCGTCGCTTGAGCCATCGTCAAACTCGAACTCCCCAGCCGGCGGCGGGGGGCGCGCGACGATCTCCTGCTCTTCCGGCAGTTCGGGTTCGCGGCGGATGCCGCCATTTGCCGGATCGCCGTCTTCGTCGACGCCACCAACTGGCGCGTGGGACCGGGCTGGTATCGGCAGGTTCGTCCAGTCATTCGCGCGCGGCTCCGATGCGGGCATGTCCTTCGGCGGATCCTGGATGCGCGAGGCAAGGCGCCGATCGCGATAATAGCGGACCTTTCGTGCGCGGATCGGATGCACGCCGGCGATCATCACGATCTCGTCGTCGGGCGGCAACTGCATGATCTCGCCCGGCGTGAGCAGCGCGCGAGCGGTTTCGGTGCGCGATACCATCAGGTGCCCGAGCCATGGCGAGAGGCGATGTCCGGCATAGTTCTTCATCGCGCGCATCTCGGTCGCGGTGCCGAGCGCGTCGGAGATACGCTTGGCGGTGCGCTCGTCATTGGTCGCGAAGCTCACGCGCACATGGCAATTGTCGAGGATCGCATTGTTGGCGCCGTAGGCCTTCTCGATCTGGTTGAGCGATTGGGCGATGAGGAAGGCCTTGAGACCGTAGCCGGCCATGAAGGCCAGCGCGGACTCGAAGAAGTCGAGACGGCCAAGCGCAGGAAATTCGTCGAGCATCAGCAGCACCCGGTGCCGCCTGGCAGCGGGACGCAGTTCCTCGGTCAGCCGCCGGCCGATCTGATTGAGTAGCAACCGGATTAGCGGCTTGGTCCGGCTGATGTCCGACGGCGGCACGACGAGGTACAAGGTGACCGGTTCCTCGGCATCGACCAGGTCGGCGATCCCCCAGCTCGACGCGCTCGTCACCTTGGCCACTACCGGATCGCGGTAGAGCCCCAGAAAGGACATGGCGGTCGACAGCACGCCGGAGCGCTCATTCTCCGATTTGTTGAGCAGCTCGCGCGCGGCCGAGGCGACGACCGGATGGACGCCGGCTTCGCCGAGATGCCGGGTCGACATCATCGCCGCCAGGGTTGCCTCGATCGGGCGCCGCGGATCGGAGAGGAAGGCGGCGACTCCCGCGAGCGTCTTGTCGGGCTCGGCATAGAGGACGTGGAGGATCGCGCCGACGAGCAGCGCGTGGCTGGTCTTTTCCCAGTGGTTGCGCCGCTCGAGCGACCCTTCCGGATCGACCAGCACATCGGCGACATTCTGCACGTCGCGGACCTCCCATTCGCCGCGGCGCACCTCGAGCAGCGGATTGTAGGCCGCCGAGGCGGCGTTGGTCGGGTCGAACAGCAAGACCTTGCCGACCCGCGCGCGGAAGCCGGCAGTCAGCGTCCAGTTCTCGCCTTTGATGTCATGGACAATCGCCGAGCCCGCCCAGGTCAGCAGCGACGGGATGACCAGGCCGACGCCCTTACCCGAGCGGGTCGGCGCGAAGCAGAGGATGTGCTCGGGACCATCGTGGCGGAGATAGTCGCCCCGCAACTCGCCGAGCACGACGCCGTCCTGCCCGAGCAGCCCCGCGGCAGCGACTTCACTCGGGCTTGCCCAGCGCGCCGATCCATAGGTCTCGGCCACTTTCAACTCGCGGGCGCGCCAGACCGACATGGCGATCGCGACCACCACTGCGGCGATCCCGCCCGAAGCGGCGATGAACGCGCCGCGGGTGAAGATCTCGGGCGCATAGGCATCGTAGCTGAACCACCACCAGAAAAAGGCCGGCGGCGGATAGAGGGGATAGTCGCGCACGAAGAACCAGGGTGGCCCGAGCGCTGCCTGATAGCCGAGCGCATGGGCCGTCCACTGGGTCGCGCCCCAGACCGTGCCGAGCACGATGAGCAGCACGATCGTCACCTGGCCCCAGAGGATCCGGGAGGATTGCATGGGGGCTCTCCTAAATGCCCAGGCCGCGGCTGCGGCCGATGGTCCAGTCCATGCCGCCGGGGGTCAGCGTGCCGGCGACCGTGCTCCCGAGCTGGCGATCGAGTGCCGGCCGCCAGGGCACGAGCTGGAAGCCGAGCCCGTCGTCGATCATCGCGAACCGGCCGGAGGCGAGTGTCACCCGCTCGCGATAGGTGCCGGCGATCCGCGATCCCGGCTGCGCCTCATGGGCGACGAGCCCGGTCCGCTCGGCGATGCGCGCCGCCGCTTCGCGCAGGTCTGCCGAGCGGAGGGTCTCGATGAGGTTGGGCGCGAGGACGATGCGCCCGGCCCGGCGGGTGGCGAGCCCCTGACCGATCAGATGCTCCTTGCGGGCGGCGATTGCGTCGCGAACCTCGCCGCCGAATCCCTGATCGGCGAGGCCGGACGGCCCGCCGAGCATTTGCCGGTCGAGCCAGGTGGCGCCGCGTGCCCGAACCTGTCGATCCAGCGGCAGATCGCTCCGCACCGCAAGCACCGATCGGTCGGCGCCGCGCGCGTCCCGCCATCGCCGCAGCTCGACGATCGCGCCAGGGCTCGCGTCGCCGGTCAGTTCGAGGTCGGCGAAGCGGAGATGATGGTGGCGGCCATCGATCCCGTCGACGATGGCATAAGCAGTGCCGGCGAGTTCGTCGTGCAGCCCGCGCGCGACAAGGCGGCCGACGACCGGCTCGGATGCGTGCGAACCGTGGATCGCCAGCCCGCTTTCCTGGATGGCGTGGCCGGCGTCGCGCATCGCGCGGTGGATCGTCCTGATGATGTCGCCACGATCACCGAGCTCGCGGAGGGTCTGTTCCAGCGCGGGCCTGAGGATCCAGCGCGCCGGACCGGCGGGCGTCGCCAGCCCGAGCCGCTCGAGCGTCTGCGCGCGGCCGGTCAGCAGCAGGTCGCGCCGGCCGGGCGCGGCAACTCCCTGGTGCCGCAGGTCGACCGCGCCATCGTGGTCGGCGCGTGCGACGAGACCGCGGTCGAGACTGGTCCATCGCTCGGCCTCGACCTCGCGCGCAAGCGACTGGTCGATCTCGCGCGCCGAGCGCGGACCCAGTTCGAGGGTGGCACGAGCCTCGGCGCGATCGCGGAGCCCGTGCGCTATGTAGCCGCGATCGATCACCAGATCGGCCCCGTCGGCCGCGACGCCGCGGACCAGGACATGGACATGCGGATTGTCGGTATTCCAATGATCGGCCGCGAGCCAGTCAAGACGCGTGCCGAGGTCACGCGCGGCGTCGTCCATCAGCTCGCGCGTGAACGCCCGAAGATCGGCGAGCTCGGCGCCATCTTCGGGCGAGACGATGAAGCGGAAGTGATGGCGGTCATCGCCGCAGCGTGTCGCAAACGCATTGCCGTCAGCCTGATCCGAACGCGCATCGAACAGCGAGGCGTCGCGCCCGTCGCGGGTGACGCCGTCGCGCTCGAGATAGGCGATGTGGCGGGCGAGCGGCGCGGCGCGGAAGCGGGCGCCGTGATGGCGCACGATCCGGGCCTTGATCACGACGCGCCGCGAAGCGGACGGGCGCCGCCCGGTCAGCGCCGCCGCACGACCGCGGCCAAGCCACCCAGTGCCGCAGCCGCCTCTCGGACTGCGCCGTGCGAAGCCGGCACGTGCTGCGGCGCGCCGGACCTGGGCCGCAAGGCTCTGCGCCCGGAGCTTGCCCGAGCCGCGGCTCCGGGGCTTGCCAGGCCGGACGCGGAACGAGTCATCGTCCCGGGTCACCAACCCGCTCCGCAGGTGGGAGCCAGCGCCGGATGTGTTGAAATCGTTGGGGAAATTCGGGAGAGCGACGGCAGGGCACCTACGGCGACGGCGCAAATTCGCCAATCGCCACAACCATTTGCCCGCCGACCGACGGCGGCGCTTTTATCTCGCCATCGCCTCTTTCCTTCCCAAGCCTGCCGATCCGCCCCGATCGGAGGACCCAGGCGCCAGGGCAATGACGCGCGAAGCCAGGTCATTGCCGAGCGCCGGTCCGGGCCACGAAGATCGCGTCCGCCGGCGATCGCGATGGTCGCGCTTCGCTCTTTTCATTCGGCGCGGCTGGCGGTGCTGATGGCGCGTGGCCCACGGGCTCGGACGCCGACTCGACACGCCCCACGAACAAGTCGCCGCGCATCCACGCATCGGGATCGGGTGCAACCGGCGATTGAACGGCCACGTCGCCGAGCGGCGCCGAGGACAGTCTGGCGACATAGGCGAGCGTCTCTGCCGGCAGCCGCCGCGCGCCCCGGAGATACGCTTCGTAGCGGCCGGGACCTGCATTATAGGCGGCAAGGAAGCCCGGATCGCCGTAGCGATCGAGCAGTTCGCGGAGATAAGCGGTGCCGGCGGTGATGTTGTCGCAAGGATCGAAAGGGTCGGCGCCCAGCGCATAGCGAAGGCGCAGTTCCGCCCAGGTGCCCGGCATCAATTGCATCAGCCCCATCGCGCCTTTGGGCGACACCGCGCGCACCATGAAGTTGCTTTCGGCGGCGATCACCGAGTGGATCAGGCCTTGGGAAATCGCGAAGCGGGCGGAGGCGCGCGCGATCGCATCGGCGAGCGTAATGGCCGGCCCGCAGTGCGCAGCGAGCGGCCGGGACTGCGCAGACGCGTCGCGTGCGAATCCGCCCGCGGCGACCGCGCAGGCGAGCGCGAATCCGCAGGCCAGCGTGCGCCGCATCACGCTTCGCTGCTGTCGCGGCGGCGCTGGGGGCGTTGCCAGAAGAGCAGATGCGGCTGTCCCTCGGTGCCCGGGCGGAAGAGATTGGCACGGATCGGACGCGGGAATTGCGGGTCGTCGATGACGACCGCAACATAGGCGCCGGCGCGTTCGCCGGTGCGCTTCCATGCCGCGCCGACCTCTGGTCCGTCGGCATCCTCGTCGGCATGCACCCGGTAGTCGGGCGCGTTCCTGCTCTCGCTCGGCGCCGCGGGAACGAGGGTCAATGCCACATCGATTCCAAGCGTCACCAGCCGCCCGGAAAAGCCGTCGCCGCGCACATGAAATTCACCGATCTTGATCATCTCGAAGGTCCTTTCGTCTCCGGATTGGGAGCGGGTTGCCCGCTGGTCCGCGCAGCTTCGGGCGCTTCGCCGGCGGTGCCGGGGAGCCACAAAGGCGTCAGGATCGCGGTGATCGAGCGGGCGGGAACCGGCCCGAAATAGCGCCCGTCGAAGCTGTCGGCGGATGCAGAATTAAGGAGCAGTACCTCGCCGCCCAGCAGCGTCCAGCAGCCGGACCAGACGGGCAAAGGGCGGCCGATCCGGTCCTGCGAGCGCGCCTCCGCGACCGGCGTCCCGTCGATCGAGACGCGCGCGCCGGATCGGCAGACCGTCTGTCCCGCCGTCGCCGCGACGTGCTTCAGCATGGGCACGCGGAGCGGCAAATAGCCCCGTTCCGCCATCAGCCGTGCGACCGCCGCGGGCGCATGCGCGGCGACAAGGTCGCCCCGGCGCATGCCGTCCGGCGAGCGCGCCGCGTAGAGCCCAATCGGCACGCTGGCGCTCGCATTCCAGACGAGTCGCGGCGCGGGACGGACCAGGGCCGGCGCGACGACGGCGCCAATGGCGCAATAGCCGGCGACGAGGATCGTGAAGCGTTTCATGCGCCGAGTTCCCGGCGCAGCAGCCAGGCGCGATGCCGGTCGCGCGAATAGGCGCGGGGGCGATGGCCGGCGATCAGGCGGTTGTGCGCATGGCGCCAATAATCGTGCGACACAGCGGCTGGATCGATGCCGAGATCCTCGACGGCATCGATCGTCGCGAGGCCGGCGCGCACGCGCGGCCAGCCGCCAAGATGCAGCAGCAACTCGCCGCCGGGGGTGACGCAGGGCAGCGTCGAATAGCCCTCGTCGGGACCGACGGCGCGCACGATGTCGAGCCGCGACAGCGTCGTGCCGTAATCGTTCGAAGCCCAGCGCACGAAGGCGAACACGCTGTTCGGCGCGAAGGTGAGCAGGCGGCGCCGACGATCCAGAACCTGGTCGAGGATCGGCGTTCCGAAGCGAATCCAGCGCTCGGTCGCCTGCTCGATCCAGGTCAGCTCGACCGTGGTTGTCCCCGTCGCGGGAGAGCGTTGTACCGGTGCGGGGACAACGCCGCGCGCAGCAGCAAGGCCGGAACCGCCGCTCATCGCCGCACCGCGCCTTTGCGCTCGAGCAAGGCGGGATCGATTGGCTTGGCCGGATGGACGGTTCCCACACCGCGATCCGAAGTCGAGCGGCGAACGCCCTGCTCGGCCCAGCTGACCAGATCCTCGACGGCATAGACGACCCGCGCGCCGAGCTTGCGGTAGACGGGGCCGGTGCCATAGCAGCGATGCTTCTCGAGCGTGCGCGCGGAGAGGCCGAGCAGCAGTGCGGCATCGGGTGTGCGCAGCAGTCGCTGGGCGGGTTCGGCGGTCATCGAGGCTCTCCGGGCGATGGCCCGGCAAGCGCGGCGGGCCCGTTCCAATCACGGGCCTGCAATGGCGGTCGCAGGCGGGGCCAAGGGAGCGGCCGAACCCGGTCCCCCGATTATGTCGCCCTCAGGGTTTGAGCAGGCCGCGATAGCCGCCGGCGGCGAGATGCCGGGCCTCGGCGAGCAGGCGCTGGACGCGCCGCCGCTCGCCTGTCGACTTCCATGCGGTCGCGTCGGTTCCCGCCAGCCAAGGATAGACGATCCCAGTGCCGATCTCGCGATTGCCGGCACCCGCGAGCGATGCGTCGAGGACGCGCAGGAGCAGCGCCAATCGCTGGCGCTGAAGCACGCTTGGGCGAAGCGCCGAGGCGGGCTCGGCAACCGCCAGGCCTGCGATCATCCGCCGTGCCGCATCGCACGCAGCGGCGCGAAGCGCATCGCCGAGCGGCGGCAGGAGGATCGCCAAGCGCGCGTCCGGCTCGGGCGCCAACAGGCGCAAACGATGACGCACGCCGTCGCGATCGACGACAATGTTGCGCGCATGGTCGTCGCCGAATTCCGCGCAGGGCCGCATATCAGGAAGCGGCGCGGCATCTGAAAGGTGCGGCGCCGGCGCGAGCGAGACGATTTGCGAGGCCGCCTCCGCGCGCCAGATCGCAGGGGCCGCGCGCGCCGAACGCGCGGGATCGAACAACGTGCAGAGGCCCCAGCGGCGCGCGTCGTCGCGCACTCCCGCATTCGCCCCCGCCGCGCCCAGCCGTGCCCAGCCGGCGCGATAGGCCGCATTCCGCCGCAGGAACTCCTGCGCGAAATCGGCGCGATCGTGCTTCGCGACGCCGGCGGATTGCGCCGGTAAAGGCGGGCAGATGGCGACGGTAAGCGCTCCGGACCGGGACAATTCCCGGCGCGAGGCTCGCCAACCGCGGGGCAGCCTCGAAGACCCGAACTCGCCGCACCCTTGCGCGCGCGAGGGGACAGCGGAGCCGATCGGACAGAGCATGCGAAAGGCGCCCCGCCGGTCGGCGGGGCGCCTTGGTTCGGATCAGTCGTTGCTGGCGCGGCGCGGGCGCGACCAGATCAGGCTGTGGGTGTCGCCGCCTTCGTCGGCGAAGAGGTTGGCGTAAATGGGAGCGGTGAAGCTGGGATCGTCGAGCTTGACCGCGAGATAGTCGCGCTGCTCGGCGGAGGTCTTGGCCCAGGCGGCGCCGATCTCCGCGCGGCCGACATAGACCCGGTGGGTGGGCGCATTCTCGTTCGGGCGATTGTCTTCCGGAACGATCCGGACGCCCTTGGCCTGGACGCTGAGAGTCACGATCGAGCCCTGGAATTCCTCGCCGACCTTCTTGAAGCTGCCGATGTTCGCCATGTTCCTATCCTTCGATTTCTCGAGCCGCCCGATGCGGTCTCGATGGCGTCGAACGGCCGGTTGCGATGCCGCCGCAGCGTCAGCCCGCAGCAAAGCGGAGGACTGCGAAGCGGAGTTTCTTGCCTCGCGAGGAATGGGCGCCAGCCCAGGGGAAGAAAGTTCGAAGGCAGCAGTTGCGGCAAGGCATTCGAGGCGCAGCCGTCATCCGGCCAGACCGCCATGTACCGAGACCCCGCGCGGCTCGGATCAAAGGACGGACCGGCGAAAGGATCAGCATGAAGGCAAAGAGGTGCTCAGGCGACCTGACCGATCAGCGCCATGCCGGGCACGCCGCATCCGGATATCGCCATGGGAGATGCGCTGCCTCATCGATCCCGGCACCGGACCCGGGACGCGGGCTACAACCGCCGAAAGCAGCGTCAACTTCGCGTCTGCCGATCCCTCAGCATCCGCTTCCCGGCACCGCCGCCCTAACGGGAAGCGGGAACCGGCCGCAGCTTGAACGCGCATGCATCCGGCAGAATCCCGACCCGAACCCGGTGCGCCGCCGATCGCGGAGCGCCGGGCGCGTCCGATCGGCGATGTTCACCGTCGCAGGCGGGCAGCCGCCGTGCAGCGCCCAACAAATAGGCACTCTCGCCGACGGCCGGCCGGCAGGGCGGCGTGCGCGCGGGCCTGTGGGCCAGCCGCCGACCTGACCCCCGGCCGTGCGAGTGTGCGACGCGGCAAACCAAGGCGCGCGACCTCTGGCGGCTCCGCAGGCGCCGCCAGTGTGCGCTCCAATGATCCCCGCGTTCCGCTTCATCATCAACGTTTAGCCGAGGTCGCCTGTGAGATTGCCAAGTGCGCTGCGCCGCGTGATGCCCGATCTGAGCTGAGAACCCGTGCTACCCGGGCCTATATTGGTCACATCCGCGCCGCCCGGTCACTTCATCATCCAAGAAGGCGGACCCTCGCGGAGGCGCACGGCGGCGAAGCTGCTCCGCGCGCGATCAGCGCGCGAACGGATCATATTCGCGGACGATCGATGCAGGATCGCCATCATATTCCTCTGCCTCGGCGACGCCGAAATCGCGACCTTCGGTGCGGAATACCACGACGATCTTCATGAGCGTATGCGCGAGGTTCCAGGCGTTCTTCTGAGCGAGGATGAGCGGCATTTCGATGCTCCTGTCCGGGAGCGGGGACCGCCCCCGCTCGACAGGCGCCCGAAGTGTTCGGCGCACGGCCGCAATCACCGCGCAGGTGCAGCCAAGCGGCCGCACGCGAAGCGTAAGCGGACCCTTTACGGGTTGATGGCGTCAGGCCGCGGGCCGGACCAAGGAAGTGCCTCAAAGAGCGTGGGTGGATCTCGCGCAGGACGGCCCGAAGGATCAGCTAGGGCCGATGGGCTACTTTCGGACTGGCCGCTATTAGCGACATCGGAGGTTCGTCGACGCAGCCGCTCGAATTGAGAGGCTCCGTCGAAGCCGAACGCTGGTGTGCCCGATGAAGCGCTTAACCAATGCCGCGCGACACAGGACCAGCGCCTTCGCGTTGAAGGCGACCTACGCGTTATCATTTACCTACATAAATCTATGTGATATGGCACATAAAATCCTGTGAGCAGACGAGCATGCCGTACGCAGAATTTATGGCAGAGCTGTCGAAAATCGGCTTGAGCGTGCGAGCGTTCGCCGAGCTGATCGGGATGAATCCCAATTCGATCTCCAACTATGCGCGCACGGGCGAACTGCCCTCGCATCTGGCACTTATCGTTGTGCTGATGGTCGGTGTGAGCGAGCTCGGCGGAGACTTTCGGCAGGTGCTTTCGAAGGTGGCGCTGACGATGAAGAAGCCACGGGGCGGTGCGCGCCGGGGGCATTTCGGGGGCGATCGCCAGACCAGCATGGACTTGCGCCAGTGAGCTCCCCCGGTGGCCGGCCCGCGCTTGTCGACAATCTCCTGCCGTTCGGCGCGCAGGCCGACGATCTGCGCTTGTTCGACGCCGATGGACCTGGCTTGCTACCTTATGCGACGTTGCTCTCGGCGCGCGCGGCAGGTGATGACGTGCTGGCGAATATCGCGGCTGTTTACGAGTGGCAGGACGCCCCACTGATCTTCCTCATCGATGCCGACGACGTGGCAAATGACGAGCAATTGCATCGCATCCGGCGCCTCCTCGCCATGCGCGGCGATGCGCCCTATGTGGGCCTCGTCGGACCGGGCCAACTGCTCGTGTATCATCTGGCACTCGACAGCAAGGCGCCGGAACAAGCGCGTGTCGAACTCGACCCGTCCACGCAGGCCCGCGGCACCACCTTCGCGCAATTGGCCAATAAGCGTCCCGACGCCGAGCGGAAGAAGACCGATTGGATCTCTGACGTCGTCCTTAATCTTCTGACGGGCTCGATAGACACCCTGATTTCGAAGCACCGCATCGCGGATGAAGATGCGATTTCGTTGGTGGGACGGGCCCTGTTCACGCGCTTCATGGCGGATCGAGGTCTGTTGCCCTCGAGGATGGCAAGCGCAGCCGCCTCCCTTTTCGATGATGCCGACCGCGCCAAAGCTACATCGACTTGGCTCGACGACACGTTCAACGGCGACCTACTTCCGCTCAGCGAAGGTCTATTCGCACGCTTGGACAGGGCAAGCTGCCATGTGCTTGGTAACGTGCTGCGGCGAGCAAATGGCGATCAGTTGTTCCTCGGCTGGGAAGAGCGCTGGGACAATCTTGATTTCGCGCACATTCCCGTCGGCGTGCTCAGCCAAGCTTATGAGCTTTATCTGCGCAATCACGCTCCGGCACGGCAGCGCCGTCAAGGCGGCTTCTATACGCCGCGTCCAATCGCCGACCTGCTCGTGCGCGCCTCGTTTCGCGCGCTGAACCGGCAGGAGCCGGTGCGTGCGTCCCGAATCCTCGACCCGGCGGCCGGTGCTGGAGTCTTCCTGCTGACGGCTTTCCGAGAGCTGGTCGCAGCGCATTGGCGAATGACCGGCGTGCGCCCGGATACCGCGACGCTGCGCAATATCCTTTATCATCAAGTATGCGGGTTCGACATTGACGAGGCCGCGCTGCGGTTCGCGGAACTCGGACTGTATCTGATCTCGATTGAACTCGATCCCGATCCCCGCCCTGCAGAGAAACTCCGGTTTAAGGAGTTGCGCGGAACCGTGCTGCGGCTGCTCAACACGCATGAGGGGATCGGCGGAGACTTGGGCAGTTTAGGCCCCCTCGTCGGCAACGAACATAACAGCGCCTACGATCTCGTCGTGGGTAACCCCCCTTGGTCGAGCGGCACCGGCCTCCGCGATTGGAACCTCGTTACCACGACCGTCTCGCAGATCGCAAAATCGCGAGAGGTCATCGGGTCGGCCCCTGTCCCCAACGAAGTCCTCGATCTCCCGTTCGTCTGGCGGGCGATGGAATGGGCGAAGCCCGGTGGGCAGATTTCTTTCGCGCTTCACGCCCGCCTGCTCTTTCAGCAGGGTGATGGGATGGATGAGGCGCGGCTGGCGCTGTTTCAAGCACTTGATGTCACTTCGATCATTAATGGTACCGATTTGCGCCAGACGAAGGTCTGGCCAGAGATCGCGGCGCCTTTCTGCCTCCTGATCGCGACCAACCGCCTACCATCGTCGAGCGGGGGCTTCCGCCTCATCAGCCCGAGGGTGGAACGGTCGCTTAACGCCAGCGGCGTGATGAGGGTCGACGCCATTAATGCGGAAATCGTCTCCGTCCACGAGCTCGCCGAGACACCCGAGGTGCTGAAAATCCTGTTCCGCGGCAGCAAGGCCGACCTCGGTATTCTGCGGCGCATCCGCAGCCAGGGTCACAGGACGCTGGAGACATTCTGGCGCGAGACTTTCGGCCTCGTAGATGGTCGAAATCTGCGAGGAAGTGGCAATGGATACCAGCGGCTACGCCCGAGCAGTAGGCCGGTCCGCGGCGGCGACGGACTGCCTGGTTACGACGCCTCATCGCTTCACGGGCTGCCGGAAATAACAGCGGGCACGTTCACGCCGATTATGATCGACGCGCAGCAGCTCAAGCCGTTCTCGCATCAGCGGGTCCACCGGCTGCGCGCGCGCGAGCTGTTCAACGGCCCACTGGTTGTCGTCCACAAGTCTCCGCCGGTCAGCTCGGGGAGGATAGGCGTTGCCATCTCGACGACTGACGCGATCTTCAACGAGACCTTCTACGGCTATAGCCCGCCTGATTGCGCCGATGCGACGGAGCTCACCCACTATCTGGCGCTAGTGCTCGGTAGCCGGTTGGTGACCTGGTTCGCGCTAGTGACGAGCGGCGAATTCGGCTTTGAGCGAGAGGTCGTCGAGAAGGTCATCGTCGATCACGTGCCACTGCCTGAATATCGTGACCTTACGTCCACGCAGCGAGAAGAAGTCCGCGCTCTCTACACGGACCTGAGCGCGGGGCTGTGCAGCTGGGACGCGGTCGATGACTGGGTCGCCGAGCTTTACGGGCTGAGCGAGCGTGACCTCCAGGTGATCTCCGACACGCTCGAGTTCAACTTACCATTTTCGACGAACCGGCGCGAGGCCGAGCGGCCGCCATCGACCGATGAACAGTCACTCTTTTGCGACATCCTGCTCGGCGAATTACGTCCTTGGACCGACCGGTTCGGTACGTCGGTCCAAGTCCGCGCCGTGTCGCAGCCGGCGACATCCCCATGGCAGGCATTGGAAATCAGTGTCGGCGATGATCACGAAGAGTCCAGCATCGGCTGGGAGGGTCTGTTGCAGGTCGCCGATCACGCAGCGGCGACGGAGATACTCTTGAGGCAAACCTCGGGGCTGCGCATCGGGCGCCTTGCGCAGCGCCGCTATTGGAGCGTAACCCAGGCCAGACTGCTCGCCCAGCGGATCGGTTGGTCCCATCTCGACCTGCTGCAGGGCAGAGTCGAGGGATGAGCCAGGCGTTGCACGCACGGCCCGATCAGATTGACGCGCTGACGAGAGGCGTCACCTTGCCGCTCGCCGCGCTGCAAAGCGTACATCTCGAGATTATCGCCGAACGCCTGCGTATTGCCTTCGCGGCGGTGGCGACTCAGGCGCCGAAGACACTGACGTCCGGCAGCGAGGGGGAGGTCACGGCGCTCCTTCAAGCGAGACTCAACGCGATGATCGATGACGACCCTCTATGGGGGCAGCTGGTGCTGTGCGCGGCGCGTGGAGCCGAGACACCGAGCTATTCGGGAGGGAGAATCGAAAAGCGTCCCGATCTCTCGCTCTGGCTTACGAACCGGAACCGTAATTTCCCGCTAGTCGTAGAAGCAAAGATCATTGATGCACCGGCCAAAAAGACCATTGGTCTCTATTGTTCCAAGGGCCTCCAACGCTTCATTGACGGCGAATACGCTTGGGGCTGTGGCGAAGCGTTCATGCTTGCGTACGTTCGGGATGGAGCGACGACAACCGGAGTGTTGAGCCCGTTCCTGACCAAGGCGAAGAGCCTGAAAAAGCCGAAATACGCGATCGAAGACATGCCGCAGCCGATCGGCTCAAATGGTGCGGACCTTGCCAGATCTCGTCACACCCGGAACTTCGCCTATCTCGGTAGCACCACTGGCCCCGGCCCAATCGCGATCTGGCATCTCTGGCTGTCATGACCACAATGCCGACTTCTTCTCTACACGCGCCGCTTCATGCCGCCGCAGCGTGGCGGCGGCCACGTCAGTTGCGGCGCGGGTGGGCCAGCGCTAAGCGGTGCTGCATGTCAAGCGACCTACTCAATCCCGAAAAGGCACTCATCTTCCGGATCGTTCACAAAGATAATATCGGCAAGGTGCTGAGCGACGGCTGTCATTGCCGAAGCACGACCGATGGAGCCCGCTACGTTGAAATCGGCAATCAGGAACTAATTCACAAGCGAACGACGCGGAAGGTCCCTTGCGGCCCGGGCGGCACGCTCGCCGACTACGTACCGTTCTACTTCACGCCTTATTCGCCGATGTTGTACAACATCAAGACGGGATACGGTGTCCCTCAAAAGCCGCTGCGAGACATCGTCATCCTCGTTTCATCTCTGAGGACGCTGCGGAAGCAGAGCGTCGATTTCGTGTTCAGCGATCGACACGCATATCTGAAGACGGCGCAATTTTCCGACGACCTCGGTGATCTGGACTGGATTATCTGGCCTGTGTTGCAGGCACGAGATTTCAGGAAAGACGACATCGACAAATTCGAGAAATATCAGGCCGAGGCACTGGTCTACAAGCACGTGCCCGTGCATGCCCTTGTTGGCATAGTCTGCTATGATGCCGCCATGCGCGACTGGGTCGAGGAACTCGCAGCCGCTCGTCATGCCGATGTCAAAGTCCGCGCTCGGAACAGTTGGTACCTATGACAATCACCTTCACGCAAGGAAACCTCCTCGATGCCGAGGCTGAGGCGCTGGTCAACACCGTCAACACAGTTGGCGTGATGGGCAAGGGCGTCGCGCTTATGTTCAAAGAGGCATACCCGGAGAACTTCAAGGAGTATGAGGCTGCCGCGCGCGCCAAGAGCCTGCATGTCGGCAAAATGTTCGTAACTCGCCGCGACGCTTTTATCGGCCCGAAGTGGATCGTGAACTTCCCCACCAAGGCTCATTGGCGATATCCGTCACGGATCGAATGGATTGAGCAAGGGCTGGAAGACCTTCTCCAGTTCATTTCCGAGAATAAGGTCCGCTCGATCGCACTGCCGCCGCTCGGTGCCGGCAATGGTGGGCTCGACTGGAATGAGGTACGCGCGTTGATGGCCGAGAAGCTCGGCAAGCTCGATGCCGTGTCGGTGCTGATCTACGAGCCGACCCGGCAATATCAAAATGTCGCAAAGCGAAGCGGCGTCGAGAAATTGACGCCGGCGCGCGCGGCGATCGCGGAGCTGGTGCGGCGATACGCCATCTTGGGCATCGAATGCTCGCTGCTCGAAGTACAGAAGCTCGGATATTTCCTTGAGCGGTTCAGCGGCAAGCTTGGTCTGCCACCCTTCGAATTCGAGTTTGGGGCCAATCGCTACGGCCCCTACTCCGAGAAGATGCGTCATATGTTGAACGGGCTGGACGGAAGTTACCTGCACAGCGACAAGCGGCTGGCGGATGCGGGTCCGTTTGAAGCGATCCGGTTCGACGAAGCGCGCCGTGAGGCTGTCACCTTGTACATGAAGACGGAGGGGAAAACCCATTGGTCGGCTGTGCAAGCGACCTCCGACCTTATCGACGGGTTCGAGTCTCCACTAGGTATGGAGTTGCTCGCGACTGTCGACTGGCTCTGCCAGATGGGTGTCGAGGCGAATGTCGAACCGATCCGGGCTGCGCTGGCGAGCTGGCCAGGGGGCCAAGCATCGGCCGAGCGGAAGCTGAAGCTGTTCGACGACCGCATCATCGTGATCGCCATCGATGCTCTGAAGACGGCGGGCCTCGTCCACTAAATCCAGCAGGATTGCCGGAGCGTACTTGGCTCTTGATGCCACGCCGGGCGTTTCCCGCTCAATCGCGAGACTGACGACTTCCCGCTCTCACCGCGCTGGCCGGAGCTCAAGTACCGCATTCCCTTTTGTGGAAGCCATTCTGTTGTGACCGGAAAAATGGCAGGTTCTGGCCATCCTCATTTGGCTGCGGAATGACTGGGTTTAAGGCGCATAGCTGCCACGGTTCGCACTGGTAGAGGCAACGTCAGTGAGGATGCACATCGAACTTCAGCCCTTCGAGCCGCTCAATACAAAGGTGCTCAACGACATTTCGAAGCCGCGTCACTGCTGATGAAAGCGCATCCAAGTCGTCCACACCAATTTCGTAGCTTGGCGAGTAGCGGGCTTCGACATAGGCGCGCTTGAGGAGCTCAAATCGCCGACGATCAGCGCGGGTCTCCCGCGGCCACGGATCGATAAGTCTCGATTCCTTGTCCTCGGCGAGGGATCGAAGAAATTTGATATTATGAGAACGCGGGAAGTACAGCGTCCAAACCAATAGAAAGCACGCGTAGCTGGTTTCAGTTGCTTGATGAAGATTGAAGGCTGCCTTCTTACGCCAACTACCCACATCGCCTTTAGCGATCGCGACGGAAGCCAATTCGATCCACTCATCGACCGACGTAAGTTGTTCGTTGTAGTATCGAGACGCCATTGAATAGGCGTCCAAGGCGGTAAGAGGCTTAGGCGTTGCAAGCGCGTGGTTGGGGAGCTCGTACAGCACCACCCCATCCCGCACGATATCGACCCAGAAATACTCACCCCGCTGGAGCGCTTTGTTCACCTCGTCGAGCGTGTGGACGATGATATTGACGGGCCTCTGCACGGCGGGGTCGTGCTGGATCTTGTCCTCGGCGATGTACCAATAGCCAGCGACGTCAGTCAGGTCCTCGTGGCTGACGATCACGAGCAGGTCGAAGTCCGACTGATAGCCGTTCTCGGGCTCGTCGACCCAGTCGTCGCGCGCATAGCTGCCGAACAGAATGATCTTGAGGATCTTGCCGTTCTTCTTCCACGGCTGCGTGGAGGTCGAGATCGCGTTGGCGAACTCGTCCATCAGCGTCTGGCGCACGCGCGCCAGTTCGGCCTGCTGGGCTTCGGGGAGATGGTCGAGGTCGACACGCATGGTCAAAGCCTAGCGGGCGGCGCGGCCATGCTCAACGCGCCTGATCATAATCGGCCAAATGCCGGATCGCGCTTGCCATGCGGTCCTCGACCTGTTGCACGGTCAGGCAGAGCCTGTCGGCGATCTCGAGGTAATCGAGTGCGTCGAACCTGGCGAGTTCGAACACGCGGCGGTCCGCCTCGGGCATGCAGTCGAGGGCGCGGCGCAGGCGGATCAGCTCAGATGTCATGATCGATCTCCGTCTCTTGCCGGCCGGAAGCGGGCGGCAGGGACCAAGCCGGACCCGCGCCACGAGGCGGACCGCACCGGCGGGCCGGAACGAAGTGAAGGACGCGGCAGCATGCCGCGTTGCGGTCCGGCGGCGCGGGTCCAAAGGCTGGCCCGCCCGCTCACGCGCCGGGATCGGCGGCAGCGATCAGCGCCGTCGCCGGTCGATGACGGCGATGCCCGCTGCGCGCGCCTTGTCGAACAGATTGTCCTGGATGCCGCCACCGGGGAAGATGATGATGCCGCGCGGCATGATCGACAGCACCTTGTCGTTGCGCTTGAACGGCGCGGCAGCCCGGCTGTGCTTGGTGAAGTCCGGAGCGAAGGGGACTTGCGGGACATCGCGCTGCGCCGCCCAGAGGGCCGCGATGCGTTCGGCACCGGTACGCGACGCGCCGTGCAGCAGCACCATCTGCGGATTGCGGGCGTGGACCTCGTCGAGGATACGCCAGATCTCGTGATGGTCGTTGTAGTCGGCACCGCCGCTGACATAGATCCGCTCGCCCGGCGGAAGGAGCAACTGACTGTCGGTCCAGCGGCGGCCGTTCACGAATTCGCGGCTCTCGATCACTGCGGCGGTCATCGCACGGCGGTTGAGCATCGAGCCCGAGCGCGGCAGCCAGGCCTTGCGGAGATAGTGGCGGAACTGCTCGGCAAAGGCTTCGCGGAATGCTTCCATGGCATCGCGTCGTTCGATCATGGTGCGCCCTTCGGCGATCAACGTCTCGAGCTCGACCGACTTGACCTCGCTGCCGTCTTGCTCGCGCTGGAGGCGGCGCTGCGCGTGCTCGTTGGCGTCGAGCTCGCGCTCGATCCGCTCGCCCGCGCGGTGGAAGACGTTGGTGAACCCCCAGAGCAGGTCTTCCATGTCGGGCTCGAGCCTGGTGTCGGCGAGGCAGGCAACCATCGCGTCGAAGCTGTCGGCAGCGGCGGCCTCGACGAGGCGTCCTTCGGGCAAAGGCCGCGGATCGAGCTCGTCGTCAAAGGGCCTGCGTCCATAGAGTTCGAGCTCCTGGAGCATGTCTGCCAGCGGCGATTGCTCGGGCGCGTCGTTGGTTCGATCGAGGGTCATGGGTCGTCTCCGCTTGTCGACCGCGCACTCGCGGCCTTCACGGCGACACGAGGCGGCGGGCGGCGCGGGCGCGCACCTCCAGCGAAGCGTCCGGCGCCGCAGCGCCGGGGGGCCGGAGCGTAGCGGAGGACGGCGAAGCCCGGCTATTTTGGCTCACGATGCAAAGCGGGCGCTCAAGCCCGCGGCGGAAAATAGCCGAGCGCAGCCGTTGCGCGCCCGCGCCGCTTGCCGACCCGTCGCCCTCTCGGAAGGCCAATGCGCGGACTCCGGCTGCGAAGGCTGGCCTTGGCGGTGAGGTCGAGACGACTGCGCCGTCAAAGGAACGCGGCATAATCCTCGGTCCGCAACTGGGGACGCAGCCGTTCTGCGAGCTTCCCGGTTCCGGATGCGCACAGGTCGGCGTTGAAGTCGTCGAGCACTGACTCCAGCGGCAGGAGCTCGATGCCTGCCGCAGTGGCCCGCGTCACGAGCGTGCCAAAGGCAGCGCGGCCGGCGCCATCCTCCTCGCGTGCGACATAGAGACGGCGCAAAGGCGGGGGAAAGCGGATCGCGGCGAGGTGCGCGGCCGACAGGGCGGCGATCATAGGCAAGCGCGGCATCGCCATGCGCAGCGACAGGACGGTCTCGATGCCTTCGCCGGCGACCATGACCGGGCCCGCGGCACCAAAGCGGACACCATGCCCGAGTAACTTGCCCATGGCGCGGCGCGGGACCGCCACCCGCGCCTTGCCGCTGCCGCTGCTGTCGAGCCAGGTGCGATGGACGCCTATGATCACGCCGTCGACGTCGGTGACGGCAGCGATGAGCGCGGGCATGGCGGCAGGCGTGGATGCGACATCGTCGCGGTCGGGGCGGTACCAGCACGCGGCATGAAAGCGCAGCCACCGCTCGGTTCGAACGCCGGTGATACTTCGGGAGAACAGGTAGCGTTCGGCAAGCGTCGCTCCGATCGGGTGCGATGCCGCGAACAGCCGCCGGGCCGCTCGGGGCGAACCGATGGGCGCGGGCGCGTCATCGACAATTTCGGGAACCTCAGTCACGGGCATTGCGAGAAAGCGCCGCGCCTCGTCGAGCGTGTCGGCGAGCCGGCAATAGCCGCAGTTGAGCGCCAGCAGGTCGAGCAGGTCGCCATGCGCACCGGTCGCGGCGTCGGTCCATTTGCCGGCGGCGCCGCGGCCATGATCTGGACCCTTCAGGCGCACATAAAGGCTGCGCCCGGCCGAGCCCAGCGCGTCGCCCACGATCCAGTAGCGGCCCTCGCGACGACCGGCAGGGAGGTAGTGGCGGCACACGGCTTCGGCATTGCGCGCGAGCCGGCGCGAGAGATCCGACGCTGCCGACATCACTGGCCTCCCGGAAAAGAAAATGGGGCCCGCGCGGTGGCGGGCCCCGAGGTGGCAGTGCTTCATTCGGCGGCGATGGCGAACGGCGCATCCGCGTCCGGTTCCGCCGGATCGGCAGCGAGCAAGGTCGCATCCTCATTCGCCATGGCCGGTGCATCCGGCGCGTCGGGTTCGAGCGGTCCCGGCGTCCGCAGTGGCTCGGCGAGCCAGCCGCTGCCGTCGAGCACGGTCTCGGCCTCGCGCGCCATGTCCGGCTTTTTGAGGCCGCCGAGCCGCGCCGAGACCTCGGCACCCTTCGCCTCCTCGACCGCCGCGAGGATGCGCGCCTTGGTCACGCGGCCGAGATAATTGTCGACCCTTGCCGTCCAGCCGGCCGCCACAAGATCGAGCCCGGATGCCCGCGCCAGGACATGCGAATGGGCGATGCGGCCAGCGACCGTGCGCGCCGATACCCGATTCTCATTGTAGCGGCTGGTCGGCTCCCACACCGCATTGATGCCGAACGAGGCGCAATGCGCGAACAAGGCGGCCTGCTCATCGGCGCTGAAGCCTGCGAGCGTGTCCCAGAGCTGTTCGGGATCGTCGGGCAGCCGCTGGCCCCAAGCCTCGTGGCGCTTCGCGATCGCCTGCGCCGACAGGCTATCGCCGAGCCCGGGCGCATGGGTGCCGAGGCTCCCGCCGCGGACCGAGATCTCGACGCAGCTCTCGGTGCCGGCATAGCGGTAGAAGCCATCGAGCACGAGCGCGTGGAGCACGGCCGCGAACGCCACCCCCGGGCTGAGCGCGACGGCATTGCGCAGCGCCAGCGTGCGCCAGGTGGTGAGCTCGGTCACCAGCCGGTCGGGCAGCGGCTTGCCTGGGTCCTCCTGTTCTTCCTCGTCCTCGCTCGGGTCCGGAGCCGTCAGCTCGCCACATCCCATCGCTGCCTGATCGGCGTCGGCGCGCTCGGCCAAGGCATCCGGGTCCGGCACCTCGTCATCGACGATCTCGAGCCCGGGCTCGTCCTCGGGCCGGACATAGCCGCGGTCGATGTCGAGGCCGCCCAGCCGGTCGATGCTGATGAACACACCCGCGCGCGCCACCTCCTCAGGATCATAGGCGAGCGGCCGCTCCAGGATCGCGGCGATCTCCTCGTCAATCGCGGTCACGCGGGCGTCGATCTCGTCGGAGATCTCGGGCTTGCCTGACCAGTCGTTCTCGAGCTGCTCGGCTTCGCGGCGCAGCGCCTCGAGCCGGGCTTCCTGTTCGTCGGTGAGCGGCGGCTGCTCGCCTTCGAGCATGCGCATGCCGGCATCGGCGTCGTAGGGAAATTCGACCGCGACGGCGATCCACTTCCACCCCTCACCGGCGATGCGGTCCGCCTCGGCCTTTAGCTTTTCGTCAACAAGGGCGTCGAGCAGGGCGACGTCCTGGACCCAGCCGCCGTCATCGGCCTCGAATAGGTCCCGCAGCACATAGCCGCCGGCCGCCTGATAGGCGTCTAGACCGACGAAGCGGACGCGCTTGTCCGATGCGCGCACCGTTTCCTCGGTGAGTTTGTGGCGGATCATCCAGGGCTGCTTGTTGTGGCTCGACTGGAGCAACTCCCAGACCTGCTCCTGGCGCGCATGGTCCTCGGACACCGAGAAGGCCATGAGTTGCTCGAGCGTCATCCAATCCTCGGCATAGATGTCGTGGAGCCGCGGCGAGACCGAGGCGAGACGGAGGCGCTGCTTCACCACCGCGGGCGTGGTCATGAAGGTCGCGGCGATCGTCTCGACATCGCTGCCCTGGCCGGCGAGCTGCTGCATCGCGCGAAACTGGTCGAGCGGGTGGAGCGCTTCGCGGTGGGTGTTCTCGGCGAGCGAATCCTCCTCGGCCGAGATCTCGTCATCCTCGCGCACGATGCACGGCACCGGCGCCGTGCGCGACAGGCGCTTGGCCTTGACGAGTTGCTGCAGCGCCCGGAAGCGGCGGCCGCCCGCCGGCACCTCGAACTTGCCGGTCTCGGCGCCGGACTCGTCGCGCTGCGCGCGTACCGTCAGACTCTGGAGTAGCCCGCGCCGGGCGATGTCGGTGGCGAGCGCGTCGATCGAGACGCCCGCCTTCACGCGCCGGACATTGGACTGGCTGAGCACCAGCTGGTTGAAGGGAATGTCGCGCGAGGCACTGAGCGCGATTTTGGTCGGCTTGGTCATGGGTCTTCTCCATGACGGGCGGCCGGGAGCCTCTCTCTCGACCCTCAACCCGTCATGGCGACGGCGCAGCCCTCTCCCTTTGGGGAGGACCGCGCCGGACCCGCGGGCAGGGGTTGCGGATGTCAGGCGGCACCCGCGAGCAGCTTCGCCGCCTTGCCCTCGAGCTCGAGCCGGGCGTCCTGATGGGGCTTGTCGCGTGCGACCGCGGTGATGCCCTGGACGAAGTCGAAGATGGACGCGGGCGGATGGCCCTCCTCGTCGAGCACCGTGGCGATGATCCTGCCGGTCTCCGCTTTGGAGAAGCCGCGCTTGCGCAGGAAGTCCTGCCGGTCCTCGTCGCTGCGCGCGACCACCCGCTGGCGCGCGGCCATGATGCCCGACATGAAGGGCGCAGGCGAGGAGTCGGCGAAAGTCTCGAGCGCAGGTGCCGCCTCATGCGCGAAGCGGTTGGCGGCAAACTTCGAGTGGCGGATGCTGATCTCCTCGAAGCCCTCGGCGCCCCAGATGTTGCGGTTCATGCAGACCGCGCGCAGATAGAAGCTCGCCATGCCGAGCGTCTTCGAGCCGACCTCGCTGTTCCAGCAGTAGAAGCCGCGGAAATAGAGGTCGGGATCGCCGTTGGGCAGCTTGCCGGCTTCGATCGGATGCATGTCGTCGACGAGGAACAGGAAGACGTCGCGGTCGCTCGCATAGAGCGTGGTCGTGTCCTTCGTCACTTCGACGAACGGGTTATGGGTCATGGTCGCCCAATCGAGCATGCCCGGTACCTTCCAGCGCGTGTCGCCGGTGCCGTTGCCAGCGATCCGCATCACGGCCGCGACCAGCTCGTGATCCCAGATCCTGCCATAATCGGGACCGGTCACGGCGCGCAGCTCGGTGCGCCCGTCCTCGGTCTCGAGCGTCTTGATGAGCTCGCCGCGATGGGTCAGCAGGCCGTGCTGCAAGTTGATGCCGGAGAGCGGTGCGGGCAGCTGCCGCAGATAGCCGGACGGCGCGCCGACCAAGCCGCAGAGCTGGCCGAACGACCAATGGGTTGGCGCGACCGGAGCGTCACGGCCGGGGAGCAGAAGCGCCAGCCGCTCGGGATCGTCGCGGCTCGCCTCCACCCGAACCTGGCGGGTCTCCACGGTCCGGGTCGAGGCGCGCCGGGCCCGCGCCTCGACCGCCGCGTGAAGCTCGGTGAGCGACAGGAAGCGCTCGTCGTCGGGCCGCGAGAACCATTCGGACGAGACGCGGCCAATGCGTTGCCCGCGCGAGATGTCGACCTTGTACGAGCCGGAACGCGGTGGCGGCGCGGATGTGTGGTTGAGGACAGTTGCCATGGAGATTCTCCGCGACGGGCGCCGAGAGACTCTCTCTCGGCCCTGACCCGTCACGGCCGAACCGGCCGCACTCTCCCTCTCCGGGGGGCGTTGCGGGGCGGCGCCCCGCAGAAGGGGTACGACCAGACGCGGCTCGGCGTCAGGGGAAGGCCTTCCCCTTATATCTCACTCAGGCGCTACGCGAAGATTGCCGCGATGTATCCACCCCTCAGCCGGGGCGTCCGAACTGTAGTCGTACACCGCCACGCGCGCCCAATCGCCGCGGGCGTCACGCACCTCTACCCATTGATCCGGGTAGACAATTCTGATCACCAGACCCTGCCGTTCGGGCGCCGCCCGCAAATTGGCCCGGCCGTGAACATAGCGGATATGCTTGCGGTCGCCCACATCGCGCGCTGCTTCGAAATCGGCGCGAAGGCCTTTGATCTCCGCAACGGCTTCGACCATCTCCTTGTTGGGCTCGGCCTCCCCGCGCCACGGGATAAGGTCGGGATAAAGCGCCAGGATGGCGGCAACGGCCGCGATCAGGGAAACGACACCCGCCTTCTGCACTTCGGATCTGGCCCAGCCCGCTGCACCCCGGATCAGCCCGATAACTGTTTCGAGCAGCGCCAGGCGCTCCGCAGGCGACGCTTCGTCATCGTCCAAGGTCTCGATCGCATCGAGGACAGCATCGAACAAGGGAGCCTCGCGGCGTTCCGTGTCATACTCGTGAAGAAGGTCGGACGCCGCGCCTCGCGCGATCTCGCCTTCCAGAGCAAGCGAAGCGAGGGACTGATAGCCGGGCCGGTACATCGCCGCGGCTTCCCGCTCGAACTGCGACATCATCGACGATGCCGTAAGCCCCTGCGCCGCCGCCAGGACGGAACTGGAGATGCCGAGGCCCAGAAGCCGACTGGCGGAGATCCAGCGATCGCGATCCATCTGGGTGAGCCCCAGGAGTTTCGAGAGGTTGCCGATTGTGCCGATCTGCGCGGTGGCGGCGAATAGCTTGCTGATCGTATCGTGTTCGCCAAAGGCCCGGCCGAAAGCGTCGCCGCGCGCGAGCTGTTCGAGCCGGGTTTGCTCGATCATTCCCAGGCTCAGCCGATCGACGGTTCTGCCCAGTTCCGCCAATCTGTTGTAGCGATGGAGCTCGCGCATCACGGAGCCAACACCTAACGATTGCGTGATGCGGCTTGCCGCCTCTTTCTGGCCGGTCTCGAAATCGAGGAGGTAGCGGCGAGCGCCCACCAACAGCCTGTCGGTCGGCCTTCCTTCTCCGTCCGATCCGACGGTGTCTGCACTTCCCTCGGTGTTGGCACCTTTTTTCCTGCTGGCGCCGAGCGACCGGAAGATGGGAGTCGCCGCGACGAGTAGCTGCTCGGCGATCGTTTCGAGCTGACCGGAATCGAGTTCTTCGACGAAGGCGGCATCCAGCCCCGGCTTGTCCGCTTCCTCGACATCTTCCGGCGGCGCCACGCGCTCGCGCAGCAACACCCGCAAGAAGTCAGCGCCATCGGCCCACCGACGGCGCCGTTCGCCCTCCCCGAACCATTTGAGGAACGAGACGGTTCGAATGCGAACGGAGACTTCCCCGATCCCGGGCAGCACCGCCTTGGCCGGCTTCAGGGCCTGCGAGATATCGAAGCTTTTCTTCGGCGACACATCATCGGACATCGGAACGGTCTAGCATGATCGTGATCATCGCGACCTAGGCTGTCGATGTGGGCCGCGCCTAGTGGAAATCATGGCTGCGCACTTTGATCAAATCCTCGGGATCAACCCCGTTCGGAAAGGGCGGCGAGTATAGGTCGCGCGGCTTCCAGCCCGGATCGCCGCGGTCGGGACTGCCGGCATGGGTCGCGCCATCGCCGCGGCCGAAGGGCACGGGCATATCCATCCTTCCGATCGAGCGCAGCATCTCGTCGCGCGGCACCACGCGATCGACGATGACATGGATGACCTGGCCTTCCTTCTGGAGCCGCCCGCGCAGTGACACCATGGATGCCGACATCACGGCGCGGCGCTGCTTCTCAAACCGGTCGGGCCAGAGGATGCCGTTAGCGACGCCGGTCTCGTCCTCGATGGTGATGAACAGCACGCCGCGTGCTGACCCCGGCCGCTGGCGGACGAGGATCACGCCCGCGACCTCGACATGGCGCCCGTCGCGGATGCCCGCGAGATCGCCGCAGCGCACGACCTTTTCGGCGGCGAGCTGCTCGCGCAGGAAGGACAAAGGATGCGCGCGCAGCGACAGCTGAAGCGAGCGATAGTCCTCGACCACCTCGCGCCCGTCGGTAAGCGGCTGGAGCGTGACGCGCGGCTCGAGCCCCTCGGGCGAGAAGCCGCCTTCGCGGGCGTCGGCGGCGGCGAACAGCGGCAGCGGTGCTTCGCCGAGGCCCTTGACCTTCCACAGACCCTGCCGGCGATCTTCGGCTATGCAATGAAAGGCATCGGCCTCGGCGAGCCGCTCGATCGCGGCGCGCGGCACGCCGGCGCGGCGCCAGACCTCCTCGACGCTTTCATAAGCCGCATTGCCCCGCGCCACCGCGATCGCCGCGCCATGGACATTGGCGAGCCCGCGCACCTGACGGAAGCCGAGCCGCACCGCGAGGTGGCGGCCGCCCGGCTTCGGCGGCTCGAGCGTGCAGTCCCAATGGCTGTGGTTGATCGAGACCGGCCGCACCTCGACACTGTGCAGCTGAGCGTCGCGGACGATCTGGGCGGGCGCGTAGAAGCCCATCGGCTGGGCGTTGAGCAATGCCGCACAGAAGACATCGGGATGATGATGCTTCATCCAGCACGAGGCATAAGCGATCTTGGCGAAGGAGGCCGCATGGCTCTCGGGAAAGCCGTAGGAGCCGAATCCCTCGATCTGCTTGAACGTCCGCTCGGCGAAATCCTGCGGATAGCCGCGCGCGACCATGCCCCCGACCAGCTTGTCGTAGAAATGGCTGACGCCGCCGGTCAGCTTGAAGGTCGCCATGGCGCGCCGGAGCTGATCCGCCTCGGCCGCGGTGAACCCGGCGCCGACGATCGCGACCTTCATCGCCTGCTCCTGGAACAGCGGCACGCCCAGCGTTTTCTCGAGCACGGCGCGCAGCTCGGGCTTGGGATATTCGGGCTTCTCCTTGCCCTCACGCCGGCGCAGATAGGGATGGACCATGTCGCCCTGGATGGGGCCGGGCCGGACGATCGCGACTTCGATGACGAGATCGTAGAATCGAGTCGGCTTCATCCGCGGCAGCATCGACATCTGCGCGCGCGATTCGATCTGGAAGACGCCGAGCGTGTCGGCCTTCTGGATCATCTTGTAGACGTCGGGATCGTCGTCCTGGAGGTCGGCCATCCCGACCTTCACGCCCTTGTGGGCCTCGAGCAGGTTGAAGGCGCGGTTCATGCAGCCGAGCATGCCGAGCCCCAGCACGTCGACCTTCATGAAGCGGAGCGCGTCGATATCGTCCTTGTCCCATTCGATGATCTGGCGGTCCTCCATCCGCGCGGGCTCGATCGGCACCAGATCGTCCAAGCGGTCTTGGGTCAGCACGAAGCCGCCGGGATGCTGGGAGAGGTGGCGCGGGGTGCCGATCAGCTGGCGCGCGAGGCGCAAGGTCAGCTTGAGGCGATGATCACTGGAATTGAGGTTGAGGCTCGCGATCTGCTCGTCGGAGATGCCGTCCATCGACCAGCCCCAGACCAGCCCGGTCAGCATCTTGGTCAGGTCGCGCGGCAGCCCCAATGCCTTGCCCACCTCCGCGACGGCGCCACGGGTGCGGTAGCGCGTCACCACCGCGGTCAGCGCGGAACGGTGCCGGCCATAGGTTTCGTAGATCCACTGGATGATCTCTTCGCGGCGCTCATGCTCGAAATCGACGTCGATGTCGGGCGGCTCCTTGCGCTCGCCAGAGACGAACCGCTCGAACAGCAGCTCATGCTGGATCGGATCGATCGAGGTGATGCCGAGCAGGAAGCAGACGCAGCTGTTCGCGGCCGAGCCGCGCCCCTGACAGAGGATGCCGCGGCGACGACTCTCGTCGACGATCGCGCGGACGGTGAGGAAATAGGGCGCGTAGCCGAGCTCCCCGATCAGTTTGAGCTCATGGGCGATCTGATCGGCATAGGCCGAAGGCACGCCATCGGGGAACTTCGCCGCCGCCGCCTCCTGCGTCAGGAGGGTCAGCGCCTCCTGCGCGGACTTGCCGGCCATCACCTGCTCATAGGGATATTGGTAGCGGATCTCGCCGAGATCGAAGGTGCACATCGCCGCGATGTCCGCGCTCGCCTGGATCGCATCGGGGAAGGCGGCAAAGCGGCGCTCCACCTCTGCCGGCGATTTGAGATGCCGGTCCATGAAGCGCTCGCGCCGGAAGCCGAGCGCATCGACCGTGGTCCGTTCGCGAATGGCTGTCACCACGTCCTGCAGCGGACGCGCCTCGGGGGTGTGATAGAGAATGTCGCCGGTCGCGACCGCGCGCACGACCGTCTCGCGGGCGAGCGCATCGAGGGCGTGGAGCCGCTCGAACTCGTCGGGGCGGCGGCGCAGCGACAGCGCGCAATGAGCACGCGTGCCGAACAATGCGGCCAGTTCCAGCAAATGGTCGCGGGTGACGGCGTCGGCGAGGTCCGGCAGCAGGATCGCGACCAGTCCCCCGGCATGATGCGCGACGTCCTGCCAGTCGAGGATGCAAGAGCCCTTGCCGCCGCGCGCCTTGCCGCGCGACAGCAATCGGGTGAGTCGCGACCAGGCCTGACGGTCGGTCGGATAGAGCAACATTGCGCGCCCATCGGTCAGGTCGACGCGCGCGCCGGGGATCATCCGCACGCCGGTCGCCTTCTGCCCGTCCCAGCCGCGCACTACGCCGGCGACGCTGCCCCGATCGCACAGCCCGAGCGCGCGATGGCCCTGTAGCTGCGCGGCGGCGAACAATTCCTCGGGGGAGGAGGCGCCCCGAAGAAAGGAGAAATGGCTGGTCACCTGCAGCTCGACATAGGTCGTCATCAGCCGAAGAAGCCGTGTAGATACCAGCTGAGGTCGCCGGTCTCGGGCACGACGCCGTCGCCGCGCCGAAACACCCAGAAACGCTGTCCGCCCTCGACTTCAACGCGGAAATAGTCGCGCACCGCCCAAAGCTCGCGGTCGGTCCGCCACCATTCGCCATGGATGCGTTCGGGCCCGTCGCCGGCCGTGACGGCATAGGGCTTGCCCCGCCAGGTGAAGCGCCGCGGCGGATGGTCCGGAAGCAAGGCGACGACATGGCTGAGCATTTCGGGGCGCCGGAGCATGCGGACCGGCCGCTTCCAGGCTGGCCAGCCCGCGACGGTCGCGAGCGGGCCGGCGCGCCGCACGGCGCGCTCGGGCACATCGCTTTGCTCGAGAGTCTGCCGGAACACCGCCTGCTCCCCGGCGCGCCCGGCAAGCTGGTCGATCGCCGGTGCCAGGTCCGGCGCATCGCCGCTTTCCGGCAGCAGCGTGTCGCCAAGACGCGAACCGAGCGGTTCGCTGTGCGGAACGGCCAGGTGCATCGCCTCGATGCCGAGCCCCGGATCGATCATCTCGATCTTCAGGCCGAACATGCGCACGAGATGCCGGGCGTCGCGGGTCGCGCGAGATGCGCCGATCGCGATCCGCTGATCGGCGCCGTCGACGCGGACGGCGGTCAGCACGACGCTGCGAACCCCCAGTCCCCGCTGCTGGAGGACCAGCACCAGATCGTCGACCAGATCGGCGATCACCTGCGCGATCGATTCGGCGGTTCCGATCGGCTCGAGCAGCCGGCGCGTGACTTCGGGCGCCTCGAACGGAATCACCGCGACGATTGGCTCGGCCGCGCGCCCGAGCGCCTGGTCGAGCCGCTCGACGGCGGCAAGGCCGAGGCGGCGCGCCAGCGGACCGCGTGGCATCGGATAGAGGTCGCCGACACGTTCGAGCCCGAACCGCGCTGCGGCAACCAGCGCATCGGGCTGGAGGCGCAGCGCGGCCATCGGAAGGCCCGCCAAGGCCGAAGCTTCGGTGGATGGCGGCAGGATCGTTATCGACGCGCCGCCATAGCGGGCGAGGGCATGGGCAGCGCCCGGCGTGCCGGCGATGGCGATCGCGCCCGAGAAGCCGAGCCGCGCGAGAAAGCGCAGCACGTGACGGCAAAAGCGTGGCTCCCCGCCGAACAGATGGCTGGCGCCGGTCATGTCGAGCCAGATGCCGTCACTGCCGGACACGCTGACGGTCGGGGTCCAATGCGTGACGGCGTGGAGCGCGAGACGATCGAGCCAGATGCGGTCGGCCGCAGGATCGGCGTCCTGGACATCGAGATCGCCGACCAATGCACGAGCGTGGGCGGCGGCCATGCCGGGCGCGAGGCCCAGCCCCAGCGCGACCGGGCAGGCGGCGGTCACGATCTCGCGCTGTCCGACGCGTTCGATCAGCACCGTCGGGCGGCCCGATAAAGGCATCGCGACCGGCGTGAGTGCAGCACCGGCCGGGCCGCCTTCGTCCGGCCGCATCGCGCGAAACGGCGGATCGGCGGGCTCCGATCGCCGGCCGAGCACGCGCATGGGGGGTCGCTGATGCGCGGGAAGGCGAGCGATCTGCTCCTCGATATCGGCACTTTTCGCGGCGCCGTCGCGCGCCCAGCGTGCGCCGGGACGCCAGCTCCCGCCGCGCGGCACCGAACAGGCACCCGGGTCATCGTCGACAGGCGGCAGAATCGGCGTCGGGGACCAGGCGCGCTCAGGCGGCGCGGCTGGTCGCTGCAACCGGCGCAGCCGCTCGATCGCGAGCTGCGGCAGGTAGAGCGAGGCGACCCGTGTCATCGCATGCCTCGAGAATAAGAGAGAAGGGATTGCCGCCGCGCTGCCGGACGAGTTCGACCGACCAGCGGGACCGACCGACGCCGGGATAAGTAAGCCTGGCCGAGGGCGCGCAGCCGATGCGCCAGCGCGTGCAGGCGGCCGAGAGTTTTTCCAGCGGATCGCGTGCAGCCATGGCCCAGCGGCGCAGCAGTAGCATCGGGGTGTGGCCGTCGGCGGCAGCAAGCTGGAGGCGGCGCGTTGCGGTCTGGTCGGCGGCTTTCACTTCGGCGACGACCGCAGCGAAGCTGCCAAGGCGCAGACAGTCCTCGGCGAGGGCAAGCGCCATCGTCTCGTCCCGCGCCTCCAGATAGAGAAGCTTTGAAGGCGGGATGCCGGCCTGCTCGAGGCCGGGCGCGTACAGGTCGAACCGGGTCAGCGCCCAAGCGATGGACGCCGCCGGCGTATCGGCGAAGCGCGCTGCAAGTCCCCCGACGAACAAGGTCGCCGCGGCGTCGTCTCCCAGCGTCGGTGAGGCCGCGGCGATCTCGTGCAACCCACCGCCGTCGATCCCACCACTAGCAAGCCTCGAATCGAGCGCTTCGATTCCAAACGGCAGCAGCCGCACCTCACTCGCTTCAGGCGCGGCAATGCGCGCCTTCAGCTCAGCAAGCAGGCGCGCGCGATCGGTCTCGGCAAAGGCAGCTTCGGTTGGCATAAGGGAACAACGACTCGTTCGTTCCCATTATGTTCCGCTCTGGCGAGCGTTTCGTCAAGCCGCTCGACCACGAGCACCATCCTGCCCGGCATCCGTGGGTCGCAGGAAGTGCAGCTCTGCGCTTGTCGGAACGCCGCCGCCATGCTGCACCTTGAATTCCAGAGTGGCCCCGGGGGGATGAGACCATGAACGTAGCGATGGGCAATTCGATAGCCGCTAGCGGAAGCGCGGCCGCTGGCGGACTCTGGCTATCTCCCCCGGTCGTTGCCTCGCTCCTGACTCTCGCCGGAGTGATTGTCGGGCTTGTAGCCAGGGACATTGTCATGGCGATCTACCTGGCGAGAAAGAAACGCGCGGACGAACTCGCCGACCGCAAGGAAGAGGCTGGAAAAGTTCATCAGGACCTGGTGCGGCTATACTCGGATCCGCTCAAGGACGCGGTGACAAGCCTGAAGTACCGCCTCCAGGAGATCGTGGAGAAAAAGCAGGGGCGCTACCTGCTTGCTGATGCACCAAACATCCCGTTTCTGGAGTACAAACGGATCAGCACCGTGTACCGGATCGCCGCCGTGCTAGGCTGGATTAGAGCCATTCGGCGCGAGCGCAGTTATCTCGACCCGCAACAGGCTTCCGCTTCCGTCGAGATGCAGGCGATCGGCGAGTTCGAGGCCGCGTTAGCGGACGGTACCCACGTAGAGTTGCAGCGGATGGACGAGCTTTCGGCCCTTTGGCGCATTAACTCTATCGATCCGCAACTGAAGAATCATGTCGCTAGTCTGATCGACGGCGAGCGGGCGGCCCATCTTGCGACCAAGGGTGCGCTCACTCCCCGTGATCTTTCCGATGCCGACCAGCTTGATCTGGCCGAGCGTTGCGCCGAGATCCTCCGACGCCAGGCAGGTGTCGAAATCCCCAGCGATCTGGTTGCGGCAACCGCAAAACAGACGGCGATCACCTTCGGCATCAAGGAAGCCTATATCTACCGCGACTGGCAGGCCGCAATTGGCGATCTGATGCTTCAGGACGACAAGAACGGCGCTCGCCATTTTTCAGTTCTCGGCTTCGGCACGTTCGAGGACATCATCCTCAAAGGCCGCAAAAACAAGCAATCAAGCGCGGCACGCTGGTTCGACCGCCTCGAACGCCTCATCCATGATCTGGATATGACGCAGGAAGGTATGTTCGACGCGAGACGCGACCAACTGCGCAAGCTGTATCAATGCTGCATCAAGCTGGAGGCCGGCCTTGCAGCACGCATTGTTGCTCAGCCGAATGGCTAGCTTCTGCCGCACCGCCATCCCGGCTCGAAATCAAACCGTGTGGATTCCTTATGGCGCATCGCCCAACATTTTTCCTGTCCTCTACGATCTACGACTTTCGCGACCTGCGAAGCGCGATCAAGTTCAGCCTGGAGGCTCGCGGCTGCCGCGTACTTGCCTCGGAGTTCAACGATTTTGGGGGCGATCTCGATCAGCACAGCTACGAGGCATGCCTTACCAATATTGAGCAGGCAGATTATTTCGTTCTGCTGATAGGGGCGCGCGTCGGCGGTTGGTACGACAAGCCCAACCGTATCAGCATCACTCAGCAGGAATATCGAACCGCCTATGAGCTCCACCGACAGGGCATGCTCAAGCTGGTCACATTCGTCCGCAGCGAAGTATGGCAGTTTAAGGAGGACCGTAAAGAGCTAGCCCGCTCGCTGTCCGAGTTCGGGATCATCGAGAGCGAGCGCAAAGCAATCACGGCCGCTCCCAGCAAGTTCGCCAATGACGCCGAGTTCGTGAGCGGCTTCATCGCGGAGGTCGGCCGTAATCTAGAGACGGGCCGCGCTGTCTCGACGGGCTCCTTCAAGCCCACCGGAAACTGGATTCACCAGTTTCGCGACTTTCGTGACATACACGATGTACTCCAGCCGCTTGCCTTTACCGGCCTCACATCCGAAGACGCAGCATATAGAATAGCCCTGCAAGGCGAGCTGCTGCTCGTGATGAGTCAACTTCTCGAAAAGGATGCCACCGGGATCTTTGACCTTCGAGCGCCACTCAAGAGGGGGCTCGAGGCGCATCCCCTCACTGTTGAAGTCCGCGATCGAGGCTGGATCACCGTGGACCTGACGGTCTGGAACGCGTTCGCCACGGTCTTCTACGCGGCGTTAGGCACGCGCTTCGACACAGTGGTGATCGATGACGCGCTGACTTCGACAATCTTCCTGGACTATGACGCGGCGAAAGGGGCCTACGTTCAAAGTCCAGCTTACGAAGCCTTGTCGAAACTTTGGTCGGAGATCCGCCAATTCAACGAGTTGGGCACGACGGCGAATCTTTCTGTCCTTGGCGAGAGTTCGCCAAAGACCCTTGGCCGGAAGTCAGGTCAACACGATCTGCCGGCGGACAAGGTCGCGCTACTTTACTCGTACGCACAGCGATGGATCAACATCGTGTCCCTGTGCGAGGCGTTGATTCTCCATCTGGAAGGCCGTCCGTTCGTGATGCCTGCGCTGATGCCCTTCTCTCCCATCGCAGGATATGAGGAAGCGATACTAGCGGGACGCGTTTCGGTAGCCGATCTGCGCGCGGGGCTGGGTATCTGAGTTCGGGCGGTCATCCACCCTGCCTTTTGGGCTCTCCACGATATCCCCGCTCAGCTTGACAGGTGCCTGTTGAGCCGACGCTTTCTGGCCTTGGCGATCTTCGCCTGCGCACGGAGGTATTGGCTGACGAAGTCATTGAATTTTCCGTTGAATGAAACAACCGTCGGGTACCGGCCCTCGCGCAGCGGAAAGACCATATCGAGCCTCTTCCGCTTCGTCGCCGAGTCAGATGGATCGATGTAGAACAGGATTTTCTCCCGCCCATCTTCCGGTTCTTCGGCGAACTGCCTTAGAATGAAGCGCATGAGCGCGTCATCGTCTGGCAAGCTGTAGCCTACGATCACCAGGACCGTCGTTTCGCGTAGCAGCCGGACCGCCTTGGGAAACACCGCACGGAAGTAGCTGTCGCTGTAATCCTGCTCCCGCGAGGGAAGCATGACGACCGGTGGATTGGCTGCGATCTGCGACGGCGACCGATTCTCGTAATTGAAGACGAAGCCGTCCCCGTGGCGCAGGATCTCGAAACCCCCGTTGATCTTGATGAGCTGCCGAACGAGCCAATGGTCATGCATGACCTTGGCAGGCGCCATCCCCTCGATTTCAACGGGGGTCACGCCGCGATATCCATAGATGAATGTGCTGTCGTCCTCGCCGATGATGTTGTCGAGGATGGTTTCAATCACATTGTCGTAATTGGTAGAGATGAAGTGGGTGCGGAGTCCCTCGACCGTGTCCTGCGAGCCATCATCCCGATGCTCGAGGTCATTGAAGAAAGCCACGATCTCTCGCTGTTCAGGCGTCGCGTCCTTGATTCGAAACTTGGCGGCGTTCCGGTCGAACGGCTGCATGCCCGTGAGCTCGACGAACTTGGCGACGAGCGCCGCTGCAAGGGCTGAACGGATTGCCTTGATATTCTGGTCGTCGACATACCGTGAGCGCACGTCCGGATAGCGCGCCTGCATGTCGAGCTGATAAACAAGAGCCCGAACGCGATCGAAATCGAGTCCTTCGAACATATCGACCCCAAACGTTCGGGACAGAGCGCCGGGATCGGCGATCTTGTCGGCTTCCCGGCCACCCAGACGAAACAGCTCTGCGCTTGTAGGAAACTTTGGATTCCACGCCTTCGAAAAGCCCGCACCGACCCAGAAGGTAAGGTTGCGAAGTGGGGTGGCCGGTGCATTCTCGCCGTTCTTGTAGGTCAGATTGTTGACGATACCGACGAAGGTCTCAACGGCGGGATCGATCACCTGCTTCGCTTTCACACCTGAGGGGCTGGGTTTAGCGGGCTTTTTTACCTTCGCCTTTGGCTTGGCCATATCTCTCCTAACTCTGAGGATGAGTCTCTGCTTCCCTGTGTGGGTCAGACTCTCATGTTTATCTGGCGAATACGAGCTTATGGCCAACTAACGCAATTTGCTCACTCTCCCGATTGTTTGAGCGTCTGGGCATCGCGCTCGCCACCGAACCAACGATCGAGCGCGGCCGCGAACAGCGGCGTTGACCGCGCGGTCTCGAACAATGTCAGCGACGAGCGCAATTTCATCGCGTCGACCGCTCCGAAGACCGCGACAGGATCGCTGATGCGCAGGTCTTGAAGTGCTTCGACACATTCCATGTACCGGCGTCCGAGCACGGGGTGATCCAGATAGGCCTGCGCCTCCGCAAGCGAGCGGATGCCGAAGAAGCGGGCTGTCTCGCTGCGCCCGAGTCCGGCGAGCTGGGGGAAGATGAACCACATCCAGTGAGAGCGCTTGGCACCACGCCGGATCTCGGAAAGCGCGGTGGCATAGACCGGTGCTTGCGCTTCCACGAATCGGTCGAGCGATTCCGAACCCGACAAGTTCAAAGCAGCGCTGCCTGAGCGGGAAAGGGCGGATAGACCCGGGTTACCTCGAGGCTGCCCTTCGGCAGAATGCCCAGTACCTCCTGGGCCGGCACTTGCGGATCAAGCCACGCTGCCCAGCGGTCGCGCGGCAGCACCGCGACCTGTCGCGAGTGATAGGGGGCGACGTCCTTGCCGGGCTCAAGCGTCAGCATCGTAAAGGCTTCCCCTTGCGGGCTCTCCCGCCAGATGCCGGCGATGCAGAACCAGCGGTGCCCAGCCATGGTGAAGAGCCATTTGTCCTGGCGCTTCTGCTTGGGGTCCTCGGGCTTGGTGAACTCATAGAACCCGTCGGCGAGGATCAGGCACCGGTTCGAGCCGAACTCGCGGCCCTCGGCGCGGAAATTGTACACCGGCTTGCCTCCTGGTCCCGGCCAGCTCCAGCGCCGGTTCACCAATTCGCCGCCGCGGCCGCCGCTCCGGACGATCGGCGCAGTGTCGGTGATCTTGATGTCCTCGCGCGCCGCGACGTTAGGTGTGCCCTCGGGGAGGTCAATCTTGATCTCGAGGTCGTCGAAGTCCTCCATGATCGAGGCGATATCGACCTCCAGCCGGTAGTCATTGCACATCCACGTCCTCCGATTTGCACCGCGCGATTGTTCGCATTATGTTCTCACCATGAAAGCGAGTCCCTTCGAGTCGGAAGCGCCTCTCGGCACCCGTCGCGCCATCATCCGGCGCAACCCGGATAACATGCAAGCGGTCGAGATGATCGAGGCGGCGTGGGGCATGCAGCTGGGCGACGACGCAGCCAAGCCGTTCAAGTTCCTCCGCGCCGAGGGCAAGCAGTTCCGGACCCATCGTTGTCTGGTCCCCGCGAGCGAGTTCCAGATCAAGAATGGCGACCGGCGGTTCCGCGTCACGCTCGAGGACGGCAACTTCTTCTATCTCGCCGGCATGTGGCAGCCGCCGGTAGGCGACCGGCCGACGAGCTTCGCGATCGTCACGATCGAGGCCAATCCGGACGTGTTCTTCTACCAGGAGCGGCAGGGCGCGGTGCTGCTGCGTCGCCAGAACATGGCGTGGCTCGACCTTACCGTACCCCAGGAAGAGCTGCTCGTGGCGCTGCCTTCGCGCAGCTTCGCGATCGAGGAGATCCCCCCGCGTCAGCCTGAGCTCCGGCAGGCAGAGCTGGCATTCTGAAGGATCCGGCATGATCCCGTTTCAAGCGCAGATCGCTACGGTCATGCTGATCGCTAGCCCGATGGCGCGCCTCAACGCCGTGACGATCAGTGCTGCGCAGCTTCAAGGCGCGCTGGAGCGCTTGGCGTTGCTCCGCGGTGATTTCCATGACAAGCCGGTAGCCCAGGCACTGGCGCTTCAGGCGTTCGCCGCAGAGGAGGCTTCCGCCGAGAATGACGCCGCGGCTGCGCTGCATGCCCGTATCGTGGCGCTCGCCAGGTGGACGGCCGCCCACGATCCCCACCGCCAGTCCGATGCAGAAGCCGTGATCGAGGCGGCCTCGCGCTTTCCCCTCAGCGAGAGCGATGACGGGGTGATATTCGAGCCCGGCGGCTTCCAGGAGATGATCCGGTTTATCGAGGAACTGCCTTGGTGAGCGCCGCGCCCTCGCCGCGAGCATAGCCCGGGCTTGATAGGCTCCATTGTTTATCCGCCATCTGTGGCGTATCGCAGCGGCAATGCCGCTCCTCCGTTCCAAGCCAGCATTGGTGCCGCTTCTGGCCGGCCTGTTCGCCTTGGCTCAGATCATGTCGGCATGCGGTGTTGCCGCAGCCCCCGCCCCGATGCAGGGCGTGCAAGCGGCAGCTTCGATGGACTGCCATGACGCGCCGCCAGCAAGGCCGGCAGACGACAGGGCACCGCATCAGAATCACCAGGCCGTCTGCGCCACCGGCTGCGTCGTAGTGCCGTCAGCGGCCACGCCATGCGCATCCCGCGCGCCTGATCGAGAAAGCACGCACGAGGCCGGAGCCAAGCGGCTTGTCGGCTGGGAGGGGCGCCCGGCACCGCCTCCGCCTCGAGAGCCGGTCGCCTGAAACGACCAAGCTCAATCAAGAGGATATAATCACATGAAGACGTTCAAGTTCGTTGCCGCGGCGTTCGCGCTCACCCTCTCCACATCCGCGTTCGCTGCGGCCGACTGCTGCAAGGCCGGCGCGGAATGCTGCAAGGAAGGGAAGGACTGCTGCAAGGAGAAGGACGGGAAGAAGTCCTGCTGCTGCGACGATATGAAGAAGGGCGGCGATCACGCCGGCCACGACATGTCGGGCGCGCCGAAGAAGTAAGGACGGGAAGGGGAGCGCGAGGCGCTCCCCTTCTTGTTTCAATGACGCGCGAAGACGCGTCGGCGACCCGGCCCGAACGCCACCACTTCGAAATGGTCGGCCTTCATTCCGGGCATCTCCATCCCCGGCGAACCCATCGGCATCCCTGGGACCGCGAGGCCGCTCACGCCTTTCGGCCGGGTTGCCAGGGCGCGCTTCATGTCCGCGATCGGCACATGTCCCTCGAAGGTCATGCCGTCGATGATCGCGGTATGGCAGGAGGCGAGATCCGCAGGCACGCGTCGCTGCTTCATGAATGCCTGGCGCTCCGCGTCATCGACGATGCGCACCGCTCGGCCGAACTGCGCCTTCACCTGCTGCGCCCATTTCTCGCAGCACGGGCAGCCTGGATCGCGGTGCATCAGCACCGGGTCGGCAGCGATCGCCGCAGCGGGCACGGCGAAAGCGAAGGCGGCGGCGATCAAGCGAAGACGGTTCATGGGCATGTCCTGACGGTTCGCCCCTCCGCCCGCAAGCCGGAAGGAGAGGCATTGAGGGTCATTGGGCGCGCTTGCCGTGGCTGCGCAGCCACGCCTGAAGCTCGCCGATCTCGTGGTTCTGGTCGGTGATGGTCTTCGACGCCATCTGGCGCACCTTGGGATCGCGAGATTCTCGAAGGACGATCTGGGACGTCTCGACGCCGCCGCGGTGGTGCTCAATCATCTTGCGCACCCAGGTCTCGGTCGCATCCGCACCCGCCGCGCCCATCATGCGCTCATGCATCTTCATCTCGGCGGGCCCGTATGGATTGGAAGCCGTGGGCTTCATCATCTTTGCGTGGGCCGAATGGTCCTGCTGCTGGGCCGTTGCGGCGGTCGCCATGACGCCGATGGCGACGGCGGCGGTGAGAACCTTGTTCATGGTCAAGCTCCTTGGTGATCGCCCCCGCCACGGTCTTGATACGCAGTCGTTGCCGCTATCCCTCGCCGCGGTCGTCAAAACCACGTCCTGACGCCCGCCACGAAGCTGAACCCGCCGGTGCCCTCGCCACGTGCCCGGCTGAACCGCGCCGTGTCGCCGAACTGGCGTTCCCATGACACACCGACATAGGGCGCGAACTCGCGCTTGATCTCGTAGCGCAGGCGCAGCCCGGCCTCCGCGTCGCTCAGTCCCGAGCCCAACCCGCTGAGTGGCACGTCCTGCGCCGACAGGTTGAACTCGACGCGCGGCTGCAGCACCAGCCGCTGGGTGATGCGCTGATCGTAATAGCCTTCGAGCCGCCCGAACACGTCGCCCTTGTCGGACAGGAACAGCGCACCCTCGACGTCGAACCAATATGGCGCGAGGCCTTCGAACCCGATCGTGGCATAGGTGCGGTCCGGGCCGGGCGCGAAGTCCTGGCGCACACCGGCCTGCAGGTTGAAATAGGGTCCGATGGCGCGGCTATAGAGCGCCTGGACCTCGCCTTCCGCATCCTCGCGGAACGTGCCCTCGCCCTCGCTCTTGATGGTCAGCCGGTTGATGTCGCCGCCATACCAGAACTCGCCGTCCCACCTGTAGCCGTCACGCCCGTTTCGGAGCTGTACCTCCGCGAGGTTCAGCATGAGCTGGGAGAAGGACATGCCGCCATGCTCCCGATGCATCGCCGTGCGCGCGGGGGTCATCGCCTCGCGGCCCCAGACCCGGTCAGCGTAGTTCGCCGCGGGCGCCGCGGGCGCAGGTGCGTTCCCGGCGGGCAGCGCTGTACCCCCCGTGGCCATCGACGCCGGGGCGCCGGCCGGCGGGGATGCCTTTGGCGTGCAGTGACCCATGGCGGCATGCTCGGGTGGACAGTCCGGATCGTTCACGGCTGCCGCTGCGGAAGTAGCAGCCGGCGGGGGCACGACGGACTGCGCGGCAGGAGCCGAGGTTTTGGGCGCACAGTGCCCCATAGCCGCATGTTCGGGTGGGCACGACGGGTCGACGGGTGCGGCTATCGGTGCCGCAGTCGGGCTTGGCGCCGGTGCCGAACGCGTCGACGTCTTCGCCGCAGGCTTCGGCTTCGGCTTGGCCGCAGGCCTGGGCTTTGCCGCCTTCGGCTTCGGCGCTGCCTTGGGCGTCGCCGCCTTCGGCTTGTCGGCTGCGGGCATCGTGCAGTGGCCCATCGCCGCGTGCTCCGGTGCGCACTGGCTGGAGGAAGCGAGGAGGAGGGCGCCGAGGAAGAGGCTCATTTCGTGTCTCCCTCGCGCGGCCGCACCGAGACGACCTGCATCATTCCCGCGTGCATGTGGTAGAGCATGTGGCAGTGAAACGCCCAGTCACCGACCGCGTCGGTGGTGACATCGAACGTCGCGGTCCCCCCGGGTTGCACCTGGATCGTGTGCTTGCGCGGCGCGAACTCGCCATGGCCCGTGACGAGCTCGAAGAAATGCCCGTGCAGGTGAATGGGGTGACCCATCATGGTGTCGTTCACCAGGGTGATGCGCACCCGCTCGTCCTTGAGGAACGGGATGGGCTTGTTCACCTCGCTCAGTTTTTCGCCATCGAACGCCCACATGTAGCGTTCCATGTTGCCGGTGAGATGGATGCGCATCGCGCGATCCGGTGCACGCACGTCGGGGTTGCGGTCGACCGCCATGAGATCGGTGTAGACCAGCAGCTTGTGGCCGACGTCATCAAGGCCTTGGCCCGGTTCGCCCATCCGGTCGACGGGCATCGGCGAGATCGTCTGCACGGTGGGCGTCTTCTTGACTTCGGGCGCCACCGAGAAGTCCCGCATGGAATGGTTCATGCTGCCCGACCCATGGTCCATGCCCGCCTGCTGGCCGTCGGCTGCACCATCGCTCGCAGCCGGCGTGCAGTGACCCATGGCGGCGTGTTCTGGTGGACAGGCGGCCGGTGCCGACGCGGCCGGCTTGGCATCGCCCATGGCGGCGTGGTCCATGCCCGCCATCGACCCGCCGGAACCGTGATCCATGCCGCCCATGCCCATGTCCTTCATGTCGGCGAGCGGACGACGGCGAAGCGGCGGGACGGCGGCCGCCATCCCCTCGCGCGGCGCGAGGGTCGCGCGCGCCATGCCCGACCTGTCGACGCTCTCGCCTACGATCGTGTAGGCACGCTCGTCTGACGGCTGGACGATCACGTCGTATGTCTCGGCGACCGCGATCTGCATCTCGTCGACGGCGATCGGCCGAACCGGCAGGCCATCCGCCTGGACGACGGTCATCTTGAGGCCGGGGATGCGGAAGTTGAACGTCGTCATGGCCGAGGCATTGATGATCCGCAGACGCAGGCGCTCGCCCGGGCGGAACAGGCCGGTCCAGTTGTCACGCGGGCCATGGCCGTTGACGAGGTAGGTGTAGGTGCTGCCGGTCACATCGGAAACGTCGGTGGGGTCCATCCGCATGGCGCCCCATTCCAGCCGTTGCTTGGCGGACTGGTCCTTACCGGCGAGCAGGCCGGCCAGCGTCTGCTTCTGGTAGTTGAAGTAGCCGCCCTGTTGCTTGAGCTTCTTGAAGATGATGTGGGGGTGCATCTGACTGTGGTCGGACAGCACGATCACATGCTCGCGGTCGGATTGGATCGGATCGACGCCCTTCGGGTCGATGACGATCGGGCCGTAGTGTCCGAGCTGCTCCTGCAGCCCCGAATGGCTGTGATACCAATAGGTGCCGGACTGCACGATCGGGAACTCGTAGGTGAACGTGGTGCGCGGCTTGATGCCGGGGAAGCTGATGCCGGGCACGCCGTCCATGTGGAACGGCAAGATCAGACCGTGCCAGTGGATCGAGCTGTCCTCGTCGAGGGCGTTCTCGACATGGAGGCGAACGTTCTGGCCTTCACGCAGACGGATTAGCGGTGCGGGGACGGTACCGTTGATGCCGATGGCGTGGCTCTCCCGCCCATCGATGGTCATCATCTGATGCGCGATGCGCAGGGTGATGTCCTCACCCGACACGCTCGGCAGCGGCTTCAGGATGCCGGCCGATGTCTGCTGCGCCCAGGCGGGCATCCAGGCGGTGATCGCGAGGCCGCCGCCGGTGAGCGCTGCGCCGCGCAGAAGGCTGCGACGGTCGATGGGAGCGGTCATGTGTATTCGTCTTCCAGATTGGAGGAGCTTGTCCCCGGTTATACGCCGCGACGCAGGGTACCCCTCGCCGCACGAGAGCAGATGGGGTTTGACACGGTGTCAGGGTCAACCCCTGGGCGGACGTAATTCCGAACGAGCGGCAGCCGCGCCGTTCGTTCAGCCAAGAAGTTCGGCAAGTCGGATGCGGGCACGGCGGATGCGCGTCTCGACCGCCTTCTCGCTGATCGAGAGTATGCCCGCCGCTTCGGCCTGACTGAGGCCGTCGATCGAGCAGAGAACCAACGGCTCTCGCTGCGATGCGGGCAGCGCGGCAATTGCCCGGCTGAGGCGGGTCAGTTCGGCCCGGTCGGCCACCTCGGCATCCTGCAGCGGGCGATCGTCGGCATGAAGGTCGGCGATGTCCTCGACGGGCGTGTGCAGCCCGAACAGCCGCCTCACGGCGCGTCGGCGTCCCCAGTCGCGGCACTTGTTGATCGCGATGCGGGCCAGCCAAGCGGCCATGGGTCGGTTGCGATCGAAGCGCTTGAGCGCCGCGTGCGCCGAGATGAAGGTCTCCTGCACAAGGTCTAGCGCCTCGTCTCCATCGGCCACGCTGGCGCGGATCAGCCGGTAGAGCCGCTGGCGATGTCGGCGCATGATTTCGGCGAACGCGTCGTCGTCCCCCGCGACCGATCGGCCGGCAAGGTCGCCGTCGCTAAGCAGACTTAGGTCCGGCTTCACCGCGCGTCGGCGGTAAGCGACTTCGTCACCGCGCGGTCGAAGGCCGCCCGCTGCTCGGGCCGAAGGATCTGCCGCATCGCGAAGACGTGGGCGAGCGTCTCCTTCTGCAACTCGCCCATCGCGCGGTGCGAGGCGTCCACCGCTGCGGCGACGCGCGGTCCATTCCCGTGCTCTGCCTCGATCGCCTCGGCGAGGCGGGCATTGTCCGCGCGAAGTTCCGCTTCGAGCGCTCGCCGCCGCCCGGCGAACTGCTGCTCGAGCTGTTCGAGACGCGCTTCCTGTCCGTTGTCCAGGTTCAGCTCGTGATGGAGCAGGGCGTGCAGTTCGGATTGTTGCGGCGCATGCGACGGGATGAGGACGCGCCCGACGAACACCCCGGCGATGGCGGCCAGGAAGGCGATGAAGGCGACCAGCGCGGTCCAGCGCGCGCGCGTCATCGGTCGGCCAGCAGGAGCGTGGAAGGCGCCAATGGATTGGCGATGCCGAACGGGTCCAGCGGAGCGGCGGCCGCCGGGGTCGACAGCGGCCCGGCGGATGCCGTCCCCAGCGCAATCGCGCCCACCGCCGCCAGCGCGGTCGCGCCGAGGCCCGTGCCGACGCTGGTGCGATTGGCACGGATGCCGTTAAGCACGGAGGCGTCGATGGTCGCGAGGCCGGGATGTTCGTCGATGTCCGCCAAGCGCGCGAGCGCCTGATCCAGGTCGGTGTTCATGCTGGTACTCCGTCTGCCCTTGTTCATTACGCACGATGTTCCTCCGCCCCTCGCACCGGCGCAAGACGTGGGGAACGGATGCGGGGTCGGTGGGTTGGCGAGGGTTGCCCTGCAGCGGTGCGTATCTCCGGAACAGCCGCATGGTGCGGCCGATGGAGAATCCGAATGCATATGGGGAAGTTCCTGATCGCCGCGGCAGCCACCGCGCTCGTCGCGTCGCCGGCGTTGGCTCACCCGAAGCTCGTCTCAGCCACGCCCGGCCCGAACGCCACCGTGTCTTCGCCTGCCAAGGTGCAGCTGAACTTCTCCGAAAGGCTGCTGCCGAAGTTTTCCGGGGCCGAGGTGACGATGACCGGCATGCCCGGCATGGCGTCGCATCCGCCGATGAAGGTGACCGCCACGGTCAAGATTGCCGCTGACGGCAAGACGATGGTCGTCGCCTTCGCCAAGCCCTTGGCCAAAGGCACTTATCGGCTCGACTGGCATGTAGTCTCGTCGGACACGCACCGCGTGAAGGGCGGCTACGCCTTCAAGGTGGCCTGACATGGACTGGGCCGGCATCGGCATCCGGTTCGCGCTCTATCTGGACCTGATGCTGGCGACCGGCCTTGCTGTCTTCGCGATCGCCAATTCACGCGCAGCCGCGGGGCCGACGGTCCGCACATTGATTGTCGTGCTGGGCCTGCTCGGATTGCTGCTGTCGGTGTGCGGCTTTCTCCTCCTCGCCGCCGGCATGCTCGGACTGTCTGTGGCCGAAGTCGATGTCGAGACGCTGCAGATGGTGCTTTCCGGCACCTCTGTCGGGGCGGCATGGACCATGCGGATGGCTGCACTGGTCGTCGCGACAGGGGCTGCGTTCCTGATCGGACGCGCGTCCGGTGCACTGCCGGTATGCGCATCAGCCCTGGCGATTGCGGTGGCGACGCTCGCCTGGAGCGGGCACGGCGCGATGAACGAGGGGACCGCCGGCTGGCTGCACCTCGTTGCCGACATCGCGCACTTGCTGGCGGCGGCAGTGTGGACCGGCACGCTGTTCGCGCTCGTGCTGCTCGTCGCCCGTCCTGTCCAGCATGTGGACGCCGCCCATCTCGAGCTCACCCATGGTGCGCTGCATGGGTTCGCGACCATGGGGACGATCATCGTCGCGGTGATCGTGGTGAGCGGGCTGGCGAACATCTTGCTTGTGGTGGGGCCCGCCGCTTTTCCGCCGCTTCCGTTCACGCTCTATGGTCAGTTGCTCCTGGCCAAGCTGGCGTTGTTCGTCGTCATGCTCGCGCTCGCTGCCGCCAACCGCTTCCGGCTGACGCCTACGCTGTCGGTCGCGATGGCCGACGGCGACCACCGGCGCGCCATGGCTGCGCTCCGCCGCAGTCTCGCGGTCGAGACCGGGTGCGCGGTCGCGATCCTCGCGCTGGTCGCCTGGCTCGGCACACTTGAGCCGACCGGCGGCTGACTCGCGCCGCAAATCGCCTCTTGACCCTGACATGGTGTCAGACCCCAGATGATGGTCCGTTGGAGGAATGCGATGACGAATCAGCACGAACACGGCGGGAATCACGGCTGCTGCGAGGGCGGCGCTGCCCGAGAAGCCACGGGCGCCCTTGTAACCGATCCGGTCTGCGGCATGCGTGTCGATCCGACGAGCACGCCGCACCACGCGCATCACTTCGGTGAGGAGCATCATTTCTGCAGCGCTGGCTGTCGGGCCAAGTTCCTGAACGATCCCGATCGCTACCTCGCTCCTGCCGCGGACACGTCCGGGTCGGGCGGATGCTGCGGCAGCCGTTCGAAGGATTCAGGCACTTCAGCCGGTGCCCATGAACATAATCACCATCACCATGCCGGCGGCGCGGGCACGGTGATCGACCCGGTCTGCGGCATGACGGTCGATCCAGTGACGACGGCGCACCACGCGGAGCATGGCGGTCAGGAATACCACTTCTGCTCGGCCGGCTGCCGCACGAAGTTCGTCGCCGATCCCGGCATCTACACCGGGGAGAAGGCTCGACCCGAGCCCAAGGCCTCGCCCGGCGCGATCTGGATCTGTCCGATGCATCCAGAGATTCGGCAGGAAGGCCCGGGTACCTGCCCGATCTGCGGCATGGCGCTCGAGCCGGAGGAGCCGAGCCTCGACGATGGCCCCAATCCCGAACTGGTGGACTTCACTCGTCGTACCTGGGTCGCGGGCGCGCTGACTGTCCCGCTGCTCGCGATATCGATGGTCGCCGAGATGATCGGCGTGCACTTCGTGCCGCCCGCCTGGAACCCATGGGCGCAGCTGGCCCTGACCGCGCCCATCGTTCTATGGGCAGGGTGGCCCTTCTTTGAACGCGGTTGGATGTCGCTGCGGACGCGCCACCTCAACATGTTCACGCTGGTGTCGATCGGTGTCGGCGCAGCCTTTCTCTACAGCCTGGTCGCGACGGTCGCGCCTGGCCTGTTTCCGCCGACGTTCCGCATGCACGGCACGGTGCCGGTCTACTATGAGGCGGCGGGCGTCGTCGTCACGCTCGTGCTGCTCGGCCAGGTTCTGGAGCTCCGCGCCCGCGCCGCGACCGGGCAGGCGATCCGCGCGCTGATGAATCTCGCGCCCAAGACTGCGCGACGCATCCTCGCCGATGGACGCGAAGAGGAGGTTGATCTCGCCGATGTCCGCGCAGGCGACAACCTGCGGGTTCGTCCCGGCGAGGCGATCCCGGTCGACGGGGAAGTCGCGGAGGGCCGTTCGTCGGTGGACGAGTCGATGCTCACCGGCGAACCCGCTCCCGTTCTGAAGGAGACAGGGGCCGCGCTCACCGGCGGCACCGTGAACGGCACGGGCAGTCTGGTGATGACCGCGCGTGCGGTCGGATCGGACACGGTGCTCGCACGCATCGTCAAGATGGTGGCAGAGGCACAGCGGAGCCGGGCGCCGATCCAGGCGGTGGCGGACAGAATCTCGGGCTGGTTCGTGCCCCTGGTTGTCGCCGTCGCGGTGGCGACGTTCGTGGTCTGGAACCTGGTCGGCCCGGAGCCACGCTTCGGCCACGCGCTTCTCAACGCCATCGCCGTCCTGATCATCGCATGTCCCTGTGCGCTGGGGCTCGCGACGCCAATGTCGATCATGGTCGGCACCGGGAGCGGTGCGCATGCGGGCATTCTCATCAAGAACGCCGAGGCGCTTCAGGGGCTGGAGAAGGTCGATACGCTCGTGATCGATAAGACCGGCACTCTGACAGAAGGTAAGCCGAAGCTAGTCGGCATCGAAACGGCCGGCAGCTTTGCCGAAAATGAACTGCTCGCGCTCGTTGCCGCAGTGGAATCCCGTTCGGAGCACCCGCTTGCGCATGCGATCGTAGCAGCGGCGGAAGAGCGCGGCCTTGCGCTCGTCTCTCCTGAAGGTTTCGACTCCATTACGGGCGCTGGCGTGTCCGCGATGGTAGCCGGGAGGAGGGTAGCAGTCGGCAATGCGTCGATGATGCAGAACGCCGGTGCTGATTCAGGTCCATTGGAGATGCTGGCGAAGCGGCATCGCACGGCGGGCGCAGGTGTCATGCTCGTGGCGATCGACGGTCATCCCGCCGGCATGCTGGTGGTGGCCGATCCTGTGAAGTCTTCAGCCGCCGAAGCCATTGCGAACCTGAAGCGTGAGGGTTTGCGGATCGTGATGCTCACCGGCGACGGGCAGGGCACTGCCGAGGCAGTGGCGCGGCAGATCGGCGGCATCGATGAGGTGCGGGCTGACCTGAAGCCGGAGGACAAGGCGCGCATCGTCGCTGAGCTCAAGGCGAAGGGTGCGCGCGTGGCGATGGCGGGCGACGGCATCAACGATGCACCTGCCCTCGCCGCCGCGGACGTGGGCATCGCCATGGGCACCGGGACAGATGTGGCGATCGAGAGTGCGGGCATGACGCTCACCAAGGGGGACCTTGCCGCGATGGTTCGTGCGCGCCGGCTCGCCAGAGCGACCATGCGGAACATCCGCCAGAACCTGCTCTTCTCCTTCCTGTTCAACGGTATTGGCGTGCCGATCGCAGCGGGTGTGCTCTATCCCGTCGCCGGCATCCTGCTGTCGCCGATGCTGGCCGGAGCAGCTATGGCTCTCTCCTCGTTCGCCGTGGTGACGAACGCGCTGAGGTTGAACGCGGTGCGCCTATGAATATCGGCCAGGCTTCGGACGCGAGCGGGGTCTCCCAGCGGATGATCCGGCACTATGAGAAGATCGGCGTGATCCCGGCGCCGCCGCGTCGGGACAGCGGCTATCGCGACTATTCAGACGCGGATGTTTCCCGCCTGCGCTTTGTGGCTCATGCCCGCGACCTGGGGTTTCCGATCGAAGAGATTCGTGCGCTGCTCGGGCTATGGGCGGACAAAGGTCGCTCGAGCGCGGACGTGAAGGCATTGGCGACCGCACGTGCCGAGGAGCTTGGCCGCAAGGCTCAGGCGCTGGAGGAGATGCGGGCAACGCTGCTGGACCTAGCGAAGCGATGCCACGGAGACGAGCGGCCCGAATGTCCGATCATCGAGCGGCTGGCCACCTGATCCTTGATGTCGAGGAACACCCGGTGAGCGCGGCCCTTTGTCACCGGGTCTCCAGGCCGCCCAATATATTTACAATGTGGTCGTTCCAGGCATCCAGGGCCGCTCGCTTCTCCGGCTTCCAGTCGTGCCGCTGGTAGATCGCGGCCACCCCGGAACGTGAGGCGCCAACATGATTGAGGACGGCCTCGGTGACCTCGAAGCGGACGCCCAGCCGCTGAAAGCCGGTTGCCAGCGTCCTGCGCAGGTCGTGCAGGCGCCACGGCGCCACTGGATCGCCGCCGTCCGCCGCGATCAGTTTGTCGAGCTTGGTCTTGCCCTTGTGGTAAGCGGTGAATGCGGCTCCCGCCGATGTGGGGAAGACCCGGCCGCGCTTTGGCCAGGTCTCGCCTCGCGCGACTTGATCAAGCTCAGTGACCGTCAGATCGTTGAGCGGGACCGTGGTTGGCTCGCCATTCTTGGTACGACTGCCGGAGAGACGCATCTCGCGCTGGTCGCGGTTCAGCTCTTCCCAATGCAATCCGGCAATTTCCTCCCGCCGCTGCCCGGTGGCGATCAGAAGCCGGACGATAGGACCGAAGCAGCGATGCGTCTTAGGCGCTTGCGTCCACACACGGCCGAGTTCCTGATCGCTCAGCCACCGCTCGCGCGGCTTGACAGGCGGCGGGGTCTCCATCCCCTCCATGGGGCTGGACGCGATGTCGCCGCGGCTCATCGCCCATTTGAACAGCCGCCGCATGACCGCGAACACGTTCCGCCGGTTCCCGACCTGCTCTTCAGGCATGCGATCGAGCACGGCCACGATGTCCACCCGCGTGATTGTCGGAAGGGGCTTGTCGCGCAGCACGGGTCTGACGTGGAGCGCCAGCGAGCGTTTCACGAGCAGCTTCCAGCCCTTTCCCTTGCAGGAGCTGGCGAAGCGATCCGCATAATTGGAGAAGGCGAGATCGACGGCTTCCCGGCGGCGCTGCTTGTCGGACTCCACAGGGTCGACGCCCTGCGCCACTAATATCAGCATCCGCACAGCTTCGTCGCGGGCCATCGCTGGTGTCCACGGTGAGCCGTGGCCCCCGATCGTGTAGCGCCGGCTTTTCGCCTCCCGGCCGCCCAACCGGTATTGGACGACGTAAGACGCGGACCCATGGGCCGTCGTCTTGACCCCGAACCCCTTCAGATCCTCGTCCCAAAGGAAGCCCGCGACGCTGTTCGCCAAGAGCGCATCGATGGTCCGCTTGGTGATCCTGCCGGTTGCCATTGCGATACCTTATGTACCACGAAAATAAGCACCGGGTAAGCACCAGAACGGAAACCGCCGGATACTATCGGCGGCGATCGGCGGGTTAAGCTACTGATTTTAACAGAACAAAAATTCTAAGTGTATTAGTTATATACGACGGAAAATGAAGTACCACACTTCGTGCCCCTGCCGCCGCGCCTTGCGCTCGTAGCGCGTCTCGGGCCAGTCGGCGGGACGAGTGAGGAAGTCGGCGGCGCTTTCCGCCTGCCAGGCGAAGTCGCGGCGCTGGTGCATCACCATCATCGACCAGCGGCAATAGGTCGGGTCGTCGGTGCCCAGGCGGAACTCGGCGCCGGGTTTCAATTTCGCCGCGATCATGTCGAGCGGGCCGTGATTGACCATGCGGCGCTTGGCGTGGCGCACCTTTCGCCAGGGATCGGGATGGAGCAGGTAGAGCCGGTCGAGGCTCGCATCGGGGAGCCGCTCAAGTATGTCGAGCGCATCGCCCATATGGAGGCGGACATTGGCGAGCTTGTCGTCGCGGATATGGTTGAGCGCGCCGACCACCCCGTTGAGGAAGGGCTCGCAGCCGATGAAGCCGTGATCGGGACGCATCTTCGCCTGGCCGGCAAGATGCTCCCCCGCGCCGAACCCGATCTCGAATTCTAAGGGGCGTTCATCGCCGAAAAGGGTCTGGGAATTGATCAGGCCGGTCTCGGGGACGCTGACCTGGGGGAGCAGTTCCTCGACCAGGGCGGCCTGGCCCTGGCGCAATTTGTGGCCCTTGGCGCGGCCGTAGAGGCGGCGAATGGAAATCGGATCAGGCATGCGCGCCTGTTAGCGTCGTAGAGCGGTTACGCAACCGCGGCGGCGAGCGCGACTTCGGCGGGGCGGACGGCGCGCAGCGGGAAGGCGGCGCGGTTGTGCGCGGCGAGGCGGCGGTGCGCCGGGGCGCTGATCGGGTGGCGCAGTTCCCGGCGGGCGAGATCGGGCTGCGCAATCGCGGCGGTCTCGATCTGGAAGTGGCGGACGCCCATCGCGTCGAGCACGTCATGCTCGCCGCGCCGCTCGACGCCGCGGGCGATCACGGTGACCCCCATGCTACGGGCGAGGCGCATCACGCCTTCGGCCATCAGCTTGCGCGAGGCGCTGGCGTCGATGCCGCGGACCAGCGACGCGTCGAGCTTGACGAAGCGCGGCGTGAAGCGGCTGAGTAGCTTGAGCGCGACCGGGCCGGCGGCGAAGGCGTCGAGGGTGAGCGAGAGGCCGCGGCGGGTGCAGGCTTCGGCCAGCGCGACGGCATGGTCGAGATCGCCGCGCTCGTCGGCGCTGATCTCGACGACGAGCTTGTCGGTGGCGACACCGGCGGCGAGCGCGGCGCGGAACAGGTGCGAGAGGAGCGGCTCGGCAAGCCCGGCGGCGGCGCCGAGCGGGAGGGCGACCCGCGCCTCGCCTTCATGGAGGCCGAGTTCGACGACGCGCTCGAGCGCCAGCGTGATGCGGCGGGCTTCGAGCGCCGGGCGCTGCTCGGGAAGCAGCGAGGCCGAGATCGCGGCGAAGCTGCGGCCGTCCGCGCCGGTTGCGACTGCCTGCCAGGCCAGCGGCCGGCCGCTGCCCTTGGCGATCACGGCGTGGAAGCCGATCGTGAGATCGAGGCGCGGATCGGCGCGGTTCAGGGGCGCGATCGACTGGGTGGCAGGCTGGGTCTGGGTCATGCTCGGCTCCTCGTTCGAACCGTGAAATATTGGTTAACCGGGGCCCTGCCCATTCCGTGCGTTGCCGCATTGGATTCCCCCCCATAGGGATTCCACAGGGGTGTCGAAGTGTTGCTGGGGGATTGGCGATCGAACTCCGCGGCGGCTGGCGGGTTGTTGCGGTATGGCAAGGAAAAAGCTGAAGGCGCCCAAGGCTGCGCGCCAGGCGAGCAAGCCCGAGCGAATCGATGCCGCGCTGTCGACTGCGCTGATGGCGAATCGCGAGAATCGGGCGATTCGCGTGCTGGGACTTGCCGGCGAGGCTGCCGACCAGCCACCGCTGATCGGGCTGAGCATGGTCACGATCGGCGCCGGCGCGCTGCTACGCCAGCCGCGGCTGTTGCGTGCCGGGCTGCGGATGCTGGCAAGTGAGCTGGTCGCGACCGGGATCAAGGCCGCGGTCAAGCGCCACGTCAACCGGACTCGCCCGCACAAGATGCGCAAGGATGGGCGCTATTCGCTCCATGCCGACAGCAAGGGCAGCAAGAACGAAGGGCCCTGGAACAGCTTCCCATCGGGACATACCGCCGGTGCCGTGGCGGTTTCGCGGGCGGCGGCGCGCGAATATCCCCAGGGACTCCCCGCGGCCCATCTTGCCTCGGGGCTGGTCGCGGCGATCCAGTTGCCGCTGGGCAAGCATTTCGCCAGCGATGTCGTCGCCGGCGCCGTCATCGGCTGGGCTTCGGAAGCGTTGGTCAATGCGGCGGCGCGCGCACTTTCCGTTCGTTTCGAGCGAAGTCGAGAAACTGAGTAGCGCGGCGTTTCTCGACTTCGCTCGAAACGAACGGAGCGCTTATCCTCGCGTCAGAAGTTCAGGCGGCGGCGCGGCGCAGCGTAGGCACGGGCAGCGTGCGCACCGCGGGGCTGGCAATCTCCTCGCCCTGGACGAGGGTAAGGCCGAAGCCGCGCAGTTTCTGAAGCACCGGTTCATTGTCGACGCCCATCGCGATGACCTTGAGCCCAAGCTGGCGAATGCGCGGGATCAGGTCCTCAAGCACCAGCCGGCGCGACCAGCTGCTGGCGATCGCGCTGACCAGGTCGGATTCGAGCTTGACCAGGTCGGGCAGATAGCGGCCGCACAAGGCGAGCCCCGCCTGGTCCGCGCCGATCCCGACGAACGCGGTCAACGGCCCGGCCTTGCGGTGGACGTCGATGATCTCGGCAAGGTCGCGGCCGGCCAATTGCTGATAGCCTTCGAGGCCGAAGATCAGCCGCTCCGGGATCAGCCCGGTCTGGCGCGCGACGCGCAGGATCGGATCGAGATAGTCGGCCGGCGCGCCGATCGACCGGGCCTGGGTGGGGATCATCAGGCGCGCACCGCTGCTCGCGAGTCCCGCGGCCATCGCCCAGCGGATCGCGCCGGCGGCGCAGCGCTGGTCGAACTTGGCGCGCGCCTCGGGCTCCAGCGATTCGTAGATTTCGGCCGCGCTTTCGCCGTTGCGGCCGCGGACGAGCGCCTCATAGGCATAGACTCGGCTGGCCGCGAGGTCGGCAATCGGCTGGAAGGCGACGGTAAGGCCTGAGTCGGTCATGGGCTTGGTTTCCAATTCCGATGTCACTGCTTGCGACTCCAACGATCCCGCTCCTTTGCACCGTAGCTAGTGAACAGATGCGGTTACCCGGCGGTTAACGTGCGCTCCGCAATACTGCGGATGCTCCACAACGCAAAGGGCCGGGGGATCGCTCCCCCGGCCCTGTTCTGCGCATCTTGCGAAGGATCAGGCCAAAGCGGCCTTGAGATCCTCGACCAGATCGGTCTTCTCCCAAGGGAAGAAGTCGCCCTCGGCCTTGCGGCCGAAATGGCCATAAGCCGCAGTCTTCTGGTAGATCGGCTTGTTGAGGCCCAGGTGCGTGCGAATGCCGCGCGGGGTGAGGCCGCCGAGCTTTCCGATCCCCATGATCGCTTCCTCGATCTTGTCGTCGCCGACGGTGCCGGTGCCGTGGGTGTCGACATAGAGCGACAGCGGCTTCGACACGCCGATCGCATAGGCGAGCTGGATCGTCACGCGCTGGGCGAGCCCGGCTGCGACGATGTTCTTGGCCAGATAGCGGGTGATGTACGCCGCCGAACGATCGACCTTGGTCGGATCCTTGCCCGAGAACGCGCCGCCGCCGTGCGGGGCCGCGCCGCCGTACGTATCGACGATGATCTTGCGCCCGGTGACGCCGGCGTCGCCGTCGGGGCCGCCGATCTCGAAGCTGCCGGTCGGGTTGATGTGATAGACGGTTTCGTCGCTGAGCAGCTCGGCCGGAATGACGTCGGCGATGACCGACTTCACATAAGCGTGGAGCTCGGCTTCCTTGTCGCCCTCGTCATAGCCCTTGCCGTGCTGGGTCGAGACGACGATCGCGGTGGCGGCGACGGGCTTGCTGCCCTCGTAGCGCAGCGTGACCTGGCTTTTGGTATCCGGCTCGAGGAACGGCGCCTTGCCCGAATGGCGGTCGGCCGCCATCTGCTCGAGGATCTTGTGGCTGTAATACAGCGTCGCCGGCATCAGGTCGGGCGTGTCGTCGGCCGCATAGCCGAACATGATGCCTTGGTCGCCGGCGCCTTCGTCCTTGTTGCCCGAAGCGTCCACGCCCTGCGCGATATGCGCCGATTGCGGGTGCAGGTTGTTCTCGAAGCGCAGCGTCTCCCAGTGGAAGCCGTCCTGCTCATAGCCGATGCGCTTGACGGTATCGCGGACGGCCTTCTCGACTTCGTCCTGCACGCCCGGCGCCCAATTGCCCTGCGTGTCCATGATCCCCTCGCCGCGGATCTCGCCGGCGAGAACCACGAGCTGGGTGGTGGTGAGCGTCTCGCATGCGATGCGCGCTTCGGGATCCTTCGACAGGAACAGGTCGACGATGGCGTCGGAGATCTGGTCGGCGACCTTGTCCGGATGGCCTTCCGAAACCGATTCGGACGTGAAGAGATAATTGGAACGCATGGTTTTCCTCGAGTCGTGGGAAGGATCGCCGGGCCGTTGCCATGCCCATATAAAGCTTTCCTTATATCATGCCCCTAGCGGGCCCGCCGCCGCAACGCAATCGCGAACAAGTACAGTGCGCCCGCGACAAGAAGCGCTAACCAGTTTCCGACGCGCGCGAATAAGGTCGCTGGTAGCGGCCGCGGCAGCGCGAGCTCGACCGCACCTTCCTGACCGTGGGGGATCGATTCGAGCACGCGGCCGCGTGCATCGATCACCGCCGAGATGCCCGTGGGCGTCGAGCGCAGGATCGGCAGCCCCTCCTCGATCGCGCGCAGCCGCGCTTGCGCCAGATGCTGGGGCGGACCCCATTGGCCGAACCAGGCGTCGTTCGAGGGATTGAACAGGAAGGCCGGGCGCTCGGCGCGATCGACCACTTGCCCCGAGAAGATGATCTCGTAGCAGATCTGGATCCCCGCCTTGCCGAAGCCGGGGACTTCGATCGCGCGCGGGCCGGGGCCGGGGACGAAATCGACGTCGCCCATCACCAGCCGCGCGAGGCCCAGCGGGGCAAGCAGGGTGCGCATCGGCAGATATTCGCCATAGGGGACGAGGTGCGCCTTGTCGTAGCGGGGGCCGAGCGTCGCGCTCGAATCGAGCGACCAGACCGAATTGCCGGCACCGCTCAGCGTGCCGTCCTGCCCGAAGAACAAGGCGGTGCCGCCGATCAGCGCCGCGTCGCGCGCGCCGAGCCGCAGGGCGATCCGGCTGCGCACCCAGCGCGGATCGGCGCGGCCATAGAAGCGCGGATCGGGATAGCCGTCTTCGACATAATAATTGACCGTCCCCTCGGGCCAGACGAGCAGCCGCGGCGCCGCGCCCGGCGTGCCGCTCCAGTCGAGCATCTTGGCCAGCACGCGCTCGGGATAACCGGGCTCGCCCACGCCCTCCTGCCCGATATTGGGCTGGACGACGCGCACGCGTGGGGCGGTCGGATCGGGCGTTCCGGGCGGCGGCGCGAAGTCCATCCGGACGAGCGCCAGCGCGACGAGCAGCGGCGCGCCGATCAGCAGCGGGCGATAATTGCGCCGGCCCGCGAGGAACAGCAGGCCCGCGGCGAGGATGGCGACGCCCGACAGCGCATAGGTGCCGATCCAGGCGGCGATCTGGACCAGCGGGGTCGGCAGCCAGATAATGCCGAGCGGGTTCCACGGATAGCCGGTGAACAGCACGCCGCGCAGATATTCGGTGACGATCCACGAAGCCGCGGCGGCAAGCACGAAGGCGGTGTCGGGCACATGGTTGAGCGCTTGCTGCCTGAAGCTGCGGCCGAACCGCCAGGCCAGCCCCATCGCGAAGGCGGGATACACCGCCAGGTACAGCGCGAGCAGCACCACCGCGAAATAGCCGAGCACCGGCGGCATCTTGTCCTGGAAATCGAAGGCGTGCTGGATCCAGTTGTTGCCGACGGTGAAGTGCCCGACGCCGAACACCCAGCCGCGCAGCAGCGCCGACTTGAGGCTCGGCGCCGACCAGGTCAGCCAGAGCAACGTCGCGAAGGCGATCAGCGTCACCGGCCAAAGGTTGAGCGGTGCGAAGCCGGTCGCGGAGACGAGGCCGGCGATCAGGGCGGTGGGCAAGGGGTGGAGGCGCATCGAATGCGTCGTATCAAATCCTCCCCCGGAGGGGGAGGGGGACCGCGAAGCGGTGGAGGGGTAGTCTCCACAAGCGGTGTCGCCCGCGGAGAGTACCCCTCCACCAAGCTGCGCTTGGTCCCCCTCCCCCTCCGGGGGAGGATCGAGTATGGCAGTTTCATGCCCCTCCGTCCCTTCCACCTCGCCTTCCCGGTCCATGACCTCGAAGCCGCACGCGGCTTCTACGGCGGCGTGCTGGGCTGTCCGCAGGGCCGCTCGTCGGATCACTGGATCGACTTCGACCTGTTCGGCCACCAGATCGTCGCGCACCTCGACCCCGCCGCCAAGCCGGTGGCAGTGATCAACCAGGTCGACGGCCACGGCGTGCCCGTCCCCCATTTCGGGGTGGTACTTGCGCTGCCCGACTGGCAGGCGCTCGCCGCACGGGTCGAGGCGGCGGGCGTGCCGTTCGGCATTGCGCCGCATGTCCGCTTCCAGGGACAGGTCGGCGAACAGGCGACGATGTTTTTCCGCGATCCGAGCGGCAACGCACTCGAATTCAAGGCGTTTGGTGACGATGATCAATTGTTTGCACGCTGATGGCTGACCCGGTCGTCGTCGATATCCCGCACAAGCTGGGCCGCGACGCCGCCCGTGCGCGCATCGCGGGGGGAGTCGCCAAGATTGCCGAGATCGTCCCCGGCGGCGGGCACGTCTCGCAGCAGTGGGAGGGCGACACGCTCCACTTCACGGTGAGCGCGATGGGGCAACAGGTGGTGAGCCGGCTCCAGGTGTTCGACGCGAGCGTCCATGCCGAGGTCGATCTGCCGCCGATGCTCGCGCTATTCGCGGGCAAGGTCCGCGACAAGCTGTTCGAGAAGGGCGCGACGCTGCTGCGCTGAGCGCACTGCTTGCAATGTAGGATTTCGCATGCTTGCCTCGGGCGGTCGGCAATGCCGGCCGCTCTTTGACGCGTGCATTCCGCTTGGTCGCCAGCACAGCAAAATTTCTTCGCTGCGCAACTTTTGAAAACAAAAAGTGCGCAAAGTGCGAAGTTAAGCGATCAGGCTGCCTATTTGGCGCTGACTCGCCAGATAACGTTGCCGACATCGTCCGCCACCAGCAGCGCGCCGCCTGCATCGGTGATCACCCCCACCGGGCGGCCGCGCGTCGTCTTGCCGTCGGGCGAGAGGAAACCGGTGAGCAGATCCACCGGCTTGGCGTCCCGCACCGGGAAGCCGTTGTCGCCGAAGGGCACATAGACGACCTTGTAGCCCGACTTGGGCTCGCGGTTCCACGACCCGTGCAGCCCGACGAACGCGCCGTTCGCCCAATTGCCGCCGAGCTTGGCATCGCTGGCAAAGGCAAGTCCGAGCGGCGCGGTATGCGCACCGAGCGCGAAGTCCGGGCGGCGGGTATATTCGCGCAAATCGGGGCGCTCTGGGGTGACGCGCTTGTCGACATAGCCGCCCCAATAATTCCACGGCCAGCCGTAGAAGGCGCCGAAATCGACCTTGGTCAGATAGTCGGGCGGCATGTCCGAACCGAGCATGTCGCGCTCGTTGACCACGGTCCACAGCGCGCCGCTCTTGGGCTCGAACGCCATGCCGTTGGGATTGCGCAGGCCCCAGGCATAGACGCGGGCATATTTGGTGTCGGGCCAGACCTGGAGGATCAGCGCGCGGCCGTCCTTGGCGAAATTGGCGCGCGGGCCGCCGGCATAGAGCGCGCCTTCGGCCTCCAGGCCGTTCTCGGCGATGTTCGATGCCGATCCGACGCTGACATAGAGCGTCTTGCCGTCGGGCGCGGCGATCACGTTGCGTGCCCAGTGATTGGCGCCGCCAGGAAGGTCGATGATCTTCTCGGGCTTGGCGGTGATCCGCGTCTCGCCCGGCTTGAACGGAAAGCGGACCAGTGCGTCGGTATTGGCGACGTAGAGCCAGCTGCCCACCAGCGCGATGCCGGTCGGCGAGTTCAAGTCCGTTAGCAGCGCCGAGCGCTGGTCGGCGACGCCGTCATTGTTGGTGTCGCGCAGCAAGGTGATGCGGTTGGCCGAAGGCACGCCGGCGCCGGCGCTTCCCAGCAGCTTGCCCATCACCCAGCCGGTGATCCCGCCGCCTTCGCGCGGTGGCGAATTGGTCTCGGCGACCAGCACGTCGCCATTGGGGAGGCGATAGAGCCAGCGCGGGTGATCGAGCTTGTCGGCGAACGCCGCGACCTGGAGCCCGGCCGGCACCGTCGGCTTGGCGCCGCCCGCCCAGCCGATCGGCTTGGCGATGCCGACGGTCGGGAAGCTCTGCGATCGCGTCGCGGTCAGTTGCGGTGCGCGGCCGGTGACCGCCTGTTCGGGCAGCCGCGCCTTGTCGGGCTGGCTGATCCACAGCCAGGCACCGATCGCGAGCACGACCAGCACGCCGAGGACGATCAGGATGCGCTTACGCATGGTTATTCCTCGATTCCTGCGAGCTGCTTGGGTGGATGCAGCCGCAGCCGCGTGACTTTCCGCGAATCGCCGGCGGTCACTTCGAGCGTCCAGCCGCTCGGGTGCGGCAGGCATTCGCCGGGCGCGGGGACATGGCCGGCGAGCACGAAGGCGAGCCCGCCCAGCGTATCGACATCCTCCTCGACGTCGCCCAGCCGCTCGTCGATCGTCTCGGCGACGTCCTCGAGCTCGGCGCGGGCGTCGGCGTCCCAGCCGCCGCCGTCGATCGGCACGAGCAAAGCGGTGGGCGCCTCGTCATGCTCGTCCTCGATCTCGCCGACGATCTCCTCGATCAGGTCCTCGATCGTGATCAGACCCTCGGTTCCCGAATATTCGTCGACGACGATGGCGAGGTGCGTGCGATTGGCGCGCATCTGGGCGAGCAGGTCGAGCGCGCCCATCGATTGCGGGACGTAGACCGGCTGGCGGATCAGTCCGGCAATCGTCTCCGGCTCGGGCGAACCCGTCGCAAGGATCGCGAACACGTCCTTGATATGGACCATGCCGATGATCGTATCGAGTTCGTCGCGATAAACCGGCAGGCGGCTATGCCCCGCCTCGGCGAACAGTTGGACGAGCGCCGAGAAGCTGGTGGTTTCCTCCACTGCAATGATATCGGCCCGCGGCACGCCGACGTCGCCGGCATCGCGCTCGCCGAAATGGAGCAGGTTCTTGAGCATCTGGCGCTCGATCGGCGCAAGGTCGCCGGCCGGCGCCCGGCCGGTGCCGCCTTCATGCTCGTCGATCGCATCCTCGATGCGGTCGCGCAGCGTCTCTTCCTGGTCGTCGCCGAACAGCAAGGTGCGGATTCCCCGCCATATGCCGCCGGTCTCGTTTGGGGTCTCGTGGGTTGCGGCGTTCTGACCGCTACTACTGGGGCCCTCGGGCATGGTGTGTGTTTCAGTCCTCGCGAACAAGATAGGGATCGTGCAGGCCGAGATTGGCGAGCGCGGCGCGTTCCATCGCCTCCATCGCCTCGGCCTCTGCATCTCCCATGTGATCATAGCCTAGCAGATGGAGCACGCCGTGGACAATCAGGTGGGTGGCATGATCCTCGACCGAAATGCCGCGCTCCTCGGCCTCGGCCGCGCAAACGCCGTGCGCCAGGATGATGTCGCCCAGGATGACTTCGCCATCGTCGCTGTTCTGGGTGACCGATTCGAGCAAATCGGGCTGGACCATCGGGAAGGACAGCACGTTGGTCGGCTTGTCCTTCTGGCGATAGTCGCGGTTGAGCGTCCGGACTTCCTCGTCGTCGGCCAGCCGGACGGCGATCTCGATCGCGGCCGGCGAGCCGCGCCACTCGGCAAACGGCGTTTCGGCAAGCGCTGCCTCGGCGGCGCGGGTCGCCAGCGCATCCCAGTCGGCTTCGGGCCAGGGCGCTTCGCAAAGCGCGGCGACGTCAAGCATTGGGACCCTCATAGGCCTGCACGATCCGCCCGACGATCGGATGGCGCACCACGTCGGCGGCAGTGAACCACGAGAAGGCAATGCCCTCGACGCCCTCGAGCCGGCGGACTGCATCGTTGAGCCCCGAGGCGGCCGGGCCGCCGGGCAGGTCGACCTGGTTGGGATCGCCGCAGATCACCATCCGGCTGTTGGCGCCGAAGCGGGTGAGGAACATCTTCATCTGCGCCGGGGTGGTGTTCTGCGCCTCGTCGAGAATGACGAATGCATCCGCCAGCGTCCGGCCGCGCATGAACGCGATCGGCGCGATCTCGATCTCGCCGCTGGCGATTCGCCGCTCGACCTGCTCGGCGGGCAGGCAGTCGTAGAGCGCGTCGTAGATCGGGCGGAGATAGGGATCGACCTTCTCTTTCATGTCGCCCGGCAGGAAGCCCAGCCGCTCGCCGGCTTCGACCGCGGGGCGCGACAGGATCAGCCGCTGGACGCTGCCGGTGATCAGCTGCGCGACGGCCTGCGCCACCGCGAGATAGGTCTTGCCCGTGCCCGCCGGCCCCAGCGCGAAGATCATGTCGTTCGACACCAGCTCGCGCATATAATGCGTCTGCGCGACCGAGCGCGGCACGATCGTCTTCTTGCGCGTACGGATCATGATCGGCGGATTGCCGGCCCCGCTCCCCTCGGGAACTTCGGAGCGGAGGATACCAGTGAGCGGCGGCTCGCTCGACATCGCGATCACCGCTTCGATCAGCCCGGTATCGATGTCCTCGCCGCGGATCACACGGCTGTGCAGCTCCTGCAGCACTTCACGCGCGTGTGCGACCGCTTCGGCCGAGCCTTCGATGACGACGCGCTGTCCGCGGGCATGGATATAGACCCCCAGCCGCTCCTCCAATGCGAGGATGTTGCTGTCATACTCGCCGAAAAGCTGCGGCAGAAGCTGGGGCTTGTCGAAATTGACCTCGGTGCGCGAGCGTTCCCCGGACTGGGCTTGGACAGGCTTGCGGCTCATGCGGTCCTTTCGATCGGGAAGGGGCGTTGTTTCACGGGCGTGGAATGCTGGCGGCCATCAAGGGCGAAACCGGAACGGCGTGCGGAGGTTCCACGGAGCATTGCCCGGCAAGTGTGACAGGTGCGTGGCGCGCTGGACAGGGGGAATCGTACCGCTCGGCATGATAGGAAACGCTGTGTTTCGTCGCCCCGGAAGCATCCCGGACGCCGCCTTATGCGTAGTCCTTGGGAGGCGCGGCGCGAGCCAAGGCTCGCCGGCGCAGACAAGCGAGGACAGATTCAATGCAGGATTTCGAAGGCAAGACAGCGATCGTCACCGGCGGCGCTTCGGGGATCGGCGCGGCAGTGGTGCGCGATCTCGTGGCGCGGGGCGCGAAGGTCGTCATCGCCGATTTCGCGGGCGATCATGCGACGGCGCTCGCGCAGGAACTCGGCGAGGCGGCACGGCCGTTCCAGCTCGACGTCGCCGATGCCCAAGCAGTGGAAGCGCTGGTCGACTTCACGGTCGAACAGTTCGGCGCGCTCCACCTCGCAGTCAACAATGCCGGCGTCGGCGGCCCTTCGGCGCCGCTCGCGGAGATCGCGCTCGACGATTGGCGCCGGCTGATCGACGTCGATCTCAATAGCGTGTTCTACTGCCTCAAATACCAGATCCCCGCGATGCTCAAATCGGGCGGCGGAGCGATCGTCAACATGGCGTCGATCCTCGGCGCGGTCGGCTGGGCGGGCTCCTCGCCCTATGTCACCGCCAAGCACGCGCTGCTCGGCCTCACCAAGACCGCGGCGATCGACTATGCGGCCCAGGGCATCCGCGTGAACGCCGTCGGCCCGGGCTTCATCGCCACGCCGCTGGTCGAGAGCAGCATGACCGACGAGGCGCGCGCGGGGCTGGCCGAGAAACACCTGCTCAACCGGCTGGGCACGCCCGAGGAAGTCGCGGCGCTGACCAACTTCCTGCTCTCCGACAAAGCCAGCTTCATGACCGGCGCCTATTATCCGGTCGAGGGCGGCTATCTGGCGCGCTGAGCGTGCCGAAGGCGGTGGTTACGCTGCCGCCTTCACCCGCTCGACTCCGGCGAGCGAATTGGGATCGGCGCGGACGATGTCGACGTCGACCAGGTCGCCGATCCGAGCGTCGGTCATCAGGTGGACCGATTGCAGCCAGGGCGACTTGCCGAGCATCTGGCCCGGCATCTTGCCCTTGCGTTCGATCAGTACCGTGCAGCTTTTGCCGAAGGTTGCAGCGTTGAACGCTGCCTGATCGCGGGCGATGCTTGCCTGCAGCCGGGCGAGCCGCTCGACCATCACGTCCTCTGGCACGAAGCCGTCCGTCATTTCCGCCGCCGGCGTGCCGGGGCGCGGGCTGTACTTGAAGCTGAAGCTCGCGGCGTAGCGGACTTCGTCGATCAGGCTGAGCGTGTCGGCGAAATCCGCCTCGGTCTCGCCGGGGAAGCCGACGATGAAGTCGCCCGACAGCGCGATGTCGGGCCGCGCGGCGCGGACGCGCTCGAGCAGCTTGAGGTATGAATCGCGGCTATGCGAGCGGTTCATCGCCTTGAGGATACGGTCGCTGCCGGCCTGCACGGGCAAATGCAGATACGGCATCAGCTTTTCGACCTCGGCATGCGCGCGGATAAGCCCTTCGCGCATATCGTTGGGGTGGCTGGTGGTATAGCGGATGCGGTGGAGCCCCTCGATCCGATCGAGCGCGCGGATCAGGCCGTGCAGCCCGCTGCCCGCTTCGTCGTCCCAGGCATTGACGTTCTGGCCGAGCAGCGTGATCTCGCGCGCGCCGGCATCGACCAGCGCCTTGGCCTCGTCGACGATCGCGTCGAACGGGCGGCTGATCTCGGCGCCGCGGGTGTAGGGCACCACGCAATAGGTGCAGAACTTGTCGCAGCCTTCCTGCACGGTGAGGAATGCCGACGAGCTCACCTTCCGCCGCGCGGGCAGCGCGCCGAACTTGGCGGTGGCGGGCATGTCGGTATCGAGCGCGGCGGTGCCCGTGGCCGCCTGCGCGACCAGCTCGGGCAGATTGTGATAGGCCTGCGGGCCGACAACGACGTCGACCTTGGCGCGCGCGACGATCTCGGCGCCCTCGGCCTGCGCGACGCAGCCGGCGACCGCGATCATCGGTGCCGGCCGATCCGCCGCGCGAGCCTGTTTCCGCAGGCGGCCGATGTCCGAATAGACCTTGTCGGTCGCGCGTTCGCGGATGTGGCAGGTGTTGAGCACGACGAGGTCGGCGGCGTTGGCATCGTCGGTTGGCGTCATGCCCTGCGCGGCCATCAACTCGCCCATGCGCTCGCCATCATAGACGTTCATCTGGCAGCCGAACGACTTGACGTGGAAGGTCTTGGGAGTCGGTTTCATGATCGGCGGCGCTATAGTCCGTTCTTCCGTCATGCTGAACTTGTTTCAGCATCCAAGCTGCGTCAGGCTACCGCAATGAGGGAGCGCGTTCCATGCGTCTACATCCTGGCGAGCGGGCCGAGGGGCACGATCTACGCCTGCGCTGGAGATCGCTGGGCGCTTGTAGCAGCGGCGCGTTGGACGCTGAAACAAGTTCAGCGTGACGGTTGGGATTTGGAGGCGGCCGTCGGCTTGTACCCGATCGCTTCCTCGGCATAGCGGAACGGGCGCAGCGGATGGCCCAGCGCCTCGACCAGCGCTGCCTCGATCCGCCGCCGGCTCTCTGCCGCGATCGCCTTGCGGCCGGGGAAGTCCGCCGGAAAGAAGGGTTCGAGGAAGTGTACCCGCAGCGCGAAACCGCCCTTGCGCGCGAGGATGCGCTTGGCGTTGTTGAGCCCACGCTCCTGGCCGATCCAGCCGATCTCCTCGGCCGCCGCGCCATAATCGAGCAGCACCGGCTGGACCATCACGCCAGGCGGCGGCGGCTCGAGCACGCGCAGCATCGGCGTCTTGAACGGCAGCAGCGACTTGCCGTCGGTGGTCGTGCCTTCGGGAAAGATCGTGATCGCCCAATTGTCGGCGAGCGCGTCGCGCAACTGGTTGATCTGGTCTGCGACGCCCAGCCGGTTCTCGCGCTTGACATAGACGGTGCGGTTGAGCCCGGCGAGCCAGCCGACCACCGGTGCGGCGCCGATCTCTGCCTTCGCGACGAACGCGGTGCCGCTCGCCCCGCCCAGCGCGAGGATGTCGATCCAGCTCAGATGGTTCGAAACGTAGAACACGTCGCGGCGCAGTGGCACGCCGATCTTGGATACCCGCGCGCCCGCGATCCACGCCGCGCGCCCGAGGAACCAGCGCGGCCAGGGCGAGGGCAGCCGCAGCAGCCGCCACAGATAGTGCATCGGTACATGGCTGAGCACGGCGAGCAGCAACAGCGCGACGCGACTCCACAGGCGAAGCTGTTCGATTGCGGTCAGCCGGGTCGGAATGCCGTCGGCGGTTTCGGCGCGGCGGTCGGCACCAGTATCCGTTCGCCCTGAGCTTGTCGAAGGGCGGCTATCCACGGCGTTCGTCCCTTGTGGCTAGGCGCACTTCGACAAGCTCAGTGCGAACGGTTGGAGCGCTTACGCCTTTGTGAGAAGGCTCCGGGCAACAGCCCTACGCCTTGCGATCGAGTGCGACGCCGTAGAGTTCCATGCGGTGATCGACCAGGCGGAAGCCGAGGCGTTCGGCGATCTGCTTCTGGAGCAGCTCGAGCTCGGGATCGACGAATTCGATCACGTTGCCCGATTCGACGTCGATCAGATGGTCGTGATGCGCTTCGGGCGCAGGCTCGTAGCGCGCGCGGCCGTCGCCGAAATCATGGCGGTCGAGGATACCGGCTTCCTCGAATAGCCGGACGGTGCGATACACCGTCGCGATCGAGATGCCCGGGTCGATCGCCGAGGCGCGCTCATAGACCTTTTCGACGTCGGGATGGTCCTCCGCATCGGAGAGGACGCGAGCGATCACCTTGCGCTGCTCGGTGATCCGCAGTCCCTTATCGTGGCAGAGTTGTTCGAGATCAATTTTGCGCGGCATGGCGCCGATGTAACGGCATTGCGCGCGAGGGGAAAGAGGCAGAAAGCCGGCCGCGAGTTTCTTCGCGGCCGGCTTTCGAAATGTCCGTTGCGGCGAACGGGCTCAGCGCTTGCGGCGCTTGGTGCCCAGACCGATCTTCTTGGCGAGCGTGCGGCGCTGCTCGGCATAGTTCGGCGCGACCATCGGATAGTCGGCGGGAAGGTTCCACTTCGCGCGATACTGTTCCGGCGTCATCTGATAATGGGTCATCAGGTGGCGCTTGAGCATTTTCAGCTTCTTACCGTCCTCGAGGCAGACGATATAGTCCGGCTTTACCGAAGAACGGATCGAAACAGCCGGCTCCTGCTTCACTTCAGGCTCGGCAGCTGCGCGGCCAAGGCCAGTCAACGCACCATGAACATTCTGAATGAGAACGGGAAGATCGGAAACTGCAACGCTATTGTTGCTGACGTGCGCTGCGACAATATCCGCGGTGAGCGTCACGATAGTTTCCTGAATGTCGGCTGAACTTTCCATCATAAACCTTTCGACCCAATTTTAGCGACGACTGTTTCCGTCGCCTGCGATCACCCTATCGGACCATCATAGGGCAATGGCAAGTCGTTAACCCTCAGTTACGGAAAAAATCAGCGAAGCTCGCGCGCATAGGTATGGGCGTCGAACGCTTGGCCCATCTTGCCCCTGTAATAGTTCTTACGCTCGCCGACCTTCTCGAAACCTTCGCGACGGTATAGCCACACGGCATCGTTTCCCGAGCGAACCTCGAGATGTAACTGACTGACTCCGCGTGCTTGTGCTTCCGCAACTATGGCGCGCAGCAATGCTCCGGCAACACCGCGACGGCGTGCCGCGGGGCGGGTCGCCAGCAACAGCAGTTCGGCTTCCTCGCCGGTCGATCGTGCCAGCGCGAAGCCCACGTCGTTGCTCTCCAGGCTCGCGATCACCAGCCACACGCCGGGGAGCGAGAGCATTCCCATGCACTGCGCGCTGGTCCAGGCCTCGCCGAAGCGCGGGTCGAAAGCGTCGGCCATGATCCGGCTGACGTCGGCCAGATCCTGGGGGCCGCCTTCGCGCAGCTCGGTGAGGTTGACCGTGCCGCTCATGCGAGGCCGCGCTCCGCCAGCGTCTTGGCGTCGGGCGCCCGCCCATAGATCGGCCGGGCGGGCAGCGCAGTTAGCTCGAGGGGGAGCAGCCGCGCATCGGCGGCATCTGGGAGAGTGTCGATCAGGGTGGCGGCGGGATCGAGCGCGGCGAGGTGACGCACTCCGCGACCAATGCCGGGCCGCCGGCCGAGCGCCGCCAATGCCGCCGCGGGGGTCAGCGATTGGAGCGGGCCTTCAGGCGTGAGCGGCGATGCCGTGAACGACTGCATGAAGACTTCACCGTGGCCGCCTTCGAGTATCACGGCAACTACGGGCCATTCCGGATGCGCAGCGAATCCCGCCGCGGCGAGCAGGGCGAGCGACGAATAGCCGGCCACGTCGGCCTGCCAGCCGATGCCCAGTCCCAGCGCCGCGGCAAGCCCGACGCGCACCCCGGTGAAGCTGCCGGGCCCGACATCGACGAGGATGCGCGGCGCGCGGCCCTCGCCCGGCAGGCTCGCGATCATCGGCACCAGCCGCTCGGCATGGCCGCGCCCGACCACGTCGTGCGCGTGGCCGATGACGTCGCCGCCCTGAAGCAGCGCTACCGAACAGGCGGCAGTCGCGGTCTCGATAACGAGCGTGATCAATGCGTCAGACGACGCGGTTGAACTGATCGAATTCGGGACGGGGAAGTCGCCCGAAGATGGTGGAGGGATCGCCATGGCCCAGCGTTGAGATGAAGTTCGACTTCAGATTGGGCTGGTCGCTGAAGAACGCCGCGTCAACCTTGGCATTGTCGAATCCCGACATGGGACCGGTATCGAAGCCGAGCGCGCGCGCCGCGATCAGCAGGTACGCGCCCTGGAGGGAGGAATTGCGGAAGGCGTGGTCATGGCGCGCCTTGTCGTCCGCGAACCAGTTCTTGGCTTCAGGCGCATGCGGAAACAGCCAGGGCAGTTCCTCGTGGAAGCCCAGGTCCATGCCGATGATCACGGTGGCGGGTGCCTTGCGGATCTTGTCGGGATTGCTGCCGGTCGCGAGGTCGGCGAGCTTGTCCTTGCCTTCCTGGCTAGTGATCCAGACGAAGCGCGCCGACTGTTGGTTGACCGAAGTCGGCCCCATCTTCACCAGATCGTAAATAGCGCGAATGTCGGCGTCGGTGACGGGCGTATCGTCATAGCCGTTATAGGTGCGCGCGGTACGAAAGATCGTATCCAGCCCCGCATCGTCGAGGGGTCGGCCCATGTGCAATCCTTTCGGGGTTACGCGGCCTAGACCGCGCGGACTTCGGTGACTTCCGGAACGTAGTGCTTGAGCAGTTGCTCGATGCCGTTCTTGAGCGTCGCGCTCGACGAGGGGCATCCGGCGCAGGCGCCCTGCATCTGGAGATAGACCTTGCCCTGGTCGAACCCGCGATAGACGATGTCGCCGCCGTCGTTCGCCACGGCCGGGCGGATGCGCGTCTCGATCAACTCGCGGATCTGCGCGACGATCTCGGCATCCTCGGGGTCGTCGCCGAAATCGGCGCTCTCGGGCGGGACCGAGAAGCCCGCGGCCGAGCCGGGGGCGAACAGCGGCATGTTGGCCGAGAAATGATCGAGCAGGATCGCCAGCACGTCGGGCTTGAGGTCGCGCCAGTCGACGCCCGGGGCGATCGTCACCGAGATGAAGTCGCGGCCGAAGAACACGCCGGTCACGTCGCCGAACGCGAACAATGCGCTGGCCAGCGGCGACGCCTCGGCTTCCTCGGGGCTGGCGAAGTCGCGGGTGCCCGCATCCATCACCGTGCGGCCGGGAAGGAATTTGAGCGTGGCCGGGTTGGGCGTGGCTTCGGTCTCGATCAGCATGCATGCCATGTGGCGTCTGGCGCCGCGTGGATCAAGCCGCCCCGAGGAAACGAAAGGTTTCGTATGGCGCGGCTCAGTCTTCGCGCTCATGGTGCGCGGCGTTGCCGACATTGTCGTCGTGGCCGCTCTTGTCGCTGAAGAAGGCGGCGGCGAACAGCCCGCAGCCGAGCAGCGTCGAGAGGAAGACCCCGCCGATCGTCGCGGCGATCGCCGAAGGATAGAGCGCGTCGTAGAGCGACAGATACCACAGCGCACCGATCACCATCAGCACGCCGGCGAAAGCGATCCAGAAAATCATCCGGCGGAATTCGCTCCAGGCCTTGGCACGGTCACTGGGCATGTTCTGTCCTTTCAATTGCCCCGGCGTGATGTAGGCGTCGCGCACCGTCGCCGCCATGAGGCGAATTGTCCTAGCGCAAACGGCGCATCATCCGATCGACCGGGAGCATCGCCATCGCGGCGAGCACCAGCGTCGCTGCCGCGAACGCCATCGTCCAGATCGGCTCGCCGGGGAAGAAGGCCTTCATCAGCGATCCCATCGCGGTCGCGACGAGCAGTTGCGGCACCACCACGAAGACGTTGAACAGCCCCATATAGATGCCGAGCTTCCTCTGCGGCAGGCTCGACGCCAGGATCGCATAGGGCATCGCCAGGATCGACGCCCAGGCCACGCCGATCCCGACTTCGCTCAGCAGCAGCCAGTGCCGGTCGGGCATCGCGAAGAAGCTGGCATAGCCCGCCGCGCCGCAGAGCAGTCCGACGATATGCGTCCGCGCCTGGCCGATCCGCGCCGACAGGAAGGGCAGGAGCGTCAGCGCCGCGACCGCCGCGACGCCGTTATACGTGGCGAACAGCGCATCGACCCAATTGGCCCCGGCCTGGTAGCGCGGGTCGGTCGCGTCGGCGGCGGCGTAGAAGACCTGCGTCACGATCGGCGTGGTGTTGATCCACATGATGAACAGCGCCGACCAGCTGAAGAACTGCGCCACCGCCAGCCGCTTCATCAGCACCGGCATCCCGGCAAAGTCGCCGACGATGCTGCTCAGCATATTGGCCGGCGACCCGGCGCGGGCGAGGCCGATCGCCGCAGCGCTGGCGAGCCCATAGCCGATCAGAAGCGCGCCGAGCAGATAGACTTCCTTCTCGAGCCCCGCCTGCCCAACCGCCCAGACCACCAAGGCGCCCGCGGCGAGCCAGACCAGGCTGGCGGCGTAGCTGCGCGTCGCCAGGGTCGGCGCATCGTCCTGCGCATCGGCCGGCCCGTCGAACGCCGCCATCGCCGCGGGATCGTATTCGCGCGTCGTCACCACGGTCCACAGCACCGACAGGAACAGCGCCGCCCCGCCGAACCAGAAGGCGAAGCGCACCGTGTCGGGGATGTCGCCCGGCGGCGCCGCGTTCGAGACGCCGAGATGCTCGAGTGCCCAGGGGAAGATCGACCCCACCACCGCCCCCGCGCCGATGAACGCGGTCTGCATCGCATAGCCCGCGGCGTGCTGGTCCTTGCGCAGCATGTCGCCGACGAACGCGCGGAACGGCTCCATCGAGACGTTGAGCGACGCATCGAGGACCCAGAGGAGCACCGCCGCGAACAGCAACGCCGAGGCCCCCGGCATCGCGAACAGCGACGCTGCGGCGAGCAGCGCGCCGGCCAGGAAATAGGGCCGCCGCCGCCCGAGCCGGCCGAGCCAGGTGCGGTCGCTCAGATGCCCGATTACCGGCTGGACGAGCAGCCCGGTCAGCGGCGCCGCCACCCATAGCCAGGGCAGGTCGTCGATCTTGGCACCGAAGGTCTGGAAGATCCGGCTCATATTGGCGTTCTGCAGCGCGAAGCCGATCTGGATGCCGAAAAAGCCGAAGCTGATGTTCCAGAGGCCCGCGAGGGACTGGCGCGGCTTCTCGGTTCGCACGCTCAAGACCCGCAGGACTTGCGCACGACCAATTTCGTCGGCAGCAGCGCCGACCCCACCGGTTCCTCGCGGATCCGCCCGATCAGCGTCTCGACCAGCTTCCGTCCGGCGAGCCGCGGGTCCTGCATCACCGTGGTCAGCGGCGGCACCGCGCTGCTCGCGGCGGGAATGTCGTCGAACCCGACCACCGCGACATCGCCGGGGATCGTCCGCCCGGCCTCCTGGAGTGCACGCATTGCGCCGATCGCGATCAGGTCGCTCGCCGCCAATATCGCGTCGAAGGTCTCGCCGCTGTCCAGCAGCGCCTGCGCCGCGGCGGCACCCGCCTCCTCGGTGGTGATCGCGTCGAACTGGAGCCGCGGCCGCGGGATGATCCCCGCCTGTTTGAGCGCTGCGACATGCCCGCGATAGCGATCGTGGAATTCGGGATAATGGCTCGACGCGCTGCCCAGGAAGGCGATGTTGCGCCGCCCGAGCCCGAGCAGATGCGCCGTCGCGTCCCGGCCGCCGCCATGATTGTCGCACCCCACGGTCAGCCCCGAGGCTTCGGACTGGACCGATCCCCAGCGTACGAAATGCGTCCCCGCGTCCTCCAGCGCGCGCAGCCGCGTGCGATAGAGCTCGTAATCGCCATAGCCGAGCAGGATGATCCCGTCGGCCTTGCGCGAATCCTCGTAATCATGGTGCCAGTCGCTCGACAGCTGCTGGAAGCTGATCAGCAGGTCGTGATCGTGCTCGGCGCAGGCGCGGATGATCGATCCGAGCATCGAATGGAAGAACGGGTTGATCAGCGAATCGTCGGCGGTCGGATCCTCGAAGAACAGCAGCGCCAGCGTCTGCGAATGCCGCGTGCGCAGGTTCGATGCCGCCTTGTCGACGCGGTAGTTCAGCTGGCGGGCGATCGATTCGATCCGCATCCGCGTCGCCGGATTGACGCCTATCTCGCCGCGCAGCGCGCGCGACACCGTCGGCTGCGAGACCCCGGCGAGCTGGGCGATGTCGAACGAAGTGGGTTTGCGCTGCATGGCCCCGGCTATCCCTTCCCGCGCGCGGTCTCCTGCCGCTTCGCATAATATGCAGACCGCAGATCGCCGCCGCCGTCAACGCCAAGGGTGATGCAAATGCGCCACGCCGCGTCCGCTTCGCCATTGAATACGTATGTGGCGCGCTGGTCGAGCGCAGGTGTTTCGGAAGAAGTGCGGGGCGACGGCGGGCACTAATCTCGCCCGTAACAGATGCGCATTCGAACCGACCCGGCCGCCAGAGCCCGGAGGACGCGCGGATTAGGGGAGAAGGACTTTGATCGACACCTATCGTGGCCGCATGGCGCTTGGGGCAAGCAGCCGGGCACTTGCCGCGGCGCTCGCATTCGCATTCGCCGCGCCGGCCTTTGCGCAGGATGCGCCCTCCGCCGAACCCGTCCAGGAAGAAGAGGCCGGCGACATCGTCGTCACTGGCATCCGTGCCTCGCTCGCCTCGTCGGCGGCGATCAAGCGCAACCAGGCGATGATCGTCGATTCGATCACTGCCGAGGATGTCGGCAAGCTTCCCGACGTGTCGATCGCGGACTCGCTCGCGCGTCTGCCCGGCGTAACCGCGCAGCGCCTCGAGGGCCGCGACCAGCGCCTGTCGATCCGCGGCCTTGGTCCCGATTTCTCGACCACGTTGCTCAACGGCCGCGAGCAGGTCACCGTCGGCGACAATCGCGGCGTCGAATACGATCAATACCCGTCCGAATTCTTCAAGAACGTCAATGTCTACAAGTCGGCCGACGCGTCGCTGGTCGCCGCGGGCATCGCGGGCACGGTCGACCTGCGCATGCTCCGCCCGCTCGATTCGAAGCGCGCTTTCGTCGTCGCCGCGCGCGGCCAGATGAACGAGAAGGACAAGCTCAACCCCGACGGCTCGCGCTACGGCTACCGCGCCTCGGCGACCTTCGTAGACAAGTTCGCCAATGACACGCTCGGCATCGCGATCGGCCTGTCGGCGCAGAGCACGCCCACTCAGAACGAGCGCTATGCCGCCTGGGGCTTCCCCGCCGAGCCGCTGGCCGGCGGCAATCTCTTCCTCGGCGGCGCCAAGCCCTATGTCCAGTCGAGCGTGCTCAAGCGCTATGGCGGCGTCGCGACGGTCGAGTGGCAGCCGAGCGAGAATTTCCACTCGACCTTCGACGTGCTCTATTCGAACTTCGAGGAAGTCCAGCGGCTGCGCGGGATCGAATTCCCGATCGCGCCGACCTGGGGCTCGAACGCGGTCATCCAGCCGGGCTACACCGTGGTCGACGGCCTCGTCACCGAAGCGACGCTGACCAATGTCGTCGCGGTCCAGCGCAACGATTACAACAAGCGCACCGCCGAGAACCTCTCGCTCGGCTGGAACAACGAACTGCGCCTCAGCGATACGATCAACTTCGTCGTCGACGCCAGCTGGAGCCGCGCCACCCGCACTGATTTCCTGCTCGAGACCTATTCGGGCACCGGCTACAACCAGTCGGGCGCCAAGGACACGATCCGCATCACCCATAACGACGACGGCACGTACGACATCGTCCCGACGCTCGATTACACCAACACCGGCATCATCAGCCTCACCGATCCGCGTGGCTGGGGCTTCAACGGCACCCAGACGGTGGCGCAGACCGGCTTCCTCAATCGCCCCGACTTCACCGATGACTTGAAGTCGCTGCGCGCCGGCTTCAACGGCGAGATCAACGGCAGCATCTTCAACCGATGGGAGATCGGCGCCAACTACAGCCGCCGCGAGAAGCAGAGCCGCTACAAATCCTATTTCCTCTGCCCCAAGGGCGCCGGCACCAATTGCACGATCGCCAGCGGCACGCCGACCAGCATGCCGGTGCCCGCCGATGCGCTGCTCGATGAGCAGGTCTCGCTCGATTATCTCGGCGTGCCCAAGATGCTGACCTACGATCCGCTCAAGGTCTATGCGCTCATGGCCTCGGCGTTCGACGGCCGCCCGGGCTCGCTGGTCCGCGACAACGTCATCACCGAAAAGGTGCTGACGGGCTATGCGAAATTGGCGATCGACGGCATCGTCGGCGGCAAGGCGCTGAAGGGTTCGCTCGGGCTCCAGGTGATCCACACCAAGCAGGGCTCGTCGGGCGCGATCGCGGCGCTCGACAGCGGCGTCGTCACCACTTCGCCGGTCGAGGACGAGACGAGCTACACCAACTTCCTGCCCTCGGCGACGTTCAGCGTCGAGCTTCAGGACGGCTTCTACATCAAGCTCGGCGCCGCGCAGACGATGGTCCGCCCGCGCCTCGATCAGGAACGCATTACCCAGGCCGTCAATATCGATTTCGCAAAGATCGGTCTCGGCAGCGCGCCGCAGAACAGCCCGTTCAGCTCGGAAGGCGGCAATTTCGCGTTGAAGCCCTATAAGTCGACCAATATCGACGTCTCGTTCGAGAAATATTTCGCCGGGGGCGGCTATCTGGCACTGACCGGATTCTTCAAGCACCTCACCGACTTCGTCGATCCCAACAACAGCGTACTCTACGATTTCACGCCGCTGCTCTCGGTGCTCCCGGCGCCGCAGCGGGCGATCGTGGTGGCGCAGAATGCGCAGTTTGGGCTGGTCAGGGCACCCGCCAACACCGGTCGCGGCGAGATTCTCGGCGTCGAGGCGACCGCATCGCTGCCCTTCAGCGTGTTCAGCCAGGCGCTCGACGGCTTCGGGATCTTCGCCAGCGGCTCCTATGTCGACAGCAAGATCGTCTATGCCAATAATGCGGCCGTAACCTTGCCCGGCCAGTCCAAATGGATCGGCACCGGCACCGCCTATTTCGAGAAGAACGGCTTCCAGGCGCGCGCCACCTATCGCTGGCGCGACGAATTCCTCGCCGAGCTGGCCGGCCTTTCGGCCAACCCCGAATACCGCACCGGCAAGGCCGAGGGCGTGCTCGACGCGCAGATCGGCTACGAGTTCACCAGCGGCCCGCTGGCGGGCTTCTCGATCCTCGCGCAGGCCAAGAACATCACCGACGCGCCGTTCGTAACCACCGAGGCGGGCGACCCGCGGCTCGCGCGCGAATATCAGCGCTACGGTCGCGACTATTATCTCGGCATCACGTACAAGTTCTGACGGGTCGGGCGCGGAGGCGTAGCATGGCGTCCGAACCGTATCGCATCGTCGTGGTCGGGGGCGGCACCGCGGGGTGGATGACCGCCGCGGCGCTCGTCCGCTTCCTCGGCCCCGGCTTTGCCGTGACGCTCGTCGAGTCCGACGAAATCGGCACGATCGGTGTCGGCGAGGCGACGATCCCGCAGATCCGCATGTTCAATGCGGGTTTGGGCATCGACGAAGACGCGTTCATCGCCGCGACTCAGGCAAGCTTCAAGCTGGGCATCGAGTTCGTCGGCTGGACGAAGGGCGCGCGCTATATGCATGCCTTCGGCGAGGTCGGGCGCCCCAATGGCGGCGTGCCGTTCCAGCACAGCTGGCTGCGCGGGCGTGGCGAGGGCGTCGCGCAGCCGCTCGCCGCCTATGCGCTCAACAATGCCGCCGCGCTCGCCAACCGGATGCAGCGCGGCCTGGCGCGTACGGCGGCGATGCTGCCCGAAATGCCCTATGCCTTCCATTTCGACGCCGGTCTCTATGCCCGCTTCCTGCGCGACTATGCCGTGGCGCGCGGCGTCGTGCGGCATGAGGGCCGCATCATCGAGGTTCTGCGCGACGGCGAGAGCGGCGATCTCACCGCGCTGCGTATCGATGGCGAGCGCGAGATCGCCGGCGACCTGTTCATCGACTGCACCGGCTTCCGGGCCCTGCTGATCGGCGAGACGCTCGGTGTGGACTATGCGGATTGGTCGCACTGGCTGCCCTGCGACCGCGCGATGGCGGTGCCAAGCGCGCGGGCCGAGGACTTCACGCCCTACACGCGCGCCACCGCGCACGCCGCCGGCTGGCAATGGCGCATCCCGCTCCAGCATCGCACCGGCAACGGCTTGGTCTATGCCAGCGCGCACCTGTCAGACGACGAAGCCGCTGGGCGGCTCCTCGCCAATCTCGACGGCCCCGCGCTCGCCGATCCGCGGCCGCTGCGCTTCACTACGGGCAAGCGCCGTGCCTTCTGGCAGGCCAATGTCATCGCGGTCGGGCTGTCGAGCGGGTTCCTCGAGCCGCTCGAATCGACCAGCATCCACCTGATCCAGTCGGGGATCGAACGCATCCTCAAGCTGCTCCCCGGCCGTCGCATCACCGACGCCCAGCGCGCCGAATACGATCGCCAGGCCCACCAGGAAATCGACCGAATCCGCGACTTCCTGATCCTCCATTATTGGGCCAACGACCGCGACGAACCCTTCTGGCGCGCGCGCCGTGAGACGCCATTGCCCGAAGGCCTCGCGCAAAAGATCGATCTATGGCGCGCGTGCGGACAGATCGTTCGCGAGGAAGCCGATCTGTTCAGCGAAGTCGCCTGGCTCCAGGTGCTCGCCGGGCAGGGGATCGTGGCAGAGGGCTATCACCCGCTCGCCGACCAGCCCTTGCGCGCCGACCTCGCCGAATATCTCGACCTGCTCGCCAAGCTCATCGCCCGCGAAGTCGCGCAGATGCCCGATCACGCCGCCTTCATCCGCCAGCACTGCGCCGCCCGCGAGGAAATCGCCGCATGAAACTCGCTCTCCTCCTCGCCGCGTTGCTCGCCACCCCGGCCGCCGCGCAAAGCTATCGCGACCGCCTGCCCGAGGACGAGGTCGTCTATTTCCTCCTCCCCGATCGCTTCGAGAATGGCGACACGGCCAATGATCGCGGGGGGCTGAAAGGCGACCGCCTCGTCACCGGCTTCGACCCCACGCACAAGGGCTTCTACCACGGCGGCGACTTGAAGGGCCTGACCAGGCGGCTCGATTATGTCGAGGCGCTCGGCGCCACCGCGATCTGGGTCGGCCCGATCTTCAGGAACAAGCCCGTCCAGGGCCCCAAGGGCCAGGAATCGGCGGGCTATCACGGCTATTGGGTGACCGATTTTACCCGCGTCGATCCGCATCTCGGCACCGATGCCGAATTCAAGGCCCTGGTCGACGCCGCGCATGCCCGCGGGATCAAGGTCTATATGGACATCATCGTCAATCACACGGCGGACGTGATCCAGTATCGCGAATGCGGCGATTGTGCGTACCGGTCTCGCGCGGACTATCCCTATGCGCGCAAAGGCGGCGTGGCGGGCGACGCGATCAACGACGGATTCGCCGGCGATAGCGTCCAAACGGCTCAAAACTTCGCAAAACTGACCCGTTCCGACTACGCCTACACACCCTTCGTGCCCGCGGCGGAGAAGGACGTGAAGGTCCCCGCCTGGCTCAACGATCCGATCTACTACCACAATCGCGGCAACTCGACCTTCGCGGGCGAAAGCTCGACGATGGGCGATTTCGCCGGGCTCGATGATGTCGCGACCGAGAATCCACGCGTTATCAAGGGGATGATCGAGATCTTCGGCGGCTGGATCGATCGCTTCGGCATCGACGGCTTCCGCATCGACACCGCGCGGCACGTGAACCCCGAATTCTGGACCGCCTTCGTCCCCGCGATCGAAGCGCGCGCCAGGGCGAATCATATCCCGAACTTCCACATCTTCGGCGAAGTCGCCGATCCCGATCCCGCCGCACTCGCACGCCACACGCGGGTGGACAAGCTGCCCACCGTCCTAGACTTCGCCTTCGCCCGCGCGGTCAATGCGGTCAGCGCAGGGGAGGGGACCGACAAGCTCGCCACGGTGTTCGCCGCCGACCCCCTCTACGAAGGCGGCGCCGCGACGGCGCTGCGGCTCCCGACGTTCATCGGCAATCACGATCAGGGCCGAGCGGCGTACTTCATCCGCAAGGCGCTCCCCGATGCCAGCCCATCCGAGCTTCTCGCCCGCACTCGCCTCGCGCATGCAATGCTCCTGCTGCTGCGCGGCGTGCCGACGATCTATTCCGGCGACGAGCAGGGCTTCATCGGCGACGGCGACGACCAGTCGGCGCGCGAAGGCATGTTTGCGAGCAAGACCGCGGACTACAACGACAACCTGTTGCTCGGCACCGACAAGACCAATGCCGTCGCCAATTTCGACACCGGTCATCCGCTGTTCCGTGAGATCGCCAAGCTCTCGAAGCTCCGCCGCGCGCACCCTGCGCTGACCCGCGGCCGGCAGGTGCTCCGCTTTGCCAGCGACAAGCCCGGGCTGTTCGCGGTCTCGCGCTTCGATCCCGGCACTGGTGCCGAAATCCTGATCGCGTTCAATTCGAGCGCCACCGCCTGGTCGGGCAATGTCGAAGTCGACCCTCGCTCGGGCGCCTTCACTGCGCTCACCGGCACCTGCCCGGCCGCGCCCGCCGCGCCAGGGAGCCTTACCTTGTCAGTACCCGCGTTCGGCTATGCCGTCTGCGCTGCCGGAAAGCCGCAATGAACAAACTCGCCCGCAAGCACGAAGTCGACATCCGCGATTGGTGGCGCGGCGCGGTAATCTACCAGATCTATCCGCGCAGCTTCGCCGATTCGAACGGCGACGGCGTCGGCGACCTCGCCGGGATCACCGCGCGACTCGATCATGTCGCCTCCTTGGGCGTCGATGCGATCTGGCTGTCGCCCTTCTTCACCTCGCCGATGCGCGACTTCGGCTACGACATCGCCGATTTCTGCGACGTCGACCCGATCTTCGGCACGCTTGCCGATTTCGACGCGCTGGTCGCTCGCGCGCACGCGCTCGGGCTCAAGGTGCTGATCGACCAGGTTTATTCGCACAGCTCGGACGAGCATTGCTGGTTCAAGGAAAGCCGGTCGTCGCGCGACAATCCCAGGGCCGACTGGTATGTCTGGGCCGATCCCAAGGCGGATGGCTCGCCGCCGACCAACTGGCAGTCGGTATTCGGCGGCCCGGCCTGGACCTGGGACGCGCGCCGCGGCCAATATTACCTCCACAATTTCCTGCGCGAGCAGCCCGACCTCAACTTCCACAACCCGCAAGTCCAGGACGCGACGCTGGCGACGGCGAAGTTCTGGCTCGATCGTGGCGTCGACGGCTTCCGCTTGGACGCGCTCAACTTCTCGATGCACGATCCGCAGCTACGCGATAACCCGCCCGCGCCCGACACCGGCAAGCCGCGGACGCGCAGCTTCGATTTCCAACAGCACCTCTACAATCAGAGCCATGCCGACATCCCGGCGTTCCTCGAACGGATCCGCGCACTGACCGACAGCTATGGCGGCCGCTTCACCGTGGCCGAGGTCGGCGGGCCCAATCCCGAGGCTGAGATGCACGCGTTCACCACCGGCGAGCACCGGCTCAATTCGGCGTACAGCTTCGCCTTTCTCTACGCCGATCGGCTGACTCCCGCGCTGGTTCGCGATGCCGCTGCGGGCTGGCCGGCCGAGCCCGGCATGGGCTGGCCGAGCTGGGCGTTCGAGAATCACGACGCTCCCCGCGCCGTCTCGCGCTGGGTCGGCGCCGCGCATCGCGCTGCCTTCGCGCGTATGAAGATGCTGCTTCTGCTCGCGCTGCGCGGCAATGCGATCCTGTTCCAGGGCGAGGAGCTGGGGCTGACACAGGTCGAGATCGGTTTCGCCGACCTCCAGGATCCCGAGGCGATCGCCAATTGGCCGCTCACCCTCAGCCGCGATGGCGTTCGCACGCCGCTCCCCTGGCAGTCCGGCGCCCCCGCGTTGGGCTTCACCACCGGCAAGCCCTGGCTCCCGGTCGGTGCCGATCATGCCGCGCTCGCCGTCGATCGGCAGGAAGCCGATGCCGAATCGCTGCTCAACCTCACTCGCCGCCTGATCGCGTTGCGCCATTCGAGCCCCGCGCTGATGGCCGGCACGATCATCATCCGCGAAGCCGGCGAGGCGCTGCTGGTGTTCGAGCGGCAGGCGCCTGGCCAGACTTTGGTCTGCGCCTTCAACCTCGGCGCACAGCCGCTGGCGATGCCCGACCATCTGCGCGGACGCCGCGTGATCGAGGCAGTCAACGGCGCCACCGCCGATCTGCTTCCGCCCTTCGCCGCCCTGGTCGCAGAATAGGTCTTGCCCCGCCGCCCCGCGCGGATAGGATGGCTGCAGGGAATCGCATCCTTCCGGAAACTGCCGGTGCTTTCAGCGCATTTGGGGGAGTGAGCGATGACCGAATTTACCGGACCAGCCACGCGTTTCAGCGAGGGCGCCATCCAGAAGGCCGCCGACGATATAGGCTGCGACGTTGCCGCCGTGAAGGCGGTGATCGATGTCGAGAGCCGCGGCGGCTTCCTGCCCGACACCCGTCCCAAGATCCTGTTCGAGCGGCACGTTTTCAGCAAGCGCACCGGCGGCAGGTTCGACGCCTCGCACCCCGACATCTCGTCGCGCGATCCCGGCGGGTACAAAGGCGGTGCCGCCGAATATGACCGGCTGCTCGCCGCTGCCGCGCTCGATCGCAAGGCGGCGCTCGAATCGGCGAGCTGGGGCGCCTTCCAGATCATGGGGTATCACGCCACGTCGCTCGGCTCGCCGGATGTCGAGGCATTCTGCCGCGGCATGTGCAATTCGGAGGACGATCACCTCAAGGCGTTCGTGAGCTTCGTCCAGCTCAACAAGCTCGACGACGAGCTGTGCCGGCGCGACTGGGCCGGCTTCGCGCGAGGCTATAACGGCCCGGCCTATCTCAAGAACCGCTACGACGCCAAGCTGGCGGCCGCCTATACGCTGCATTCGATCGCCCCGCCGCGCACCGAGGGCACCCAGCGCACGCTCAAGATGGGCGACGAGGGCGAGGACGTGAAATGGCTGCAGGGCAAGCTCGGCGTCACCCCCGATGGTGATTTCGGCCCGGCGACCAAGAACGCAGTGATTGCGTTCCAGAAGCAGCACGGCTTGGGCGCCGATGGCATCGTCGGCGCCAGGACGCGGCAGGCGCTCGGCGGCTGAGCTTGCACGGCGACTGGGTGCGGCATAACCTTGCCGCATCCGCGTGACTAGCGCTGGGATGGAGCTTCGAGGGAGCCGGATTGGGCAGCTGCGCAGTGCTGGAGGAAACCTTGTCCGAAGTCGCGCCGCTCCATATCGCCTTCCTGCTCTATCCCAATCTCACCCAGCTCGATCTCACGGGGCCCGCGCAGGTGCTGTCGCGGCTGGGCGATGTGAAGCTCGACCTGGTCGCCAAGACGCGCGATCCGGTTCTCACCGACGCGCAGTTCGCGCTGCTGCCCACCGCGGCCTTCGCGCAGGTGCCGCGCACCGACATCCTCTGCGTCCCCGGCGGCTTCGGCACCGTCGCGGCGATGGAGGACGAGACGACGCTTGCCTGGCTCCGGCAGGTCGCCGGGACGGCGCAATGGGTGACCAGCGTGTGCACCGGAGCGCTGCTCCTCGCCGCAGCCGGGCTGCTCACCGGCTATCGCGCCGCCTGCCACTGGGCGTCGCGCGACCAGCTTGCCTGGTTCGGCGCTGAGCCGGTGGCCGAGCGCGTCGTGTTCGATCGCAACCGGGTTAGCGGCGGGGGCGTGACCGCGGGGATCGACTTCGCCCTCACGCTCACCGCTGCGATCCGCGGCGAGGAACATGCGAAGTTCGTCCAACTGAGCCTAGAATACGATCCTGCGCCGCCCTTCGACAGCGGCTCGCCCGAACGTGCGGACGCGGAGACCGTCGCGCGCTACCGGGCGATGGTCGAGAAGCTCGCGCCCGGCCGTGCCGAAAAGGTCCGTGCGATTGCCGAGCGCGCGACGCGCGGCTAAGCCGCGCACATGCCCGATATGCTGACGATGAACGATGGCCGCACGATCCCCGCGATCGGCTTTGGCACCTATCTCGTGCCCGACGCCGACGCGGGGCGGATCACCCGCGCGGCGCTCGAGGTCGGCTACAAGCTGGTCGATACCGCTGCCTTCTACGGCAACGAGCGCGGCGTCGCTGCGGGCTTGGGCGACCGCGACGACATCTTCGTCACCACCAAGTTGTGGCGCAGCGACATGGGCCATGACTCGACGCTGCGGGCGTTCGATACGAGCCTCGAAAAGCTCGGGCGCGATAGCGTCGACCTCTATCTGATCCACTGGCCGATGCCGTCGCTCGGCACTTATGTCGAAACCTGGAAGGCGCTGGTGCGGCTGCGCGACGAGGGGCGCGCCAAGTCGATCGGCGTCTCGAACTTCTCACCCGGCCATCTCCGCGCGATTATCGACGCGACTGGGGTGGCCCCCGCGCTCAACCAGATCGAGCTCCACCCCGGCTTCCAGCAGCGCGAGGCCCGTGCCTTCCATGCCGAGCACGATATCGTCACGCAGAGCTGGGGCCCGCTTGGCCAGGGCACGCTGCTGTCGCATCCCGAAATCGTCCGCATCGCGCAGGCGCGCGGCTGCACTCCCGCGCAGGCGATCCTGGCCTGGCACCTCCATCATGGGCTGGCCGTGATTCCCAAGGCTTCGTCGCGGGAGCGGCTTGCGTCGAACCTTGCGGCGCATGCGGTGTCGCTCACCCATCAGGACATCGCGACGATCGACACGCTGAATGATCCCGAGGGGCGGCTGGGACCGGACCCGGACAAGCTCTGAAACCGCCGTTCGTTTCGAGCGAAGTCGAGAAGCCGAGGCCGAACGTGACTTTGCCGCTTCTCGACTACGCTCGAAACGAACGGGCAGGGTGGGTTAGCCCAGCGCCTTCATCGCGCCCTTTAGATCCTCGACGAAAGCGGCATATTCCTCCTCCGCGCGCGCCTTGTCCGGCAAACGCAACAGGAAGCTCGGGTGAATCGTCACCCAGCCGCGCCCACCGTCGGGAAGCTCCAATATCCGCCCGCGCGCGGCGGTGATCGTCACCACCTTACCCAGCATCTGCCGCGCCGCGGTCGCGCCCAGCGCCACCGTCATCGCCGGCTTCACCAGCAGCCGTTCCTGTTCGTACCACCAGCGGCATGCCTGGATCTCGCCGGCATCGGGCTTGGAATGGATGCGCCGCTTGCCGCGCGGCTCGAACTTGAAGTGCTTGACCGCATTCGTGACGTACACCGTATCGCGGTCGATCCCGGCCGCGCCGATCGCGCTGTCGAACATCTGCCCCGCCGGCCCGACGAACGGTCGCCCGGCCAAATCCTCCTGGTCGCCGGGCTGCTCGCCGACGAACATCAGGCGCGCGTCGACGGGGCCTTCGCCGAACACGGTCTGGGTCGCATGCTTGCGGAGATGGCAGCGCGTGCAATCCGCGGCCTCGTCGCGCAGTGCCGCCCAGGCGCCTTCGATATTGCCACCGATCTCGCTGCGCGCCTTGGCCACCATCGCCGTCTCCCGCTGGCGCGCGCCCGCAATCAGTTCCTTGACCAGTGCGGTCTCGGGCATATTCTTCCAGTATTTCCGCGGCATCTCCTTGAGCATCGCCCCGGTCTTTAGTCGCGCAGGATTGAAGATCGACGCATAATAGGTCTTCCAGACGTCTTCGACCGGATCGTCGCCTGGCGCATCGGCCTTCGAAGCGCCCGGCCCCTCGGCCAGCGCCTCGCCGTCCCAGTGCAGCGACAATTCGGGCGTCAGGATCGACCAGCGCATGTTCGCGAAGCGCTCGACGAAGAAGCGTGCATTGGCGCGCACGATATGATGCTCGGGCTCGAACCACGCGACAAAGCGCACGCCATCCGCGTCTTGCACTTCGCGAAAGCGAACGAACGCCCGCATCTTATGGATGTCGCGCCGCACCTCGCGCGCCATCCCTTCGAGCCGGCGGACCAACGGATCGGCCCGGTCGTCTATTCGGCGCGGGCCGCTCGCCAGCAGCGTGTAGAGCAAAGCGAAACGCTCGGGATCGCCATGGAGGACGACGGTCTGGGCGAGATCCAGGAACGCGCGGGGCACCTGGAGCGCGCGGGGGGCGGCAGGGGGCAGCATTGCCTCGTCGCCGAACAGGTCCGCGAGCCGGTCGCCGACCTGCCAGACCACGTCGGAGGGCGCCACACGCGCGCCGGCCAGTGCCCGCGCCGCATCGCGCCAGCCTTCGAAATCATCCTCTGCCGACAAGCTTACGACGCGCACACGCTCTCCTGACACCCGTTAACGTGCATCATTGGATTTCGGCATCGAAGCAATCCATTCGCGCAACAGCGCCACCCCCTCGGCGTGCACCGTCGCCCGCCCTAGCTCGGGCATCGCGACCCCCGGATCGGTGCTTTCCATCCGATAGATCAGGATCGAAGCATCCGGATCGCCCGGCGCGATCGCGAAGTCGCGCCCGCCGCTGCCGCGTCCTGCTGCCACCGGGCGCTTGCCGATGCCGAGCGCCACCGGATCGGCGCGCGACAGTTCCAGGAACAGTCCCGAGTTCGACGCCGCACCGGCTGGGTTGTGGCAATGCGCGCAGTTGATCTCCAGATAGGCGCGCGCCCGCGCCTCGATCGGCGCTCTGGCATCGTTCCACCGCGCTACCCTTGGCGCATCTCCCGGCGACCGGTCGAGCATACCGGCGGCTACCAGCTTCTCGAGCTGGCCGTCGTGATGGAGATAGCGCGCCTTCATTCCGATAGGCATGATCGCGCCGGACAGCGCATGGCAGTCCTTGCACTGGTTCTGGTTGGGCACGGCATAGCTGATGCTGCGTGGCGCGCCGGAAGGATCGGTGAAGGTCACCGGAATCCGAGTCCCCGCGCGCTTGAGCAGCGCCTCGCTCCCTTCGGCGTTCCACACATAGGGCAGCGCCACCCACCCGCTCGCACGCCGCAGCAGCAGCCGCGTTTCCAGTGGCTTGAACCTGCCGCGCTGCGGATAGCCGAATGTCTTGATGATCGCGCTGCCCACCGGCAGGTCCAGCGCCGCCTCGGCGTCGTACCGCGCCTTTTGTCCCGCTGGAACGTAAAGATAGCGATGCTTGGCGGCGTAATCCGAGAAGAGCTGCGTCTCGAGATCATAGGGCGTCACCCGCGCCGCGGGGATCTCGCCGGCGAGATCGGTGAAGAAGCCATAGTCGGAGAGCCTGGCCGGCAATGCTTCGCCAGTGATTGCCGCGTCATTCACGTCACCCGGCCGCCCGGCGAGCGCCGCACAGAACAGCAGCACCGCCGCGGCGAGCGCCTTCACTTGGCCGCCGCCTCCATCGCCGCGGGGAGCACCACTGTTGCAGGAATCGGCGCCTCGGCACCATTGAGCTCGACCGGGGCGGGCTTGGCGGTCTCGATCGGCGCGCCCTGCTGCAATCCCATGCTCAGCACCGGCACTCCGTCGCGCACCCGCAGCGTGGCAGGATCACCGCTGCCGTCCCAAAGCACGGGCGGGATCATGCCCCCCAGAGCAGCGGCAACCTGATCGCCGCCCGGAAAGCCCGGCGCATAGCCTGCGCGGCCGTGCTTGTTCCCGGCAACCATGATCCGTGTCGGCACCGGCTTGAACTTGGGATCGTCATAGCTCTGGCGATAGGCGGTGATCATCACGTTCGCAGTGGCATTGCCTGACAGTTCGTTGCGCATCACATGGACATTGTCGTTGGCCATGATCAGCACGCCCGTCCCCGGCGGCACGGTCGCGACGATATTGCCCTTGGGCGCGAAATTGGCCTGGTTGTTGTCGATCACCCGGTTCTCGAACACGCGCACCTCGCCGCCACCCATCTTGGGCAAGCTCGGCATGTCGAACACCAGGATGCCGCCGGTATTGCCGGTGGCGAGATTCCCGAAGACATCGGCGTGGCGGCTGTTCTCGATCTCGATCCCGGCGACGTTGCCCGATACGCGCGAATTGCGCACCACGATCTGCTCGGACTGTCCGACATAGATCCCAGCGTCCGACGCACCCTTCACTTCTACGCCGTCGATCAGGATCGTCGTGCTCGATACCGGATAGACGCCGTACGCGCCGTTGGTCTGCTTGGGCCCGCCGGTCCATTCGACTCGGATGTCCTTGTAGACGATGCGGTCGGCGCCCTTGGACTTGATCCCGTCGCCCTTGCTGTCCTCGACCGCGAAGCCGCGCAGCACGACGTCGTCCGACGTCACCAGCAGCCCTTCGCCCGCGCCGAGCTGGCCCTTGAAGCTGAGCACGGTCTGGTCCGGTCCCGCGCCGCGCACGGTCACCCGGTCGACATCGAGGCTGAGCCCGTCGGTCAGCTCGAACCGCCCTGCGCCGATCCAAATTATGCTGCCGGGCTTCGCTTCGATCAGCGCGGTCTGGAGCCGTTCCTGCGCATCGGGCCCGGCCTCGACCGTCACGGTTTGCGCCGCCGCCGGTCCGGCGGCAAGCAGCGCGGCAAGCGTCCAGCTTCGCAGCATCGCTCTCTCCCCTGTTTTTCGGGCATGATACGCAGCCGCGGACGAATTGACAGCCTTGTTAATTAGCCGGGTTCGGCCTGGTGGCACACGAATTCGATCAGCCGCCCGTCAGGATCGCGCAGATAGCCGGCATAGTAGTTCGGGTGGATATGCGGGGCGAGCCCGGGCGCGCGATCGAGCGTCAGCCGAGCGCCGCGCGCGGTGTCGTAGATCCGATCGACCGTGGCCCGATCGGGTGCGGCAAAGGCGAAGTGGAGCTTCGAGGGCTCGCCCTTCACCAGGAACAGGTCGAGCGCGCCGTCGTTGCCGAACCCCTTGGCGATCCCGTCGATCTTCTGGACATAGCCGAGTGGCTCCAGCGCCTTGGCGTAGAAAAGCAGGCTTTCGGCCATGCGCTCGGTCTGGATTTCGATATGGTCGATCATGCGGCTCTCCTTGCGGGGAGAGATACGGGCGCGCGACGCGGATTTTTGGCGAAAGCACCGGCCAAAATGCCGGATTCCAGTGAAGATCGGCGCTAGGGTGGCGGCGATGGCCAGATCCGATCTCGACGCGTTCGACCGCAAGCTGCTCGCGCTCGTCCAGCGCGATGCCGATCGAACCGCGGACGCGCTGGCCGAAGACGTAGGGCTATCGCCGTCCGCAGTGCTGCGCCGGCTCAAGCGGTTGCGCGACGACGGCGTAATCGTCGCCACCACCGCGGTGGTCGATCCCATGAAGGTCGGCAAGCCCAACTTCTTCCTGACCGCGCTGGAGATCGAGCGCGAGCGCCCCGAACTGCTCGCGCGACTGCGCCAATGGCTCGCGGCGGAGGAGGGCATTCAACAATTCTACTACGTCACCGGCACCGCCGACTTCATCCTCGTCGTCGTCGCACCCGACGTCGGCGCCTATGACGCGCTGATGAGCCGGCTGATGGCCGAAAACCCGAACGTGCGCCGCTTCACCACGAATGTCGCGCTCGGCGTGGGCAAGCGCACCCTGTTCGTGCCAGTCCAACCAGCGGGCTGATCATTCCCGTTCGTCGCCCGGCGGATGCGCCTCGGCGCGCTCGAGTTCCCTGGGCTTGCGTTTCTCGAAGATCTTGCCGAGCCGTTCCTCCTCGGCTGCCGAGAGCCGCTTCTCGGCGGTGGGGAACATCTCTTCCTCTTCCTCGTCGATATGGTGGAGATAGCGGTGGCGCATCTCCTTGAACTTCACCAACCAACCCGACGACGACATCTCCATTTCGATCAGCTCGCCTAAAAAGTCATCGACTTCCTTGTGCTCGGAAACCGAGTGGCGCGCTTCCTCGCGCAGCTCGGGATCGGCGAGCATCGTCGCATAGAGCGTCTCCTCCTCGGCCGCGGCATGCGCCTGGAGCTCGAGCCGCAATTCCTCGAACAGCGCGCGACGTTCCTCGCTGTCGCCCGAAGTCTCGCCGACGCGCGCGAGCAGGTCGCGCTGGCGGTCATGGTCGGCGATCAGGTCGGCGAAGATGCGGGATTGGGCCATTGGAATGTCTCCTCGCTGGCCCAACGGCGGCCAGGGGGCGAGGTTTCACCCGCGAATCATTCTCACGCCGCGAACAGCTCGAGCTGTTCGCGCTTGGGGGCGACGAGCGTGCGCAAATCGGCGCGGTCGGACAATGCTACCGGCCGCCAGTCCTCGGCAACGAGGAACGGACGGACCTTTTTGATCGACGCGGTCAGCCGCGCGATATCGGCGAGGTGCAGCCGGCGCCAGCGGCGCGCGGCGAGGATCGCATCGACCGCCTTTACCCCGAGCCCGGGGACGCGGAGCAACGCCTCGCGCGGGGCGCGGTTGACGTCGACGGGGAAGCGGTCGCGAAACTTGAGTGCCCAGGCGAGCTTGGGATCGATGTCGAGCGGCAGCATGCCCGTCGCGGCATCGGCCGCGTCGGCGACTTCGCACGGCTGATAGTCGTAGAAGCGCATCAGCCAGTCGGACTGGTAAAGCCGATGTTCGCGCATCAGCGGCGGGCGCTGGAGCGGGAGCACTGCGCTCGCATCGGGGATCGGGCTAAACGCCGAGTAATAGACGCGGCGCAGCGCGAAACGGTCGTAGAGCCCGGCGGCGCGGGTGATGATGTCGCCGTCGGTCGCGGCGTCGGCGCCGACGATCATCTGGGTCGATTGGCCGGCGGGGGCGAATTTGGGCGCCGATTTGAATCGCTTCTTCGCATCGCCGGTATCGTCGATCGCACCGCGCACGTCGCGCATCGCGCCTTCGATCCGTGTCGCCGACTTTTCGGGTGCCAGCCGAGTGAGCCCCGCCACAGTGGGCAGCTCGACATTGATCGACACGCGATCGGCGTAGAGCCCGGCCTGGTGGACCAGCTCGGGATCGGCGTCGGGGATCGTCTTCAAATGGATATAGCCGCGAAAATCATGCTCCTCGCGCAGCAGCTGCGCGACGCGGACGATCTGCTCCATCGTATAGTTCGACGATCGGATGATGCCGGAGGAGAGGAACAGCCCTTCGATATAATTGCGCTTGTAGAAATTGAGTGTCAGCTTGACGACTTCCTCGGGGGTGAAGCGCGCGCGGCGAACATTCGAGCTCTTGCGGTTGATGCAGTAGTGGCAGTCGAAGATGCAGCTGTTGGTCAGCAGGATCTTGAGCAGGCTGATGCAGCGACCGTCGGGCGCATAGGCGTGACAGATGCCCATCCCGCCATCGGTCGAGCCCATGCCCTTGCCGCCGGTGGAGGTGCGCTTGACCGATCCCGACGACGAGCAGGAAGCATCATATTTGGCGGCGTCGGCCAAAATCGCCAATTTCGCGCGGAGATCGAGCTGAGCCATATGTTCTAACTATGTTCTCGTAATCACTAAGTCCAGAGGCGAGTGGACCTCCACGCACCTGCGCGATAAGCAACGCGGCGATGAGCAGGGCCGTTCCGCGCGAGATCAACTGGCGGATTGCCGCGCTGTGGCTGGCGCTTGCGGCGACGTGTAGTGCCGGATGGCTGTTCAAGGGGCATTGCGTGCCCGGCGGCTGGACCAACCTCGAGCAGTACACCACCGGCTGCTACAACGACGTGATGCCCTTCTGGCACGGCCGCCAGGTCGCCGAGGGGAAAGTCCCCTATTTCGAGACGCGGATGGAGTATCCCGTGCTCACCGGCGCACAGATCTGGGCGGAGGGGAGCGCGGCACGATTGCTGTTCGGTCCGCGCGCACGCGACTTCCATTTCCTCGGGCTCGTGGTGCTAGTCAATGCGCTGCTCGCCGCACTGGTGCTGAAGCTGTTCCTGCACGCGGGAATGGAGCGGAAGCGGCTATGGGCCTGGGTGCTCGCGCCGCCGCTCCTCCTCTATCTCGGGCATAATTGGGACATGGGCGCGGTCGCGCTCGCGGTGGCCGCGATGGTGCTTGCGCGCGAGGGCAGGCTGGTACCCGCTGCCGCCGCCGCAGGACTGGGCGCGGCCGCCAAGCTGTTCCCGGTGCTCGCGCTGCCGCTGATCGGGCTATCCGCTTTGTCCGACGACGCCCGGCCGTGGCGCGAGCGGCTGATGCGGGCGACGGCACTGTCGGCAGCGGCGATCGGTGCCTGGGCACTGGTCAACGCGCCGGTCGCGCTGTTCGCTTTCGACAATTGGAGCGAATTCTATCGCTTCTCGCAGGAGCGCGCAGGCACCGTAGCGGCAAGCTGGGACGTGCTGGCGAACCAGGGCTGGTGGTTCACGTCGGTCGACGATCGCAACCGCTACGCAGCGCTCGCCTTCCTGCTCGGTTTCGCGCTGATCGTCGCGCTCGGCTGGCGCCGGCATCGCAGCCATCTCTGGGTGCTGTTCACTCCGGTGCTCGCCTGGTTCATGCTGACCAACAAGGTCTATTCGCCGCAGTTCGACCTGTGGCTCTATCCGCTGCTGCTGCTCACCGCGCCTCGGCTCTGGCCTGTCGCGCTGTTCGTGCTGGGTGGCGTGGCCGCCTTCTTCGCCGAATTCTGGTGGTTCGCCGGGTTGGAGGGCGCCTGGCTCGCGACGACGCATGGGCATATCGCGATTGCCGCAGGGGTGCGCGGGGCGGCGATGCTGTGGATCATCGGCGACTGCGTGCTGCGTCCGCCGCCGGCGTGGCTGGTAAGGGCAAAATCAGCCTAGCAAGCCATAACCGTTCGTTTCGAGGGGAGGAAGGAGCGCTTCGCTCGGAGCAAATCAGGGCAGCGGCAGATCCGTCTGTGCCTCGCGGCGCTCCTTCGATTCGGCCCGCGCCCGTGTCGCATTCCGCACGAAGCAGCCGGTCGAGCCATTGGCGCCGACGGTCGAGCAGCTCCCCGTGCCCATCCGGCCCGCGTCGAGCGCGTCTTCCGAGCGCACCGCCCAGCTCTCATTGGCCTGCGGGCGGCCGGTCGAGCCGCGCAACGTCTGCGGGATGCGGAAGCGCTCGGATTCGTCGAGCCGCTGGCAGACGACGATCTCCTCGCCATTGTCGTTGGTCGGGCATTTGTCTTCGCCATAGATCAGCAGCACGCCGTTCTGCGCGGTCTGCGCCTGCGCTACCGGCATCAGCAACGGGGCTGCGGCAAGTCCCGCCATGATCACGATCCGCTTGAGCATCCGGCTTCTCCTCGCACCTGGTCTGGCGGTCTAACGCTTAACCGGGCCTGTCATATCCGTTTCGAGATCGCAATGGCGGCGCGGCAGCCCAGACGGATCATTCCCGAGAGTAGTGGATAGGCCACCGCAGTCTCGGCGCCATGGGCGATCGCGGTGTCGCGATGCTCGAGCTCCTCCTCGCGAAACTCGGCGACGGCGTGGCTCAATTCGGGGTCGTTCTCGCCCAGCTCGGCGAGCTGGCGCTGGTAGTGAAGATCGATCTCGGTCTCGACTGCGGCGGTGCACGCCATCGCCGCCGCCGGGCCGATCGCCGCCGTCGCAGCGCCGAGCGCGAAGCCCGCGACGTCCCAGAAGGGTTGGAGCGCCGTCGGGCGCACCCCGCGCCGCGCGATCATCGCATCGAAGAAGACGCGGTGCCGCTCCTCCTGGTTGGCCATGCCGTTGATCGTGCGTGCGGCGGGTGTACGGTCGCCCATCACCGCGAGCTGCCCGGCATAGATGCGCGTCGCGCCATATTCGCCGGCCTGGTCGACGCGGATCATCGCCTTGGTGCCTTCGCGGCGATCACCGGGCTTCCAGCTCATCGGCGGGCCTTTCGCGGCGCCAGGGCGAAGATCGCGACTGCGCCGCCGAGCGACAGGATCGCGTTGAAGCCCGCCAGGCTGATTCCGAAAAGCGTCCATTGCGGTACGTCACACCGCACGATCGGACGGCGCAACGCCTGGGTGAGCATCTCCATCGGATCGCCATGGCCGATCGGCGCGGTGCACGCGGTGATCCCCTGCCACCAGTGATATTCGACGCCGGCGTGGAACACCCCGATCGTCCCGCTGACGGCGATCAGCACCCCGGCGAACAGCACGAACAGCATCTTCACCGGCCGCGCCACCGGCGCAAAGGCGAGCAGCGCAACCGGAATCGCGGCATAATGCGGCCAGCGCTGCCAATGGCACATCTCGCACGGCACTAGCCCGAACAGCTGCGATCCCCAGGCGCCAGCGAGCAACGCCGCCGGAAGCAGGAGCGCGATCCATCGCGCGATGCGAAGCCCGTCGCTGCGCACGCCTTAGCGGCCGCCCTTGACGGCGACCTGCGGCTTGCCGCCCGACCGAACGATCGTCTGCAGCGCGTAATGGAGCTGGAAGTCCTCGATGCCCTTCTTCTTCAGTTCCTCGGCGGTCGCCGCGAAGCGCGGGTCGGTACGCGCATCGTCCTCGAGCGTCGCGTCGTCGACCTTCTCCGAATTGATCAGGTGCTTCCGCAAATCCGCCTCGCGGATCACGGTGCGGTCCTTGTAATCGGGGTCGGAAATCTGGGGCACGAGCAGGTCGGGCTTGATCCCGCCTTCCTGCACCGAATGCCCCGACGGGGTGTAGTAGCGCGCGGTGGTCAGCCGAAGCGCCGCGCGCGCGCCCATCGGCAGGATCGTCTGCACCGAGCCCTTGCCGAAGCTGCGCACGCCCATGACGAGCCCGCGATGATGGTCCTGGAGCGCGCCCGCGACGATCTCCGAGGCCGAGGCCGTGCCCGAATCGACGAGCACGATCACCGGCAGTCCCTTGGCGAGATCGCCCGGCACCATCGATTCGGCGTAGTAGCGCTCGATATCGCCCTTCTCGCGGCCGCGCTGCGAGACGATCTCGCCATGGCTGAGGAACACGTCGGAGACGGCGATCGCCTCGCTCAGCAGCCCGCCGCCATTCTCGCGCAGGTCGACGACATAGCCGAGCGGCTTGTGGCCGAGCTGCTTCTCGATGCCCTGGATCGCCTTGATCGTGTCGGCACCGGTCTGCGCGGTGAAGGTGTTGATGTTGATATAGCCGACGCCGTCCTTGACTTCCCACTTGACCGGCTTCTGGACAATGATCTCGCGAACCATGCTCATCTGGAGCGGCTTGTCGGCGCCGGCGCGGACGATCGTCAGGTTGATCTTGGTGCCAGGCTGGCCGCGCATCTGCTCGATCGCCTCGTCCAGGCTGCCGCCGACGATGAACTTGCCATCGATATGCGTGATATAGTCGCCGGACTTGATTCCCGCGCGCGCTGCGGGCGTGTCCTCGGTCGGCGAAATCACTTTCACCGCGCCATTTTCCTGCGTGACGGTGAGGCCGAGCCCGCCGTAATTGCCTTCGGTCTGGATCTTGAGATTGTCGAAGTCGAGGCCGTCAGCGAAGCTCGAATGCGGATCGAGCGCGGCGAGCATGCCCTGGATCGCGCCCTTCATCAGCGTCTTGTCATCGACCTTGTCGACATAGTTCGCCTTCACCTGGCTGAACACCTCCATGAAGGTGTCGAGTTCGCGATAGCTGTTGGTGTCGACCCCGGCCATCGCCCCTGAGGCGACGGGAACGAGCGCGAGCGCGCTGACGGCGGCGGTGACCTGGAGAAGCGGACGAAGCATCATGCGACTTTCGAACTAATACGACTTCGGTGATTTAGTGCAGGATAACGGCTTTTCCACGGCCTGTCAGTTCAGCAATTGCGCGAGGTCGACAGGCTGGCCGCGGCGGCGCAGCTCGATCGTGACGCGCGGCTCGCCCTCGCGCCAAGCGCGGCCGAGCACGCCGCCCTGCGCCACTTGGTTGCCAACGCGCACCGCGATCCCGCCCAGCCCGGCAACGAGCGTCGTCCAGCCCTCGCCATGATCGACGATGACGACGCCGCCATAGCCGCGGAAGGGCCCGGCATAGACCACGCGTCCCCCCGCGGGCGCGACGACGCGCGCGTTGACGGTGGTGGCGAGGGTGAGTCCGCGCGCTCGCACCCCGGTGGCGGAAAGCTCGCCGAGCCCGGTGACGAGCTGGCCGGCGACCGGCAGGCGATAGGCGGCCGGGCGCGCTGCCGGGGGCGAAGGCGATGCCGAATCGGGCCGCGGCAGCGGGCCCGGCAGGTCGAGCAGCGCGCGCTGGACCTGGTTAGCCTCCTCCTGACTCTGCATCTGGTCGACGATGTCGCGCGCGCGCTCGCCCATTGCCAGCGCGCGGTCCGATTCGACCAAGGCGCTGCGTCCGAGCGCCTGCGATCGTGCGCGGTGGGTCGCCTCGAGCTGGACGAGCGCGATCCGTTCGGCCTCCAGCCGCGTGCGGCCATCGCGCAGGCTCTGCACCGCGGTGTCGGCGTTGACGCGGAGCTGCTGGACGCGAGCGAGCTCGGCGCGGATCTCGGTAGTGCGCCGCTCGACTACTGGCAGCGTCGTGCCGAGCACCGCGCGAACATGGACCATGTCCTGCGTCGATCCCGGCTGGATCAGCCCGAGCACCGCGGGGCGCCGTGCCATCGATTGCAGCGCGGCGATCAGCCGGACGATGGGACCCTGGCGCTCGGCGACCTGGCTGCGCTGGCTGGCGAGCAACCGATCGACGATCGCGATCCGCGCCTCGGCGGCAGCGATATCGGCCTCGGCCGCCTTGATCCGTTCGGCGGCGGCGGCTTCCTGTGCGCGCGCCTTTGTCGCGCGATCGCGTTCATTGGCCGCCGCGGCTTCGAGCTGGCGGGCGCGGGCATCGGCGGCATTGGAGGCGGCGGTGGCCGATTTGAGCTTGGCCTGCTGCGCGCGCATCTCCTGCGCCGGCGCCATGCTCCCCGCGGCGAGCATGGCCAGCAAGGTCGCGGCAGTGGCGATGCTCCGCTTGGGCCCCATGGCTCACCCTTCGCGGTGATAGGGGTGATTGGCAAGGATCGAGGTGGCGCGCCACAATTGCTCGGCGAGCATCGCGCGCGCCATCAGATGCGGCCAGGTCGCGCGGCCGAACGAGATCAGCAAATCGGCCTCGGCGCGCTGGGCGTCGTCGAAGCCGTCAGCCGCGCCGATCAGGAAGCGCACCTCGCGCACCCCGTCGTCGCGCCAATGTCCCAGCCGCTCGGCGATCACGCGCGAGGGCAGGTTCTCGCCGGTCTCGTCCAGCATGACGAGGCGCGTGCCCGGCGCGCGCTCGGGCATCTTGCCGCCGGTGTCGGGAAGTTCGGTGATCCGGGTCGGCCAGGCGACGCGCTTGACATAGCGCTCGACCAGCTCGGCCTCGGGCCCGCGCCCGATGCGCCCGCGCGCGACGATATGGAGCAGCATCGCTGCCCTCGACCGCTCAGGCCTGCCCGGCGGTTTCCCCGAACGACCACATCCGCTCGAGATTGTAGAAGCTGCGCACTTCGGGGCGGAACAGGTGGACGATCACGTCGCCGGCATCGATCAGCACCCAGTCGGCGGTGGGCAGGCCCTCGACGCGTGGGCTCCGACCGAACTCGGCCTTGATCTTCTCGGCGAGCTTGGCCGCCATCGAAGCGACCTGGCGGGTCGAGCGGCCCGAGGCGACGACCATATAGTCGGCGATGCTGCTCTTGCCGGCGAGCGGGATCGAGACGGTTTCCACCGCCTGGTCGTCGTCGAGCGAAGCCATCACGAGTGCATGCAGTGCCTCGACGCCATCGGCACCGGGTCCGCGCAGCACATTGGGAGAAGTGGCCAAGTTAGTTCCTCAGGGTTGCAACGATTGTGCATGCGATGGTGGAGACGGCACGGGCGGCGGCGACAGGATCGCGCGCGCGCCCGGGAATTGCCGGTGCCAGGCAGGATCGGCGGCGCGAATGCGAGTCGCCGAAGTCGGATCGGGGCGAAAGCGCAGCAGCACGACGGCCGGCAATCTCCAACGCGTCCATTTCTTCGCCTGGCCTGCGGGCCGCACAGCGCGCCGCAGCCAACTCATCGCAGGACTTGCGTGAGCTCGGGCATCATAGCCCGGACGCGCAATCACCGCAATCGGAACCTGCCGGGCAATCCCGCGCCAGTCGCGCCACTGGTGGAACTGGGCGAGATTGTCGGCGCCCATCAGCCAGATGAAACGATGTTTGGGGTGGAGGCGCACCAGCTTGTCGAGCGTGTCGGCGGTGTAGCGGGTCTTGAGCCGTGCCTCGATCGCCGTTGCGCGGATCGGCGCGTGGCGCGCGATCCGGCGAGCCGAGGCGAGCCGGGCGGGGAAGGGCGCCATGCCCTTGACGGGCTTGAGCGGATTGCCGGGCGAGACCAGCCACCATACCTCGTCGAGTCCCAGCGCGCGCAGCGCGTGAAGCGAGAGTTTCCGGTGGCCGCGATGTGCCGGATTGAACGAGCCGCCAAGGAGGCCGATGCGTTTCCCCAAAGCTAGCGCCAATTTTCGCGGACGTGCCGGATGCGTGCTATTTCCAGATTTTCGGCCGCCACCCGATAGACGACACGATAGGGGGTTTGCGCTACTTTGAAGACGCGGAACTCGCCTCGGACGTGCCAGCCGTTTTGTGGATATTCTTGCAAGCGCGCCACTGCCGTTCGAACAGCTCGAAGCATCTGTGATGCGATTCTGGAATCCCGTTCGTCGAGAAACGCATCTATTTCCGCAAGATCCCGAAGCGATGCCTCCGACCAGATTACCGGCCGCATCGCGCCTCGTGCTTGGCGATCCTTTGGTCTAGTTCTGCCATGACCGTGGCGTGATCCACCACGCGGCCCGCCTCAAGATCGTCTATGCCTTCCTGGATGAAGGCCATGAACTCGCTTTCCGCTGCAACCGCACGCTCGATTGCCTCGATCGCGAAGTCGGTAAAGCTACAGCCACGCAACTCGATAATCCGCGCCACTTCGGCAGCCGTGTCGGGGCTAAGATCGGCAACGATGGTCATCGGTTTGTTCACGGCGTCAACCTACGCCTTCGAGGCGCGGGCTTCAAGGCCGCGCCTGTCCGCTCCCCCGGACCACCCATTTGTAGGTCGTCAGCCCCTCCAGCGCGACGGGGCCGCGGGCATGCAGCCGGCCGGTGGAGATGCCGATCTCGGCGCCGAGCCCGAACTCGCCGCCATCGGCGAATTGAGTCGAGGCGTTCCACATCACGATCGCGCTGTCGACTTCGCCCAGGAACCGCTCGGCGGTGGCGATGTCCTCGGTGACGATCGCGTCGGTGTGATGCGATCCGTGCGCGGCGATGTGCGCCATCGCCGCGTCGACGCCGTCGACCAGCTTCACCGAAAGGATCGCGTCGAGATATTCGGTATCCCAATCCTCGCTGCTCGCAGCGACGACGCGCGGCTCGATCGCCTGGACCTCGGCGTCGCCGCGCAGCTCGCACCCGGCCTCGGCCAGCGCCGCCAGCACCGGCGCGGGATCGGCGAAGCCGCGGTCGATCAGCAGCGTCTCGGTCGCGCCGCAGATGCCGGTGCGGCGCATCTTGGCGTTGAGCGCGAGGTCGCGCGCCATCGCCGGATCGGCGGCGCGATCGATATAGGTGTGGTTGAGCCCGTCGAGATGCGCGAGCACCGGGACGCGCGCCTCGGCCTGGACGCGCGCGACGAGGCTCTTGCCCCCGCGCGGGACGATCATATCGATCGCACCTTCGGCAGTGAGCATCGCGCCGACCGCGGCACGATCGGTAACCGGGACGAGCTGGATCGCGTCGGCGGGCATTCCGCCCGCCTCGAGACCCAGCGCCAACGCTGCGTGGATCGCGCGATTGCTGCGGATCGCCTCGGAGCCGCCGCGCAGGATCGCTGCGTTGCCCGACATCGCGCAGAGCGCGCCGGCATCGGCGGTGACGTTGGGCCGGCTCTCATAGATGATGCCGATCACTCCGATCGGGATGCGCACCCGCGTCAGCACCAAGCCGTTCGGCCGATCGACGCGCTCGATCAGCGTGCCGACGGGATCGTCGAGCTTCGCCACGGCCTCGACCCCCGCCGCGGTCGCTTCGACTCGCGCGGCATCGAGCCGCAACCGGTCGAGCAGCGCGCCCGACAGCCCCGAGGCCTCCGCCGCCGACATGTCCTGCGCATTCGCAGCGACGATCGCCTCGCTCGCATCGCGGATCGCCTGCGCCGCCGAAAGCAGGGCGCGGCTCTTTTGCTCGCTGGTCATCGCCGCCAGTCGGCGCGCCGCGGTGCGAGCCCGCACGGCCATGTCGGCGATCAGCATCTGTGTGTCTGCGTCGGCCATGCTGCACCCGCTAGCACGGCTTCACGCAAGCTGATAGGTCGTCGCTCATGGGGGAATTCGAAGCAGCCGGCGAGATCGTCACCGGAGGATTGCTGGGTCGCGCGGTGGAACCGCGCGCCGGCGAGGGGCATCATCAGGCACATGGGCTGTGCCTCAATTGCGGCACCGCACTGATCGGCTCGCATTGCCATCAATGCGGGCAAGCGGGGCATGTCCACCGCTCGCTGCACGCCATCGGACACGAGATCGTCCACGGCGTGTTCCATTTCGAGGGCAAGTTCTGGCGGACATTGCCGCTGCTCGCCTGGCGTCCCGGCGATCTCACGCGGCGCTATATCGCGGGCGAGCGTGCGCGCTTCGTTTCGCCGATGGCGATCTTCCTGTTCTCGATCTTCGCGATGTTCGCAGTCTTCTCGTTCGCGGGGATCGCGCCGCCGACCGACATGCGCGGCGTCAATGCCTATCCGCTCGCGGCGATCGGAGTCGAGCGCAAGCAGGTGACCGAAGATCGCAAGGACGCAATCGAGAAGCGCGACCGGTCCGAAATCGGCAGCGAGCGGCGCGCAAGGCAGGAGCGCGAGATCGCCGAAGCGGATGCGCGCCTCAAGGATCTCGACCTTGCCGCCAAGCAGCTCAAGGAGGATCCGATCGAGGTCAAGGTGGCGCACACGGGATTGTATGCACTCGATCACGGTATCGAGAAGTGGCAGCAGAACCCGTCGCTGATGATCTACAAGCTCCAGTCGAGCGTCTATAAATTCTCCTGGCTGCTCATCCCGTTGTCGCTGCCCTTCGTGTGGCTGCTGTTCTTCTGGAAGCGCCAATACAAGCTCTACGATCACGCCATCTTCATCACCTATTCGATCGCGTTCATGTCGCTGCTGTTCATTGCCCTCACCGTGGCTCGCGCGGCAGGGGCACCCTATAAGATGCTAGGTATGGCGGGGATGCTTATCCCGTTCGTCCACATCACCCGGCAGCTGCAACAAGCCTATCGGCTGCGCTGGTGGTCGGCGATCCTGCGCGCGTTGGTGCTGACTCATCTGATCGCGATCATAATGACCATCTTCCTGCTGATCCTCGTCAGCATGGGCATGATGGGCTGAAATATCAGCGGCAGGGATAGGTCCGCTTCATATAGGCGTAGACCGCCGCCTTCATGCTCATTCCCCGCTTGGCGGGGGGGATCTTCTCGAGCTCGGCGAGCATCTGGCGCGGGCTGAGCTTGGGCTTGCCGGTCTCGGGCGGGCAGCTGTGCGGGGTCTTGCCCGCCGCCCGCGCCGCGCGCAGGTCGGCCGTGTAGGAGGCGCGGATCGCCGCGACTTCGCGCTTGAGCAACTCGGCATCGGGCGAGAGGATCGCCAGCGCACCCTGCGCCTGGAGCGCCTTGGCCTTGGCGAGGAATTGCGCGACGCTCATCGCCTGCGCCGTGCCGGGCAGGACCAGCGCCGCAACAACCATCGCCAACATCACACGCCGCATACGAAAAGCCCTCCCGCGATCACTCGGGGGAGGGCTAAACGTGACGCGTTTAACGTCAACTGAACTCATGCACCTTGCGGGGTGGGATTGCCGAACGGACCCTTGGGCTTGCGGATCTTGGGGATCGAGGTGCCCGCCGCGGCGACCGGCGCCGCCTTCGCGCCGGGATCCTCGCGGCCCATGTCCTCGCCCGCGATCAGCCGCTTGATCTCCTCGCCGGTCAGCGTCTCGTATTCGAGCAGCGCCTGCGCCAGCGAGTGGAGCTGGTCGACATGATCGGTCAGTACCTGCTTGGCGCGGTTGAGCCCGCCCTCGACCAGCTTCTTGATCTCGCCGTCGATGAGCTGCGCGGTCTCGTTCGACATCGGTGCCGCGCGGCTGCCGCCATATCCCAGATAGCTCTGCTCATCCTCGGCATATTCGAGCGGACCGACCGCTTCGGACATGCCCCATTTGGTGACCATCGAGCGCGCCAGGCGCGTCGCCGACTGGATATCGGACGAGGCACCCGAAGACACGCGATCATAGCCGAAGATCAGTTCCTCGGCGACGCGGCCGCCCATCGCGATCGAGAGATGCGCATACATCTGGTCGCGGTGCATGGAGTTCTGGTCGCGTTCCGGCAGGCGCATCACCATGCCCAGCGCGCGGCCGCGCGGGATGATCGTCGCCTTGTGGATCGGGTCCGAAGCCGGCTCGTGCATCGCGACGACGGCATGGCCGGCCTCGTGATACGCGGTCATCCGCTTCTCGTCCTCGGTCATGAGCATCGACTTGCGTTCGCTGCCCATCATGACCTTGTCCTTGGCGTCCTCGAATTCGCTCATCGCGACGAGGCGCTTGCCGCGGCGGGCCGCAAGCAGCGCCGCCTCGTTGACGAGGTTGGCCAGATCGGCGCCCGAGAAGCCTGGCGTGCCGCGCGCGATCACGCGCGGATCGACGTCCGGCGCCAGCGGCACCTTCTTCATATGGACCTGGAGGATCTTGACCCGGCCTTCGATGTCCGGACGCGGCACCACGACTTGGCGGTCGAAGCGGCCCGGACGGAGCAACGCGGGATCGAGCACGTCGGGGCGGTTGGTCGCCGCGACGATGATGATGCCTTCATTCGCTTCGAAGCCATCCATCTCGACGAGGAGTTGGTTGAGCGTCTGCTCGCGCTCGTCATTCTGGTTGCCGAGACCCGCGCCGCGCGAACGGCCGACCGCGTCGATCTCGTCGATGAAGACGATGCACGGCGCCGATTTCTTGGCCTGCTCGAACATGTCGCGGACGCGGCTCGCGCCGACGCCGACGAACATCTCGACGAAGTCCGAACCCGAGATCGTGAAGAAGGGCACGCCCGCCTCACCCGCGATCGCGCGGGCGAGCAAGGTCTTGCCGGTGCCGGGCGAGCCGACGAGCAGCGCGCCCTTGGGGATCTTGCCGCCCAGGCGGGCGAACTTGGTCGGGTCCTTGAGGAACTCGACGATCTCCTGAAGCTCTTCGCGCGCCTCGTCGATGCCTGCCACGTCATCAAACGTGACCTTGCCTTCCTTCTGGGTAAGCAGCTTGGCGCGGCTCTTGCCGAAGCCCATCGCGCCGCTGCCCGAATTCTTCTGCATCTGGCGCAGTACGAAGAAGGCGATTCCGAGGAAGAGCAGGAAGGGGAGCGACTGATAGAGGATATAGAACCAGACCGAGGGCTGCTCCTCGGGGCGCGCATTGATCGCGACGCCCTTCTCGCGCAGCGTCGAGATCAGCTGCGGGTCGCTCGGCGCGTTGGTGCGGAACTTGGCGTCGCTGGTGAGCGTGCCCGAAACCGTGCTGGTGCCCGCAGAGCCCGCGGCGATGTTGACCGACTTGACTTCGCCGGCCTGCACCTTGTCGAGGAACGCCGAATAGGACATCGCATCGCCCGCGGCCGCTCCGGTCGGACGATCGAACATCGTCACGAACAGCGCCAGCGCGGCAAGGATGCCCACCCAGATCAGGAGGCTCTTCATCCAGGGATTGCCGCCGCCGTTTTCGGGACCCTGCGGCTTGTTGTTGTCGTTCATATCGAGCTCGAACCCTTTCGCCCAACCTAGATAGGCACGCCCAGGTTAATGGCAATGGAACAACGGACCCGCGCGGGCCGATCAGTGCGATCGACGCGCCGGAGCTGGGCTGAAACGCCATTCAGCACGTTTCGCTGCGGCTTTCACCCCCGCAATCGTACCGGTGCCGCCCGATTGCAGCGTGGCGACGAGCCTGTCGAGGCTGTCTCCACGAAGGGAAGGGGGCGCAGGGAAAGACGGCCCTTCCTCTTCCTTCCCCAAGCGGACGCAATCGATCGCCCGCTCGACCAACCGTCGCAGCAATTCATAGGGCAAGCCCGCAGGATCGAGCCGCACTAGGCCCGCTTCGACCTGCGTCCGCGCCACCCACTCCCGCTCCGCCGCCCATTCGAGCGCATCCTCGGCATGGCGCAGGTTGCGCGCCGCCAGCGCCAGCCGGTCGGCGGGCAGCTCGGGCGATTCGGCAAGCAGCCGCCGCATGCGGGCGCGATCGTAGCGCGGGTCGCGGTTCGATGGGTCCTCCACGGGCACGATCCCCGCCGCGGCAACGATCGCTTCCAGCTCGGCACGCGACCAGCCGAGCAGGGGCCGGATCAGCGTGGCGCCGCCCAACGACCGTGTCGCGGGCATCGCCGCCAGGCCGCCCACGCCTGCACCTCGCCGGGCGCGCATCAGCAAGGTTTCGGCGACATCGTCCCGTTGGTGCGCGGTGGCGATCCAGCCGGCGCGCTCCGCCGCCCAATCGGCGAGCAAGGCATAGCGCAACGCCCGCGCGCTATCCTGAAGGTTGCCCTCGGAAACCGTGCCAGTGAGAATGTCATGCGGCACGCCGAGCTGGGCGCAGATCCCGGCGACGAACGCGGCCTCTTCCGCCGCCTCGGCACGCAGCCCGTGATCTACGGTCGCGGCAACCACCTTGCCTGGGAACGCGGCATGCGCCAGCAGCAGTAGCGCCAGGCTGTCAGGCCCACCCGACACCGCGACGCCCAACCGAAAATCCTGCCCCGGCGGGCCATCCGACCCCGTACTCTCTCCTGGGGAGGAGCAGAGCGCTTCCGCCTCGCGCCGAAACCGCTCGACCACTTCGGGGTCGAGCGTCACCAGCTCACTTGCACTTCTGCGCGACACGTCCCTCGGCGACGCCGGCCTTCATCTCGGCGGAAAGCTGCGGGCCATACAGCTGGTCGAGCTCGGTATACACCTTGCAGACCTCGCTGGCCGGCTTCTTGAGCTTGGTCAGCGCCTGCGCCAGATAATAGAGGCTGTCCGCCGCGCGCTCGCCATTGGGGTTCTTCTTGTAGTTCTCGTAGAACGCCACCGCCGCGAGGCTGGGCGCGCCCGAATCGAGATAGGCGCGGCCGAGCAGGTTCTGCGAATAGCTTGCCCGGCGATGCTGCGGGTACTTGGTCGCCACCGCCTCGAGCTCGCGGCGCGCCTCGGGATACAGCTTGGCCGACCACAGGCGGAAGCCATAGGTATAGCCGTCCTCGGCGGGATCGCCGCTATTGGGCTTCTGGATCGCCGCGACCTGCTGCGCGCGCGTGCCGGTCGGCTTGGGCGTCGCGGTCTCGGCGGGCGGGCGCGTCGGGCGGGCCGGCGTCTCGCCGAGATCGACCGGCGCGATCACCGGGCCGCCGGTGCCGACGCTCGACGCGCCGTCCTCGAGCGCCTTCAGCCGCGCATCGGTCGAGCGCTTATAGGCATTGAACGCCTCTTCGAGCTGGCGCAGCCGATACTGGCCCTGCTCGACCTGGCCGGTCATCGACGTCACCTGATTCTCGAGCGCGGCGACGCGCTGGGTAAGGTCGCTGAGCGCGCTGCCCGCGGGCGTGCCGGGCGCGTTGACGTTGGTCTCGGGGACGATCTGCGGCTCGAGCGTCTGCCCGGCGCCGCCCGGAAAGACCTTGCGCTGCACTGCGCGCATCTCCCGCTCGAGCCGGTCGACCCGGCCTTCGATCGCGGTCGACTGGGCATGCGCGACGCCCGTCCCGGCGACAAGGGCGGACAGAGCCGCGGCGGCCATCAGAATACGCATTGGGTCACACCCCCCGGTGCTGGATCTTGGTAAACATCGCGCCGGTATAGCTGACACGGCGCACCTGTCGCCAGCCTTAAGGCGTTGCCGTCGCGTTGCCGGCGGCAGGCGGGGTCGCCGGCGCGGCGGGCTGACCGCGCGCCTGGAGCGCCGCGGCACTGACCTCGGTCTCGACGGTCTGGACGCCGGTGCCGAGCGGCGCGATCTGCGAACCGTTGAGCAACACCTGGATGCGGTCGGGGCGCCCGGTACGCACGCGCGGGCGATCGGCGTCGGCGGGAACGTCGTAGCGCTCGCCCGCCGCCATCTCCTTCTCGAACAGCCGCTTGCCGTTGGCGTCGTTGATGCGCAACCACACGGTGTCGGTCGCGACCAGCGTCACTTGCCCGCCGGTCACCGGCGCCGGCGCGGCCGTATTGCCGGGTTCGGTCGCCGTCACGTTTTCGATCGGTGCCGCCTCGGTCGCCGGCGCGCCGCCACGGAACCAGTCGGTCCCGTACCAGACCGCCGCGCCGATCGTCACCAGCAGCGCCAGCACCACGCCCAGCGCAACGATCCCCGTCGGCGGCGTGCGCGAGCGCTCGTCGAAATCATAGGCCGGGGGCGGGGCAGGGCGCTCCGGCCGATCGCCCAGCTCGCCGCGCAACTGGGTGGCCAGCGCGACTTCGTCGGCGCCCACGGCACGCGCGTAGGAACGCGCAAACCCCATCGCATAGGTCACCGAAGGGAGGCTGGCGAAATTGCCCTGCTCGATCGCCTCGAGATGCCGCTGCGGGATGCGCGTGCGGCTGGCGATCTCGCTCAGCTCGAGCTTCTGCGCCTCGCGTGCCGCCCGCAGCTTCTCGCCCACGGTCGCGGGTAACAGCGTGGCGTTGTCGGCGGTGTCGCCTTCCATACTCTAACCTCCGGCGGAAGGGTTGCGGCCCCGGGGAACTCCCGCCTTTCGGGGGGTGTCCCCCACGGCGCAGCGAGTGTCAACGCCGCTGCAGCAAATCCGCCGAAAGATCAGGCCAGTTCGACCGAATGCTCGGTAGCCCAGGCGGTCAGCGTCTCGCGCAGCGAACCGCGCGGATCGGCGAGCAGCCCCGCCATCGTCGCGACCAGCGGCGCGCGGTCCAGCGAGCGGACCATTGCCTTGATCGGCCCCACTGCGGCGGGGGTGATCGACAGCCGGTCGATGCCAAGCCCGATCAGCGCCATCGCCTCCAAGGGGCGCCCGCCCATTTCGCCGCACACCCCCACCGGCACGTCGGCCGCATGGCACGCGTCGGTGACGCGCTTGAGGAAGCGCAGGATCGACGGGCTCAGCCAGTCGTAGCGCAGCGCCAGCTTGGGATGCGCGCGATCGGCGGCGAACAGGAACTGGGTCAAATCGTTGGTGCCGATCGACAAAAAGTCGATCCGAGGCAGAAGCAGATCCAGAACTTCGGCGAGCGCCGGCACTTCGAGCATCGCGCCATAGCGGATCTCGGTCGGCATCTTCTTGCCCCGCGATGCCAGCCAGGCGCGTTGCGCCTCGAATAGCTCGCGCGCCGCGTCGAACTCCCAGGGCTCGGAGACCATCGGGAACATGATGTTGAGCGTCCGCCCGGCGCCTGCCTCGATCAGCGCGCGCGCCTGCGCCTTCATCAGGCCGTCGCGGTCGAGCGCGAGCCGGAGCGCGCGCCAGCCCATCGCTGGATTCTCCTCGTCGCCATCCTCGTCATGGTTGAGATAGGGCAGCGCCTTGTCGCCGCCGATGTCGACGGTGCGGAACGTGACCGGGCGGTCGCCCGCGGCTTCGAGCACGTCCTTGTACAGCCGGCGCTGCGCCTCGCGCTGGGGCAGGGTGGCCGATACGAGGAACTGGAATTCGGTGCGGAACAGCCCGATCCCGTCGGCCCCGGTCAGGTCGAGCGCCGCCAAGTCGTCGCGCAGCCCGGCATTGACCATCACCGTGACGCGGTGCCCATCGGTGGTCACCGGCACTTCGCCGCGCAACTGCGCGAACGCCGCGCGGCGCTTCTGGCTGAGCACCAGCTTCGCTTCGAACGCCTCGACCATCGCCGGGCTCGGGCGGATGAACAGGCTTTCCTCGCCGGTATCGAGCAGCAGCATGTCGCCCTCGGCAACCAGCTTGCGAATGTCGCGGACGCGGCCGAGCACCGGCACACCCATCGCCCGCGCGACGATCGTGACGTGCGCGGTGAGCGAGCCTTCCTCCAGGATCACGCCCTTCAATCGCCGCCGGTCATATTCGAGCAACTCGGCAGGTCCCAGGTTGCGCGCGATCAGGATCGAATCGTGCCGCAGCCCCATCTGCGCCGCAGTACCGAGCTGGCCCGAGACGATGCGGAGCAGCCGGTTGGAGAGATCCTCCAGGTCGTGCATCCGATCGCGGAGCAGCGCGTCATCGATCTCGCGCATCCGCTGGCGGGTGCGCTGCTGGACGCGCTCGATCGCCGCCTCGGCGGTAAGGCCGCTGTCGATCGCCTCGTTGATCCGCCGCGACCAGCCTTCGTCGTACGCGAACATCTTGTAGGTCTGCAGGACCTCGTCATGCTCGCCGCCGCCGCCGAATTCGGCCTGGCTTGCCATGCGCTCGATCTGGTCGCGCATCTTGTCGAACGCCGCATAGACGCGGTGGCGCTCGACTTCGACATCCTCGGCGACGGTATGCTCGATCATGATGCGCGGCTGGTGGAACACCGCGACCCCGGCCGCCATGCCCTCGACCAGCTTGAAGCCATGCGCATGCGCAGCCGCGGTCGGTTGCGGCCGGGTCGATCCGCCGCCCGCTGCGTCGATCAGATCGGCGTTGGCGATCAGCTCCGACAGCACCATCGCCACGGTCTGCAGCGCTTCGATCTCGACATCGGCATAGCGCCGCGGCTCGACATGCTGGACCGCGAGCACACCCACTGCGCGCTCGCGGTGGATGATCGGCACCCCGGCAAAGCTGTGGAAGCGGTCTTCCCCCGTTTCGGGGCGATAGACGAAGTCGGGATGCGTCGCCGCCTCGTCGAGATTCAAGGTCTCGACATTCCCGGCGATCGTGCCGACCAGGCCCTCGCCCAGCGCCAGCGTAGTGACGTGGACCGCCTCCTGCGCCAGCCCCCGCGTCGCGAACAGTTCGAGCAGCCCTTCGCGCAGCAGATAGATCGAGCAGACCTCGCTATCCAGCGCCGTGCCGATGATCTCGACCACCGAATTGAGCTTGGACTGCGCAGGCAGCTTTTTGGCCATCACGTCGTGAAGGCGGGTCAGGATCTCGCGGGCGGACGCAGCGGCGGTAAGGGCCATGCCCTCGCGCTAACAGATTGCGCGCGCCCGCGCCATTGCCCCTGGGGGCAATCGTTACGGAACCAGCGCGCGCAGCTCCTGCGACGCCGGTGCGGCCGATGCGACCTGCACCGGCGCACGATCGCCGCGCTGCCATGCGGCATATTCGACGCGATAGGTTTCGTAAGCGCGATAGAAATCGGTGAACGGCGCTTCGAGCAGCGGTAGTGACTCGGCGGCGAAATCGGCGAACTGGATCGCGTTCACCGTCGCGGCGCGGGCGAGCACTTCGCGCGCCGACTGGCAGAACGCGTCGTGCCCGGTCGGCTGCGCGAAGAAATTATAGACCCGCGTCATCTGGCGGTCGTGGGCATCTTCCCACTCCGCGCTGTGGCGTGCGCGGTACAGGGCCTTCACCCCAGTGTCGGCCGCCGCGAGCGGCTCGCGCTGGTCGCGCAGCAGCCGGTTGTACGCAGCGACGGTCGCGGCCTCGGCAGCATCGCGGCAGCCGAGCGCGGCGACGTTGAGCGCAGCGCGGACGTGCCAGCTGGCCTCATCGCGGCCGAGGTCGCGATTGGGCGTGGCATAGCGGCCCAGCGTATCGCGCGACGGGATCATCTGGTTGGGCGCGGCCCCCGCGGGGGGTGTCGGCGGCGCGTCGCGAAACTGTGCGGCGGCGGGCGATGCGGCCAGGACCAGGCCGCAAAGGGACGAAAAGACTCGCGCGGAAAGCTGCATCGGAACCACCCTGGCGGAGCGCGTGGAAAGTCACGCATGGGCCGCTCCTTCATTATAGAGAGGCCGCAAAATCAGCCGGTTGGCTGGCGGTTCCGTTAAAATACTTGCAGTGCTTTAAGAGATTCGAAAGGCGTCAGGAGGGGGCGTGACGCTTGCGCTCCTGACACCATCGGATGCGCAGGTGCGGCTGATGTAGTCGAATTTTTCCGGTGTCCTTCTCGAGGTCTGCTCGGGAAGAATTGCGTTCACCGCGCAATTCCGCCCGCAGCCAGCACCGCCAGCGTCACCAGCTCGCTCGCGGTCGCGGTCATCGGCGCGATCTGGACCGGCTTCTCCATCCCGATCAGCATCGGCCCGATCATCGAATCGCCGCCCAGCTCGCGGAGCAGCTTGGCCGAGATGTTGGCCGACTGGAGCCCCGGCATGATCAGCACGTTCGCCGGGCCCGAGAGCCGCGCGAACGGGTACTTCGCCATCTGGCGCGGATTGAGCGCAACGTCGGGCGACATCTCGCCTTCATATTCGAATTCCACCGAGCGCTCGTCGAGCAGCTTGATCGCGCCGCGGACATTGTCGAGCCAACGTCCCTCGGGGTTCCCGAAGTTCGAATAGCTGAGGAACGCGACGCGCGGCTCGTGCCCCATCCGCCGCGCGACCTGCGCGGTGCCCTCGGCGATCGCGGCGAGTTCGTCGGCGGTAGGCCGCTCGTTGACGGTCGTGTCGGCGATGAACACGGTGTGCGACTGGCCGACCAGCACATGGATGCCGAACGCCGTCCGCCCTTCCTCGTAATCGATCACGCGTTTGATCTGGCGCATCGTCTCGGCATAGGTGCGCGTCACGCCGGTGATCATCGCATCGGCCTCGCCGAGCTGGAGCAGCAGCGCGCCGAAGATGTTGCGGTCGCGGTTGACGATCCGCTCGATGTCGCGGCGCAGATAGCCGCGGCGCTGGAGCCGCCCGTAGAGGAACTCGACCATCTTGGGCACCAAAGGCGAATTGACGCTGTTGTGCAGCTCGAAATCGTCCGGATTGGCGCCGAGCTTCTGGAGCCGCTCGTGCACCGATTCGCGCCCGACCAGCACCGGGGTGCCGTACCCGCCCTCCTTGAACGCGATCGCCGCGCGCAGCACGACTTCTTCTTCGCCCTCGGCGAAGATCACCCGCTTGGGGTTGGCCCGCGCGCCCTCGTACGCGAGGCTGAGCACCGACGTGGTCGGGTTGAGGCGTGCCCGGAGCGACTGGCGATATGCTGCCATGTCGACGATCGGCTTGGTCGCCACCCCCGAATCCATCGCCGCCTGCGCCACCGCGGCGGGGACCAGCTCCATCAGCCGCGGATCGAACGGCGCCGGGATGATGTAATCCGGGCCGAAACTGTGCTGCGTGCCATAGGCGGCCGCGACTTCCTCGGGCACCTGCTGGCGCGCCAATTCGGCGAGCGCGCGGGCGGCGGCGATCTTCATCGCGTCGTTGATCGTCGTCGCGCGAACGTCGAGCGCGCCGCGGAAGATGAACGGGAAGCCGAGCACGTTGTTGACCTGGTTCGGATAGTCCGAGCGTCCGGTGGCGATGATCGCGTCTGGCCGCGCCGCCTTGGCAAGCGGCGGGCTGATCTCGGGATCGGGATTGGCCATCGCGAAGATGATCGGGTTCGGAGCCATCGTCTTGAGCAATTCGGGCGGCAGCGAATTGGCGGAGGCGAGCCCCAGGAACACGTCCGCGCCGTCCAACGCCTCGGCGAGCGTGCGCTTGTCGGTGGCGACGGCATGCGCCGACTTCCACTGGTTCATACTCTCCTGCCGGCCCTGGTAGATCACGCCGGAGAGGTCGAGCATCAGCAGATTGTCGTGCGGCAGCCCCATCGCCTTGATCAGCTCGGCGCACGCGATCGCCGCGGCGCCCGCACCGAGCATCACGACCCGGGTGGTCTTGAATTGGCGCCCGGTGAGGTGGAGCGCGTTGATCAGCCCCGCCGCAGCGATGATCGCGGTGCCGTGCTGATCGTCATGGAACACCGGGATGTTCATGCGTTCCCGGAGAGTCTGCTCGATCACGAAGCATTCGGGCGACTTGATGTCCTCTAGGTTGATGCCCCCGAAGCTAGGCTCCATCAGCTCGATCGCGTCGATCAGCCGGTCGGCGTCCTCGGTCTTCAATTCGATATCGATCGAATCGACGTCGGCGAAGCGCTTGAACAGCACCGACTTGCCTTCCATCACCGGCTTCGATGCCAGCGCGCCGAGATTGCCGAGCCCGAGGATCGCGGTACCGTTCGAGATGACTGCAACCAGATTGCCCTTGGCAGTGTAGTCATAGGCAAGCGCCGGATCCTCGGCGATCGCGCGCACCGGCACCGCGACGCCCGGCGAATAGGCCAGCGCCAGGTCTCGCTGGGTCGCCATCGGCTTCGACGCGATGATCTCGATTTTCCCCGGCCGTCCCTCGGAATGATAGAGAAGCGCCTCGCGCTCCGAAAACTGGACGTTCGATTCTTCCGACATGCGTCTCTCCTGATCTCCATCCTTTAGGTGCGGCATACGGGGGGGGCAACATGTGGAATAGCGTCAACCGCATAGCGGAATGATAGCGCTATCACTTCCGGCTTCAATTGCCACGCCTCAGTCACTCGGCGACCCGTCGCACGGGGCGCTAGCCGCGCTTCTGAACTTCGATCGCCTCAGACCGACGACAGCAGGATGCTCGTCTCGCTGTTGAGCACGCCGTCGATCGTGCGCACTTCGCGCAGGACGCGGTCGAAATCGGCGAGGCTCTCGGCGCGGATCTCTGCGACCAGGTCCCAGCCGCCATTGGTGGTGTGGAGCGTGTGCAACTCCGGCAGCCCCTTGAGGCTGCGGATCACCGCGCTGGTCGATCGCCCGGCCACTTCGACCAGCATCACCGCCCGGACGGTGTTGGGATTGGCTTCCCGTGCCCGGACGGTGAAGCCCAGGATCACGCCCTCATCGACCAGCCGCGCGAGGCGCTTCTCCGCGGTCGCGCGCGACACGCCGATACTCGTCGCGATCTGCGAGACGGGTTTCCGGGCATTGGCGCGCAGCTCGGCGATCAGCCGACGGTCGACCGCGTCCAGCGCGAGGAGGGGTTGCTCGGCCATGCGACCGCGATACCCAGCTATGGGCTTCGAGACAATACAAACCGCCTAACCGGACTTCGCAATTTGTCTATTCAACTCCGCAAAATTCTTCATTTCGGGTCTTTCGCTTGGCAAGCCGACGCCGCGATTATTCGTCCAGCAGTGGAGGCGAGCATGCGTTTGGTCGAAGTCAATCATGTGGTGGAACTGATCGCGGCACGCGGGCTGGAGGCAGTGCTCGTCGATCTCGCAGCGCGTATCGAGGCCGATTACCGCCGCTGGGCGGAGTTCGACAAGTCGCCGCGCTACGCCGCGCATTCGCCCGACGGCGTGATCGAGCTGATGCCGATCGCCGATGCCGAGCATTTCGGCTGCAAGTACGTCAACGGCCACCCCGCCAACCAGGCCAAGGGGCTGCAGACCGTCACCGGCTTCGGCATCTGGGCCGATGTCGCGACCGGCTATCCGCTGATGATCGCCGAGATGACCCTGGTCACGGCGCTTCGCACCGCGGCGATGTCGGCACTGGCGGCGCGCCATCTCGCGCGGTCCAGTCCGCGACGGATGGCGCTGATCGGGCTCGGCGCGCAGTCCGAGTTCCAGGCCGTCGCGTTCAAGGCGATCCTGGGCGTGCAGGAAATCCAGGCCTATGACGTCGACGACGCCGCAGCGCGGAAATTCGCCGCCAACATGCAGGGCAGCGGCATCCGCGTGCGCATCGCGGCTTCGGCCGGCGAAGCGATCGAGGGCGCCGACATCGTCACCACGGTGACCGCCGACAAGCGGCTGGCGACGGTGCTTTCCGACAACATGGTCGGCGCGGGCATCCACATCAACGCCGTGGGCGGCGACTGCCCGGGCAAGACCGAGCTCCAGGGCGCGATCCTCGAGCGCTCGCGCGTGTTCGTCGAATATGAGCCCCAGACGCGCATCGAAGGCGAGATCCAGCAGATGCCGGCCGACTTCCCCGTGACCGAGCTATGGCAGGTGATCGCCGGCGAGGCCGAAGGGCGCCGCACGCCCGACGAGATCACGCTGTTCGATTCGGTCGGCTTCGCGATCGAGGATTTCTCGGCGCTGGGCTATCTCTACGACGCGACCGCCGAGCTCGGGCTGCACCGCGAGATCGACCTTCTCGCGCGCCCGACCGATCCGCGCGACCTCTATGGCATGATCGCGCGCCGCGAGGCCGAGCCGGTCCGGCCGCGGATGACGCTCGTCGCGGGCTAGTCGAGCACCCGCCGCATCAGGTGGCATTCCGCGTCGTAGCCGGGCCCGGCCTGAGCGAAACCGTGCCGTGCCCAGAAGCGATCGGCACCGCCCACCGCGGTCAGCGTAATGTCGGGGAGCCCGAGCGTGCGGGCCTGGGCGATCACCAGGTCCAGCGCCGCCCGGCCTGCACCGCTCCCGCGCGCCGAGGGCAGCAGCGCGATGTCGTGCAGATAATAGCTGTCGGCGTCGGCCGGCAGCGCGTGGAGCAGCGCGCCAAGCGCGGGCGGGCTGTCGCGATGCCAGGGATGGCCGATCAGGTAGCCGGCCAGATCGTCCTGGATCAGCACCCGACATCCCTCGGGATATAGCGCCAAGCGCTCGGCATAGACCGCCACCGGCTCGGTGTAGCGCCCGTGCACCGCGTCGGAGATCACCGCCACCGCGGCGAGATCGTCCGCCTGCATCGGCCGCCACGCCATCCGGCTAGTTCTTGAGCCGATAGCCGGTGCGGAAGATCGCGACGATCAGCCCGAGGCACAGTGCCAGGAACAGCGCGGTCATCCCCAGGCTCAGCCCGATATCGACATCGCTCCGGCCGAAGAAGCTCCAGCGGAAGCCGCTGACCAGATAGACGACGGGATTGAACATGCTGATCGTCTGCCACGGCTCGGGCAGCCGGCTGATCGGGTAGAAGGCGCCGCCCAGGAAGGTGAGCGGCGTGATCAGCAATGCCGGCACGAAGTTCAATTGCTCGAACCCCTTGGCCCAGACGCCGATGATGAAGCCGAACATCGAGAAGGTGATGGCCGTGAGCAGCAGGAACGCGACCATCGCTGCCGGGTGCTCGATGCGCAGCGGCGTGAACAGCATCGACGTGGCGAGGATGATCAGCCCGATCACCACCGATTTGGTCGCCGCCGCGCCGACATAGCCGACCACCAGTTCGAACGGCGAGATCGGCGCCGACAGCAGCTCGAACACCGTGCCGGTGAATTTGGGGAAGTAGATGCCGATCGAGGCGTTCGCCACGCTCTGGGTGAGCAGCGTCAGCATCATCAGGCCGGGCACGATGAAGCTGCCATATTGAGCGCCATCGAAGCTTGGCATCTGGCTGCCGATGCCGGCGCCGAACACGATGAAATAAAGCGACGTGGTGATCACCGGCGTCGCGACCGACTGCCAGAGCGTGCGCAGCGCCCGCGCCATCTCGAACCGGTAGATCGCCCAGATGCCGTAGAAATTCACGCCGGTCATGCCGCGGCTCCCTGGTTCGCGGTTTCGCGGTGTTCGACAAGATCGACGAAGATGTCTTCCAGGCTCGACTTGGAGGTGTCGAGGTCCTTGAAGCCGATCCCCAGTTCGGCGAGTTTCCGGAGCAGCGAGGGGATGCCGGTGCGCTCGGCCTGCGCGTCGAAGGTGTAGCGCAGCCGATGGCCTTCATCGGCCAGCGTAAGGTGCCATTCCTCGAGCCCGGCGGGCACTTGCGCAAGCGGCTCGACCAGCGCCAGGTCCATCTCGCGCTTGCCGAGCTTCTTCATCAGCGCGGCCTTTTCCTCGACGAGGAGCAGCTGTCCCTTGTTGATCACCCCCACGCGATCGGCCATTTCCTCGGCCTCTTCGATATAGTGGGTGGTGAGGATGATCGTGACGCCGCGCTCACGCAGCTTGCCGATCATCGTCCACATGTCGCGCCGCAGCGACACATCGACGCCCGCAGTGGGCTCGTCGAGGAACAGGATGTCGGGCTCGTGGCTCAGCGCCTTGGCGATGAGCACGCGGCGCTTCATGCCCCCCGACAATTCCATGATCTTGGAGTTGCGCTTGTCCCACAGCGAGAGGTCGCGCAGCACCTGCTCGGTGTGCGTGGGATCGGGCGCCTTGCCAAACAGCCCGCGGCTGAAGCGCATCGTCGCGGCAACGGTCTCGAACATGTCGACCGAGAGTTCCTGCGGCACCAGCCCGATCAGCGACCGTGCCTGGCGCGGATGGCGGATCGCGTCGTGTCCGTCGACCAGGATCGTCCCCGAGCTCGGCGTGACGATTCCGCAGATGATGCTGATCAGCGAGGTCTTGCCCGCGCCATTTGGCCCGAGCAGCGCGAAGATCTCGCCGCGGCGGATTTCGAGGTCGACATGGTCGAGCGCCTTGTGCCCGGAAGCATAGGTCTTGCTTACCTGGGTAAGCGACAAAATCGATGGCATTCGGGATGGCCCCCAGAACGGAACGGAGCCGTTACGTAGGGTCGGGGTTGCGCTGGAACAAGCGGGGCCGAAAATTCCTCTTCGGCCCTGGTCCGATTGGGCGAACGCCCTCAACACCGTTTGCTTCGAGCGAAGTCGAGAAGCCTGTCTCTAGCATCCGTTTCTCGACGTCGCTTGAAACGAACGGAAGGCTATTTTCCCGCCCGCGCCTCGGCGACGGCGGCGGCCAGCCCGGCATAGTCGCGCGCGCCGTAAAGCAGTTTTCCGCCGACCACCCAGCTCGGCGTGCCGGTCATCGCCAGCGCCTCGCCCAGCTTGTGGTTGGCGACGATCTCCGCCTCTACCGCCTTGGACTGGCTCGCCTTGGTCGCCAGCGCCTTGTCGAGCCCGGCCTTGTCCGCGGCGGCAGCGATGTTCTCGGCATTGGGGCCGCCCGCAGCATAAAGCGCGTCGTGGAACGCGCGGAACTTGCCCTGCTCGGCCGCGGCCAGCGCCAGCCGCGCGGCGACGACGCTCTCGGGCCCGAGCACCGGGAATTCGCGATAGACCACGCGCACGCCGGGATCCTTGGCGATCAGCTCCTCGATCCCGGCAAGGCTCGCGCGGCAATAGCCGCAGGCATAGTCCATGAACGCGACGACCGTGACGTCGCCATTGGGATTGCCTGCCCATGCGCCGGCATAGGGCTTCTGGAGCGCGGCGAGATGCTTGGGGACCGCCGCCTGCGCGCCCTGCTGCGCCTGCTGGTAGCGCGCATCCTCGCGCGCGCGCAGCTTGTCCATCGCCTCGGGCAGCACCTCGGGATGCTCGAGCAGATACCCTCGGATCGCCGGCCCCGCGAGCCCCGGCATCCAGCTCAGCAACCCCGCGAACGCGCCCGCGCCGAGCAGCGCAGACACCAGCATCGCGCCGGCAAGCGCCAGCGGGCTGTGTAGAATCCGTTCGCTCACCGCCGCTTCCGCTTCTGGTCTTCCATCGCGGTCTGCGACACCATCGCGATATCCTGCGCGCGGACCCAGTCGGACGAACCCTGCGGCAAATTGCCCATAGCCGACCGCGCGCTGATCAGCGCGGTGCGCACGTCGCCCATCAGATGCGCGCGTTCGGCGGTGGCGAGCGCCGTGCGCGGCTCGTCGCCCTTGCGCTCATAGACGGTGCCGAGCTGCATCCAGGCAAACGGGTTCTCCTTGTCGCGCGCCACGGCGGTACGCAGCACCTGCTCGGCCTCGGCAAGGTTGGTCTTGTCCTCGGTGGCGAGCAGCGCATGGCCGAAGGTCGCCGCGATCAACGGCTGGTTGTTCGAGCGCTGGGTCGCCTCGCGCAGCGGCGCCAACGCCTCGGCGGGCTTGCCGGATTCGAGCAGAATCTGCCCCTCGAGCTCGAGGAAATAGGGATCGTCGGGTGCGGTCTTGACCAGCGCCGCGGTTTCGGCGGCCGCCTGATCGGGATAGCCCGACTTGTGATAGGCATAGGCGCGGGCATAGTGCGCCGGGGCCGACTGGTCGCTCGCCGGATAGCGGCGCAGCGTCGTCTCGGGTTCGGCGACATAGCCGCGCAGCTTGGCCTGGACCCGCTTGAAGCGCGCCTCGATCTTGGGGTCGAGCGGCTTGTTCCAGGCCTTTGCGTTCTGCAGATCGGCCTGGAGCGTCTGGACGCGATCCGCCGACATCGGGTGGGTCTGTGCGAACGGATCGACTTCGGGGTTCGAGGATGTGGCGTAATAGCCGTAACGATGCATCTGCGCGGTCAGCTTGTTGAAGAAGCTGATCATACCCTTGCCGCTGATTCCGGCACCGGTGATGAAGCGCACCCCCGCGGCATCGGCCGAAGACTCCTGGATGCGGCTGAACGCCAGATATTTGCCGATCGCGGCGCGCTGGCCCATCATCAGCAGCCCGGTCCCTGCCTCGCCCGCACCCGCCGCCATCGCCGCGGCGCCAAGCAACAGGCTGAGGATCGAGATGTTGGTATAGCCGCCATCGTTCTGGAACACCGCGTGCCCGCCGACGATATGGCCGATCTCGTGCGCGATCACGCCCTGGACTTCGTTGGCGGTATCGGCGGCATCAAGCAGCCCGGAATGGATATAAACGATCTGGCCGCCCGCCACGAAAGCGTTGATCGACTGGTCGTTGACCAGCACGACACGGACATTGGCGGGCGACAGCCCCGCCGCGACGATGATGTCGCGCGACATGTCGGCGAGCAGCGATTCGGTCTCGGCATCGCGCAGGATCGACTGCGCCATCGCCGGGCGCGCCGCGAACAGCGTAAGGCAGAGGACGGCCAGAAGGGCCGCGAGGCGCTTCATCATCTAGGCAAACTCCACGGGGGCATCTGCTGTCGGATGTCGACGATGAACATGCCGTGAAGCCTGGCGGGCGTGCGCACCATCGGCTCGCACGCCCGCCTGGACATCAGGCGCCGAAGGTCCGCTGCCACCAGCCGCGGCGCGCGCCGCCTTCCGGCCCGGTATCGGCTTCGTCGTCCCCGGCAGGCGCAACGTCCTGCGCCACCGCTTCGGCCGGAGCCTCTGCTGCGGGCGCTCCGGCGGCGACCTCGGCGGGCGCGGCTTCGGCGTCAGCCTTCTTGCGGCGGGTGCGCTTGGGCTTCTCAGCCGGCGCTTCGGCTGCGTCGGCGACGATTGCAGGCGCCGCGGCGGCCTCGACCGGCGCCGCTTCGGCATCGGCCTTCTTCTTGCGGCTGCGCTTGGGCTTCTCGGCGGGTGCCTCGACGACGGGCGCGGCTTCGGCAACGGGTGCCGCTTCCGCGGTCACCGCAGGTGCTTCGGCATCGGCTTTCTTGCGGCGCGAACGCTTGGGCTTTTCGGCCGGCGCCTCGACGGCAGGAGCGGCATCCTCGCCGGGCGCCTCGATATCGCCAGCCGGCTCGGCCGCGACATCGCGCGTCTCGCCATGCTCGGCAACGCCGTCCTCGGTATGGGCCGAACCGCGACGACCACCGCGACGGCCGCGGCGGCGGCGCTTGCGGCCGCCTTCGCTGTCGTCACCGGCTTCGTGCTCGCGGCCCTCAGCAGCTTCGGCTCCGGTTTCGACCTCGCCGGCAGCCTCGGGATCGCTGGTCTCGTCCTCGCCCTCGTGCTCGGCGCCTTCGCCGTGCTCGTTGCCCTCACCCTCGTTCTCACGGCCGCGACGGCCACGACCGCGGCGGCGGCGGCGGCGCTTGCCGCGACCTTCGCCTTCACCCTCGTCGCGCTCGCGCGCTTCGCGGGGCTGGCGCGCGGGCCGCTCCTCGGCCGCTTCCTCCTCGTCCTCTTCCTCGTCGATCTCCTCGACATAGTCATCGTCTTCGGGCTCTTCGATGAGACGCTCGATCTTGGGCGCATAGGCCGGCGGCGGGCCGCTCGATTCGACCGACATGCGCGCGCCCTCGAGCTCGCCGTCCGAAGCGATCTCGATCTTGACGCCGTAGCGCTCCTCGATCTCGGCGAGCTCGGCGCGCTTCTTGTTGAGCACGTAGAACGCCGCTTCCTGGCTGGCGCGCAGCAGGATCTGCGAGCCGCGGCCGCGCGCGGCCTCGTCCTCGATCAGCCGCAGCGCCGACAGGCCCGCCGACGAGGCGGTGCGGACGAGACCGGTGCCTTCGCAATGCGGGCACTGGACGGTCGAGGCCTCGAGCACGCCGGTGCGCAGGCGCTGGCGGCTCATCTCCATCAGGCCGAACGCCGAGATGCGGCCGACCTGGATGCGCGCCCGATCGTTCTTGAGCGCCTCCTTCATCGCCTTCTCGACCTTACGGACGTTCGATCCGTGGTCCATGTCGATGAAGTCGATCACGACGAGCCCGGCCATGTCGCGCAGCCGCAGCTGGCGGGCGATCTCGTGCGCGGCCTCGAGGTTGGTCGCAGTCGCGGTCTGCTCGATATTGTGCTCGCGCGTCGAACGGCCCGAATTGATGTCGATCGAGACGAGCGCCTCGGTCGGGTTGATCACCAGATAGCCGCCGCTCTTGAGCTGGACGACGGGGTTGTACATCGCCGAGAGCTGGTCCTCGACCCCGGCGCGCTGGAACAGCGGCACCGCGTCGGCATATTGCTTCACCTTCTTGGCGTGGCTCGGCATCAGGAGCTTCATGAAGTCCTTGGCCTGGCGATATCCGTCCTCGCCCTCGACGATCACCTCGTCGATATCGCGATTGTAGATGTCGCGGATCGCGCGCTTCAAAAGATCCGAATCGCCATAGACGAGCGCCGGCGCGGAGGATTTGAGCGTCTCCTCGCGGATCCCGTCCCACAGCCGGGCGAGATAGTCGAAATCGCGCTTGATCTCGGTCTTGGTGCGCTGGAGCCCGGCGGTGCGGACGATACAGCCCATCGTCGGCGGCAGCTTGAGGTCCGACATGATCGTCTTGAGCCGCTTGCGGTCCGCAGCCGAGCTGATCTTGCGCGAGATGCCGCCACCGTGCGCGGTATTCGGCATCAGCACGCAATAGCGTCCGGCGAGCGACAGATAGGTGGTCAGCGCCGCACCCTTGTTGCCGCGCTCTTCCTTGACGACCTGGACCAGCAGCACCTGGCGGCGGCGGATCACGTCCTGGATCTTGTAGCGGCGGCGCAGGTTCATGCGGCGCTGGCGCAGCGCCTCGGCCTCGTCGTCCTTGCCGCCCCGACCGCGGCGGCGGCCCCGGCCGCGACGGCCGTCCGAACCCTCGCCGCCTTCGCCCTCGCCGGCCTCAGTCTCGGCTTCGGCGTCGTCCTCATGATCCTCGTCATCGTGCGAGCGCTCGAGAACCTCTACGCCGTCCTCGCCTTCGAGATGATCCTCGTCATCCGAATCGTCGGCGGCGCGCAGCGCGGCTTCCTCGGCGGCGTGCTCGGCCTCTTCGCGGAGCAGCGCTTCGCGATCTTCCTTGGGGATCTGGTAGTAATCGGGGTGGATTTCGCTGAAAGCGAGGAACCCGTGGCGGTTGCCGCCGTAATCGACGAACGCCGCCTGAAGCGACGGCTCTACGCGGGTGACCTTGGCGAGATAGATGTTGCCCTTGAGCTGCTTGCGCTCGGCACTCTCGAAGTCAAACTCCTCGATCCGGTTCCCTTTGACGACGGCAACCCGGGTCTCCTCCCGGTGCCGTGCGTCGATCAGCATACGCATGGTCATTTATTATTCTCCGGGCGCGCCGGCCTGGACCCCTGAAGGTTGCTTTCCCGAAGGGGCGTGGCGCGTGCGCGCGATACATGATGCGGCCTTGGCCGGCGGCGCCGGCGGTGGTCTCGCAGGTTTCGAAAACTGCTGCTGCCCGCAGGGCACGTCCGGACGCGTGGTCCGGAAGCTCCGCCATCGTCCCGCGGCCGGCCGCAAGGGCCTGGCGGGTGGGACGATGGGGAAATTGCCTCATGCGTAGCGTCAACCTGAACTGTCGCGGCGAATGTGGCCGCGAATATCGTCCGATACAAGGATCGGAGCGAACTCCTGCTAGCACCCCCAATGCCATGCGGCAACCACGGCTGATGCGAATAACATCGCCGAAGCCCCGGCAGATATTTGCCGGCCAACCGGCAGATTTATGCCGATTAACCAGTTCGTTTCACCCTGTCTTGGTCCCCGCTTCCTAAAAGGCATCTGTCAGGGACGCAGTGTCTCAGAGTTAGGTGTCATGGATTTGGGCTGGACCCCTCACGGCTCGGCGCGGCATATCGCGCGGGTGCTATTCCTGCTTGCCCTTCTCTCCGGCTGGTTGACCGGGGTGCCGAGTTGGGCGGGCGGCGTTCAGGACGTGCGCGTGCACGGCGATCGCATCGTCGTGACCTTCGACGCGCCCGTCACCCAGGCGAGCGCCTTCGTGCTCGCCGGGCCGCAGCGCATCGCGCTCGACGTGACCGGCGCCGAGCCCGGCCGCGTGGCGACTGCCGCCGGCGCGGTCGCCAAGATCCGCCAGGGCGTCCAGGGCGACGGTGCGCGCATCGTCTTCGATCTCGCGCGGCCCGCGATCGTCACCCAAGGCACGTTCGGCCAGGACGGCCGCACCCTCACGCTCCAGCTCAAGACCGTCGACGACGAGCGTTTCGCGCGCGCCGCGGCCGAACGCCGGATGAGTTTCCTGCCACCCTTCACCTATCTACAGCCCGCGCGCCGGCATCCGTACAGCGTGTCGATGGCGCTGCCCAAGCGCGTGTCGAGCGCCAGGCTGCCGCGCGTCTATGGCGATGCCGATCGGCCGCTGGTGGTGATCGATGCCGGCCATGGCGGGCACGATCCCGGCGCGATCTCGGGCGACGGCAACCTGCGCGAAAAGGATGTCACGCTCGCGGTCGCCACGGCGATCAAGGACGCTTTGCTCGCCTCGGGCCGCGTCCGCGTCGCGCTGACGCGCGAGGACGATCGCTTCCTGGTCCTCCAGGAGCGCTACGGGCTCGCCCGGCGGTTGAAGGCCGATCTGTTCATCTCGGTCCATTGCGACAGCGCGGGCAATCCCGACGCGACCGGCGCCACGGTCTACACCCTTTCCGAAGTCGCGTCCGACAAGGAGGCCGCGCGCCTCGCCGCGCGCGAGAACAAGGCCGACATCCTCGCCGGCGTCGATCTCGGAGTCGCCAGCCCCGACATTTCGTCGATCCTGATCGATCTCACCCAGCGCGAGACGATGAACATGTCGGCCAATTTCGCCCGGCTGCTCGGCCGCGAGGCCCAGCCGCTGATCCCGATCAAGGCCCAATACCACCGCATGGCCTCGCTGATCGTCCTCAAGGCGCCCGACATGCCCTCGGTGCTGTTCGAGACCGGCTATATCTCGAACGCCGCCGACGCCGCGTTCCTCGCCTCGGGCGAAGGGCAGCGCAAAGTGGCGCAGAGCGTTCGCAAAGCGGTGGAGATCCACTTCGCCACCCGCATGGCGGCGCGCTGATCCGGTATCCGTAAACTCCCTCATGCGCTCATTATAGACGCGAAACGGACGAGTTGATTTCGGCGGCGTTTTGATCGGGTTTCATCGCCCGAGAAACTTGCTACACCGCCCCCCGCATGGCGGACGGCAGCATTTCCAGCGAAACAGTGAAGATCAAGCGCGGCGCCGGGGGCGTCCGCGGATGGTTCGGGCGTATCCGCAGGCGCTGGTGGTTCCGCATCCTGGCGTGGCTGGCACTGCTCGCCGGGCTGTTCTGGCTGGCGGTATGGCTGCTGATCGCGCGCAATCTGCCGTCGGTCGAGACGTTGCGCGCCTATGAGCCGCCGCTGCCGACCAATGTCCGCTCGATCGATGGGCTGCCGATCCACAGCTATGCGCGCGAACGCCGCGTCCAGCTGAGCTACGCCGAATATCCCAAGCAATTGGTCGAGGCGTTCCTCTCGGCCGAGGACAAGACCTTCTTCAGCCATCACGGCGTCGATTTCCCCGGCCTGGTGCGCGCCGCCTATCAGGGCATTCTGAGCGGCGAGACGCCGCGCGGCACCTCGACCATCACCCAGCAGGTCGCCAAGAACCTGCTGATCGGCAACGAAGTCAGCTATCTGCGCAAGGGCAAGGAAGCGATCCTCGCCTGGAAGATCGAGAACACGCTCTCCAAGGAGACGATCCTCGAGCTCTATCTCAATTCGATCGAGCTCGGCCGCAATGCCGGCGGCGTCGAGGCGGCGAGCCAGGCCTATTTCGGCAAGGAGCTCGACCAGCTCACCTTGCCGCAGATGGCCTATCTCGCGATCCTGCCCAAGGGGCCGGCCAACTACTCGCCCGAACGCTATGAGGCGCGCGCGCTCGAGCGGCGCAACTGGGTGCTCGGGCAGATGCAGGAGAACGGCTTCATCAGCGTGGCCGAGCGCGACGAAGCCCGCGCCGCCCCGCTCGGCGCGGTGCCGCGCCAGACGCCCAAGTTCGAGCGCGTCGGCGGCTATTTCGTCGAGGATGTCCGCCGCCAGCTGATCGACAAGTTCGGCGAGAAGGCCGAGGACGGTCCCAACAGCGTCTATGGCGGCGGCCTCTGGGTCCGCACGTCGCTCGATCCGCGGCTTCAGGAATATGCCCAGAAGGCGCTGCGCGACGGCCTCCTCCGCTACGATCGCGGGCGCGGCTGGTCGGGGCCGATCGACAACAAGCCGATCGGCGACAATTGGCGCCAGACGCTGCTCAACACCAATATCGGCGTCGACTATGAGGATTGGCGCGCCGCGATCGCGATCGAACGCAGCGCCGGCGGCTGGGAGATCGGCTTCGAGGACGGCCACACCGGCACCATGCCGCGCAGCCTCGCCTCGATGCCCGTCCGCGGGCAGGGCGGCGAGGCCTTCGCGGCGATCAAGGCGGGCGACATCATCGCGGTGGCGCCCGAGGGCGCTAGCTGGGCGCTGCGCTCGATCCCGCGCGTGTCGGGCGGCATGGTGGTCGAGGATCCGCGCACCGGCCGGGTGCTCGCGATGCAGGGCGGCTTCGATTCGCGCATCCATCCGTTCAACAACGCCACCCAGGCGCAGCGCCAGCCGGGCTCGACGATCAAGCCGTTGGTCTATGCCGCGGCGATGGAGGCCGGGCTCACCCCGGCGACGATCGTCAACGATGCGCCCTTCTGCGTCTGGCAGGGCGCGGGACTTGGCAACAAGTGCTTCCGCAACTTCGGCAACCAGCGCGGCGCGGGCCCCAAGACCCTGCGCTGGGGCGTCGAGCAGTCGCGCAACCTGATGACCGTCCAGGTCGCCAACCAGATCGGCATGGAGAAGGTCAACGACCTGATCCAGCGCGTCGGCGTATCGCGGCAGAAGCAGCCCAATTACCTCAGCTATGCGCTCGGCGCTGGCGAGACGACCGTGCTGCGGATGGTCAACGCCTATTCGATCCTGGTCAATCACGGCCGCGCGCTCAATCCGACCTTGATCGACTTCGTCCAGAACCGCCGCGGCGAAGTGATCTTCCCCGAGAACTGGCGCGCGTGCGACGGCTGCAACGCGCGCGACTGGAACGGCGGCGCGATGCCCCGCCCGGTCACCCGCGCACGCCAGGTGGTCGAGCCGATGAGCGCCTACCAGATCGTCCACATCACCGAAGGGGTGATCCAGCGCGGCACCGCGACGATCCTGCGCGATCTCGGCCGCCCGATCATGGGCAAGACCGGCACCACGTCGGGCCCGACCGACGTGTGGTTCGTCGGCGGCACCCCGCAGATGATCGGCGGGCTCTATCTCGGATTCGACAATCCCACCAATTTGGGCGGCTACGCCCAGGGCGGCTCGATCGCCGCGCCGATCTTCAAGCAGTTCGCCGTGCCTGCCTTCAAGGACATGGAAGTGCTGCCGTTCACGGCGCCCGCGGGCATCCGCATGGCGCGGATCGATCGCGGCAGCGGCCGCCGCGTGACCGGCGGCTGGCCGACCAGCGATCCGCTCGCCTCGGTGATCTGGGAAGCCTTCAAGCCCGAAGTCGAGCCGCAGCGCCGTCGCCGTGGCCAAGAGGAAGAGACCGAGAAAAAGGCGGTCGAGAAGAAGGCCGCCCCGACCACCCAGACGCCCGGCGACAGCGACTTCTTGCAACGCGAGGGCGGAATCTACTAGCGGCGCACTATATGCGTCATCCCGGCGAAAGCCGGGATCCCAGGCCGCGAGCGAACGGCCTGGGGCACGAGATCCCGGCTTTCGCCGGGATGACGGAATGATTTGGAGTTTTTGATTATGCGCGCCGAAGCGCAGGCTCATGTCGACAAGATCAAGGCGGCGCTGGCGCTGCTGCGCCGTTTCCTCGATTGGGACCGCGCGCTGCGCCGGCTCGACGAACTCAATGCGCGCGTCGAGGATCCGACGCTCTGGAACGACGCCAAGGCCGCGCAGGACGTGATGCGCGAGCGTCGCCGCCTCGACGAGGCGATCGGCGCGACGCGTGCGATCGAGACCGAGCTCAACGACACCGCCGAACTGATCGAGATGGCCGAGGCCGAGGGCGACGAGGAGATGGCGAGCGAAGGCACCACCGCGCTCGCCGCGCTCGCCGAGCGCGCCGAAGTCGACAAGGTCAAGGCCCTGCTCTCGGGCGAGGCCGATCCCAACGATACCTATATCGAGATCAACTCGGGTGCCGGCGGCACCGAGAGCCAGGACTGGGCAGGGATGCTCCAGCGCATGTACACGCGCTGGGCGGAGCGCCACGGCTTGAAGGTCGAGCTGGTCGACTATCACGCTGGCGAGCAGGCCGGGATCAAGTCGGCGACGTTGCTGGTCAAGGGCGAGAACGCCTATGGCTATGCCAAGACCGAGAGCGGCGTCCACCGCCTCGTCCGTATCTCGCCGTACGACAGCGCCGCGCGGCGCCACACCTCGTTCTCGAGCGTGTGGGTGTACCCGGTGATCGATGACGACATCCAGGTCGAGTATAACGAGAGCGACCTGCGCATCGACACCTATCGCGCCTCCGGCGCGGGCGGGCAGCACATCAACACGACCGATTCGGCAGTGCGCATCACGCACATCCCCACCGGCATCGTCGTGCAGTGCCAGAACCAGCGCTCGCAGCACAAGAACAAGGCCGAAGCCTATAACCAGCTGCGCGCCCGCCTCTACGAGCGCGAGCTGGCGATCCGCGAACAGGCCGCCAATGCCGAGAACGCCACCAAGACCGATATCGGCTGGGGCCACCAGATCCGCTCCTACGTCCTCCAGCCGTACCAGCTGGTGAAGGATCTGCGCACCGGCGTGACTTCCACGGCGCCGTCCGATGTGCTCGACGGAGACCTCGACGCGTTCATGGCGGCCGCGCTATCGCAGCGCGTGACCGGCGAGACGGTCGAAGTGGAGGATGTCGATTGAGAGCTGCGCTCGCTCTGGGCACTGCAATGATGCTGCTCGCCGGATGCGGCGGCGGCAGCGCGGTGCCGCGCGAGCGCCAGGTGACGGCCAAGAATACCGGCTTCCCCGCCGCCGACCGCCCGGTGGCGACGATCGTCTCGGCGCGCTGGTCGACCGAAGAGGCACGCGACCGCCTCAACGAAGCGGGCAAGGTGATGAGCCTGGCGGGGATCGAGAAGGACATGACCGTCGCCGATATCGGCGCGGGCGAGGGCTATTACACGATCCGCCTCGCGCAGCGCGTCGGCGAGGACGGCCGCGTGGTCGCCGAGGATATCGTCCCCGAGACGATCGAGGCGCTGGGCAAGCGCGTGCTCCAGGAGCGGCTCGACAATGTCAGCGTGCGGCTGGGCTTGCCCGCCGATCCGCGGCTGCCCGAGGCGAGCTTCCACCGCGTGCTGATGGTCCACATGTACCACGAGATCGAATCGCCCTATGAATTCCTCTGGCGGCTGCGGCCGTCGCTGACTCCTGACGGCCAGGTGATCGTCGTCGACGCCGATCGGCCGACCGAGCATCACGGCACCCCGCCCGATTTGCTGAAGTGCGAGTTTGCCGCGGTCGGCTATGCCCCCGTCTCGATGCGGCCGATGCCCTCGGCCGGCGGCTATATCGCGATCTTCAAGGCCAGCGGCGCGCGTCCCGAGCCGGGCACGATCAAGGCGTGCAAGAGCGGCGCGCGCGCCACGCCCGCCGCGATGCGCACCGGTCAGGGCTCAGAGTAGCCCGAGCGCGCGAAAGCTGGTGATTCCGCTGCGCGCGACGATCAAGTGATCGAGCAGCCGCACTTCCAGCGTCCCCAGCGCTCGCGCGAGGAGCCGCGTCGCCTCGCGATCGGCAACGCTCGGCGTCGGATCGCCGCTCGGATGATTGTGCGCCATCACTACGCCTGCTGCATCGAACGCCAGCGCGTCGGCGGCGATGGTTCGGATCGGCAGTTCGAGCCGGTCGATCGAGCCGCGGGCGTGCCGCATCCCCAGGATCCGTTGACCGGCGTCGAGATAGGCGAAGACCATCACTTCGCTGGCTTCTTCGGCCAGCGGCGCGAACAGCTCGCCGGCAGCCGCAAGGTCGGCAAGGCGTCCGGGCGCGGCGAGAGCCTCGATCGGCATCGTCCCGCGCTGCCAGCCGGCGCGCACTTGCCGAAGCGCAGACCGATCCGCTTCGGCGCGACCATCCTCGGCTTGGCGTGGACCATTCCCCCCGCTAGGCTCCTCGCATGCGTCAATATCTCGACCTGATGGAACGCGCGCTCACGCACGGCGCGGAGACGATGGACCGCACCGGCACGGGCACCTTGTCCGTGTTCGGCCACCAGATGCGCTTCGATCTCGCCGCCGGCTTCCCGCTGCTGACCACCAAGAAGCTCCATATCCGATCGATCATCATCGAATTGCTCTGGTTCCTGCGGGGCGACACCAATGTCCGCTGGCTCCAGGAGCGCAAGGTGAGCATCTGGAACGAATGGGCCGACGACTCGGGCGATCTCGGCCCGGTCTACGGCAAGCAATGGCGCCGCTGGGAGGCGGCCGACGGCCGCGAGATCGACCAGATCGCCGAACTGCTCGACCAGATCCGCAATAATCCCGGATCGCGCCGCCAGATCGTCTCGGCGTGGAATCCCGGCGAGCTCCACGCGATGGCGCTGGCGCCGTGCCATTGCCTGTTCCAGACCTATGTCGCGAACGGCAAATTGAGCCTCCAGCTCTACCAGCGCAGTGCCGACATCTTCCTCGGCGTGCCGTTCAACATCGCCAGCTACGCGCTGCTCACCCATCTGCTCGCGCAGCAGGCGGGGCTCGAGGTCGGCGAGTTCGTCTGGACCGGCGGCGACTGCCACCTCTATTCGAACCATCTCGACCAGGCCCGCGAGCAGCTCGGCCGCGCGCCCGGCCCGCTTCCGCAGCTCGAGATCACCCGCAAAGCCCCCTCGATCGACAGCTACGACTATGAGGATTTCGTGATCCACGACTATCAGGCCCAGGCCCATATCAAGGCGCCGGTGGCGGTATGATGCGCAAGGCACTCCCGCTCGCATTGCTCGCGCTGGCCAGCTGCGGCGACAAGGACGAGACCCCCAAGGTCCAGACCGTCGCGATCGTGAAGACCTATCCGCACGATTCGCAGGCCTTCACCCAGGGGCTCTATATCGACGGCGGCACGCTGTTCGAGAGCACCGGCGAGGAAGGCACGTCGGGCATCCGCAAGGTGACGCTCGACACCGGCGAGGTCACCGCGCAGGCGCCGCTGCCGCCGCCTTATTTCGGCGAGGGGATCATCGGCTGGAAGGACAGGATCTACCAGCTCACCTGGAAGGACCAGAAGGGCTTCATCTACAGCAAGGCCGATCTCAGCCCCAAGGGCGAGTTCGCCTATGCGGGCGAAGGCTGGGGCCTCACCCACAACGGCAAGTCGGTGATCATGAGCGATGGCACCGCGACGCTGCGCTTCCTCGATCCCGAGACGATGGCACAGCAATCGACGATCAGCGTCACCGCAAACGGGTGTCCCGTCACCCAGCTCAACGAGCTCGAATGGATCGACGGCGAGATCTGGGCGAATGTCTGGCAGACTGACCTGATCGCGCGGATCGACCCCGCCAGCGGCAAGGTGAAGAGCTTCGTCGACGTCGCCGCGCTCGGCCCGCCCACCCCCAGCGTCGATGAAGTGCCCAACGGCATCGCCTATGACGCCACCGCCAAGCGCATCTTCGTCACCGGCAAGATGTGGCCGCAGCTCTACGAGGTCCGCGTCACCGACGATCCCGTGAACGGCGCCGCGCAGGACCAGGCCGCGCGGCTGATGCAGTGCCAGCCGGGCGGATGATCACCTTCCACCTCGCCCGCGCCGACAATGGCGTGATCGGCAGGGACGGCAAGCTTCCCTGGCACCTGCCCGCCGACCTCAAGCGCTTCAAGGCGCAGACGATGGGCAAGCCGATGGTGATGGGCCGCAAGACGTTCGAGAGCTTCCCGAGCCCGCTCCCGGGCCGGCGCCACATCGTGCTGACTCGCGATGCGCGTTGGACAGCCGAGGGTGCCGAAGTCGCGCATTCGCCCGAGGCGGCGCTCGCGCTGGCCGGCGAGGGCGACGTCGCGGTGATCGGCGGCTCTGAAATCTTCGCATTGTTCCTCGACCGCGCCGAGGCGATCGAGCTGACCGAAGTCCATGCCGACGCCGAGGGCGATGCCACCGTGCCCGCCTTCGCCGGCTGGCGCGAAACGGCTCGCGAGGACCATCCCGCCGAAGCCGGCCGCCCCGCCTACAGCTTCGTCACGCTGGAACGCCCATGAAGAAGTGGCTGTGGGGCCTGGCCGCGCTGGTTATTCTCGCCGCGATCGGGTTCTTCGGCCTCGCCCCGGCGATCGTCGAATCGGGAATGAACAAGGTCGTTGCCGGCCCGCTCCCCACGGTCACTGCGCAGACCCGCGCGCTCCACGCCTCGCTCCAGATCGCCGACATGCACGGCGACACGTTGCTCTGGCGCCGCAGCCTGGTCGATCGCGCCAACCGGGGGCAAGTCGATCTGCCGCGGCTGATCGAGGGCAATGTCGCCCTCCAGATCTTCTCCTCGGTGACCAAGACCCCCAAGGGCCAGAATTACGAGTCGAACGGCGCCGACACCGACGCGCTGACGTTGCTCACCGTCGCGCAGCTCCAGCCGCCGCGGACCTGGACCTCGCTGCTCCAGCGCTCGCTGTGGCACGCCGAGAAGCTGGCGCGCGCGGCGGATGGGTCGGACGGACGGCTGCGCGTGATCCGCACCCCGACCGAACTCGACACGCTGCTCGCCGATCGCGCTGCGGGGCGGAAGGTGGTCGGGGGGATGCTGTCGATCGAGGGCCTCCAGGACATGGAGGGCAAGCTCGCCAATCTCGACAAGCTTCACGCCGCGGGCTTCCGCATGGCCGGGCTCGCGCACTTCTTCGACAACGACGTCGCCGGATCGATGCACGGGGTGCGCAAAGGCGGGCTCACCCCGCTCGGCCGCCAGGTGGTCGCGCGGATGGAGCAGCTCGGCATGATCATCGACATCGCGCATTCGAGTCACCAAACCGTCGCCGAAGTGCTCGCGATGGCCCGGCGCCCGGTGGTCTCCAGCCATGGCGGCGTCCAGGCGACGTGCAAGGTCAACCGCAACCTCACCGACGACGAGATCCGCGGCGTGGCGCGGACGGGCGGGGTGGTCGGCATCGGCTATTGGGACGCCGCGCTCTGCTCGACCGCGCCGGAGGCGATCGCCCGCGCGATCGCGCATGTCCGCGATCTGGTCGGGATCGACCATGTCGGGCTCGGCTCGGACTTCGACGGCGCAGTGACGACCAGCTTCGACACCGCGCAGCTCGTGGCGGTGACGCAGGCACTGGTCGATCGCGGGTTTTCGGAGCGTGACATCCGGAAAGTGATGGGCGGCAACGTGCTGCGCGTGATCCGGGCGGGGATGGTGCCGCAGTAAACTCCTCCCCGTTTCGGGGAGGAATTGGCAGACCTCATCGTCGCCCCTATAGCCCAACCTCATGGAGCGACTGGACAATGCCGCGCCGGTGCCGGCGGCTCTGCGCGGCGGGATCGTCGCGCTCGGCAATTTCGATGGGTTTCACCTCGGGCACCAGGCGGTGGTCGGGCGCGCGGTCGAGCGGGCGCGTGCCGAAGGGCGTCCGGCGATCGTCGCCACCTTCGATCCGCATCCGCAGCGCTATTTCCAGCCCGCCAGTGCACCCTTCCGGCTGACCACGCTCGACCAGCGCGCGGCGCTGTTCGCGCAAGCCGGCGCCGACGCGATGCTGGTCTTCCGCTTCGATGCCGCGCTCGCCGGGCTCAGCGCGCGGGAATTTGCCGAGGCGCAGCTCGTCGATGTGCTCGGTGCGGGTGGGGTAGTCACCGGCAACGACTTCACCTTCGGCAAGGGGCGCGAGGGCGACGTCGCGACGCTCGCCGCGCTGGGCGAGGCGCTCGGCTTCGCGGCGCAGGTCGTCGATCCGGTGACGCTGGACGGCGAGACCGTGTCGTCGAGCCGCATCCGCCAGTATCTCCGCGACGGCGATCCGCGCGGCGCGGCGCGGCTGCTCACGCGGCCGTTCGCGATTGCAGGCGCGGTCCAGCACGGCGCCAAGCTCGGCCGAACGCTCGGCTATCCGACCGCGAACATGGACCTCGCCAACTATCTCCGCCTTGCCTACGGCATCTATGCCGTGCGCGGCCGCCTCCCCGACGGGCGCGTGCTGGACGGCGTCGCCAATCTCGGCATCCGCCCGAGCATCGAGCCGCCGATCGAGCTGCTCGAAAGCTATTTCTTCGATTTCGCGGGCGACCTGTACGGTCAGGCAATCGAAGTAGAACTGATCGACTATCTCCGCCCTGAGGCGAAGTTCGATTCGCTCGACGCGCTCAAGGTCCAGATGCACGCCGACGCCGAGCGGGCGCGAGCGCTGCTCGCCTGACCACTGTTCGTCACCCCGGCGTCGGCCGGATGGCGGCCCCCTTGCAATGTAGGATTTCCCCGATCAAGTTCGGCAAATGTTCTACTTCGGCTATACTCGGCCTCTCTCGCGCACGCCCGCGTGCGGGCGCGCACGAAGGACGAGTCAACTTGGTCAACTTCGTCGCGTTGACCGCCGCGCCACGCGACCCCTTCGCGAGGGATGACTTCCGCGCGGCCATCCTCTAATCGGCGCGGACCCATGACCGACACCACCGACTCCGCCCGCGACTGGCGCGACACCGTCTTCCTGCCGAAGACCGATTTCCCCATGAAGGCCGGGCTTGCCGCCAAGGAACCGGCGATCCTCGAGCGCTGGGCGAAGATCGGGCTCTACGCGAAGCTGCGCGAGGCCCGCGCCGGCCGCGAGACCTTCCTGCTCCACGACGGCCCACCCTATGCGAATGGCGACATTCACATGGGCCACGCGATGAACAAGATCCTCAAGGACATCGTCGTGCGCAGCCAGACCCTGCTCGGCAAGGACGCGCCCTACGTCCCCGGCTGGGACTGCCACGGCCTGCCGATCGAGTGGAAGGTCGAGGAAGCCTATCGCGCCAAGAAGCTCAACAAGGACGAAGTCGATCCCGTCGCCTTCCGCGCCGAATGCCGCGCTTATGCCGAGAAATGGGTCGCCGTGCAGCGCGGCCAGTTCGAGCGGCTCGGCGTGATGGGCGACTGGGCGACGCCGTATCTGACGATGAATTATCAGAGCGAGGCGATCATCGCCGGCGAGCTATTGAAGTTCGCCGAGAGCGGCCAGCTCTATCGCGGTGCGAAACCCGTGATGTGGTCGCCCGTCGAGAAAACCGCTTTGGCCGAGGCCGAGGTCGAATATGAGGACGTGGTGTCGACGCAGATCGACGTGGCGTTCGAGATCGTTGAGGCGCCAGGCGCCCGCGATCTGGAAGATGCGCACGCGGTGATCTGGACGACAACACCCTGGACCATACCCGTCAACCAAGCTTTGGCTTACGGGCCCGACATCGACTACGTAATGGTCCACATCAACTCGGCCGTGGGCAGCTCAGAGCGTCACAAGGCATCGCACTTTCTGGTTGCCGAGCAGTTGCTTGACCAGTTCTGGGCGCGTGTCGGCTCTCACGATCACATGGTCGTATGGCGCGGAAAGGGGTTGGCCCTTGAAGGTGCCGTCGCGCGCCACCCGATGCACAAGCTCGGCGGCTTCTTCGCCAGGCCGCGTCCGTTCCTCCCCGGCGACTTCGTCACCACCGACGCCGGCACCGGCCTCGTCCATATGGCGCCCGATCATGGCGAGGACGACTTCCTGCTGTGCAAGGCGCACGGCATCGATCCGGTGTTCGCGGTCGATGGCGCGGGGATGTATCGCGCCGATTGGCTGTGGCTCGGCGGCCAGGGTTCGGTGATCAACAAGAAGTTCACCGCCTCGGATGGCCCGATCTGCTCGGACCTCCGCGCGGCCGGCGCGCTGCTCGCGGCGTCGGACGATTTCGCGCACAGCTATCCGCATAGCTGGCGGAGCAAGGCCAAGATCATCTTCCGGGCGACGCCGCAGTGGTTCATCCCGATGGATTCTTGTTCTCCCTCTCCCCTCCGGGGAGAGGGTCGGGGAGAGGGGCCTATCGATGGCGCAAACCCTCTGCCCCTCTCCCAACCCTCTCCCCGGAGGGGAGAGGGCTTTGAAGGGGGGAACAACCCCACTCTCCGCGGCATCGCCCTCGACGCGATCGAGACCACCCGCTGGGTGCCCGAGCGCTCGCGCAACCGCATCCGCTCGATGGTCGAGGGGCGTCCCGACTGGGTGATCAGTCGCCAGCGCGCCTGGGGCGTGCCGATCGCGCTCTACGTCAACCGCGCGACCGGCGACTATCTCCGCGACGCGCAAGTCAACGCGCGCATCCTCCAGGCCTTCACCACCGGCGGCGCCGACGCCTGGTTCCAGGCCGATCACCAGGCGCTGCTCGGCGGGAAGTATGCGCTCGCCGACTATGAAGTGGTCACCGACATCCTCGACGTGTGGTTCGACAGCGGCTCGACGCACGCCTTCGTGGTCGAGGCGCGCTACGGCGAGGGCGCCCGTGCCGACCTCTATCTCGAAGGGTCGGACCAGCATCGCGGCTGGTTCCAGTCGTCGCTGCTCGAAAGCTGCGGCACGCGCGGGCAGGCGCCCTATGGCGCAGTGCTGACCCACGGCTTCGCGCTCGACGGCAAGGGCAAGAAGATGTCCAAGTCGCTCGGCAACGTCGTCGATCCGCTTAAGATCATCGGCGAGAGCGGCGCGGACATCCTGCGCCTGTGGGTCGCGCAGACCGACTATTTCGAGGACGTCCGCATCGGCAAGGAAGTCCTCGCCGGCACCGGCGACACCTATCGGAAGCTGCGCAACACCTTCCGCTATCTGCTCGGCGCCCTGGATGGCTTCGAGGAGAGCGAGAAGGTCGCGGTCGCCGAGATGCCCGAGCTCGAGCGCTACGTGCTCGCCAAGCTCGCCGAGCTCGACGCCGAACTGAAGGCCGCAGCGAACGATTTCGAGTTCAACCGCTACAGCCGCGCACTGACCGACTTCGCCAATGAGGATTTGTCGGCGTTTTTCTTCGATATCCGCAAGGACTGCCTCTATTGCGATGCACCGTCGGACCCGAAGCGCCGCGCGTATCGCACGGTGCTCGACACGCTCTTCCATGCTTTGGTCCGCTATGCCGCGCCGATCCTCGCCTTCACTGCCGAGGAAGTGTGGCAGGCCCGCTTCCCGAGCGAGGAAGGCTCGGTCCACCTGCTCGACTGGCCGGTGCTGCCCGAAGGCGCGGCGACCACCGCCGACTGGTCGGCGATCCGCGCGCTGCGCGTCCAGGTGACCGAGGCGATCGAGCCCTATCGCCGCGAAAAGAAGGTGCGTTCGAGCCTCGAGGCCGAAGTCACCGCGCCGGACCTGCCGGCGTCGGGCGACGACTTGGCCGAGCTGTTCATCGTGTCGAAAGTCACGCAGGCCGAAAGCGTCACGGTGACGCCTACGCAGCGCCACAAATGCGGGCGATGCTGGCGCCATCTTCCCGAGGTTGCGGAAGACGGGCTGCTGTGCGACCGCTGCGCCGGGGTGGTGAACTGATGAATCTGCGTGTGCTCGGGCTGCTCGTCGCGGCCCTCGTGTTCTTGGTCGACCAGGGCATGAAATATTACGTCACCGGGCCGCTGGGGCTCAACGTGCAGGATGCGTCGCTGACCGTGCTGCCGATCTTCGACCTGCGCTTCGTCAAGAATGTCGGGGTGTCGCTGGGGCTGCTGCCCGCGACCGGCAGCACGATGCGCTGGCTGCTGGTGGCGCTGACCGGGGCGATCGCCGCCGGCGTGTTGTGGTGGATGCTGCGCGAGCAGAAGAAGCCCGATGTGATCGCGCTGGGCCTCGTGCTCGGCGGCGCGCTGGGCAATATCCTGGATCGCACTCGGCTCGGCTATGTCGTCGATTTCGCCGATCTGCATTTCGGCGAGTGGCGCCCTTTTTTGGTCTTCAATGTCGCCGATGCGGCGATTACCATCGGCGTGCTGATCCTGTTGATCCGCGCCCTGTTCGTGCGCGATAAGGCCGGGCAAGCGCCCGCTGTGGAGAATGACGTCAATGCGTAAGTTGATCACCGTCGCTGCGGGCCTCGCGCTCGCCGGCTCGCTCTCCGCCTGCGGCAAGAACGGCTATGACCGCGCGCGCCCCGACGAATTCGCCGTCGCGCGCGCCGCGCCGCTGGTGATTCCGCCCGATTTCGCTTTGGTGCCGCCGCGGCCGGGTGCGCCGCGCCCGCAGGACACCACGCCGTCGAACCAGGCGCTCGACGCGCTGTTCGGCGGATCGCAGGCACGCAGCGCGTCGGAGAATGCCGCGCTCGACGCCGCCGGCCGCACCGTCGCCGAGCCGGGCGCGCGCAGCACTGCGGGCAGCCCGACCACCAACGTCGTCGACAAGGGCTCGACCACGCGCGACATCATCGCCGCCCCCGAGGGCGACGGCGCGGCCGCGCGAGCGACCACGCCGCAATAAGCCGGACAAGGAAAAGGCCGGCCTGCTCACTGGGAGTAGGCCGGCCTTTTCGTGTCCGGGGTGGACGCTCAGAAGCTGAGCGTCGCGTAGAACAGCACCTTGGGATCCGCGCCGATCGCATCGGCATAGTCGGCGTCGTTGGTAATGTCGGTATCGACATATTGGACGCCCAGCTTGACGAACTTGTGCACGATCTCGGCACCGAGCGACCAGTCGGTGTACTTGGCATCGGGGGCAAGGATGCCCAGCTGGCCGTCTGTGTGACCGATATGGCCGAGCAGGCTTACCGGGGTGTTGGGGATGCCGACGGTCAAGTCGCCGCGCAGATACAGGCTGTCCTGGTCGGCGAGGCCCGATTGACCGCTCCAGGCATAATTGGCGCCGACCTTGGCGGTGACCGGGCCGACGGTGTACATCACCGAGGCATAGGGCTCGAAGAAATCGGTATCGAGGCCGTCCGCGCCGCCCGGATAATAGTAATAGAGCATGCCCACATCGAAGCCGACGCCGCTGTCGAGCGTCTTGGTGTAGCCGGCGTAAAGGTCGATCTCGGCGTCGCCATAGCCCGGCAGCGACACCTCGTCATCGAGCGTGGACGCCCAAGTGCCGACATAGAGGCCCGATTCGTGATTGACGTTGACGGTGCCCTGGAGCGCGACCTTCTTGTCGGTCTGGGTCAGGCCGCGGAAGCGATAGTCCGAAGTGACCGTCACGCCCCCAGTTACGGTGACCGGCTTGGCGGGTTCGGCCTCGTCCTGCGCCAGCGCAGGCGTAGCGGCGGCGAGCATCAGCCCAGCAAGGGTGATCGTCAAATAGCGCATGGAATCCCTTTCTATTCGAATCGAAGGGTTCCCGCCTGCTGCCGGCGTCGCCTGCGTCTCCAGCCCAAGGGCGTGCGCGTGCTTGCGTTCGGCACAGAACCAGTGCCGCAACGCGCTGCGCCGCACAACAATATTTGCCGCTTTGTTGCTCGATCGTGAGGAACTGTTGCTGGTCGGCAACAGACGTCAGTTGCGAATCGCTACCACCGCGTCGATCTCGACCGCCGCACCGAGCGGCAGCGACGGTACGCTGACTGCGCTGCGCGCATGCCGACCGGCATCGCCGAACAGTGCCTGCATCAGCTCGGAGGCGCCGTTGGCGACCTTGGGCTGGTCGGTGAAGTCCGGAGTCGAATTGACGAACACCCCGAGTTTGACGATCCGCTCGACCCGAGAGAGATCGCCGCCCAGCGCCTTGCGGATCTGCGCGACGAGCATCAGCCCGCAGCGCTGCGCCGCCTCCTGGCCGAAGGCGAGGTCGCGGTCGTCGCCGAGCGTGCCCGTCATCACCGCGCCGTCCTTGAACGGGAGCTGGCCCGAGACATGGAGCAGCCCGCCCACCGCGACGGCGGGCACATAGGCGGCGATCGGCGCCGCGGCGTCGGGGAGGGAGAGGCCGAGCTCGGCCAGCTTCGCGTCGATTGCTTGGGTCATGCCGCGATCAACCATTCGCGGCATCGGCGGTCAACCCCGCGGCGAAGCGCGCCTCGATCCAGCCGCGCGCCTCGCGCCAATCGTCGATCCGGGCATGGGCATGCGGCGCCTCCGCGACGTGCCGGGCGATGTCCGGCTCGGCGACCATATGGAGCCGGTGGACCCACGGCGCGTGGCGCGCGACCGATTCGTGGTGATGCTCCAGATCGTCGACGAAAACGGTGACCGGATTGCCGAACTCGGCGACCAGCCGCGCTACCGGACCGCCCTTGCCGCCCTGGTTGCACTCGACGCGGTGTGCGATGCCGTGCGTGGCGAGCTGGGCTATGCGATGTTCGCGGCAATGATCCTTGAGGTTGGTCAGCACGACGATCTCGGCATGCTGCGCAAGCGCGGCCAGCGCCTCGCGCGCGTGGGGGACGAGCGTCTGGCGGTCCATCTGATCGGGGAAGAAGCCGTCGAGATAGTTCCACATCGTCTCGGCATCGACCAACGATTCGTCGGCGCGGCGGCGCATCGAATTGGTGAAATCGCTGCCATTGGGGCGGAAGTCGATGTCATGCGCCTCGCCGAGCCAGGTGCCGAAATGGCGGACCATGTGGAGCAGGACTTCGTCGCAATCGGTGATGAGCAGGGGTTTCATGCGTTCTCCAGCGTCGCGCGGGCGGCGACGAGATCGCCCGGTGCGACCGCCAGCGCTTGCGCGCAGGCGATCAGGTCGGGCTCGTACGATTCGAGGAAGCCGAGCGTCGCGGCGAGCAATGCCGGCTCGCCTGCACGGGCGCGCAGCTCGGCGGGATCGAGGCCTGTTAGATCGAGCAGTCGCGTCGCGCGGCTCGGTTCGCCGAGCGTCCACACGAGGGCTTGGAGCGCAATCGCCTCCGCATTTGTTTCCGTGCTCGGCATCGCCTAAACCGTCCCCAACTCTGCAAGAGGTTCTGCGCGTGGCAAAAAGGGTTCTCGTTGTCGAGGACAACGAACTCAATCTGAAGCTGTTCTGCGACTTGCTGCGCGCGCACGATTTTGCCGCGGAGCCGGTGGTCGACGGGCGCGAGGCCGTCGCCAAGGCGCGCGACTTCAGGCCCGACCTGATCGTGATGGACATCCAGATGCCGCACGTCACCGGATTCGACCTGATCCGCGAGATGAAGCTCGACGCCGAGCTGCGCGCGATCCCGATCATGGCGGTGACCGCCTATGCCGGCCGCGAGGACGAGGACCGCATCCGCGCGGCAGGGGCCAACGCCTATGTTTCCAAGCCGATCTCGCTGGTGCGGTTCATGGAGGAAGTGCGGGCGCTGGTGCCGGCGGAGGTGGAAGCCGAGCCCGACACGCCGCCGGAAGATTCGGAGACCTGAAACTCCCCTCCCTGCAAGGGAGGGGGTGGGGGTGGGTGTCGAGCGAAGCGAGCCCAACGAGCTGCATCGAATAAAAGAAAAGGCCGGGCGTCGAGCCCGACCTTTTCTACACCCACTCCTTGCCCCTCCCTTTCAGGGAGGGGGATCTCAGGAACTAGAACGCCCCCGGCACTTCGCGCTGAACGGTGCTCGGCCGTTCGGGAGTCAGCAGTTCCCGCACAGTCGCCGCCGAGCGCAGCGCCATCGCACCCTGCCCGCCAGTCGAGATCGCGGTGCAGCTCCGGCCGGCGAGAAAGTCCAGCGCCGCCTTGGTCGAGGCCTCGCGCGCGTCGCCCAGCGGATAGGCGACGTCGTCGCCCGCGCGGCAGCTCGCCTCGACAGTGCCGGCGAGGCCGCTGAAGTAATTGCCCTGTCGCGCGGCATTCTGCGTCGCGAAGGCGATCACGCGCAGCCGATCGTCGCACACGGCGCGGTCGAGCGCGATCTGACCGACCGGCTTGCCAAAGGTGTTGGTGCCGATCAGCGCGGCGTTGGCGTGGAGATAGGGAATGAAGGCGTTGACCACGAGTTCGCTTGCCGAGGCAGTGCCGCTGGTGCCGATGAACGCGATGCGGGTCGGCGCGATCGACTGGGTCTTTGGCTGGAAGAAGCGCGTTTCGTTCTCCGCCGCCTTTTCGGGGCGGAACGTCGTGTAGCTGAATACGTCGCTGGTCGCGCGGTTGGCGCCCATCAGGTCGCCCATCAGCTCGGCGATCGAGACGAGCCCCCCGCCATTGTAGCGCAGGTCGACAATCACTTCGGTGATCCCAGCCGCCTTGAACTGCGCGAACGCCGCACGCAGCGCCGGATCCGCGGTCGAGATGAAAGTGCGCAGGTTGACGTACCCCACCCTGCGGCCGCCATCGTCGAGGATCTTGGCGCCGTAGCGTGAGGAAACCGGAGTCAGCGTATAGTCTGCCTTGGCGACGCTGAGATCGCGGGTGCCGGCGGCGTCGGTGACGCGAAGGATGCGCGTGGTTCCTACGGTCGACGGGCCGAGCGCGTCGGTCACGCCCTGGGCACCGCTGCTCGCCATGATGGACGAAACCGTGCGCATATTGGCCGCACTGGTCCCGATCGCGACGATCTCGGCACCGCGATCGATTCCCGCGGCCAGCGCCGGCGTGTCTTCAAAGGCTTCGGCGACGAAGACACGCCCCGCGGTCGACTCGTACGAGAGGCGGACGCCGAACCCCGCACTCGATCCCGAGCTGTAATAGGCATTTTCCTCGGCGATCGAGGTGACGTAGGTGAAATAGCGGTCGCGGCCCTGCGAGCGCGCAGTCGCGGTCAGCGCGTCGATATAGTCGCCGACATTGGTGTAACCGGCAGGACTGAGGGTGGCGGGCAGCGTCTCGGGAAAGAGATACCATTCGCGCAGCTGCGCCGCGGCCCAGTCCTGACGGTCCCGCAGCGTGCATCCCGTGGTGGGTGGCGTTGGAGTCGGCGTCGAGCCGCCGCCGCTGATCGGCGGCATGACGACCGAGCCGCCGCCGCCGCTCCCGCCGCAGGCGGACAGGATCATCGCAAGGCTCAACACGGCAGCGGCAGGCTTGCGCATCGTCACTTCTTTCCCAGAGTGTACAGATACTTAGCATAATAGTCAGGCCGTGCCAGCCCCGCGACGAACGGGGGCGAAGGCCTATAATTCGGGAAGTGCCCAATCGATCGGCTTCTGGCCGCGACTCACGAGAAATTCGTTCGCCTTGGAGAAGTGCCGGCTGCCGAAGAATCCCGAATGCGCCGAGAGGGGCGAGGGGTGCGGGGCCTTGAGCACGAGATGCCGCCCGTCCTTGTCGGTCGAATCGACGAACGCCGCCTTCTTTTGCGCGTGGCTGCCCCAGAGCAGGAACACGACCGGCTCGGCACGCGCGTTGACCAGCCGGATTACCGCGTCGGTGAACCGCTCCCAGCCCCGCCCCTGGTGCGATGCGGCCATGCTCATCTGGACGGTAAGCACGGCGTTGAGCAGCAGCACACCCTGCTCAGCCCAATGTTCGAGAAAGCCGTGGCGCGCGCGCGGGATGCCGAGATCGGTCTCCATCTCCTTGTAGATGTTGACCAGGCTCGGCGGGGTGCGGACGCCGGGCTTGACCGAGAAACACAGGCCGTGCGCCTGGCCCTCGCCATGATACGGATCCTGGCCGAGGATGACGACGCGCACATCCTCGAGCGGGGTCAGGTCGAGCGCGCGGAACCACTCGCTGCCCGCCGGGAAGATGCGCTTGCCCGCTGCCTTCTCGGCAACGAGGAACTGGCGCAGTGTCGCCATGTACGGATCGGCGAACTCGCCTTTCAGCGGTTCGAGCCAGCTTGGATGCAATTTGACCTCGGCCATGGCTTCCGTGTCCGAAAGCCCGGAGGCGCTGTCAATGCGAACGGCAATCGGCGCGAAGCGGGCAGCCGGCGCAATCGGCCGCGTCTAAGCGGCACAGCGTCTGCCCGAGCTTCTTGGTGGCGATATGGAAGTCGAGGAAATCGCGGCCCTGCCATTCGGGCATCGCCGCGGTCACTGCCTCGCTCGCCGCGCGCGCCTCGGCGTGATGGGAGACGAATCCCAGCCGCTGGAGCACCCGCAACACATGGCTGTCGACGATCAGCACCGGGCGATCGAGCGTGCTGCCGTTGAGCGTCGCGGCGGCGACCTTCCGGCCGACGCCGGGCAGACGCTCGAGCCAGGCGAGCGCTTCCTCAAGCGGTGGCGGCCCGAGAAAGCCCAGGTCGAAGCCCTTGCGCTCCACCGCGATCCGCTCGAGCGCGTCGACGACATAGCCCGCCTTGTCCTCGGCATGGGTGACCCCGCCGATGCAGCGCAGCACTTCGTCGCGCCCCGCCGCAAGCACGCGGCCGGGCGTCCCGAACGCGGCGACCAGCCTGTCATAGGCGGCGAGCGAGACGCCGTCGCGCGTCCGCCCGCTGATCATCGACTTGACCAGCGCGCCGATCGGCGAACGGCGCGGCAACGGCCCGGCCAGCGCGCGTATCGGCGCCAGCGCCCGCTGCCAGCGGATCAGATCGTCGTGCCCGTTGAAACCGAACCCCGATTGCATTTCAAGGATATGAAACATAAAGTGAACATCCGCAATAGCGCCGCCCGCTCGTTGGCTTGCTCCCGTCACGCGCCGCGCTAGGTTCGTGCGAAACCAGCGGAGAGAATGATGTGGAGCTTTTGTACGTCGCCATGAGCCTTGTGATCGCTTGCAGTGCCTCGGCGAGCGCGCAGGATGCGCCGGCGGCCGAAGCCCCCAAGCCCGTTGCGGAGAAGAAGGTCTGCCGTTCGGTCACGCCCACGGGCAGTGTGATGGCGAAGCGCATCTGCCTCAGCCGCGAGGAGTGGAAGGAGTTCGACCGCGCCTATGAGCGCCAGAACGCGGCTTTCCGCGAAGGCCAGGCACGCGGCAATCCCAACCAGTAATCGCGGCTTGACGGCGCGGCGGCGAGTTGGTTCGAGACGCCATGCACATGACTCACGACGCATCGGCCCCGGCGGCGGAAACCATCGGCTTCGACCAGTTCCTTGCGGTCGACATCCGCGTCGGCACGATCGTCGAGGCGCTGCCCTTTCCCGAGGCGCGGAAGCCGGCGTACAAGCTGGTGATCGATTTCGGGCCGACGATCGGACGGAAGCGCTCCTCGGCGCAGATCACCGAGCATTACGCGATCGAGGAACTGCCGGGGATGCAGGTGGCGGCCGTGGTCAACTTCCCGCCGCGGCAGATCGGGCCAGTGATGTCGGAAGTGCTGACGCTCGGCTTTCCCGACGCCGAGGGCAAGGTCGTGCTGTTCCGGCCCACCACTCCCGTCCCGAACGGAGGCAGGCTGTTCTGAACGTTTGCCGTTGACGGCAAGGCGGCGCGGCATAGTCTCTCCCTCAAATATAAGGAGGGGGAATCATGAACGTGCGGATCGCACTCGCGCTGGGGGCGGCGCTGCCTGCCTTGTTCGCCGTGCCGGGGATCGCGCAGCAGGCGCAGACGGGCGACGATGCGCTCGCTGAGAAGGTGATCAACAACACCGATCCGGCGAGCTTCCAGACCTATGGCCTGACGCCCGCGGCCAAGACCGTCGCCGACAAGGCGGTGCAAGGCGGCAAGGCGCTGCGAATCCCGGTGACGGGCAGCGGCAATCCGTGGAGCATCGGGGTCAACGTGCCGCTGACCAAGCCGGTCAAGGCGGGGGACAGGATCATCGTCGCCTTCTACGCCAGGCTGAGCCAGGCGGCGGCGCCGAGCGCCAAGCTCAACGCCCAGCTCCAGCTCTCGGCGGCGCCCTATAGCGCGATCTTCGCCAAGGGCTTCGACGTGACGGCGGAGTGGCAGTTCCTTCAGTTCGCTGGCAAGGCCGACAAGGCGTACCCCGCGGGGGCGATCACCGCGGCATTCCACGTCAATACCGGCAACCATGTCCTTGATCTCGGCCCGGTCGCGGTGTTGGACATGGGGCAGTAGCGCTCAGACCCTGCGCGCGGTGACCAGATAGTCGAGACTGGTGTCGTCGCGCAACACGAAGCCGCGCGCGGGCGAGAAGCCAAGCCCGCGCAGGTCGCCGACCTGTAAGCCGGCGGCTTCGAGCAGCGCGGTCAGTTCGTCGGGGGTGAGGAATTGGTGCCAGTCGTGCGTCCCCTTCGGGATCGCGCCGGTGCCTTCGCCCAGGGTGATCATCGCGAGGTGCGATGATGCCGTACGATTCGGGGTCGAAAGGACCATCAGGCCGCCCGGGGCGAGCGCATCGGCCAGGCCGGCAATGAACGCGCCGGGATCCGAGACGTGTTCGATGACTTCCATCGAGGTGACGAGATCGAAGCGGCGGCTGGGCAGGTCCTCGATCCCGCCGGCGACATAGTCGATGTCGAGTCCGACCGCGGCGGCGTGGGCGCGGGCGGCGCCGATATTTTCTGGCGCTGCGTCGAGCCCGGTTACCCTTGCCCCCAGCCGGGCGAGCGGCTCGGCGAGCAACCCGGCGCCGCAGCCGACATCGAGCGCGGTCCTGCCGGCGAGCGGCGCGAACGACATGCCGTCGCTGTCGAAATGCGCGTCGGTCACTTCGCGCAGATAGGCGAGCCGCGCCGGATTGAGCCGGTGCAGCATCGCCGACGATCCGCGCGGATTCCACCAGTCCGCGGCGAGCTTGCCGAAATGCTCAGCTTCACCGGGGTCAATAGTTGCTTTGGTTGCGTTCGCCATGGCCGCCTCCTATCAGGCCGGTCCATCCTACCCAAGGCCCGGAAAACAAGCACCCGACATGGCACGCATCGTGATGAAGTTCGGCGGCACCTCGATGGCCGGCATCGAGCGGATCCGCAGTGTGGCGGCGCGCGTCAAACGCGAATGGGACGCCGGCAACGAAGTTGCGGTGGTCGTCTCGGCGATGGCGGGGGACACCGACCGGCTGGTCAATTTCTGCCGCGAGGCGAGTTCGCTCTACGATCCGCGCGAATATGACGTGGTCGTCTCCAGCGGCGAGCAAGTCACCTCTGGGCTGCTCGCCGTCGCGCTCCAGTCGATCGGCGTGCCCGCGCGTTCGTGGCTCGGCTCGCAGGTGGCGATCCACACCGACGCGGCGCACGCCAAGGCGCGCATCCAGTCGATCGATTCGACCGGACTTGAGGAAGGCTGGAGCCGCGGCGAAGTCGCGGTGATCCCAGGCTTTCAGGGCATCACCGACGATGGCAGCAACCGCATCACGACGCTCGGCCGCGGCGGATCGGACACGTCGGCGGTGGCGGTGGCGGCGGCGGTGAAGGCCGATCGCTGCGACATCTACACCGATGTCGACGGCGTCTACACCACCGACCCGCGCATCGTGCCGCGCGCGCGGAAGCTCAAGAAGGTGACGTACGAAGAGATGCTGGAGCTCGCCAGCGTCGGGGCCAAGGTGCTCCAGACGCGCTCGGTGGGGCTGGCGATGAAGGAACAGGTCCGCGTCCAGGTGCTGTCGTCGTTCACCGGCGACGATGCACCGATGGCGGACACGCTGCCCGGGACGATGATCGTGGGCGAAGAGGAGATTCAGGACGTGGAAAGCCAGCTCATCACGGGCATCGCGCACGACAAGAACGAAGCCAAGATCACGCTGGTCGCGGTGCCCGACAAGCCCGGCGCAGTGGCATCGATCTTCACACCGCTCGCCGAAGCCAACATCAACGTCGACATGATCATCCAGAACATCGCGCACCAGAGCGCGGGTTCGGCGAGCGCGACCGACGTGACCTTTACCGTGCCTGCGGCGGACCTGGCGCGCTCGATCGAGACGCTCAACCAGTCCAAAAGCGACATCGGCTTTGCCGAGCTGATCCAGGATACGCGCGTCGCCAAGATCTCGGTGGTCGGCGTGGGGATGCGCAGCCATGCCGGCGTCGCCGCGACGATGTTCACCACGCTCGGCGCACGCGGGATCAACATCCAGGCGATCACCACCAGCGAGATCAAGGTCTCGGTGCTGATCAACGAGGACGAAACCGAGCTGGCGGTGCGCGTGCTCCACACGGCATATGGGCTCGACGCCGAGGATATCGCGGTCTGAGCAACCATTTGCCGCGTGCGGACTTCTGCTTCCGGGTCGTGATGGGAGCAGCCATGCGGATTACCGTCCAACTCGCAGCGGCCGGGCTCATCGCCATCGGCAGCATCGGCGTGGCGCAGGCACAGGAATCGCGCGCCTTCTGCGCCGACCGACCCGGGCTCGGCACGCCGAGCTGCACCGTCGACACTGGCCATATCCTGGTCGAGACGGGCGCGGTCGACTGGACGCTGGAACGCGATTCCGGGACGCGCACCGATACGTTCGAGGCCGGCGACCTTCTCGTTCGTGCCGGACTGACCGGGACGCTCGAGGCGCAGATCGGCTGGACCGCGTTCGGCCATGTCCGCGAGCGCGACGCGACCGGCGCCGTTTCGCACGCGAGCGGCACCGGCGACATCCGCGTCGCGCTGCGCCAGAACGTCGCCAATCCGGACGGGTCGGGCTTCTCGCTCGCGGTGATGCCGTTTGGGACGTTGCCGGTTGGCGGCGAGGCGATCGGCGCGGGTGATTGGGGCGCCGGCGTAATCATGCCGGTCCATTTCGACCTCACCAACGCGGTCGAGCTGTTGCTCACGCCAAAGATCGAAGCCGCAGTCGACCAGGATCGGCACGGGCGCCATTTGGCCTATGGCAGCGTCGTCGGGCTCGAAACTCCGCTTTCGGATACGCTGGGCGCCGCGCTCGAAGCCCAGATGACACGCGACGACGATCCGCTGGAAGCCCATACCGAGGCGCTGGCCAGCCTGTCGCTGGAGTTGCAGCCCAGCGACGATCTCCAGTTCGACGCTGGCGCGGTCGCAGGGCTCAATTCCCAAAGCCCCGATGTCGAACTCTATATCGGGATAGCACGGCGCTTCTGATCGTGGGGGGCTGACATTTTTCCGCCGCATCGGCACGGCATCGCTCGCCTGCCTTGCCGTTAGACGATTCAATCAAAATGCGCCCGAGCGCTTCCGAACGGCTGCGCGCATCGCTGGGGCAGCGCGGCGTCGCATTCGTGCTCGCGCTCGTCGTGGAGCTGGGGCTGGCCCTGCTGCTGTGGTTCATGGCGCCCCCACTCTTCGAGAAGAAGCCGCCGCCGACCACTACGGTATTCGGGATCGATACGGCTCCGGGCGATACCGAACAGCCGCAGCGCACTGAGCAGAAAAAGGCGGACTCGAAGAGCCAGACCCGCGAGCGCGTACGCGAAGTCCAGCCCCGCCCGGTCGAGCCCCCGCCCGAGCCCGAGCCGCCCGCCGAACCCGTCCCCGAGACCTTCATCCGGATGACCCGGCGCGATTATGCGGCCGCCGACATCAAGGGAATGAAGTCCGGTGCTCCCTCGGCCCCCGCCGATGTAGGCGAAGCCTCTGGCGGGGGGAGCCGCCCCGGCGACACCGCGATCGTCGGCAAGGCGCCCAATGGCGAGCCGCTCTACGCGGCCGCCTGGTATCGCCGGCCGACACATGCCGAGCTTGCGCCCTATCAGTCGCGGCGCGCCCTGGGTCCGGGCTGGGGGCTGATCGCATGCCGTACGGTGGCGAACCATCGTGTCGAGGACTGTCAGGAAGTCGCGGAGGGCCCGCGCGGATCAGGCTATGCCGGCTCGGTGCGTCAGGCCGCCTGGCAATTCCGCGTCCGCGCGCCGCGCGTGGGTGGCAAGGAACTGACCGGCACCTGGGTGAGCATTCGCATCACCTATGGCCAGGTGGACTCCGATCCCGACTGAGCGTTGCCGCTTGCCGGAATGCTGCTCCCGGCGCTAGGCCCTGCCGCCATGACTGATACAAGCACGATCGGCGCCGAGCGCCTGGCCCGACGCATGGCGCGCGGACGCGAATTTCTGGGCAGCGAGGTTGCGATCCTGTGCGGCGCGATGTCGTGGGTAAGCGAGCGCAACCTCGTCGCGGCGATGTCCAATGCCGGCGGGTTCGGGCTGATCGCGTGCGGCGCGATGACGCCCGAGCTGCTCGACAAGGAAATCGCGGGCACCAAAACGCTGACGGACAAGCCGTTCGGCGTCAACCTGATCACGATGCACCCGCAGCTGCTCGAACTGATCGCGGTGTGCAAGAAGCATGATGTGACTCACGTCGTACTGGCGGGCGGGCTGCCCCCGGCGGGTAGCCTGGAGGCGATCAAGGAATTCGGTGCCAAGCTCATCTGCTTCGCCCCGGCGCTGAGCCTCGCCAAGAAGCTGATCCGTTCGGGCGTCGATGCGCTGGTGGTCGAGGGGATGGAGGCCGGCGGGCATATCGGCCCGGTCTCGACCAGCGTGCTGGCACAGGAGATCCTGCCCGAGGTTTCCGAGCAGGTCCCCGTGTTCGTCGCGGGCGGGATCGGCCGCGGCGAGGCGATCGCGGGCTATCTCGACCAGGGCGCGGCAGGGGTCCAGCTCGGCACGCGCTTCGTCTGCGCGACCGAGAGCATCGCGCACGCCAATTTCAAGAAGGCGTTCATTCGCGCCTCGGCCCGCGACGCGACCGCCAGCGTCCAGATCGATCCGCGGCTTCCCGTCATTCCGGTGCGCGCGCTCAAGAATGCCGGCGGCGAGCTGTTCACGGCCAAGCAGCGCGAAGTCGCGCAGCTGCTCGACGAGGGCAAGCTCGAGATGATGGAGGCCCAGCTCCAGATCGAGCATTATTGGGCGGGCGCGCTGCGCCGCGCGGTGATCGACGGCGATGTCGAGCACGGGTCGGTAATGGCGGGCCAGTCGGTCGGCATGGTCAAGAAGGAAGAGCCGGTCGCCCAGATCATCGCGACTCTGATGGCCGAGGCCGCGCACGCGCTGGAGAAGCGGGCGGCCTGAGCTCAGCGAAGCTCCCTATACAGCTGCCAGAGTTCCTTCGCGCATTCGAAGATCGTGAGTGCGGCGACGGCGATCACGGCGACCGTGAACCCCTTGTCGAGGCCGTTCTGGACCTGCGCGACTTGGTCTGCGTCGGCGCCGGTGACGATGACGATCCGCCCGGCCTCGTGCAGCACTTTGGCGATGGCCAGCGTGCCGGCGGCGCAGCCGAGGATAACCATAGCACGGAGCGGCCGCCACGAAGGACGCAGTATGTCGATCAGGGTAAGTACGATTCGCGCCGCCACCAGAGCGGTCACTGGCCAGTAAAGCGCGATCCATACCGGCGCACCCGTTACATTGATCGCGGCATCGTGCGGCAGGAGGGCGATCGGGAAGGCGCCTGTCCACCAAGCGAGGAACGTCACGCCGAAGGCAAGCTGGAATACCGATTCCCAGCGCTTGCGCGGCGGCATGTCGAGCCGGAGCTTCGGCAGATCGGGCAGGTCCTCGGGCTTCCATCGCGCGAGATAGTCGTCGAGCCATCCGGTTCGCTCGATCACGGCAAAAGCCAGCGTAACCAGCGCCGCGTTGAGAAGAAGCGACGACCCGGCACCGGCCACGCCCTGCCAAAGCACTCGCATCAACGGCTGCCCAACAAGAAAGCGCCCGCCAATTTGCACTGCCTCCGCCACCGCGACCACGGCGAGCACGATCCGCAGGACGAACCAATAGAAAGGAAAGACCTCCGCCCCGATCAGCGCGCGCTGGCCGTGATACTGGCCGGCGACTACGATCGGGTGGCCGAATTCGCGCAGCAAGGCGCTGACTTCGTCGCGCGCCAGCGGGCGCCCCAAACTTTCCTCGCGATCCTCAACCCGCGCCGCGATCAGGTCCGCGAGCTCCGCCACGATGTCGTCAGCCTTGGCAGCAGGGAGGTTCCAGCGCACTGCGCCGAGATAGCGGTCAATGACATCCATCATTTGTCTCCCTGCGTCAGGCGGAGGATCGATTCGGAAATGGCATTCCACTCGGCGAGCAACTGGCCGAGCACCGTGAGGCCGACCGAGGTGAGCCGGTAGAAGCGCTTGTTGCGCTTGGCCTCCTCGCGCCATTCGCTGGTCAGCAACCCCTGGGCTTCGAGCCGGCGCAGCAGTGGGTAAAGCGCGCCTTCGTCGATCGGCAGCCCTGCCTCCTCGAGGCTGGTGCGCAACGTATAGCCGTAGCGCTCCTCGCGCAGCGCACCGAGCACGGCCAGCACCAGAGACCCGCGCCGAAGCTCGACGCGCAGCTTTTCGAACATGTCGTCTTCGATGGGCACTGCCGTGTCTCACATGGTATGCGTTACACACTGTATAATACACAGTAAGTGCACACGCAAGGGGTATCGGATTTTGTGAGAGAACCCCGGGCCGGAAGCCGTCGCATCACCTGCGGCGGCTAGGGAAGTTTGGTTCCAAGGCATCCCGCGCGATGCATGATCTCGCGATGCTTATCGGATGCACGGATGCGGGGATATTGCCCGTATCGCGAGTGGACGACCGTCGGATGGAGGGGAGGCTTTAGCCGTCGATGCTCCCACCCAGCGATGCATTGACCAGCCCGCCGTCCACTGTGAGCGTCTCGCCCACCACATAATCCCCCGCGCGGCTGGCGAGGTAGATCGCGGCGCCGGCCATGTCCTCTTCCACGCCGATCCTGCCCGCGGGGATGCGCTTGGCTACGCCGTCGCCGTGATCGCGCGCGGCCTTGTTCATGTCGCTGGGGAAGGCGCCGGGGGCGAGCGAGGAGACGACGATATGGTCGCGGATCAGCCGTGCAGCCATGCGCCGGGTCAAGTGAATCAGCGCGGCCTTGGACGCCTGATAGCTGTAGGTTTCCCACGGATTGACGCGCTGGCCGTCGACCGAAGTGATGTTGATCACCTTGGCCGGTCGCTCGGCCGATCCGCCGGCCTTGAGCAGCGTGTGGAGCGCCTGGGTCAGGAAGAAGGGCGACTTGACGTTGAGGTCCATCACCTTGTCCCACCCCGCCTCGGGGAACTCCTCGAACGGCACGCCCCAAGCCGCGCCGGCATTATTGACTAGAATGTCGAGGCGGGATTCGCGCGCGGCGAGGTCTGCGGCCAGCGCGCGGCAGCCTTCGACGGTCGAGATGTCGTGGGGGAGGGCGATGCAATTCTCACCCAAGGCCGCCGCGGTCTCCTCGCAGGCTTCGGCCTTTCGGGACGAGACATAGACCTTGGCGCCTTGGGCGACATAGCCCGCGGCGATCATCCGCCCGATCCCGCGCGACCCGCCGGTAACGAGCGCGATGCGCCCGTCGAGGCGGAAAAGTGTGTTGGTGTCCATAGTAAACTCCCTCTCCCCATCGGGAAGAGGGCAGGGGAGAGAGGCAAGTGCAATGCCCTCTCGATCCCTGCCCCTCTCCCAACCCTCTCCCCGGAGGGGAGAGGGCTTTTGTTATCCGCCCCGCTTCAGCACTTCCCGCGCGATGATCAACTGCTGGATCTGGCTGGTGCCTTCGTAGATCCGGAACAGCCGGACGTCGCGGTAGAGCCGCTCGATGCCGTAGTCGGCGATATAGCCTGCGCCGCCGAAGATCTGCACCGCGCGATCGGCGACGCGGCCGACCATCTCCGAGGCGAAGTATTTGGTGGCGGCGGCCTCCATCGTTGTGTTCTCGCCAGCGTCCTTCTTGGCGGCGGTCTCGAGCATCAGCGCGCGGGCGGCCATCGCCTCGGTCTTCGAATCGGCGAGCATCGCCTGGATCAACTGGTGCTCGGCGATCGGCTTGCCGAATTGCTTTCGCTCGCTGGCATAAGCGACGCAATCGGCGATCAGCCGCTCGGCGACTCCGACGCATACCGCCGCAATGTGCAGCCGGCCGCGATCGAGCACCTGCATCGCGATCTTGAAGCCCTGGCCCTCCTCGCCGAGCCGGTTGGCGGCGGGGACGGGGGTGTCGTCGAACACCACGTCGGCGACCCGCGCGCCCTTCTGGCCCATCTTCTTCTCAGGCTCGCCGATCGACACGCCGGGCAGGTCGCGCGGCACGAGAAACGCCGATACGCCGCGGCCGCCGGGCTTGTCGCCGGTGCGCGCCATCACGGTGAACAACTGGGCCTTGTCGGCATTGGTAATGAAGCGCTTGGTGCCGGTGAGGCGGTAGACATCGCCGTCCCGCACCGCGCGGGTCTGCACCGCGCCGCTGTCTGAGCCGACATCAGGTTCGGTCAGCGCGAAGCTGGTGATCACTTCGCCACTGGCGATGCGGGGCAACCATTCGGCTTTCTGTTCGGGGGTGCCGGCCATTACGAGGCCCTGGCTGCCGATCCCGACATTGGTGCCGAAGCTCGAGCGAAATGCGGGAGTGGTGCGGCCAAGCTCGATCGCGACCTTGCATTCCTCGACCATCGTCAAGCCGAGTCCGCCATATTCCTCGGCGATCGACAGGCCGAACAGGCCTAGTGCCTTCATCTCCTCGACGACGGCGTCGGGGATCGCATCGGCGGCCTCGACATCGCCCTCGAGCGGGCGCAGCCGATCGGCGACGAAGCGGCGGACCGTGTCGATCAGCGTATCGAAGGTCTCGGGATCGAGCGCCATGCCATCCGTTCCTGTTGTTCGAAGGCGCATGCTATAGCTGGAGATAGGCGTCGAGCAAGCCATACCCGATATTCCAATCGGAGCGATTGACGCCGCCCCATCACCACCTATGCTGCGGTGGAAAGCTTCGTGAGAGGGTCGAACATGGTCACGAGCCCCGCCGATGCGCCTGCCTCGCTTATTCCGCCCGTGCGCCGTGTGCGCCAGACGACGATGCTCGCCTATGGCTTCGGCGCGGTCGCCTATGGGGTGAAGGACTTCTGCTTCTCCACCTTCCTGCTGCTGTTCTACAATCAGGTGCTGGGTCTCCCTGCGGCGCAGGTGGGCTTTGCGATCATGTGTGCGCTGCTGCTCGACGCAGTGATCGACCCGGCGATCGGCTTCGTGTCGGACCGGACGCGCGGGCGCTGGGGGCGGCGGCATCCATGGATGTATGCGTCCGCCGCGCCGATCGCGCTCGGCTGGCTGCTGCTGTGGAACCCGCCGGCCTGGTCGCAGGGGGCGATGCTGGTATGGGTGTTCGCCAGCGCGGTGCTCGTGCGGACGGCAGTGTCGGCTTATGAAGTGCCGTCGCAGGCGCTGAGCCCCGAGCTTTCCGCCGACTATGACGAGCGGACGCGGATCATGGCGTATCGCTATCTGTTCGGCTGGATCGGTGCGATGGCGATGCTGACGGCATCCTATGGCTGGTTCCTTGCCGACGGACTGCTTGAGCGGCGCGGCTATGTCGTCTTCGCGCTGGTGGGCGCGATCGTCATGGTCGTCGCGATCCTCGTCTCGGCGCTCGGCACGCACCGCGAGATCGGCCGGCTGCCGCGTCCCGAGATCGAACGCCAGTCGCTGGCCGCCAATTTCCGCGAACTGCGCGAGAGCCTGCGCAACCGGGCGTTCCTGATCCTGATGGCGGCGGGGATGTGCTATTATTCGGCGCAGGGCGTGAGCTATGCGCTGTCCAACTATCTCTACACGCATGTCTGGGGGTTTCGCGGCGCCGACTTCCAATGGCTCGGGCTGGTGCTGCTGGTCGGGGCAATCGGTGCGTTCGTCCTCGCACCCCGCGTGGCGCGCCGGATCGGCAAGCCGCAGGCGGCGATGGCATTCATGATCGGCGCGACGCTGCTGATCACCGGGCCGCTGTGGCTGCGCCTCGCCGGTTGGTTCCCGCCACTTGGCAGCCCGGTCCTGCTGCCGTTGCTGCTCGGCTTCTTCACCTTGAACGCGGTGTGCGTGATCGCCTCGACGATCCTCGGCGCATCGATGATGGCCGACGTCGCCGAGCATTCGGAGGCCGAGACCGGGCGGCGTTCCGAGGGGGTGTTCTTTGCGGGCTCCTTCTTCGTCCAGAAATGCACGAGCGGGCTGGGCATCTTTGCCGCGGGCGCGATCCTGGCCATCGCGGGGTTTCCGGAGGCGGCGAAGCCGGGGAGCGTGCCGCTGGCGACGATCGACCGGCTGACCTTGTTGTTCGCCGCGCTATACCTGGTGCTCGGCGTCGCCGCGGCGTTCTTCTACCGACGCTTTCCGTTCGGGAAGGAGGAGCATCTGGCTCGGGTCAAACGGCTGGCGGAAATGCCCGCCGGGCGGTGACCCGGCGAGCATCCTTTCCTCCCCAGGAAAGTCTGGCCTCAGGTCCAGAGTCAGGCGACGCGGCCGAGGCGGTGGTAGAGATTGGCGTATTTCGTGGATTCGGGCTGGTCCTTGATCTTGTGCAGATGGGTGCCGACCGCCTCGCGGATCAGCTTGAAATCCTCCGTCGAGAAGACGGCGCGGCTGCGTTGGGGTTCTCCGGTCATGGTCGTGCCTCCTTTCAGGCGGCTTGCTGGTTGAACTGGGCGGTCTCGGTGCTTTCGGCGAGCGCAGTGGTCGAGCTTGCGCCGCCGGCGACGGCCTGGGCTACGCAATCGAAATAGCCGGTGCCGACTTCGCGCTGGTGGCGGGTTGCGGTGTAGCCGTGGCCTTCCGCGGCGAATTCGGCCTGCTGGAGCTCGGAATAGGCGGCCATGCCGCGGTCACGATAGCCGCGTGCGAGCTCGAACATGCCGTAGTTGAGCTGGTGGAAGCCGGCGAGGGTGACGAACTGGAACTTGTAGCCCATCGCGCCGATCTCGCGCTGGAAGCGGGCGATGTCGTCGCGATCGAGATTCGCCTCCCAGTTGAAGCTAGGCGAGCAATTGTATGCCAGCATCTTCTCGGGATGTTCGCGCTTGATCGCTTCGGCGAAGCGGCGGGCGTCGTCGAGATTGGGCTTGCTCGTCTCCCACCACAGCAGGTCGGCATGCGGCGCGAAGGCGAGGCCGCGCTGGATGCAGTGATCGACGCCGGTACCCTCCTTCAGGCGGAAGAACCCCTCGGCGGTGCGCTCGCCTGTGAGGAACGCGTGGTCGCGTTCGTCGACGTCCGACGTGATCAGCTTCGCGCTCTCGGCATCGGTGCGGGCGCAGATCACCGTCGGGACGCCGCAGACATCCGCGGCGAGGCGTGCGGCATCGAGGTTGCGGATATGCGCCTGGGTGGGAATCAGCACCTTGCCGCCCAGATGCCCGCACTTCTTTTCCGAGGCGAGCTGGTCCTCGTAATGCACCCCGGCGGCGCCCGCGGCGATATAGGCTTTCATGATCTCGAAGCAGTTGAGCGGCCCGCCGAACCCCGCCTCGGCGTCGGCGACGATCGGCGCGAACCAGTCGCGCGTCGCACCGCCTTCCATATGCTCGATCTGGTCGGCGCGCTGGAGCGTGGCGTTGATCTTCCGCGCCAGCTCGGGGCCGGCATTGGCGGGGTAGAGCGACTGATCGGGGTACATCTGCCCGGCGGTGTTGGCGTCGGCGGCGACCTGCCAGCCCGACAGATAGATCGCCTTCAATCCGGCGCGGACCATCTGCATCGCCTGGTTGCCCGACAGCGCGCCGAGGGCGTGGATATAGTCCTCATTCCTGAACAGTTCCCACAGCTTGAGCGCGCCGCGGCGGGCGATGGTGTGCTCGATCGGCAGCGAGCCGCGGAGCCTGGCCACGTCCTCCGGCGAATAAGGGCGGACGATGCCATCGAAGCGGCCGCTGGGGGCGGGAACGAGATCCTCGAAAGTCATCGGCATGTCACTTCCTTGACAAAGCATGGTTTGTGACGGCGAATATGATTGACGAACTTGACTCAAAGCGAGGTTTGTTTGGCAATCGCGGGGTCCGTCTGTCGCAGGGCGGAGTCAACTAACCTGTCAGCATGTAAATAATTTACATCCCTCCGATTCTAGTCGGGGTAGAACATAATAAGAACAGGACGTGTAGGAAATGGCAGATCCGAAGCTGTTCGCCGGACACGCGATTAGGCGGTTGCGTCGCCAGCTCGGGCTCAACCAGGTGACGATGGCGCAGGCGCTGGCGGTGAGTCCGAGCTATCTCAACCTGGTCGAGCGCAACCAGCGTCCGATCTCCGCGACGCTGATGCTGCGGCTGGCGCAGAGCTATGACTTCGATCCGCGCCAGCTTGCCGCGAGCGAGCCCGGCGGCGGCGCCGAGGCGCTGCGGCGGCGGCTGGCCGATCCGATCTTCGCCGATCTGGAGATCGACCGGCACCAGATGGAGGAATGGCTGGCGGGCGCGCCGGGCGGGGCGGAGGCGTTCGCGCGCGCCTATGACCGGATCGGCGGCGGGGCGGGGCCGGTCGCCCGGCCCTACGATGCCGGCTGGCAGGTGCGCCGCGAAATCGAGCGCTGGCGTAATCATTTTGGCGACCTCGACGCCAAGGCCGAGGCGCTGGCCGACGAGCTGCGTATCGCTGCGGGCGACCTGTATGGCGCGATGGCCGAGCGGCTCCGCGTCAAGCACCAGCTTTCGGTGCGCATCCTGCCCGCCGACGTGATGCCCGACCTAACCAAGCGGCTCGACCTGCACGCGCGGCAGATCCAGCTCTCCGAGATGCTCGACATGTCGGGACGCAGCTTCGCGCTCGGCGAACTGCTCGCGCAGGAAGCGCGCGGCGAGATCGACGCGCTGGTGAAAGGGGCGGGGTTCGATCGCGCCGCCGAGCGGCTCTATCGGCGGCACCTGGGCGGCTATTTCGCCGCGGCGGTGATGATGCCCTATGCCCGCTTCCTGCGCGCGTGCGAGGCGAGCGGCTATGATCTGGAGCTGCTCCAGCGGCGCTTCGGCGCGAGCTTCAGCCAGGTCGCGCACCGGCTGACCACGCTCCAGCGCGTCGGCGCGCGGGGACTCCCTTTCTTCCTGCTGCGAGTCGACCGGGCGGGGCAGGTTTCGAAGCGCTATGCCGGGGCGAGCGCGTCGCCGCTTGCCGAGGGGCCGGGGACGTGCCCGTTGTGGAATATTTTCGAGGCCTTCGCGCGGCCCGACGAATTGCTGACGCAATTGCTCGAGCTCGAGGATGGCAGCCGCTGGTTCACGCTGGCGCGAGGCGTGCGGCCGCAGGGCGTGTCGCGCGGCGTGCCGGCCCGCTTCGCGGTCGGGCTGGGCGTGTCGGCGAACGATGCGCGCACGCTTGCCGTAGCGGCGGGGCATGACCTGGCCGGGCGGGCAATGCCGGTGGGGCTCGGTTGCCGCGCCTGCACCAGGCCCGATTGCCCGCAGCGATCGGCGCCGCCAGCGGGCCGCGCGATGCTGGTCGCCGAGCGCGAGCGCGGGGTCTCGCCGATCGCCTTTGCCGGCGATTGACGGCGGGGAAGCGCGCAAAACGGTCACATTTCGGTCGCGATGCTCGGGAACCAGCGGGCGTCCTCGGGGTTGCGTGCACGACGTGCGGGTCTCCCGGGACGCTGCAATGTGCCACTGCCGATCACGCGGCGGGGCCTGTCGAGAGGATATCGAATGCTGCTTGCCCTGATTGGACTGATCGCGGCCGCGCCGCCGCAGACTGCTGATGCCGCTGTCGGGCGATGGCAGACGCAGACGCGCGGCGGGATCGTCGAGATCCAGCGCTGCGGGGCTTCGATCTGCGGGCGGATCCTGACTTCGGAGAAGCTGCGGACCGATCCCAATTTCAAGGACGTCAACAACAGCAACGCCGCGCTGCGCGGCCGGCCGCTGCGCAACCTCCAGATCCTGAGCGGCTTCACCCAGAGCGGCAATGGCTGGACCGGCGGCAAGATCTACAATGCCGATGACGGCAAGACCTATGGCGCCGACGTGACGCCGGCCGGCGCCAACCAGCTCAAGGTGCGCGGCTGCGTGTTCAAGCCGTTCTGCAAGACCCAGACCTGGACCCGGCTGCGCTAACCGCGCCCGTTTGCTTTCAGTACCCGCGTACAAGGATCGTATGATGTCGCATCTCAAGCTTTCGCTCGTCGCCGCCACTGCGCTGGCGGGCTCGTTCGGTTTCGCCGCTTCGGCAAACGCCCAGGCATTCTATCTGCAAGAGCAGTCGGCACGCGCCGCGGGGCGAGCCTTTTCGGGCGAGGTCGCCGATACCGGGGCGGCGTCGCTGTGGTGGAACCCGGCGTCGATCGCGGGGACGACGCAGGGCGAGGCGGTGGTCAATGCCTCGCTGATCGTGCCGCGGGGCGAGGTCGCCGATACCGGCACGCTGATCCGTCGTCCCGGCCAGGCCTTCGCGCCGGTGGGCGGCGACGCAGTGACGCGCAACCCGATCGACAAGGGCGTGCTGCCTTCGGGCGCGGTGTCGATCCCGCTGGGCGACCGTGTCGCGATCGGCGTCGCGGTGACCTCGCCGTACAGCTTCACCACTGATTATCCCGAGACGAGCTGGGCGCGGTACAGCGCGCTCAAGACGCGGCTGCGCACGATCGACATCCAGCCGAGCGTCGCGGTGGCGGTGACCGACTGGCTGCGCGTCGGCGCGGGGCTCAACGTCGAATATACCGACGCCAGCCTGGCCAATGCGCTGCCCAACCTCTCGCCCGCGCTCGCCGACGGCCGGCAGGAATTGAAGGGCGATGGCTGGGACTTCGGCTGGACTGCGGGCTTCCAGATGCACAGCGACGACGTGACCGTCGGCGTCAGCTACAAGTCGGCGATCGAGCATACGCTGACCGGCGACCTCGAGATCAGCGGGCTCGCCGGCCCGCTCGCGGCGCAGAACGCGTCGCTCTCGGGCGTCGAGGCGCGCTTCTACACGCCGGCGCAGGTGATCGTCGGCGCGCGCTTCCGGCTGAGCGACCGCTTCACGCTCAATGGCCAGGGCGTGCATTATGGCTGGAAAAAGTTCGACGCGATCCGGCTCGGTGCGCCGATCAACGCCGCGATCCCGGAAAATTATCGCGACAGCTGGAGCATCGCGGGCGGGTTCGACTATGCCGCCTCGTCCAAGCTCGTTGTGCGCGCGGGCGTCCAGCGCACGCAGACGCCGACGCGCGATACCGAGCGCGACGCGCGCGTCCCGGACTCCGATCGCTGGAATTACGGCGTCGGTGCGTCCTATGCGCTGACCTCGGGCTTCACGCTCGACGCGGGTGCCAATTACGTGACCTTCTCGGATGCGCCGATCGACCGGGTGACCGCGGCCTATCCGGGCACCGCGGCGCAAACGCCGATCCTGACCTCGGGCGAGCTGCGCGACGCGAGCGCTTTGGTCTTCTCGCTCGGCGGGCGGCTGCGCTTCTGACCAACGCCCGCCGCCGTCCGGAAATGCGGCGGCGGGTTCGGTGTAGTTCGTAGGCGGTGCGTTACGGGCGCTTAGGACTTTGCGCCTAAGCGGGGGCTCCAACGGAAAATCGAGGCTTTTTCGCGTGTTGTCCTTCATCAAGCCGAGCTATCCCGTCGACGAGGCCGAGCGCCAGGCCGCGGTCGATCGCTATGGCGTCGCGGCGAGGCAGTCGCGTGCCGCGGACGCGCTGGTCGCCGAGGCGGCGCAATTGTTCGACGCCAAGTTCGGTATCGCGACGGTGATCGATCGCGAAAAGATGATCGTCAACGCTCGCTACCGCAGCGACATCCAGGAGATCGACCGCGCGATCTCGTTCTGCGGGCATGCGATCCTCAACCCGCACAATGTGATGGTGATCTTCAACGCGAGCATCGATCGCCGCTTTGCCGGCAATCCGCTGGTGCGCGGCAGCCCGCACATCGCCTTTTACGTGGGCGCGCCGCTGGTGGCGCCGTGCGGGGCGGTGCTCGGCGCGCTGTGCGCGATCGACAGCCTGCCGCGCGCGCAGCTGCTGCCCGGCGCGCGGGCAGAGCTGCAGCGGCTTGCCGGGCGGGTGACCGAGAAATTGCTGGGTTAAATTCCCCTCCCTGAAAGGGAGGGCAAGGGGTGGGTTAGAAAAGGTCGGGCTCGATGCCCGGCTTTTTCTTTTCCGCCGAGGACGCCGTTGGGCTCGCTGCGCTCGCACCCACCCCCAACCCCTCCCTTTCAGGGAGGGGAGTGGTTAGGTTGCCGCTTTCACCCAGCCCACCGCCGGATCGTTGAAATCGACGACGTCGCGCAGCTCCCAGACATTGGCATAGCCATAGCCGACCAGGTTGATGAAGGTCTGGATGTTGAGCGCGAGCGCCGGATTCTTGAGCGGGACTGGCATGCGGTGGTTCGCGAAATTGTTGTTGCAGTAGATCAGGATCGGGCGGTTGCGGTTCGGGCCGAGGACCGCGGCCAGCGCCTCCGCGGTGAAATCGGTGAGCGGCAGGTTGACCGCGCCGGCGATATGGCCGGCGGCGAACTTGTCGGCGGAGCGCGCGTCGAGGATCAGCGCGTTCTTCTCGGCCGCCTTGGCCTTGAACGCGGGAAGGGCGAGCAGGCGGCTGGCGCGGTGTGATCGGACATCGGTGGTGAGCGTGGCGAAGCCGGCATAGTCGATCTGCGGGTTGGGCACGTCTTCGGGAAGCGCGAACAGCAGCGCGAGGGCGGGGAGCATCGGGAGCCTCCTTCGGTCGAGGGCGTACCGATTGCCGCTGGCGCCTGCATGGTTGCTGAACCACCCCGTCACCCCGTCACCCCGGCACTGCGGTCGGGGTGACGATGGTTGTATGCGGCGGGCGACGCGCTATCACCCTAGGCAACAAGGAAGGGGAGCGTAGATGGCCAGCCTGTTTCGCCTGAAGGCGATCGTTGCGGAGGCGGACCGGCCTGAGGGGCACCGGCTCGCGCGGACCTTGTCTTGGCCGCATCTGGTCGCGCTTGGCGTGGGCGCGATCGTCGGCACCGGCATCCTGACGCTGATCGGGGTCGGCGCCGACCGGGCCGGGCCCGCGGTGATCCTGTCGTTCGTCGTCGCCGGGGCGATCTGCGCATGCGCGGCGCTGGCCTATGCCGAGATGGCGACGATGATCCCGGCTTCGGGCAGCGCCTATACGTACAGCTATGTCGTGCTTGGCGAAGTGATCGCCTGGGTGGTCGGGTGGAGCCTGCTTGCCGAATATACGCTCGTGGTCGGGACGGTGGCGGTGGGCTGGTCGGGCTATGCGACGCCGTTCCTGCTCGCGATGGGGGTGCCCGAGGCGCTTACCCACGGGCCGCAAATGGCAGGATGGCAGGTCGCGGAATGGGGCGTCAACGTGCCGGCGCTGTTCGTGGTGTGGCTGGTCGCGGGGCTGCTGATCCTCGGCACGCGCGAGAGCGCGACGCTCAATGCGCTGCTGGTGGTGATCAAGCTGATCGCGCTCGCGGTGTTCGTCGCGGTGGCGCTGCCCTATTTCGACGCCGCCAATCTCGAGCCGTTCGCGCCGTTCGGCTTCGCCAAGCAGATGTCGCCCGACGGAGTCGAGCGCGGGGTGATGGCGGCGGCGGCGATCATCTTCTTCGCCTTCTACGGCTTCGATGCGATCTCGACCGCGGCGGAGGAGGCCAAGAACCCGGCGCGCGACCTTTCGATCGGGATCGTCGGATCGATGGTGGCGTGCGTGGTGATCTACATGGTGGTGGCGATCGCCGCGGTGGGGGCGCTGAGCTATACGCGCTTCGCCGACAGCCCCGAGCCGCTGGCGCTGATTCTCCGGGGGCTCGGCCAGCCCGGGGCGGCGACCTTCCTCGCGGCGAGCGCGATCGTGGCGCTGCCGACGGTGATCCTCGCCTTCCTGTTCGGGCAGAGCCGGATCTTCTTCGTGATGGCGCGCGACCGCATGCTTCCGGAGAGCCTGGCGACGGTGTCGCGGCGCGGATCGCCGGTGCGGATCACGATCTTCACCGCGTGCGTGGTGAGCTTCTTCGCCGCCTTCTTCCCGATCGACGAGATCGCCGCGCTCGCCAATGCGGGGACGCTGACGGCGTTTGCGGCGGTGGGGATCTGCATGCTGGTGATGCGGCGCCGCGCGCCGGATGCGGTGCGGCCATTCCGCACGCCGGCGGCATGGCTGGTCGGGCTCGGCGCGGCGTTCGGCTGTCTCTATCTTTTCATCAGCCTGCCGCATCAGACCCAGCTGTTGTTCGGGGCATGGAACCTGATCGGGCTGCTGCTCTACTTCGGCTGGGCGCGGCGCAACGTGGACAAGGCAGGATGAGCGGCTGGACGATCGGGATCATCGGGGGGTCGGGGCTCTACGACGTCGAAGGGATCGAAGGCGGGCAATGGGTCGAGACGGCGAGCCCCTGGGGGCAGCCCTCGGACGCGTGCTTCGTCGGGCAGGTCGGGCATGTGAAAGTGGTGTTCCTGCCGCGGCACGGGCGCGGGCACCGGATCAGCCCGTCCGAGCTCAATGCGCAGGCGAATATCGACGTGCTCAAGCGGCTGGGGGTGACCGACGTGCTCGCGGTATCGTCGGTCGGCAGCCTGGTCGAGGACCGGCCGCCGGGGAGCTTCACGATCGCCGACCAGTTCATCGATCGGACCAAAGGGCGACCTTCGAGCTTCTTCGGGAGCGGGATGGTGGCGCATGTCTCGATGGCGGACCCCGTATGCCCGCGGCTGTCGGGACTGGTCGCCGAGGCGGCACGCGCGGCGGGGGCCGACACGCATGTCGGCGGCACCTATCTGGCGATGGAGGGGCCGCAATTCTCGACGCGCGCCGAGAGCCATCTCCACCGGAGCTGGGGGTGCCACCTGATCGGGATGACGGCGATGCCCGAGGCCAAGCTCGCCCGCGAGGCCGAACTTCCCTATGCGCTGGTCGGGATGGTCACCGACTATGATTGCTGGCGCGAGGGCGAGGCGGCGGTCGACGTCGCGCAGGTCATCGCCCAGCTTTCGAGCAATGCGGCCAAGGCGCGGGCGATGGTGATGCACTTGCTGCGCGGCCTGCCCGAGGCGCGGCCGGCGTCGCCGATCGACACGTGTCTCGATGCGGCGCTGATCACCGCGCCGTCGGCGCGCGATCCCGCGCTGCTGGCCAGGCTCGACGCCGTGGCGGGGCGGGTGCTGGGGGCCTCTGTTCGACCGGCCTAGCTTTGGCTAAGGCGGCGCCAGGCTCTGACGGAGTGAAGGTTTTGAAGAAGATGTATCTGATCGGCCTGGGTGCGGCCGGCTTGCTCGCCGCCACCGCGGCGGTCGCCTTGCAGAATGGCGGCCAAGAGGGCCCGTCACAGGACGCGGCGTGGCACAACAAGCAGATGCTCGCGCTGGCGCAACTGAAGTCGAGCGACGGCTGGCAGTCGCTGCCCGGCGGGCTGCGCTGGCGGCGGATCAAGGGTAACGGGCAGGGCAAGCACCCGACCGTCCAGGACGTCGTGAAGATCCATTATGCCGGAACGCTGATCGACGGCACCCCGTTCGACAGCTCGTACGATCGCGGCGAGCCGGCGACCTTCCCGCTCGGCGCGCTGATCCCGGCCTGGCAGATGGCGGTGCCGATGATGGGCGTGGGCGACACGATCGAGATCGCCTCGCCCTCGGACCTCGCCTACGGCCCGGTCGGCAAGGGGCCGATTCCCGGCGGCGCGACGCTGCTGTTCAAGATCGAGCTGCTGGGTATCGGCGAGGAATAATTCCCTCTCGCTCCCTCCCGCACGCGGGAGGGGCCAGGCCGAAGGGAGGGGCGCGAAAACCCGGCTTTCCGCGAAGCACGGGCTGGGTCGGGCCTGTCGCTCTCACAAAATAAGAATAGGGCTCAATCTGAACCCTCGTTCAGGCTCGTTTCGCTTCTGCGACAAATCGCGACACAAAAGGACGAACCGTGGGACACGCCTGCGACAGCCGCGTTTCATAACTCCTTCCAGGCCGCAGCGACGGCCCCGTATCGAAGAGGAGTTAGTCATGCAGAAGTTCACGCTCATGCTCGCCGGCCTCGGCATTGCTGCCGCGACTGTTCCCGCCACCGCGATCGCCGCGCCGGCCGCGGCGCCGCACGCCGCGAGCTATCAGGGCGGCTGGCAGAACATCAATGCGCGCCAGGCGCGGCTCGATGCGCGGATCAACCAGGGCATCCGCTCGGGCGCGCTCAGCCGCCGCGAGGCGACGCGCCTGCGCACCGAGTTTCGCGAGCTCGGCCGCCTCGAAGCACGCTATCGCGCCAGCCGCCCCGGCCTGACCTTGGCCGAGCGCCGCGATCTCGATCGCCGCTTCGACGCGCTGTCGGCGCGGATCCGGATCGAGAAGCACGATCGCAACGGCCGCCGCTGGTAAACCCGGCGGTTCGACCGACCAGGACGGGCTCCGCCGCAGGGCGGGGCCCGTGCCCGCATTTTTCCGCCCGCCTAACACTTTGTGCTAAAAAGAAAAATTAGGGCAGCAATCCAGACGCATTGTTCCTATTATGGAGGACATGGCCGTACTTGCACCGATCCATGCCGATTCGGCGACGCTGCTCGTCGTCGATGACGACAACGACATCCGCCACCTGCTCGCCAACAGCCTTGGCGCGCGTGGCTTCCATGTCGAGACCGCCGCCGACACGCGCGACATGGACGAGATCCTCGCCCGCACGCCGGTCGACTGCGTCATCCTCGACATCATGATGCCCGGCGAGGACGGCCTTGCCGCATGCCGCCGCATCGCCCGGCGCGACGGTCCCGAGGTGATCCTGCTGAGCGCATTGGGCGAGGAGCAGGATCGCATCCTCGGGCTCGAGGTCGGCGCGAGCCACTACCTTCCCAAGCCGTGCAGCCCGCGCGAGATCCTCGCCACCGTCCGCGCCGCGCTGCGCAAGCGCAATGCCGTCGCCGCGGCGCCCGCCCCGGCGAGCGAGATCTACGCGTTCGACGGCTGGCGGATCGATCTGGGCAGCCACGAGCTGTTCGATCCCAACGGCGTGCTGGTCGGCTTGACCGATGGCGAGTTTGCGGTGCTGCGCGTGTTCATCGAGCGCCCGCGCCGCGTGCTCTCCCGCGAGGCGCTGCTCCAGGCGGCGCGCGGCCCCGATACCGACGCCTATGACCGCGCGATCGACGTACAGGTCAGCCGGCTGCGGCGGAAGCTGCGCGCGGGCGGCGACGACATCATCCGCACCGTGCGCAACGAAGGCTATCTGTTCGTGCCGCGAGTCGTTCGCGCATGAGGGATGCCGGGGGCGCGGCACGCTGGCCGCTGTTCCCGCGCATCTTCGTGCTGATGCTGGTCTGCGTCGCGGTGGTCCAGCTGCTCAACCTCGGGCTGCTGATCGCGGTCCAGGCGCCCACTGCCAAGGTCTATACCGTCGGCCAGATCGTGCAGACGTTGCGCGAGGGCCGGGATTCAGCCGGCGAGCTGGAAGTCGCGCGCGTCGCGAAAGTGCATTCGCCGCCGTGGAACCCGCGCGGCGAACGTATCGCCGCGGCGCTGGCGACCGCGCTCGGCACGCCGGCGCAAATGGTGGAAATCAGCTTCCCCACGCCGTTCCTGCAGCGCGAGCGCATCTATGAGCGGGGCTCGGCGCCGCGGCCGGCGCCGGTCAGTCCAGCGGTCGCACGCGACGTCGTCATCTCGGGCGAATTCTCTGCGGCATGGCGCCAGCCCGACGGCCAATGGCTTCGCGTCGAGCCCGTCGCCGGGTTCGAGCCGTGGCGCTGGTTCGTGCTGCTCTGGCTGATCTGCTCGGCGGTGGCCGTCGCGCCGTTCGCCTGGGCGATGGCGCACCGCTTCTCCAAGCCGATCCGCGGCTTCGCTGCCGCCGCCGAGCGACTCGGCCGCGATCCGCGCGCGCCGCCGCTTCAATATGAAGGGCCGAGCGAGATCGCCGAGGCCGCCGCCGCATTCAACACGATGCAGGCGCGCCTGAATCGATATGTCGACGATCGCACCACCGTGATCAGCGCGGTCGCGCACGACCTGCGTACCCCGCTGATGCGGCTCGGGCTGCGGCTCGAGGAGGCGCCCGATGCGCTGCGCCAGGCGTGCGAGGGGGATATCCGCGACATGCAGGGACTGGTATCGACTGCGCTCGCTTATGTCCGCGAGACCAACGATTCCCCGGTGCGTCGCGCGCTCGATTTGCGCTCGCTCGCCGAGACCGTGGTCGACGACCTGGCCGATCGCGGCGAGGCGGTAACGCTCGCGCCCGGCGAGCCGGTGGTGCTCAATGCCAACCCCGCCGCGGTCAAGGCGATGGTCAGCAACCTGGTGATGAACGCCGTCAAATATGCCGGCGGGGCCGAGGTGTCGCTCGCGCAAATCGACGGCGATGCCGTGCTCGAAGTGCGCGATTCGGGGCCCGGCATCGCGCCCGCCGACCTCGACCATGTCTTCGAACCGTTCTTCCGCGCGGAGCGTTCGCGCAATCGCGATACGGGCGGGATCGGCCTCGGCCTGCCCAGCGCGCGGGCGGTGGCGCGCGCGCACGGCGGCGACGTCCAGCTCGTCAATCGCGCCGAGGGCGGAATTCTCGCGACGATCACCCTGCCGATCTGAGCTACGACCATCAGGGGCTTCCGCGGGCCCGCGCCCGCATGATAGCCCAAGGCCAAAGAGGAGAGGCAAGATGGGCAACGGACAGAGCCGCCGCGAGATGCTCGCCGGTTCGGGTGCGGCAATGTTGGCGGCGAGCCTGCCGGCGTGCGGCTGGGCGCAGGAGCCGCCGAAGCGGAAGCTCGGCTATGCGATCGTCGGGCTTGGCAGCTATGCCACGCGCCAGATCATGCCGCGGCTCAAGGAGTGCGAGCACGCCAAGCTTGTCGCCCTGGTCAGCGGCACGCCCGAGAAGCTCGAGCGCTTCGGCAGCGAATACGGCATCCCCAAGACGCACCGCTACAGCTACGCCGAATACGACCGCATCCGCGACAATCCCGACATCGACATCGTCTATGTCGTGCTGCCCAATGCGCTCCACGCCGAATATTCGATCCGCGCCAGCCAGGCGGGCAAGCACGTGCTGTGCGAGAAGCCGATGGCGGTCTCGGTCGCCGAATGCCAGGCGATGATCGCCGCGGCGAAGAAGGCCGGCAAGAAGCTGATGATCGGCTATCGCTCGCGCTTCCAGGCGCACAATCTCCGGGCGATCGAGCTCGTGCGCAGCGGCTTCGTCGGCAAGCCGCGGCTGATCACCTCCGAGCACGGCTTTACCATTTCGCCCAACCAGTGGCGGCTCGATCGGCCGCTGTCGGGCGGTGGATCGATGATGGACATCGGCATCTACAGCCTCAACGCCGCGCGCTATTTGGCGGGCGAGGAGCCGATCGAAGTCAGCGCGATGGAATCGACCGGCAAGGCCGACCCGCGCTTCCGCACGGTCGAGGATCGGATCGACTGGCAGATGCGCTTCCCCTCGGGTGCGCTCGCCGCCTGCGTGTCGAGCTACAGCTCGAACCACAATGCCTATCGCGTCACCGGCACCGAAGGCTGGGTGGGGCTCGAACCCGCCACCGCCTATGAAGGCCAGCAGATGTGGACGCGGACCAAGGGCAAGACCGAGCAGGTGACGCTGCCCGTACCGGCCAAGAACCAGTTCGTCGGGCAGCTCGATCACATGGCCGAATGCGTGCTCACCGGGCGCGAGCCGATCGTTGCCGGCGAAGAGGGCCTGCGCGACATGCGGCTGATCGAGGCGATCTATCGCTCGGCGCGCGAGGGCAGGGCCGTGAAGCTCGCCAAGGCATGACCCGCACAGGAGAGACGATGACCATTATCACGCGCCGCGCAGCGCTCGCCGGCATGGCGGCGCTGCCGCTCGTTCCCGGGCTCGCCCGCGCCGAGACCCTCGGCAGCATCACTCGCTTCGATCCCGCGCTCGATGCGGTGGTCGATGTGAACGCGCCGATCGAAGTGATCGCCTCGGGATACAAATGGAGCGAGGGCCCGGTATGGGTGCGGAACGGCGGCTATCTGCTGTTCTCGGACGTGCCCGCGAACATCGCCTATCGCTGGAAGCAAGGCGGCGGCGCCGCGCCGTTCCTCACGCCCTCGGGGCTGCAGGGGCCGATCCCGCCGACGATCCGCGAGGCCGGATCGAACGGCCTCGGGATCGACGCGAAGGGCCGGCTGATCGTCGCCGATTCGGGCACGCGCGCGATCGTTGCGGTAGACCTCGCCACCAAGCGGCGCACGATCCTCGCCGATCGCTATGAAGGCAAGCGCTTCAACAGCTGCAACGACGTCGCCTTCGGGCGGGGCGGGGCGATCTATTTCACCGATCCGCCTTATGGCCTCACCGACGGCGATACGTCGCCGCTCAAGGAGCTGGCATTCAACGGCGTCTATCGCCTCGAACCCGGTGGCAAGGTCCGGCTGGTCGACGATTCGCTCAGCCGCCCGAACGGCATCGGCCTGTGCCCCAGGAAGACCACGCTGTACGTCGCGATGTCGGACGCGGCGCGGCCGCATATCCTTGCCTATCCGCTGGGTGCCGATGGCATGCCGCGTGGGGCGCCGACGATCTTCCACGATTTCAGCGAGCCGCTCGGCCGGAAGCTGCCGGGGATGCCCGATGGGCTCAAGGTCGACAAGGCGGGCAGGGTGTTCGCCAGCGGCCCGGGCGGAATCTACATCCTCTCGCCGCAGGGCAAGGCGCTGGGGCTGATCGCGATGCCCAAGGCCACCGCCAATTGCGCGTTCGGCGAGGACGGCAGGACGCTGTTCCTCACCTCGAGCGACAAGATCGCCCGCGTCCGCCTCAAGACGCCGGGCTGGTAGAGCAGGGCGTCGCCCCCTAGATCGGGTCCATGTCCGAACCCGAGGCGATTCCCGCGGCCACCCTGATCGTGATGCGCGAAACCGCCGATGGCCCGCCCGAGCTGCTGATCGTCGAGCGTGCCAAGGCGATGTCGTTCGCGGGCGGCGCGCTGGTCTTTCCCGGCGGTCGCGTCGATCCGGGCGACCATGTCCTCGCCGCGACGCTCGACGGCGACCCTGACGAACGCGCCGCGCGTATCGCCGCGGTGCGCGAGACGATCGAAGAGGCAGGCGTCGCGGTCGGCGTGTCGGTTCCCTCCGCGACGATCCCGCACCTCCAGCGCCGCCTCTATGACGGCGAGCCGATGGGCGCGCTGCTCGACGAAGTCGGCGGAACGCTCGACCTCGACGCGCTCCACCCCTTCGCGCGCTGGCTGCCCGCGGGGGTGCACCATAAAGTGTTCGACACGCGCTTCTACCTCGCCCGTGCACCCGAAGGGGCCGAGCCGCTGGTCGACGGCAACGAGAATGTCCGCGTGTTCTGGGCTTCCGCGCGCGCCGTGCTCGACGCGGCGGATCGCGGCGAGGCAGTGATCATCTTCCCGACCCGGCGCAACCTGGAACGCCTCGCATTGTTCGCCAGCTTCGCCGATGCCGCCGCCGACGCCCGAGCGCATCCCGTTCGCACGATCACGCCGTGGATCGAGGGCGACCGGCTCTGCATCCCCGGCGATCTCGGCTATCCGGTGACCTCGGAACCCCTTGGGAACGCCGTCCGCGCATGAGGACGATCCGCCAGGCGATCATGGCCGTCGTGATCTTCGCGGTGCTGCTCGGCATCTTCTTCGCGATCTACGCGCTGGTGCGCAATCGCCCGCAGGATCTGCCCTGGACCAAGCTCGACCTCGGCCAGCCGATCGGCGCGTTCACCGGGCGCAAGCTCGCCGGGCTGACCGACGATTTCGCCGAATGCCGCGCGCTGCTCCAGGCGGCGGGGGTGCGCTACACGATCCTGCCGGCGGTCAAGTCGGGCGAACAATGCGGCTATGCCGACGGGCTTCGCTTCGCGCCCGGCGGCGCCCAGTCGATCGAGTTTACTCCCACGCGGCTCGGCGTGTCGTGCCCGGTCGCGGCAGGGGTGGCGATGTGGGAGTGGAACGTCCTCCAGCCGGCTGCGCAAAAGCATTTCGGGGCGCGCGTCGCCCGGATCGAACATCTCGGCTCCTATTCGTGCCGCCGCATGTATGGCCGCAGCGCGGGCGACTGGAGCGAGCACGCGACTGCCGACGCGCTCGACGTGTCGGGCTTCCAGCTATCGGACGGCACGCATGTCGGCGTGCTCGAGGATTGGAACGAGGGCGGCAAGAAGGCCGAATTCCTGCGCGAGGTGCGCACCGGGGCGTGCAGGCTGTTCTCGACGGTGCTGTCGCCCGACTACAACGCCGCGCATCGCGACCACCTCCATCTCGACCAGGCCGAGCGCGGCGAGATGGGATGGCGGGCCTGCCGGTGAGACAGGCCCGGTGAGTCTCAGTTCGGCAGCGCGGTCGCTTCGACCTTTTCCACCCATTGCGGGAAGAAGGCCGGCTGGCGGTTTGACCAGCCGGAAGCGGTCGCCGCAGCTTCGCTGATCGACTGGAGGAGCTTCCGGCGCAGATCCGGATGAAGGTGCGGTAGCGCCGCCGCCGCGCAGAACGCCGCGGGCAGCCACGGCCGCACTTCGGCGCCGACCAACCGCTCGTAGAGGAAGCGATAGGCCGAGAAGCTGGTCAGCCGGCCCTGGCCGAGATCGAACGCCGAGACGGTCACCAGCGGCGCCATGAATGGCTCGATCGCGTCGAGATCGCTGTCGTCGGGCATCAGCGCGCGAAGTTCGGGGAGGCGTTCGTACATGCGCGCCTGCGCCCGGATGCTCGCGGCCTCGACCACGTCGCGCCCCCAGCGCTCCAGCGCGTCCTCGCGCTCGAGCCCGATGTCGAGCGCGCGGCGCACATAGCGCTGCGTCGACGCGCTGAACCCCGCAAATTCCTTCATTTCGGCCAGCGTCATGGCGCCTTCGGCCGGCTTCATCTTCGATGCCATCACCGTAACTCCCACCCCACTCACTCCCCAGCGGCGATCATGCGACAGAATGGTTAACGCGTCGCTTAATCCGCCGTTGGCTCCCATTCATTATAGGAATCGAAAAGGTGTTGCGGCGCAACAATGCTGCGATGAATCGAGGATCGGGTTGCGGAAAAATGCGTAGCTGCGGCTTACGTGCCACGGTGGCTTCGCGGGTGCTGCCCGCCTGCCGACAAGCCAGATTTAACCGATTCTAGACCTTCGGCCTACGTAAAAAACCGCAGATTTCCGCGGCCCTGCGCCCGGTTCCTTCAACCCATCGGCTCGTCGCAACGGTTCGTCGGATCGGCGGGCCGAGGGGGTGTACCACGCTCCTATGATGCGGTTAGCAACACTCAACACCTAGATTTCCTGACCGGGGGGTCCATGAAGTTCCGTATTTTCGCAGCGCGTTTTGCGCTGATGGCGTTCTGCGCCCTGATGACTTCGGTGCCCGCCCAGGCGAAGAGCGCCTATCTGCAGTGCGCGCCGTATGCCCGTCAGATCTCCAACGTGAAGATCCACGGCAATGCCTGGACCTGGTGGGGCCAGGCCGCCGGACGCTACGAGCGCGGCGAGGAGCCCAAGATCGGCGCGATCATGTCGTTCAAGAAGACCGCCAAGAACCCGTTCGGCCATGTCGCGATGGTCTCGGAGATCGTCAGCGACCGCGAAGTCCTGCTCACCCACGCCAACTGGTCGCGCCGCGGTGGGATCGAGCGTGACGTGCGTGCGGTCGACGTTTCGGCAGCCGGCGACTGGAGCGAAGTCCGCGTGTGGTTCGCCCCACTCGGCGGTCTCGGCACGTCGAGCTACCCGGTCAACGGCTTCATCTATGCCGACGGCGCGGAAGGCGACGATGCGTTCGAAGCGCCGAAGATCGACCGTCACCTGATCGCTTCGCTCAACCTCGACCTCAGCGACCTCAAGCTCGAGACCGGCGTCAACTGAGTTTATCCCCTCCCTGAAAGGGAGGGGCTAGGGGTGGGTTTAGAAACGGCCGGGGCTCGATGCCCCGGCCTTTTCTTTTGCCGCACGCGCCGGAGCTCGCCTTCGGCTCGCACTCGATCATCCCTCCCTTGCAGGGAGGGGAGTTCCGCTGACCTAGCCCTTGGGCACGAACGCCAGCGCCACCCCGTTCATGCAATAGCGCTTGCCCGTCGGCCGCGGCCCGTCGTCGAAGACATGGCCGAGATGCCCGCCGCAGCGCCGGCACAATATCTCGGTTCGCGCCATGCCGAGCGAACGGTCGCTCTTCTCGATCACCGCGTTCGGCAGCGGCCGATAGAAGCTCGGCCAGCCGGTGCCACTTTCGAACTTGGTCGCCGAGGCGAACAGCGGCAGCCCGCATCCGGCGCAAGCGAAGGTGCCGGCGCGATGCTCCTTGTTGAGCGGGCTAGTGCCCGCCCATTCGGTTGCGCCCTTGCGCAGCACGTCATAGGCCTGTGGACTCAGCCGCTTGCGCCATTCGGCATCGGTGAGCTTGAACGGAAAGGTCTGCGCCGCTTCGGCGGGCGCGCCGCCACACGCGGCGGTTAAGGCGCCCAGCCCGGCGACGGCGAGAAGCGTACGGCGATCGGTCTGCATCGCCGATATGTGGGGTGGGGGCAGAGCCCCCGCAACGTTAGGCGAAGGCGCCGAGATGGTCGGCGAGGATCCAGCTGCCGATCGCGATCAGCGTCGCGCCGCCCGCCATCTCGACGACGCGGCCGAGCTTGCTGCCGACCATCCGTCCGATGCTGAGCCCGATCGTCGTCATCGCGAAGGTTGCAAAGCCGATCGCCGCGGCGATCATCACGATATTCTGGCCGACCAGGGCGAGCGATACGCCGACCGCTGCGGCGTCGATGCTCGTCCCGATCGCCACCGCGACCAGCGCCAGCGCGCCACGCCATCCCGACGCCGCGGGCACTGCTTCGTCTTCGTCGGCGTCTTCGCGGGTCAGCGCTTCCCAGATCATCCGGCCGCCGACGAAACCGAGCAGCGTGAAGGCGATCCAGTGATCGACCGCACCGACGAAGCTCGCGGTGGCGATGCCGACCATCCAGCCGAGCAGCGGAGTCAGCGCCTCGATCACCCCGAATACCAGCCCGCCCTTGAGCGCGCCGGAAAGCGTGGGGCGCGTCGCGGCGCCGCGCGCGATCGACGCGGCGAAGGCGTCGGCGGACATGCTGAGCGACAAAGCGGCGATACCGAAAGGGGACATTGCAAACCTCACCGGACGCGCGACAGCGTCATCGCACCCGGCCGGTAGCGGGTTCGATGCACGCTGGTCTCGCAAGGCGAACACGGTTCGCTGATCGCACCATGTGCCACGGCACAAGTGTGTTGACGCGATCTCGGCATGGGTGCCGATAGCTACTCCCCAACAAGGATGGGTTTAGCAGGCGGGGATTTTTGTGCAAGTGCGAAGGAGCTATCCTCCCCCCTCCCTGAAAGGGAGGGGCAGGGGGTGGGTGCGCGCGTCTGCGCGCTCAAAAAGACTCATCGCCAAGCATCGAAGCGTCGAGCAGGGCATCGAGCCCTGCCCAACGCTAAACCCACCCCCAACCCCTCCCTTTCAGGGAGGGGAGTCTCTCAGTCTCAATACCGCTCCAGCTCCACCGGCATCTGCTTGTACCCGTGCACGAAGCACGCCGCGACGCGCTCGGGTTCGCCCAGCACGTTCACGCGCAACCGCCGCTTGGCCATCTCTTCGAGCAATATCCCGATCTGCAATTCGGCCAGCCGCGCGCCGACGCAGCGGTGGATGCCGTGGCCGAATGCCAGGTGCCGCCGCGCATTCTCGCGATCGACGATGATCTTGTCGGCCTCGGGAAAGATGCTCTCGTCGCGATTGGCCGAGAGATACCACAGCGCCAGCTTGTCGCCCTCGCGGATCTTCTGGCCTTCCAGCTCGGTGTCCTGTGTCGCGGTGCGGCGCATGTGCGCTAGCGGGGTCTGCCATCGGATGATCTCCTGCACTGCATTGGGGATCAGCGCGGGATTCGCCTCCAGCTTGGCGCGCTCGTCGGGAAACTGGCTCAGCCCCCAGGCATAGGCGCTCATCGAGTTGCGCGTCGTGTCGTTGCCGCCGACGATCAGCAGGATCAAATTCCCGAGGAACTCCATCTGGTCCATGTGCGCCATCGCGTCCGAATGGATCATCATCGAGATCAGGTCGGGCGCGGGCTCCTTGCCGATCCGGCTCTGCCACAGATTGCCGAAATAGGCGGCGCATTCGAACAGGATCGTCCGCCGCTGGTCCTTCCGCACCGGATCCTTGGCGATTTCGATGTCGCCGGCCCAATCGGACCAATAGGTCAGCAGCCGCCGTTCCTCCCACGGAAAGTCGAACAGGATCGCGAGCATCTGCGTGGTCAGCTCGATCGAGACGGTATCGACCCAGTCGAACGGCGTGCCCACCGGCAGCGAATCGAGGATTTCAGTAGTACGGCCGCGGATATTCTCGGTCATCCGCACCATTTCCGAAGGGGTGAACGCCGGTGCCACCGTCCGCCGCTGGCCGGTATGCTTGGGCCGGTCCATCGCGATGAACATCGGCATCTTGATGTCGCCTTCCTGGAGGTCGGCGATGGTGATCCCGCCGGCCTGCGACGAATAGAGATCGGGCAGCGATTCGACCTGGACGATCGGCTTGTACGACGAGACCGACCAGAACGGCCCGAACGCGCTATGCTCGGTATGATAGACCGGCGCCCGCTCGCGCAGTTCGCGGAACGGAGCCTGCCAGACATCGTCGCGATAGAGCTCGGGCCGGCTCATATCGAGAGGATCGACGGAAACCGACTCGGCCGCATGCGTCGCCATATGCCTCTCCTGTCTCTTGGGAGAGGAGACCCTTAACTGACAGTCGTGTCAATAGCGGGGCGCTCCGCCTGCCGCTTGCTGCGCTTCGGACTGCCCGACTTGAGCACCCCGCGGCGGAACAGCCGCGCCGCAACCGTCACCGTGATCGCCACCCACAAGGCCTGCCAGGCAATAGCGAGCGCGTGCGGCCATAGCGCGGGCGAGTTCGCGGCGTGCGCCGCCATCGCCAGCGGCGAGCTGAACGGGAAGATCTCCGCGGCGAGCGCGGCCCAGGTCCCCGGATTGCCCGCGGCGAACGACGCGAAGCCGAACATCGCGAACTGGAAGATCGTGATCGGCAGCGACAGCATCTGGATCTCACGCTGTGTCCCCGCGAGCGATCCGATGCCGAGGAACACCGCGCTCTGCAGCATGTACGCCATCGTGAAATAGACGACGAACAGCAATGCGAAGATCGGCCCGACCGCGACGCTCAGGTCGCTCAGCCCGTCGGCGATCGCCACGGGGAGGAAGCGGGGGAGATTGGCGAACAATGTCCCCCAGAAGCAGACGAACAGCATCGCCGATCCGAACGCGCCGAGCAGCTTGCCGAAAAACACGCTCTCCAGCGGGATCGCCGCGGCGAGCACTTCGATAACCTTGTTCGACCGCTCCTCGGCCATCGCGCCGACCGCCTGGCCCGACAGCATCAGCGTCAGGAAGAAGATGCCGAGCGTCGCGAAGAACGCGGTCTGGCTACGGCCGCCGCCGGTCGCCTGGCCCGACGTCACTACGACGATCTCGGGCTCGCTCAGCGGGCGCGCGCCGCCAGTCTGCTCCACGCGCAGCGCATATTCGGCGAGCTGGGCGAGATAATTGGCGTCCGACCAGCCCGAGGGCCGGCGGAGGATTTGCGGCCGGGCAAGCGGACCATAGAGCACCGCGGCCGCGTCATATTGCTTGCTGTCGAGCAGCGCGCGCGCCTGCGCCGCGACATCGTCGCCCGGCCCTTCGATCTGGAGCGCCGGCCGCGCCTTGGGCGTGGTGAACAATTTCCGCAGCGCGCGATCGGCGGCGGCGATCTCGGCGGCTTCGCGCGGGCCGGCGATCACGACGACGCGCTGGCGCGCCTCGCCGCTGCCCGCCGCGCTGCTCGCGGTCATGCTGCCGACCAGCCCGAAGCCGACCATCAGCAGCGGGCTTAGCAGGAACAGCAGGAAGGTCGGCGTCATCACCGTCGCGGTGAAGTCGCGGCGCGCGACGGTGAGCGCCTGGCGGAGCATCCGGCCGAACTTCATGCCGCCTGCTCCAAAGCTTCGGGTCCGACGATCTTGACGAAGGCGTCGTGCAGCCCGGGCCGCTCGATCGACAGGCCGGAAATGCCGTACCCCGCATCGATCAGCCGGACGAGCAGCGCCTCGATCCCCTCGGCCGGGACCGTGAAGCGCCAGCTGCCATTCTCGCGCTCGGCATCGGCGGGGAGCAGCGCACCCGCGGTGTCGGCGTGATGATGGGGGGTGTAATGCGCCTTGAGCGGCAGCAGCGCGCGGGCCTGATCCACCGTGCCTTCGAACTTCACTACGCCCCCGGCGATGATCGACAGGTGGTCGCACAGCCGCTCGGCATGCGCCATGACGTGCGTCGAGAACAGGATCGTCGCGCCACGGTCGCGCTGGCCGCGGATCAGCTTCTCGAGCCGCTCCTGGTTGACGGGGTCGAGCCCCGAAAAGGGTTCGTCGAGCACGAGCAATTCGGGCTCGTGGACCACCGAGCCGAGCAGCTGGACGAGCTGCGCCATGCCCTTGGAGAGCTTGCGGATCTTGTCGTCGGCGGCATGGCCGAGGCCTGCCTGCTCGAGCAGCTCGCCCGCGCGCTTGCGGCCGGTGCTCCAGGGCAGCCCGCGCAGCGCGCCCATGAACGCGATCGCCTCGCGGCACTTCATGTTGGGATAGAGCCCGCGTTCCTCGGGGAGGTAGCCCACCCGGTCGCTCGCGTCGCGCGGCGCGGCTTCGCCGAGCAGCATCCGCTCGCCGCCATCGGGCTCGATGATCCCGAGCAGCATCCGCAGCGTCGTGGTCTTGCCCGCGCCATTAGGTCCCAGCACGCCATAGATCAGCCCCTTGGGCACGGCGATGCTCACGCCGTTGACCGCGCGCTTGTCGCCGAACTTCTTGACGAGCGCTGTGGCGCTCACCGCCAGGTCGCTGCTCAAATAGGTGCCCTCCATAGCGCTTCGTGGTAGCGGGTCGGCGTGCGCCAAGACAAGCCACTCGAAGACCGGATCAAGGAGAAGGCCGCCGAAATCGGTTTCGCCGATTGCGGAATCGCGCGCGCCGATGCCGCGCCGGCGGCGGGCGCGCGGCTGCACCAGTGGCTCGCCGAGGGGCGCCACGGCTCGATGATCTGGATGGAGGAGCGCGCGCACCACCGCGAGAGCCCCGCCGGGCTCTGGCCCGAGGTCCGCTCGATCATCGCGCTCGGGATGAGCTATGCCCCCACCGTCGATCCGCTGGCGCTGGCGGGAGAGCGCGAGATCGGCCGGATCTCGGTCTATGCCCAGGGCGGCGATTATCACGACCTGATCAAGCGGCGGCTCAAGGAACTGGCGCGCTGGCTGGTCGGCGAGGCGCCGGGCGCCGACGTCAAGGTATTCGTCGATACCGCGCCGGTGATGGAGAAGCCCTTGTCCGAAGCCGCGGGGCTCGGCTGGCAGGGCAAGCACACCAATCTCGTCAGCCGCAGCCATGGCAGCTGGCTGTTCCTCGGCGCGATCTACACCACGCTCGAACTTTTCCCCGACCAGCGCGGCGCCTCGACCTGCGGAAGCTGCGACGCGTGCCAGACGGCGTGCCCTACGAACGCGTTTCCCGCGCCGTACCGGCTCGATGCGCGGCGGTGCATCTCGTATTTGACCATCGAGCATAAGGGCCCGATCCCGCACGAATTCCGCGAGGGAATCGGAAACCGGATCTATGGCTGCGACGATTGCCTCGCGGTCTGCCCGTGGAACAAGTTTGCCGCCGCCGCCCAGGCAAACCTCGCCTTCGCCCCGCGGGCAGAGCTGACCGCGCCTGCGCTGGCCGACCTGCTCGCGCTCGACGATGCGGCGTTCCGCGAGGTGTTCGCCGGATCGCCGATCAAGCGGATCGGGCGCGACCGGATGGTGCGCAATTGCCTGATCGCGGCAGGGAACAGCGGGAGTGCGGCACTGGTGCCGCCGGTGCGCGCGCTGCTCGGCGATCCCGACGAGACGATCCGCGAAGCGGCGGAGTGGGCGTTGGCGCGGCTATGTTCCCCTCCCGCTTGCGGGAGGGGTTAGGGGAGGGGCTGAAGTGGCGGCTTGGCCACCGTTGTCCGCTCCATCCCCGTCGGTCCCTCCCCCGACCCCTCCCGCAAGCTGGAGGGGAGCGCAATGGGCGACCTTACCGCCCCGCCGGTCGCTTCGCCGCCAGCGCGGCCAGGCAGCTTGCCTGGTCGATCGGTCCGCCATCGCGCTGACGGGTGTCGACATAGGTCACCACCGGCTCGCCGCGGCCCTTCTGCGGATAGAGATAGGCGTCGAGCACGCAGATCGGCCCGGCGAACTGGAGCTTCCGCGCCGGGCCCTCGGTCGCGTCGATCGCGGGCTGGCCGAACTGGGCGATCAGCCGCGGCGCGGTCTGGCCCTTGACCGCGGCGATGCTCGCCGGGGTGGCCGCGGGAGCCGCGCCGGGGACGGGGACATAGGCGGCCGGGCGCGCCTCGGGGATCATCGGTCCCCCGCATCCGCCCAGCGCCATCATGCCCGCCAAAACCCAGAACCTCATGTACTTCTCCCGCGATGGAATGCGTGCGTCGCCATCGCCGCGCCGAGCACCGGCGCGACCAGGGCGACCAGCGGCACCAGCAACAGCCCGGTGCCGACCGCGCCGAGCGCGAAGCGGCGCGCCTTGGTGCCGCGCCGCCACTCGGCTAGCGCGCGATAGGGCATATGCCGCGCCGCGACCATGTCGCCAAGGTCGCGCCCGAGCAGCCAGGCATTGACCAGGAAGAAGGCAAGCGCGGTGCCCACCCCGGTGACGAGCAGCATCAGATAGAGCGGCGACAGCAGCAGATTATAGCCGATCGCGCGCGCCGCCGAACCGACCCCCATCGCGATCGACCGCCCGATCGGCACGTCGCGCGCGGCCGCGTGCGCGGCGGGATAATGTTTGGCCTCGACCGCGGCGACGACGTCGTCGGCGAAGATCCCCACGACGGCGACGGCGACCGCGCGGAACAGCAGCCACCAGCCGAATAGGAACAACAACAGGGTCGCGACATCGGCGAACGGCCCGGCGTCGGGGCCGAACCCTATCCATTCGCTCGCCGCGCCGCCGATCCAGTCCATCGCGAACCACAGCCCGATGCCCAATCCGGCGAAGAGCAGCAGCGTGAGGGCAAGCGACTTGAGCAAGACCCGCAATACCGGCCGGTCGGTCAATTGCCCGATCGCGAGGAAGAAGCCTTGAATCATTGCGCTATTCCTTGCCCATGACTAGGGCGTCGGCGCAACCCAATCGCGCCATTCGGAGCCCCAGACTTGACCAAGCCCACCTATGACGTCGTCGCCATCGGCAATGCGATCGTCGATATCCTCGCCCAGGCCGAGGACAGCTTCATCGAGGAGATCGGCGTCGCCAAGGGCTCGATGCAGTTGATGTTCTCGCCCGAGGAAGCCGACGCGCTCTACGCCAAGATGGGCCCCGGCCGCGAAGTCTCGGGCGGCTCGGCGGGCAACACCGTTGCCGGTATCGCGGCGCTGGGCGGCAAGACCGCGTTCATCGGCCAGGTTGCCGACGACCAGCTCGGCGAAGTCTTCGCGCACGACCTGCGTGCCGCCGGCGTCGACTTCAACACCGCGGTGCGCCCCGGCCAGCCGACCACCGCGCGCTGCCTGATCTTCGTCACGCCCGATGGCCAGCGCACGATGAACACCTTCCTTGGCGCGTCGCAGTTCCTGCCTGCCGCCGCGCTCGACGAGAAGGTGATCGCCGACGGCGCGATCCTCTACCTCGAAGGCTATCTGTGGGATCCCGAAGAGCCGCGCGCGGCGATGCGCAAGGCGATCGAAATCGCCCGCGCCGCTGGGCGGAAGGTCGCGTTCACGCTCTCCGACGTGTTCTGCATCTCGCGCCACGGCGGCGATTTCCGCAAGCTGATCGATGACGGGCTGATCGACATCCTGTTCGCCAACGAGAACGAGCTGCTCGCCTTGTGCGAGCATGCGGAGTTTGAATCGGCAGTCGCGCACATCCACGGCAAGGTGCCTTTGCTCGTCGTCACCCGCGGCGAGAAGGGCGCGATGGCGCTCCAGGGCAGCGAGCGCGTCGAAGTCGGCGCCGAGCCGATCGAACGGCTGGTCGACACCACTGGCGCGGGCGACATGTTCGCCGCGGGCTTCCTGTTCGGCCAGGCGCAGGGCCGCGGACTGCAGGACTCGCTGCGCCTCGGCGCGATCTGCGCGGCCGAGATCATCCAGCATTACGGCGCGCGCGCCGAGAAGGACCTCAAGAAGCTCGCAGCCGAGTCGGTGGCCGGCTGATTTCCCGGACCCGCGGCGGCACAGGCGGTCGCGGGTCTGACGTTCCAGGTCTGAGACACACCTGCCAGCGCGTCTTAAATCCACCGTAACCTGACATGGACTAGTCCGATTCGGAGAGATTGCTCAGGGTCGAACGCTTGCTGCAACGGATTGCGCCAAGTCAGGTCAAGATCGGGATGTATATCCACGGGTTCGAAGGCTCGTGGTTCAGCCATCCCTTCTGGCGCACGCGCTTCCTGCTCGAACGCCCCGAGGATCTTGCCGCCGTCCTGGCCAGCGACGTTCCCGCGGTATTGATCGATGTCGAGCGCGGGCTGCCGGCGCTCGTCCCGGAAACACCCCGCGCGTCGGTATCGCGCGTCCAGATCGCACTGGCGGCCGGCGCTCCCGTGACGATGGCGCCGCGCGATGTCGCCAAGGCCGATCGCGAAGAGGCGCGTAAGACGATCGCGCGCTCGAAGCGCGTGATGAAGGGCGTATTCGACGGCGCCCGGCTCGGCGATCCGGTCGATGCCGAAGCGGTGATGCCGGTGGTCGAGGACATCTCGGCCGCGGTCGATCGCAATCCGGGGATGTTCATCGACATGGCGCGGCTCAAGTCGAAGGACGAATATACGTACATGCATTCGGTCTCGGTCTGCGCGCTGATGGTCAATCTCGCGCGCCAGATCGGGCTCGACGAGGACCAGGTCCGCTCGATGGGACTTGCCGGTCTGCTTCACGATGTCGGCAAGATGGCGGTGCCCGACGAAGTGCTCAACAAGCCCGGTCGGCTGACCGAGGAAGAGTTCGCGCTGATCCGCGCGCATCCCGAGCAGGGGCATGCGATGCTCGAGCATGGCGAGGGTGTTACCCAGGAAGTGCTCGACGTCAGCCTGCTCCATCACGAGAAGGTCGACGGCAGCGGCTATCCCTATGGACTCAAGGGCGATGCGATCAGCCTCGCCGCGCGGATGGGGGCGATCTGCGATGTCTATGACGCGCTGACCTCGGATCGCCAGTACAAGCAGGGCTGGACCCCGCTCAAGGCCGCGACCGAGATGCACGGCTGGCAGGGCCATTTCGACCGCGATCTGCTGTTCAAGTTCTTTCGCGGGATCGGGGTGGTCCCCACCGGGCTGCTCGTGCGGATGCGCTCCAACCGGCTCGGCATCGCGCTGCCCGACGGCGGAAAGGAGGCGCGCAGCAAGGTCCGCGTCTTTCATTGCGCGCTCGAACGCGTGCCGCTCACGCTCGAGGACGTGTTCCTGTGCAGCTCGGGCGGCGCCGACCATATCGTCAGCGAGGAGGATCCCGATCGCTGGGGCTTCGCCGACTGGGGCAAGCTCTCCGAGCAGTTGATTGCGGGCCGTATCGGCCGCGCCTGAGCGCCGCGCTGGGAGAAATTGCCCCCGCGTGGCGGGTTTTGTTGCAAACGGTTCTTATTAGCACTAATGGCCCCGTCGTGCCGCTCAGGGCGGCTCTGTAGATTGGGGAAGACCGTTGACTTCGAAGCTTGCTCTCACCCTCGGCGTGGCGCTGGCCGCGCTGGCATCGCCCGCCTTTGCGCAGACCGCAGACGAAGCGCGATCCGAGGACGAGATCGTCGTCAGCGGCCGCTATACGATCCCCGACAAGATCGACACGGCGACGGGGCTCGGCCTCACCGTGCGCGAGACGCCGCAGTCGGTGAGCATCGTCACTGCGCAGCGCATCCTCGACCAGAACCTGATCAGCGTCGCCGACGTGATCAACAACGGCATTGGCGTGTCGGTCAACGAAGTCGACGACGTCCGCAACACCTTCTTCGCGCGCGGCTTCGAGATCCGCAACACCCAGGTCGATGGCGTGCCCGCGGCCTGGACGCTCGCCGGCGGCAATGGCGAGACCAGCATCGACATGTCGATCTACGAGCGCGTCGAGATCGTGCGCGGCGCGACCGGGCTGCTCTCGGGCGCCGGCGATCCCTCGGCATCGGTCAATCTGGTGCGCAAGCACGCCGACGCCACCGACTGGACCGGCTATGTCAACGCGCAGGCCGGGAGCTGGAACACCTATCGCGTCTCGGCCGATATCGGCGGCGCGCTCGATGCGGCCGGCCGCATCCGCGTCCGCGCCGTCGGCCGCTACGAGAACGGCAAGAACTTCACCGATCTGCTCCACACCCGGAAGTGGGTGCTCTATGGCGTGGTCGATGCCGATGTGACCGACACCACGCTGGTCCGCGCGGGCATCAGCCACCAGGACACCAAGCCCAAGGGCGCGACCTGGGGTGCGCTGCCGACCTTCTACAGCGACGGCACCGTGACTACCGACCTTGGCCGCGCGCAGACCACCGCGGCGGACTGGACCTATTGGAACTCGACCAACCAGAACATCTTCGGGAGCATCCGCCAGGAGATCGGCGACCGCTGGAGCATCACCGCCAACTATAACCGGCTCAAGAACACCGGCGACACCCAGCTGCTCTACCTGTACGGCACCGCCGACCGCGCGACCGGCACGATCGCGAGCAGCAACCCGTACAAGTCGGTGGGCGACAGCGTCCAGGAGAGCTTCGACGGCCAGATCCAGGGGCGCGTCAAGCTGTTCGGCCGCGATCACGAGGTCGTGATCGGCGCGCTGCACAGCGTGCTCAACCGCCACACCGACAATTACGTGGCGCCCTACACGCGCAACAATCCAGCCTGGGGCGCCGGATTGAACGATTGGGCAATCAATGTGCCCGTCCTCGGTCGCGAAGGCGCGGACTTCGCCGAGCCGGTTTGGGGCACCACCGCGGTGCGTAACGAGCAGGAGCGGATCGAGCAGACCGGCTATTACGGCGCGGTCCGATTCAACCTCGCCGATCCGCTCAAGATCATCGCGGGCGGCCGCATCGCGAGCTGGCGCCAGCGCGGCTTCGCGTGGAGCGGGCCGAGCGACTATGGCAATGACGACGAGTTCATCCCCTATGTCGGTGCGCTGCTCGACGTAACCTCGAACCATCGCCTGTACGCCAGCTACACGCGCATCTTCCAGCCGCAGAACCTGCGCACGCGCACCAACGAGCTGATCGCGCCGCTCGACGGCAAGGCCTATGAGATCGGCCTCAAGAGCGCCTTCTTCAACGAAGCGCTGCAGACCTCGGTCGCGCTGTTCCGCATCAAGCAGGACAATGTCGGCCAGACCGACGGGGCGCCGATCCCGGTCCCGGGCGGCACGCCCTTCCAGCCCTATCGCGCGGCGCAGGGCGTCACCAGCGAGGGCTTCGAGATCGAAGTCACCGGCAAGCCGCTGCCCGACTGGAACATCAATTTGGGCTACAGCCAGTTCAAGGCCGAGGACGAGAACGGCGTCGCCGCCAATACCGAGCAGCCGCGCCGCCTGCTCAAGCTGTTCACCACCTATACGATCGATCGCCTGACCCTGGGCGGCGGCGTCAACTATCGCAGCGAGGCGTTCACGATCGCGCCCAATCCGGTCACGAACGCGCCATTCCGCTTCGAGCAGGACGGCTTCACGCTGGTCAATCTGATGGCGCGCTATGCGCTGACCTACAATGTCCAGCTCCAAGCCAATGTCGAGAATCTGCTCGACGAGACCTATTACAGCCAGATGGGCACGTTCAGCCAGTATCGCTACGGCGCGCCGCGCAACTTCACGGTGGGCGCGACCTTCAAGTTCTGAGCGCGGCACCGGATCGATCGATGGCGCTCGTGGTCCAGGCCGCGGGCGCCATTTTCGTTTGGGCGCATGCCGCACACAATTGATCGCTGATCAATTGAACTTAAATGAGCATTGATCAATTATCTCCTCATGGCCAGTCGGTCATGTCCCTTCGTCTGATGGCGCAGGGAAGACGAAGGAGAAAGACCATGAAGCGCACGCACTTCATCGCAGCCCTCGGCCTCGCCGCGGCGCTCGCGAGCCAGCCTGCCGCTGCGTCCGCCCCCATCAAGATCACGGGGCGCACGCTTGCCAGCCAGCAGCTGGCGACCGACCTGCTCCGCCAGATTGCCGCCTATTCGAAGCGCAGCGGTGGCTGCTCGATGCTGTTCTCGGCGCATGTCGACGTGATGCCCAGCAGTTTCGTGCCCCAGCAGCCGACCAAGCCGGCGCCTGCGCTCGGGGGTCATTACGAGATCTGGACCGTCAACGCCTGTGCCGCGAAGCAGCGCTTCCAGGTCGCGATGTGGCCGTTGCCGCGCGGCGGCGCCGATTTCGCGATCACGCCGCTCAGCGGGCGCATGTCGCTATTGAGCCGCTGAGCCCGAACCCGAACTCGAACATTGTCGAACTGACCAACCAAGGAGACGCATCGTGAAGAAGCTTCCTGCAGGGACGCCATCGATCGGCATGATGATCGCGGCTGCGGCCGCGGTGCTGCCGAACCCCGCCACCGCCCAGGTCGCCGGCTGGAACGGCCGCTATGTCTGGGAAGAGGATGTCGGCCGCCATGGCGGCACCACGCCGTCGGACAGCGTCGTCGCGTTCATCACCTACACGCTGTCGATCGGGCCGGGGAACGGCCCCACCGGGTGCCTGCTCACCGGCCAGGGCTTCCAGACCAATCGCCGGATCCAGTGCACGGTCACTCCGCGCGGCAATGCGATCACGGTCAAGTTCTACAAGTTCGGCGCGGACAATGTCGGCGGGCGCTATCCCTCGGGCCAGCCGCTGTTCACGCTGACCCGCACGCCGCGTGGCATCGTCACGTCGCTGAACGGCCTGGGCGCATCGAGCCGCACGACCCCGCACCGCGGCATGCTGTTCCGCCGCGCGGGCTAAAAACCCCTCTCAGCCCCTGCCGGCGTCTGCCGGCGGGTGCTACCCCTCCATCGAGCGAGATTTCATGGGCCGACGATCCGATCACAGCCGCGACGAACTGCGCGCGCTTATTCTCCAGGCCGGCGAGGCGGTGATCGCCGAACGGGGCCTGTCGGGCTTCTCGGCGCGCGAAGTCGCCAAGCGCGTCGGCTACACGATCGGGACGATCCACAATGTCTTCGGGAATGTCGACGGACTGATCACCGCGATCAACACGCGCACGTTCGAGCTCTGGGCCGAGGCGCTCGAAGCGCGGCTGGAGCAGGCGAGGGAGGATCGGATCGCGGCGCTGGTCGCGGCCTATTTCGCCTTTGCCCGGGCGAACCCGCTGCGCTGGCCGGCGATCTACGAACATCGTCCGGCGCCGGAGACGATCTCGCCCGAACAGGCCGAGGTGCGGCAGCGCCTGATGCGGGTCGTCGTCCGCGAAGTCGCCGTCACGCTCGGCCGCGGACCCGACGAGGCGATCGGAACGTTGGCCCGCTCGCTGGTGGCAACGGTCCATGGCCATTGCACGTTCGACGTCAGCGGCGCCTGGGCCGCGATGGGCGAGCGCGATGTCGAGGCGGCGGCGCTGGCACGGGTGCGCGAGAGCATCGCCGCGGCGCGGACCGGCTGACGTACAGGTTGGAGGACGACCCATGGGACTCATCTCGCTCTTCGGCGCCGGCATGGCGATGCAATTCGAGAAGCACGGTACCGGCTATGTCTATCGCGCCAACGGCACCGGGCCGGCGCTGCCGGTCAGCGAAGCCGAATTCGAGCGCTTCGTCTTCAAGGGCGGGGTGAGCTTCCTGCTCCATGTCGCGGCGTTCTTCCTCTGCGTCGTGGCGGCAGCGATGGTGACCGCGATGTGGTTTCCGCAGGGCGACGAGGCGGGCGGGTTCGTGCTGATGGGCGCGATGCTCGTCGCGATCGGCTGGGCGCTCTATCGCTCGGTGCGCTGGAGCCTGTTCGCGCCTGCCCGCGCACTCGCCGATCGCGCTGCGGTGTCGCCGGCGCGCCCGGCGAGCGCACGCCCGCGTCCGCGCCTTGCCGGCGGCAAGCGGCCGGCAGCGCCCGCCCCGAAGCCCCGCGGCGGCTGGCTGCTGGTGCTGCTCTTCGCGATCGCCGAGTTCATCGGGGGACTTCTTGCCGCGCTGTTCGGCTATCAGGCGCTCTTCGGGCTCGGCTATGGTGCAGGACTGGTGGGCGGGCTTCTTTTCGGCGTGCTGACGGCCTTCCTGATCGATCGCTGGTGCCAGCGCGTGACCCGACGCAGCCCTACCGAATTCCTGCAGATCCTACGCATTTTCGATTGAAGTCGCCCTGCGGAACGATTTCGCGGCTGCGGCGTCGTTGGGCTCGGCGTGGACGAGGAGCAAGAAATGGCATTTTGCAGCCAATGCGGTACTGCCCTTCCCGACAATGCCCGCTTCTGCCCGAAGTGTGGCGAGGCGGTGACCGCCGATGCGGAACCCGTGCCGACTCCAGCCCCGCCGGCGGTGGTCCACGCGACGCCCGGCCCACTACCCGAGCGCGCCGCGCCGCCGCCGCGTTCGGGGCGGGGCGGGCTGATCCTGCCGGTGCTGCTCGTCCTCGCACTGGCGGTGATCGGCTTCGCGCTGTGGAGCCAGCGCGACGGCGCCCGGCCGATTGCCGGCGACAACGCCTCCGAAGCCGTCGAGGCGCCCGAGAAGGCGGGTGACGCGCCTGCGTCCGAGGAAAAGACCGAGCAGACGGCCGAAACCCGCACGAGCACCACGGCGGCGAGCCTCGATTCGGCGTTCAACGCCGATCCGCAGGGCGCCCGCGCGCGCTATCCCGGACCGGTGACGGTCAGCGGTACGGTCGCGACGATGGTGACGCCGGGATCCACGCCGGCGCTCTCGCTCGAAGGGCGGACGAAGTTCAACTACATCGTCGCGAACTTCCCTTCGGGCACGCGCGAGCAACTCGCCGGCGTCGCCAAGGGCGACCGCGTCGCTCTCGCATGCCGAAGCGTCACTGCCATCGCCGGCACCACGATGCTGCAGGGCTGCGCGCTCGAATAGTTTACCCTTGATCGTCCTCGCGCGCGACTTCGCGCCAGCCGATGTCGCGGCGGCAGAAGCCGCTCGGGAAGTCGATCGCGTCGACCGCGCGATACGCCGCGGCCTGCGCCTCGCTTACGCTCGATCCACGCGCGGTGACCGCCAGCACGCGCCCGCCGCTTGCCACCAGCGAATCGCCGTCGCTGCGCGTGCCGGCGTGGAATACCTTGGCGCCGGTTGCCTCGGCTGCGTCGATCCCGGCGATCGTGCCGCCGGTCTCGGGGGTGCCGGGATAGCCCTTCGCCGCCATCACCACGGTCAGCGCGGTATCGGCGGAGAATTCCGGATCGGCGCGTCCCGCCAGCTCACCCTTGGCGATCGCGATCATCAGCTCGAGCAGATCGCCTTCGAAGCGCAGCATCAGCACCTGGCATTCGGGGTCGCCGAAGCGGGCATTGTATTCGATCAGCTTGGGGCCGTCGGCGGTGAGCATCAGCCCGGCATAGAGCACCCCCGAATACGGCGATCCCATCCGCGCCAGCGCCTCGACCGTGGGACGGACGATCTCGTCGATCGCGCGCTGCTCCAGCGCCGGGGTTAGCACTCGGGCGGGGCTGTACGCCCCCATGCCGCCGGTGTTCGGGCCGGTGTCGCCGTCGCCGACGCGCTTATGGTCCTGGGCCGATCCGAATGGGAGCAGCGTCGTGCCGTCGGTCAGCACGAACAAGCTGGCTTCCTCGCCCTCGAGAAACTCCTCGATCACCGCGCTCGCACCGTTCACCGCGAAGATCGCCTGGATCGCTTCCTCGGCCTCGTCGCGCGTCGTCGCGACGGTGACGCCCTTGCCCGCGGCGAGGCCGTCGGCCTTGATCACCACCGGCAGGCCGAAATCCTCGAGGCTGGCAAGGGCGCCGTCACGGCTCTCGACGCGGACATAGCCTGCGGTCGGGATGTTCTCGCGCGCGCACAGATCCTTGGTGAAGCCCTTCGATCCCTCGAGCTGCGCGGGCAGCTTGTTGGGCCCGAACACGCCGATCCCCATCGTGCGCAGATTGTCGCCCAAGCCCTCGACCAGCGGCGCCTCCGGGCCGATCACCACGAACTGGATCGAGTGGCGGATGCAGAAATCGATCACCGCGCGGTGGTCCGACAGCGCCAGCTCGGCGGTCTCGGCGTGCTGCGCTATTCCCGGATTGCCCGGCGCGGCGTAGAGCCGGGTCAGCAGCGGCGATTGTGCGAGCTTCCAGGCAAGCGCATGTTCGCGGCCCCCCGACCCGAGTAGCAGGACGTTCATGGCCGACCCCTTTTCCGATACGTCATCCGCGCGGCTCGTAGCCGAGCAAGTGCCGGGGGACAACGCACCCGCGATGAGCGTCAGCGAACTCTCGCAGTCGCTCAAGCGCATGGTCGAGGGCGAGTTCGGCCATGTCCGGTTGCGCGGCGAGATTTCGGGATGGAAGCGCGCCGCCTCGGGGCATGCCTATCTGGCGCTCAAGGATGCCGATGCGGTGATCGACGGGGTGATCTGGCGCGGCGCTGCCAGCGCGATCCCGTTCCAGCCGCAGGACGGGATCGAAGTCGTGGTCACCGGCAAGCTAACCATTTATCCCGGCCGCTCCAAATACCAGATCGTCATCGATCGGATGGAGCTCGCCGGCGAAGGCGCGCTGATGGCGCTGTTCGAGAAACTGAAGGCCAAGCTGGCGGGCGAGGGGCTGTTCGATCGCGAGCGCAAGCGGCCCTTGCCCTATATGCCGCGCACGATCGGCGTGGTGACCTCGCCCACCGGCGCGGTGATCCGCGATATTCTCCACCGCCTCGCCGATCGCTTTCCCAGTCATGTCCTCGTCTGGCCGGTCAAGGTGCAGGGAGAGGGGGCCGCTGCCGAGGTCGCCGCCGCGGTCCAGGGGTTCAACGCGCTGCCCCAAGATGGTCCGATCCGCCGTCCCGACCTGCTGATCGTCGCGCGCGGCGGTGGCTCGATCGAGGATCTATGGGCGTTCAACGAGGAAGTCGCGGTCCGCGCGGTCGCGAACAGCGCGATTCCGGTCATTTCCGCGGTCGGTCACGAGACCGATACGAGCCTGTGCGACTTCGCCGCCGACTTGCGCGCGCCGACGCCGACCGCCGCCGCGGAGATGGCGGTGCCGGTGCTCGCGGACGTACGCCACACCGTCGCGACGCTCGCGCACCGCACCGAACGTTGCGTCCGCCGCTATCACGAGCGTGCCGGCGAGCGGCTTCAGGCGCTCGTCCGGATTTTGCCGCGCCGCGATGCGCTGCTCGGCCCCCAGCGGCAGAAGATGGACGACATGGCGGGCCGGCTCGACCGCGCGCTCGAGCGCCGCGTGACGCTGGCGCGTGCGCAGCTGGATCGCGACGCCGGGGCATTGCGGCCTGCGATGCTCGATCAGAAGCTGCGCGCAGCGTCGGAGCGATTGGCCGCGCTTTCCAGCCACTTGAAGCTGGTCCATCCCAATCGCCCGCTCGAAAAGGGCTATGCCTGGGTCGAGGCGCGCGGCACGCGGAAAGTCGTCGGCACGGCGGCCGACGCCCGCTCCGCCCAGGCCGTGACGCTCCACTTCATCGATGGCCCGGTCGACGCTCGGGTTGAGCGTCCGGGCGGCAAGACCTACACTGGTTCAGGCCCCGAACAGCCTTCGCTGCTATGAATCCAAACCCGAAGAGAATGCCATGCTGATGTCGAACACCGCCCGCGCCGCCAAGCTCCATTACATGGCGAACAGCTTCCGCGTGCTCGCTCCCGGCGATCATGTCGTCTGCGCCGTCAGCGGCGAGCGCATCCCGCTCGATCGCCTCCGCTACTGGAGCGCCGAGCGCCAGGAACCCTATGCCGGCGCCGAGCAGGTGGCACAGGCGCTGCACGGCAAATGAGGCTGTTGCTCGCTGCGCTGGCGGTCCCGCTCCTCGGCAGCGCTGCTGCGAGCGGCCCGCTCGCCGCGCAGCAGCAGGAGCGGTTCGGGCTCACCGGCAAGCTGATCCAGGGCGGCTTCGCGCTGGGCACTGCGCCGCGCGGGACGACCCTGCTCAGCCTCGGCGGCGCGCCGGTCGAAGTCGCGCCGGACCGCCGCTTCCTGATTGCGTTCGACCGCGATGCTGGCCCCGGCACGATTCTCGTCGCCCGGCTGAACAACGGCAGCGAAGTCCGCCAGACGCTGACGATCGCGCCGCGCGCCTGGGATATCTCGCGGCTCAACACGCTGCCCAAATATCCGGTGCCGCGCCCCGAATTCGAGCGTATCCGCGGCCCCGAGCTCGCCCAGATCAACGCCGCGCGTGCGCGGGAGAGCGATTCCCAGGGCTGGCGCCAGACCTTCCTCTGGCCGGTCACCGGCCGCATCTCGACGCTGTTCGGCTCGCAGCGAATCTATGCCGGCGAGCCCGGCTCCTATCATTCCGGGATCGACATCGCCCGCCCGACCGGAACGACGGTGCTGGCTCCGGCCGACGGCGTTGTGGTGCTTGCGGCGACGGCGCCGTTCACGCTCGAAGGCAACCTGCTGATGATCGACCACGGCATGGGGCTCAATACCGCCTTTATGCACCTGTCGCGGATCGACGTGAAACTCGGCGAGCGCGTGCGCCGCGGCCAGCCGGTGGGCGCGGTGGGCCGTTCCGGGCGTGCGACCGGCCCCCACCTTCACTGGAGTCTTAAATGGCGCGATGCCCGGATCGATCCGCTGCTCGTCGCCGGGCCGATGCCTGTTGCCGATTGATTTCAGCCATCCTGCGCCGCAACATTTTTGAACAATCGGCCGGGCATTCACGCAACATTCACAATGCCCCTGTGGTATTTCAGCTACAGTCCGCTCAAAAGGGCGCAGTGTCACAGCTTTGTATGCTTTACAGGCGAAGGCGCGCCCATCATCCATCATCGCAAGCTCTGCCCGAAGTGTGCCTGACGCACGCGCGGGAAGAGCGGGGAGACACCCGGCCGGGGCGAAATGTTACGGCCGGAAATGCGAGGGAAATTCATGAAGAAAACCCAGATCACACGCGGCCTGCGCGGCGGCACGGCGTTGTCCGCGCTCGTCCTCGCCGGCACGCTCTTCGCTGCGCCTGCGTTCGCGCAGGACACGCAGACCGTGCCCGCCGAAGACACGGCGGCACAGGAAGACAGCAGCAGCGGCGATATCGTCGTCACCGGTTCGCTGTTCCGTCGCACGGATACTGAGACTGCTTCGCCGGTCACCGTGCTGAGCGCGGAGTCGCTCCAGCAGCGCGGCATCAACACGGTCGCCGAGGCCGTGCAGCGCGTGTCGGCAAACGGCGCGGGCACGATCACCCAGGGCTGGAACACCGGTTCGAACTTCGCGACCGGCGCGAACGCGGTTTCGCTGCGCGGCCTGACCGTGCAGTCGACGCTGACGATCTTCGACGGCCAGCGCATGGCGCCGTATCCGCTCGCGGACGACGGCCACCGCAACTTCGTCGATCTGAACACGATTCCGAACGCGATCATCGAGCGTATCGAAATCCTGCGTGACGGTGCTTCGTCGACCTACGGCGCCGACGCGGTCGCTGGCGTGGTCAACGTGATCACCAAGAAGGAAATCAAGGGCCTTCATCTCAACGCCTCGGCGGGCATCTCGGAACTGGGCGATGCCCCCGAGCAGCGCTTCGATGCGACTTGGGGCTATGGTGACCTCGACGAGCAAGGTTTCAACTTCTACATCAACGGCGAATACCAGCGGAATGAGGCGCTCTGGGCGCGCGACCGCAAGTATCCGTTCGGCACGTCGGACCTGAGCGGCCTGTGCGGCACCTCGCTCGGCGGCACCGTCGGCACGGGCGCTACCGCGCGCGTTTACGCTCCGGGTTCGAAGGTCTGCATGACCAGCGGCGTCTGGAACAGCGTGATTCCGAGCAATGCCACCAGCGGCCCCGGGTTCATCTACAACGGACTGATCGCGACCCCGGTCGCCGTCGGCCGCCCGGTCGACGCGACCGGCGCCGTGGTCCCGGGCAACCTCTTCCGGCTCCTCAACCCTGCTGCCGGTTGCCGCAACCTGACTCCGGTCACCGTGCCGTCGGTCGCCAACGGCGGCGCGGCCACCAGCGCCGGCACCACGCAGTGCTCGCTCGACCCGCGCGCGGAATATTCGCAGCTCCAGCCGGAGCAGGAGCGCATGGGCTTTGCCGGTCGCTTCACTGCGAAGGTGGGCGACAACGCCGAGTTCTACGCGTCGGCGAACTATTATCAGGTCAAGACCCACACCCAGCTGGCGCCGCTCGCGTTCAACGGTGGTACGGCATATCCGCCGCCCACTCCCGCTGGCTTCGTGCAGCCGACCAACGTCTTCCTGCCGGTCTATGTCTGCCCGACCGGCGTCGGCTCGTTCGGCCAGACGGGCAATCTGAACACTGGCTGCACCGCGGCCAATGGCGTGCTCAACCCGAACAACCCGTACGCCGCCTCGGGCAGCCGTGCGCAGCTGCTGTATCGCTACGATCGTCCGCGTGACATCCAGAGCAAGTCGCGCAGCCTGCGTGCCGCTGTCGGCATCAACGGCAGCTTCGGTGAAGACTGGAACTACTCGGTCGAAGCTACGGCGTCGCAGGTTCAGCTCGACATCATTCAGAACAACTTCCTGAATGGTCAGCGCATCGCGGACGTGCTTGCACGCGGTACCTACAACTTCATCAATCCCGATGCGAATTCGGAAGCGATCCGCGATTACATCGCGCCGGAAAACAACACGCGTTCGACTTCGGACCTGTGGCAGGTGTCGGGTACCCTGAGCAAGTCGCTGTTCGAACTGCCGGGCGGTCCGCTGCAGACGGCAGTCGGCGTTGCGTATCGTCATGAGTCGATCAACAACCCGTCGGCGAACCCCGAAAATCTCGCCAACCCCTATGATCGCTATTACAGCGTGAATGCGGTCGGCGCGGTCGGTTCGCGTGAAGTCAAGTCGGCGTTCTTCGAAGTCAGCGCGCCGGTCGTCCCGCAGCTCGAGATCAACGCATCGGGCCGTTACGACGATTATTCGTCGGGCCAGAGCAACTTCTCGCCGAAGATCGGCGCGAAGTTCACGCCGATCCCGCAGGTTGCAGTGCGCGGTACGTGGTCGAAGGGCTTCCGTATCCCGTCGTTCAACGAGGCCTATGGTCTGCCGACCACGGGTTACGTGAACTTCCAGCTGAGCAACAGCGTCCCGGCCGAGCAGGCGTTCATCAACGCACACGGTGGCAATTCCTATGCCACGGGCGGTTTCCCGGTGGGTCTGACCTCGACGGGCAACGCCGCGCTTGATCCGGAGAAGTCGACCAGCTGGACCGTTGGCGCCATCTTCGAACCGATCCGCAATGTCAGCTTCACCGTTGATTACTTCCACATCAAGGTGACCGATATCATCGGCGGTGCCGACTATTCGGACGTTCAGAACCAGTATTATGCCAATAATGGTGTTGTGAACATACCGGGTATCACGGTGCTTCCGGGTGCGCCGGACATCAACTTCCCGAACGCCCTGCCGCACATCGGCTTCATCCAGTATTCGTTCCAGAACAACGACTCGCAGAGCGTGTCGGGTCTCGATTTCGGTGCGAACTTCCGGAAGTCGTTCGGTGACGTGACCTTCTCCAGCTCGCTTGAGGCTTCGTACCTCATCAAGTTCGAGAAGACGATCGGCGACAACGTGCAGCGGTACGACGGCACGCTCAGCCCCTGCGACGTCACGTCGTGCTCGGGTGCGCCGAAGTGGCGCGGCAGCTGGCAGAACACGGTCGAGGTCGGTGGCTTCACCGGCTCGGTCACTGCCTACTACACCAGCGGCTATGACCTGGCATCGATCGATTACGGCGGCGTCAAGGGTGACTGCCTCAACAACGTCGGCGCTTCGGTCTCGACCTATGCGGACAACGTGACGCCGGTGCTCTGCGAGGCGAAGGCCCAGTGGAACGTCGATCTGAGCCTCAGCCAGAAGGTGGGCGACAACTTCACCATCTACGCGAACGTGCTCAACGTCCTTGGCATCGATCCCGTGTTCGATCCGAGCGCTGCGTACCATATCTTCCAGTTCAACCCCGCCTGGGGTGGCCCGAACATCATGGGTCGCTACTTCCGCGTGGGCGCGCGCGTGAGCTTCTAACTCGAAGCTCGCTATGGAAATTGGGGCGGCACCTAGTGCCGCCCCTTTTTTTGTGGAAGCGCGACGCGAATGAAATTGCGCGTTGCGAGGCTCGAACAACTTGGAGTGAGGTTGCGTGATCCGAATCAATCCAGCCCATGACCCCGACGTTCTGAAGCTCGCGTTTCAAGCGGACCGCAGGATGCAGATTCGAGATTTTTTTATCGCCGAGGACGCAGAGCGCATCCACGGGTTGCTGAGCTCGGAAACGCCCTGGTGGCTCGCATATAATGTTGGCAGCGAGGTACGCCAACTTCCACCGGATTATCTTGCTTCGCTAAGTCAGGCCGAGCTAAATCAGATACTGGGAGGGATTCAGGAGCGCGCTCGAACACAGTATCAGTTTCTGTATCAATTCTATCCGATGGTATCGAACTACTTCACTCCAACCGCTCCGAAATTAGGCATTCTCGCCGCGTACGAGTTTCTAAATTCACCCGCGTCGCTAGATTTCTTTCGGGCGTTGACGGGTCGACCCGATATCAGATGGGCGGATGCCCAGGCTACGCTTTACCGCTCAGGTAACTTCCTGAAATCCCATAGTGACTTAGACGAAGGTGGGCATCGCGTGGCTGCCTATGTCTTCAATTTCACCAAGCTTTGGGAGCGCGACTGGGGTGGCTACCTCCAGTTCTTCGATCCGCAGCACGACATCGAAAAAGCATATCGGCCCATTTTTAACGCGCTGAACGTCTTCAGCGTCCCGCAGGATCACAGCGTGGGGATGGTCTCATCCTTCTGCTATGGACTGCGTTACTCCATAACCGGGTGGCTTCGCAGCGACGAGCCACCCGGTGCTTTCGGGCGCGTCTCCGGCTGAGGGGCAATAGTTATGCCGGCGTTTAGTCCACGCTGAGCGCAAGTGCCCCGTCGCCCTCCTCAATCTGCACCGTCGATCCGTCCCTGACCTCGCCGCGCAGTATCTTGTCGGCCAACGGATCCTGGAGATAGCGCTGCACGGCTCTCTTCAGCGGTCGGGCGCCATCGACCGGGTCGTAGCCTACACGCCCCAGCCACGCGCGGGCGGCCTCCGACAGATCGAGCACGATCTTGCGATCCTTGAGCAGCTTGGCGACCCGGCCGACCTGGATATCGACGATCGGCGCCATGTGCTCCGCCGCCAGCCGATGGAATAGGATGATCTCGTCCAATCGGTTGAGGAATTCGGGCCGGAAATGCGCGCGGACGATCTCCATCACCTGCGGCTCGACATCCTCGACCTTCTGCCCGTCGGCGAGGTTGGTGAGGAATTGCGAGCCCAGGTTCGAAGTCAGGATCACGATCGTGTTCGAAAAATCGACCGTGCGGCCCTGGCCATCGGTCAGTCGCCCGTCGTCGAGCACCTGGAGCAGTATGTTGAACACGTCGGCATGCGCCTTCTCCACTTCGTCGAACAGCACGACCTGGTACGGCCGCCGCCGCACTGCCTCGGTCAGCACGCCGCCTTCCTCATAGCCGACATAGCCCGGAGGCGCGCCGAGCAGCCGCGCGACCGAGTGCTTCTCCATGAACTCGCTCATGTCGATGCGAACCATCGCGTTGCTGTCGTCGAACAGGAATTCGGCGAGCGCCTTGGTCAGCTCGGTCTTGCCGACGCCGGTGGGCCCCAGGAAGAGGAACGAGCCGAGCGGACGGTTGGGATCCTGCAGCCCGGCGCGCGAGCGGCGCACCGCGGTCGATACGGCCTTCACCGCGTCGGCCTGGCCGATCACGCGCTTGCCGAGCTGCTCCTCCATATTGAGCAGCTTCTCGCGCTCGCCTTCCATCATCTTGTCGACGGGAATGCCGGTCCAGCGCGCGACGACCCCGGCGATGTCCTCGGCGGTGACTTCTTCGCGCAGCATCGCATTGCCGGCCTGCTGCCCGGCCTCTTCGAGCTGCTTGGTCAGCGCGGGGATCGTACCGTAGTTGAGCTCGGCCATCTTGCCCAGGTCGCCCGCCCGCTGCGCCTGTTCGAGCTCGAGCTTGGCGGCTTCTAGCTGCTCCTTGAGGCGCGACTCGGCGTTGATCTTGTCCTTCTCGGCCTGCCAGCGCGCGGTCAGCGCGCCGGATTGTTCCTCAAGGCTCGCGAGTTCGGTCTCGAGCGTGGCGAGCCGGTCCTTCGAGGCAGCGTCGGTCTCCTTCTTGAGCGCCTCGCGCTCGATCTTGAGCTGGATGATCCGCCGGTCGAGATTCTCGATCTCCTCGGGCTTGGACTCGACTTCCATGCGGATGCGTGACGCCGCCTCGTCCATCAGATCGATCGCCTTGTCTGGCAAGAAGCGGTCGGTGATGTAGCGGTTGGAGAGCGTCGCGGCGCTGACCAGCGCGCCGTCGGTGATCCGCACGCCATGGTGCAGCTCGTATTTCTCTTTCAGCCCGCGCAGGATCGAGATGGTGTCTTCGACGGTCGGCTCGCCGACGAAAACCGGCTGGAACCGCCGCTGGAGCGCCGGGTCCTTCTCGACATATTTGCGGTATTCGTCGAGCGTGGTCGCGCCGATGCAATGCAGCTCCCCACGCGCCAATGCTGGCTTGAGCAGGTTGCCCGCGTCCATCGCGCCTTCGCTCTTCCCGGCGCCGATCAGTTGGTGCATCTCGTCGATGAACAGGATGATGTCGCCCTCGCCGGCCTTCACTTCGTCGAGCACGCCCTTCAAGCGCTCCTCGAACTCGCCGCGATATTTCGCGCCCGCGATCAGGCTGCCCATGTCGAGCGACATCAAGGTGCGGTCCTTGAGGTTGTCGGGCACGTCGCCATTGGCGATCCGCAGCGCCAGGCCCTCGGCGATCGCGGTCTTTCCGACGCCGGGCTCGCCGATCAGCACGGGATTGTTCTTGGTGCGCCGCGCTAGGATCTGGATCGTGCGTCGGATTTCCTCGTCGCGGCCGATCACGGGATCGAGCTTGCCGTCCTTCGCCGCCTGGGTGAGGTCGCGCGCGAACTTCTTGAGCGCATCGTAGCGATCCTCGGCACCCGCGGTGTCGGCAGTCTTGCCTTTTCGAAGCGCGTTGATCGCGCCGTTGAGCCCCTCCGGGGTCACGCCGGCGGCGGCCAGCGCCTTGCCCGCTGCGGTGGTGGTCGCCAGCGTCAGCGCCAGTAGCAGCCGCTCGACGGTGACGAAGCTGTCGCCGGCCTTCTGCGCGACCTGCTCGGCCTGGTCGAGCAGGCGCACCAGATCATTGTCGAGCCCGGGCGTCTGCTGCGCGCCGCCGCCCGACACGGCGGGGATCTTGGCCAGCGCCGCATCGGTGACGGTGAGCGCCTGCTTGGCATTGCCGCCGGCCGCGGCAATCAGCCCGCTCGCCATGCCCTGCTCGTCCTCGAGCAGTGCCTTGAGAAGATGTTCGGGGGAAATCCGCTGGTGGCTCATGCGGATCGCCACGGTCTGCGCCGACTGGAGGAATCCCTTGGCGCGATCGGTGAATTTCTCGAGGTTCATGCTGGCCCCTGTTGGTTACGCAGGCGATGTAGTGTTGCTATTGTGCAACACAAGGGGCGGCGTGAGTCAGGCATGACCCGACCATCAACTGTTCGCAGATCCTCTCATCATAATTGAGATGGACAGGATGATGAAGCTGATGGCCGCGATGGCAATGAGAAGTTTACCCCCTGTCAGACCCGATTGAGGGGTCTGTCCGACAACGCCCATTTTAGGCTCGGGGCGCTGTTGCCCCAGGAACATGACGTTGTGGGCGAGGACGTGGTTGCGAGCCATGCGATCGATGAAGCCTTTCATCTGATCCTGGTCACGCACATCATAGCCCTGCCTGGCAGCAGATTCGACCAGCGCGTCATATTCATTCGGCAGGGTGGCGCTGAAATGCGGATTTTCATCGACGTTCCTTCGATGATATTGCGACTGCATCGAACCACCGCTGGAGATGCACAGCACATTGTCGTACAGGGTCTGGAAGACGTCGCTGTTGTCACGCTGCGCCTTTTGCAGCGCTGCCCTGATTGCCAACGGGTTGATCGCTGCCCGGCGCGTCTCGGCAGCATAGGCCAGCACGACAAACTTGGCGATGCCGCCCTGCTGCGATTGGGCGGTAATCTTAGCGTCCATCGCGTCGAGCAGCACGGTGGCCAGGCGAGCACCCGCAAGGCCCGTCGTTAGCTCGATATGGTGGATGAGTTCGGCATAGTCTTGCGGCAGGCTGCCCCCTAGAACAAAATTGCCGGTGTGCCCGACCGAGAACTGCGTGTCGTCCTGATCGTGCTGCAGATAGCGTTGCTTGGTCGTATCGCGAAATTCTAGAAGCTCCATCATGCTCTCCGATGCCTGGCGGCGAAGCGTGGCGAGTCGCTCCCGCTTTTCGGAGGATGACGCCGACAGTTCCTGGTTAACGGAATCCCTGTCGTTGACTCGACCCGAGCTCGGTGTGACAGGCTCCGAGATATCGTCGACGCGCGTCTCCCTGTTAACCTCGCGCAGTGCGTTCTTGATGAGATCCTCGTAGGTCTTGCCTTTGTACCCGACGTCTTCGTCGCAATTTGCCCAATCCTCTATCTTATCTAGCACCGCTTGCCGACGGGTTGCGTTGGATAGGACGCTGCGAAGCTGCTTCAGCTTGTCACCGTCCATGGCATCTTCGATACGTTTCTTGCTGAAAACGAACCGGTTCGAAACGAACGTGAACACGCCCTGCGCGACCGGTGCACCCGGCGCTGCACGTTCGAGCGGCCCTGCAGTCGGCGCGACCTCCGCTGCTCGCCGAACCATGATGTCGGCTTCACGCTCGAGCGATACGTCGTCATTCACCGCGACGCCCTCAACCCGTGTCGTTGGACGTACGCGGCGCTGCTTTTGCTGGACGACGTGCCATGTCTCGTGCGGAAGATGATGATCCTGACCGGGGCCGAGATATATGTCGGTGCCCTGAGCGTAAGCATGTGCCTGCAATTGCGCTGGCCGGGCCGAATTGCGATGAACCCGCACATCCTCGAGCGCGATGCCGGAGATCGCTTCCATCCGTCCTCTGAGTTGTTCGGGAAGCGCATTGCGTGGCGCGGACTGTGCGGTGACGCGCGTCACCGTCTCTTGGAATTGACTTACGGCGTGGCGAGTACCGAGGCGGCCTGACACGCCACCCGCAGCGGAGCACGTATCGACCTTGCCTTGTTTGTGCAGTCGTTGCGCGACCTCGGCCATCAGCGCCTCGTTACTAGTCCGGGACAGGCAGAGCATGCCCGGTTTCTGCAGACATGGTCAACCGCAACTATCTCGGCAGGTCAGTTGATCGGCTCGGCCAACACCTTGGGCCGCCGCGCTCGCGGTGCGCCGGGCGCATAGCGGTCGCCGAAGCGATTGCCTTCATACCAGCGCGGCGCCTCCGTCGCATCGGCGACTTCGCGTGCTATCCAATAATTCAGCCGAGCGAACTTGGCGCCGGCTTCCCAGTTGAACGGCAAATCGAGCTGGTCGGAGGGCTGGTGATAGTGGTTGGCCAGGAAATCGCGGAACGCCTTCTCGCCGCCATTCTTGAACCCGGTCATCAGGAAGATCGAAGGCACGCCAGCCTTGACGAAGTTGAAATGGTCCGAGCGGACGAAGAACTGCTCCTCGGGCATCGGATCGGGCGAGACGGTCACGCCCATCCGTGCGCCGGCGCGCGCGACGATCTCGCCCATCGTCGAATGCTCGCCGCCGAATGCGATGACGTCCTGAAAGTCATAGAGCAGGATCGGCATGTCGAGATTGACGTCGGCGACCAGCTTGCCAGGCCCGATAACCGGATGCTGCGCCAGATAGCTCGACCCGAGCAGGCCATCCTCTTCGGCGGTGAGCGCGACGAACAGGATCGAACGCTTCGGCTTGTTCTTTGCCGTGGCGAAGGCGCGCGCCGCCTCGAGCATCGTCGCCACCCCCGCGGCATTGTCCATCGCGCCGTTGTCGATCTTGTCGCCAGGCAGATGCGGGTCCTGGCCGATATGATCCAGATGTGCGCTGAGCACGACATATTCGTCCGCCAGCGCCAGATCGGCGCCGGGTAGCACGCCGATGACATTGGGGCTGCGATAGGTACGCACGATGCTGGTCCGCTCCAGGCTCACGCGCTGCTTGAGTGCGAAGCGGTCGAGCTTGACGTCGGGAAGGCTCGCCGTCGCGAACAGCCGCGCGGCGCTTGCCTGGGAGCCTTTGAACAACGCCGCCGCCGCAGTGGCGTTTAGGTAGGCGCCGATCTTCACGCCGGGATCCTGCCCGTCGGGAAAGCCCTCCTTGCTCAGCCATTTGTGCGCGTCCTGGAGAACGGGGTTCGACACGACCTCCCATTGCATCTCGTCGTGGGGCGACAGGAGATAGAGGATGCCGATCGCGCCATGCTTCGCCGCGATCGTCCCGCGGCTGCGGTTGAGCCGCGCGGACGCGTCTGCCGGCATGCCCTCGGGTGCGCCGATCAGCATTACGGCGAACTTGCCGCGCAGCTCGAGCCCGGCATAATCGTCTTCCCGCCCGTAGGCGACGAACACGGCGTCGCCGGTGACGGTCTGCGTGGTGCTGCCGAAGCGCGGGGAGGGGGCGATCAGCACATCCTCGCCATTGGCGAAGCTGCTCTTGCCTACCCGCAGCGTCGCCGGACGGCGATCGTCTAGGCTGTATTCGGCGAACGACACCTGCTGATACCAGCCCTGGTCGTCGCCGCCGGGCTTGAGCCCCAGCGCCGCGAACTGCTCGGCGACATAGCGCGCGGCGGTCTCGTGCCCCGGCGTGCCGGCGTCGCGGCCTTCGAGCTTGTCGTCGGCGAGGAAGGTGACGTGCTTGCGCACCTCGGCGGCGCTGAACACCGGCTCGTCGGGAGCGGTCTGCGCCGTGGCGGGCGCGAGGGCGAGCAGGAGCCCGGCGAGGAGCAGCGGAACGCGCATAGGCGGCAAGGTCTCTCGAAGGAAGCAGGGCGCCAAGGCTAGTCCAAAAGCGCTTCGCTGCAAACGCGTACGGAACCGGTTGCAGCCGTTACTGCCTGCGCTATGCTCCGCGCCATCCATGTTCCCCGGGGGAAATCCGTCACCATGAAGTCGTTCCTGATGCTCTGCGGCGCCGCCACTATTGCGCTTGCCGCCGCCATGCCCGCCGCGGCGCAGCAGACCTCCAAGCCCGTGCCGGTCGCCGAACTCGTCAAGCGCGTCGACATTCCGTACGAGGAATTCACGCTCAAGAACGGCCTGCGCGTCATCGTTCATACCGACCGCAAGGCGCCGATCGTCGCGGTCTCGACCTGGTACGATGTCGGCTCGAAGCACGAGCCCAAGGGCAAGACCGGCTTTGCGCACCTCTTCGAGCACCTGATGTTCAACGGTTCCGAGAATGCTCCGGGCGATTTCTTCGAGCCGCTCAAGCAGGTCGGCGCCACCGACTTCAACGGCACCACCAGCTTCGATCGCACCAATTATTTCGAGACCGTCCCGCGCCCGGCGCTCGATCGCGCGTTGTTCCTCGAGAGCGACCGGATGGGCTATCTGCTCGGCGCGATCGACCAGGCGGTGCTCGACGAGCAGCGCGGCGTCGTCCAGAACGAGAAGCGCCAGGGCGACAACCAGCCTTATGGTCTGGTCTACTACAAGCTGCTCGAGGAACTGCTCGGCGGCACCGCCTATGGCCATAACGTCATCGGTTCGATGGCCGATCTCGACGCCGCTAGCCTCGACGACGTCAAGAACTGGTTCCGCTCGCATTACGGCCCGAACAACGCGATCCTCGTGCTCGCCGGCGACGTCGACGCCAAGACCGCCAGGCCGCTGGTCGAGAAGTATTTCGGCAAGATCGCCGCGGGACCGAAGAGCGTACTGCCGACGGTGACCGTGCCGACGCTTCCGCAGTCGAAGACCGTGATGATGAAGGACCGCGTCGCCGCGACGATGATCCTGCGCAGCTGGGCGGTGCCCGGGCTCAACGATCCCGATTCGGTGCCGCTCGACGTGTTCGGCGACGTGCTCGGCGGGCTCGCCAGTTCGCGGCTCGACAATGAGTTGGTGCGCAAGGACAAGAGCGCAGTGCAGGTTTCGGCCGGTATCCAGTCGATGTCGCAGCTCGGCATCTTCCAGGTCCAGGCGATCGTGAAGCCGGGGGTCGATGCGAATGTCGTCGCCAAGCGGCTCGACGAGATCGTCGCTGACTTGATCGCCAAGGGCCCGACCGCCGACGAAGTCCAGCGCGTCGCGACTACCGCGGTGTCCAGCCGCATCTCGGGCCTCGAATCGGTCGGCGGCTTCGGCGGCAAGGCCGTCGCGCTCGCTTCGGGCGAGCTCTATTCGGGTGACCCGGCGTTCTTCAAGAAGCAACTCGAGGAGACCGCGAAGGTCACCCCGGCGCAAGTCCAGGCCGCCGGCAAGAAGTGGCTCACGCGCCCGTCGCTGACGATCATGGTCGAGCCGGGCACGCGCGAGGCCTATCAGGAGGCCGCCGCGGTCCCCGCCGCCGCCAAGCCGGCCGAAGGCGCGGCCAAGGCCGAGCCGTTCAAGGGCACACGCGGCGCAATGCCCGACGTCGCCCAGATCGGCGATCTCGATTTCCCCAATGTCGAGCGTACCAAGCTCTCGAACGGCGTGGAGATCGTCTATGCCAATCGCACCGCGGTGCCGGTCACCCAAATGGTGATGAGCTTCGATGCCGGCGTCGTCGCCGATCCGGCGAACAAGCTCGGCACGCAGAACCTGGTGCTGTCGCTGCTCGACGAGGGCACTACAACGCTCGATTCGACCAAGATCGCCGAGGCGCGCGAGCGGCTGGGCGCCAGCATCAGCACCGGCAGCTCGGCCGATCGCACCTATCTGGGCGTCACCGCGCCCAGCCCGAACCTGGGCGGCGCGCTCGACCTGTTCGCCGATGTCGTCCGCAACCCCGCGTTCGCGCCCGATGAGATCGAGCGGCTGCGCGCGACCCAGCTCACCGGCATCGCCGCCGAGCTGACCAGCCCTCAGGGCCTCGCCAACCGCGCGTTGCCGCCGCTGCTCTACGGCCCCGGCAACCCCTATGTGAAGCTGGCGGCGGGCGGCGGCGATCCCGCGGCGGTCAAGGCGCTGACCCGCGACGACCTGTTCGCCTTCTACCGTGCGTGGATCCGCCCGGATAAGGCGAAGGTCTTCGTGGTCAGCGATCGTCCGCTGTCCGAGGTCAAGGCGGCGCTCGAGGCGCGCTTCGGCAATTGGCAGGGCACCGGAACCGCCGGCACCAAGGCTTTCACCGTCGCGCCCCAGCAGGTCGCGCCCAGGATCGTGCTGGTCGATCGCCCCGACTCGCCCCAGTCGCTGATCCTCGCCGCGCAGATGACGCCGCTCGATCCGGCGAGCGAGCTGCTCGTGCCGGTCACCGCCAACCAGGCGCTCGGCGCGGGCTTCCTCGCGCGGATCAACATGGAGCTGCGCGAGAACAAGCATTGGTCCTACGGCGCGCGCGGCGGCTATGACTGGCTGGAGAAGGCAGTGCCCTACACGATCGCCGCGCCGGTCCAGGCCGATCGCACGGGCGACTCGATCAAGGCGATCCAGCAGCAGGTCGGCGACTTCCTCGGCGCCAAGGGCATCACCCAGGTCGAGCTGACGCGCGAGATCAACGGCACCACGCGCGAGCTCGCCGGGCGATTCGAAACCTCGGGTGCGGTGCTCAGCGCGATGCAGCAGAACGACCTGCGCAAGCGCCCCGACAATTTCTACGACACCGTGACGCAAAAATATCGGGGCATGACCGTCGCGCAGCTCGACGCTGCGTCACGCGCGGCTTTGGACCCGAAGAAGTTCGTCTGGGTGGTCGTGGGCGACGCCGCGAAGGTCAAGCCGCAGCTTGACAGCCTCGGCCTGCCTGTCGAGGTGGTTCCCGCAGCGTCGGTGGCGGGCCCTTCCGCACCTGCCGCCAAGTAATCCAGGAGAGACCAAGATGGCCAATGTCGACGGCAGCTGGAACACGGTGACCAAGTCGCCGATGGGCGACCAGCAGGCGGTGCTCACCGTGCAGAGCGCGGGCGAGACCTTCACCGGCAATTTCTCGGGCGGCCTCGGCACGACCGATATAAAGGACGGGAAGGTCGACGGCGACACGCTGACCTTCTCGCTCGACATCACCATCCCGATGCCGATGACGCTGACGGTCGAGGCGACCGTCGACGGCGACAACCTCAACGGCAACGTCACCGCGGGCGGTTTCGGCAGCTTCCCGATCACCGGCACGCGCGGCTGAGGCTTCGCTTCGGTCGAGGAAAAAGGGCTCGCTTCCGAAAAGAGGCGAGCCTTTTTCTTGATCCTCCCCGTAACGGGGAGGCGCTTTACCGCCTGACCCGCGTCAGATGCCCCATCTTCCGCCCGGGCCGGGCGCTGCCCTTGCCGTACAGGTGGAGATGCGTCCCAGGCTCGGCGAGCAATTCGGCCCATTGGTCGGCATCGCTGCCGATCAAATTGACCATCTCGACATGCGAGCCCGTCAGCGCGGTCGAGCCCAGCGGCAGGCCGCAGATCGCTCGGATATGGTTCTCGAACTGCGAGGTCTCTGCACCCTCGATCGTCCAATGCCCCGAATTGTGCACCCGCGGCGCCATCTCGTTGAACACCGGGCCCTCGCCAGTCGCGAAGAACTCGAGCGTCAGCACCCCGACATGCCCCAGCGCCTCGGCGACGCGGCCGGCGAGCGTCGCCGCCTCGGCCCAGTGCCGCGCGATCTCGGCCGGGGCGGGGAGCGACGAGCGCGCGAGGATGCCGTCGACATGCTCGTTCCACGGCGGCGGGTAGCTCGCCAGGCTGCCGTCGAGCCCGCGCACAGTGATGATCGAGAATTCGTGGCTGAAGGTGACGAAGCCTTCGAGGATCGCCGGGCGCTCGCCGATCTCGGCCCAGGCAGCCTCGGCCTCGCCGGCGTGGCGGATGCGCACCTGGCCCTTGCCGTCATAGCCCAGCCGCAGCGTCTTGAGGATGGCCGGCGTGCCGATCGTGTCGATCGCCGCCTTGAGTTCGTCGAGCGTCGAGACCGGGGCCCAGGGCGCGGTCCTGCCGCCGATCCCCTGGACAAAGGCCTTTTCGCGCGCGCGATCCTGCGCGATCGACAGGCTCTGCGGGCCGGGGCGCACCGGCACCTTGCCCGCGAGATATTCGACCGGGCCGATCGCGATATTTTCGAATTCGTAGGTGGCGACGTCGGTCTGCCCCGCGACTTCGTCGAGGACGATGCGGCTGTGATAGTCGGCGCGGGTGTAGCTCGAAGCGGTCTGTGCGGCGACGCTTTCGGCATCGGGGGCGAGGACGTGCGTGCGATAGCCGAGCTGCGCCGCGGCGACGCCGAGCATCCGCCCCAGCTGGCCGCCGCCCAGGATGCCGATTACCGATCCGGGCGCCAGAGGGCTGGAGCTCGCGGTCATTCGGGGTCGATCGCTACGCCGGCGGTCTGCGCCGCGCGCCAGGCCTTGAGCCGCTGCGCGAGCGCTTCGTCCGAAGTTGCGAGGATCGCCGCGGCGAGCAGACCGGCGTTGATCGCGCCGGGCTTGCCGATCGCCAGCGTGCCGACAGGGATGCCGCCGGGCATCTGGACGATCGAATAGAGGCTGTCGATGCCCTTCAATGCCTTGGACTCGACCGGTACGCCGAGCACCGGAAGGTGCGTCATCGCCGCCGCCATTCCGGGCAAGTGCGCTGCGCCGCCCGCGCCGGCGATGATGGTCTTGAGGCCGCGTTCGGCGGCGCCATTTGCATAGTCGTAGAGCCGCTGCGGCGTGCGGTGCGCCGACACGACCTTGGTCTCGTGGGATACTTCGAGCTCGTCGAGCACCCGCGCGGCATGGCACATCGTCTCCCAGTCGGAAGTGCTGCCCATGATGATGCCGACCAGAGGTGCCACGAAATGCCCCGCCAAATGTGGAAGCGGGTTCCTAGAGGGCGGGCGCGGCGAGGGCAACTCCCGAGGGTAAGGCAATTCCGGGATGATGCAGTTATCATGCATGAATCTGGTGGATGGAAGCTGCTGGCCCGGTCTGGCGTGTTTCATTACGTGGTCCTCGCAATTGAGAGGGCCACGCTGGATCAGCACGCAATGGAGGATTACGGCGGATCTTCGAGGCCCTCGGCGGGCCCACGAATGCTCTGTAAATATCTGCTCCGTTACCGCCGTCAGACCACCCCTGTGAAGCTCACCGCTCGCTAAGATAGTAGCGATCGGTCGCCACCAGATCGTCGGTCAGCTCATAGACGATCGGCTGGCCGGTCGGGATCTCCAGGCTGACGATCTCGTTGTCGGGGATGCCCGACAAATGCTTGACCAACGCGCGCAGCGAGTTGCCGTGCGCCGAGACGAGCACGCGCTTGCCGTCCTTAAGATCGGGGGCGATCTTCTTTTCCCAATAAGGCTGGACGCGCGCGATCGTGTCCTTGAGGCTCTCGGTCTGCGGGATCTTGATCCCGGCGTAGCGGCGGTCCTTCGACAGGTCGAACTCGCTGTCCGCCTCGCCCAGCGGCGGCGAGATGTCGAACGCGCGGCGCCAGATCTGGACCTGCTCGTCGCCGTGGATCTTGGCGGTCTCGGCCTTGTTGAGCCCGGTCAGCCCGCCATAATGCCGCTCGTTGAGAGCCCAGTCCTTCTCGACCGGAAGCCACAGCCGCCCCATTTCCTCGAGCGCGAGGTTGAGCGTCTTGATCGCGCGCGTCTGGAGGCTGGTGTAGCACTGGTCGAAGTCGAAGCCCTTGTCGGCGAGCAGCCGGCCCGCGGCCTTGGCTTCCTCCACGCCCTGGTCGGTCAGGTTGACGTCCCACCAGCCGGTGAAGCGATTCTCCAGGTTCCAGGCCGACTGGCCGTGGCGGATGAGGACGAGCGTGGGCATTAGGCCTCCTTCGACTTGAACGTTCGCCGCGGCTGATAGAGAGATGCCGCGGCTTCGCAAAGGGAGATGCGGCATGGCGATCGTTCGACAAGCCCTGGTCCATGACGGCCCCGGCGGCCCGTTCGAGGGCGTCGCCGCCTGGGACGATGCGGTCGAAGGCCCGCGCCCCTGCGTGCTCGTCCTGCCCAATGTCCTCGGCCAGAAGGAAGCCGACAATCTCAAGGCCGAGGCGCTCGCCGAGCTTGGCTATGTGGCATTCGCTGCCGACCTGTTCGGCCAGGGCAAGCGCGCGCGGATCGAGGAGGGCGACCGCAGCCGCTACATGGACGCACTCGACGGCGACCGCCTTTTGCTCCGTGACCGGCTCGCCGCATCGCTCGCCGCTTTGAAGGCGCTGCCCCAGGCCGATCCCGATCAGGCCGCCGCAATCGGCTTCTGCTTCGGCGGCAAATGCGTGCTCGACATGGCGCGGGCCGGCCTCGGCATCCTGGGCGGCGTCAGCTTCCACGGTGTCTACGATGCGCCGGATTACCCCAGTGTCACGCCGATCGCCGCCAAGCTGCTGGTGTGCCACGGTTGGAACGACCCGCTCTCGCCACCAGACGCCACTGTCGTTCTCGCCAACGAACTCACCGAAGCCGGCGCCGACTGGCAGTTCCTCGCCTTCGGCCATGCCGGCCACGCCTTTACCGATGCGAGCCGCACCGGCCCCGGCGACATCGCCTACGAACCGCGAGCCGATCGCCGCAGCTGGCGCGCCATGACGGATTTTCTCGAAAGACTTTTCTGAATCGTTGCCGGTGCGTTAGCGTGCCGTAATGACTTTCTTCGAGAGCCTCGTCGCGCTGCTGTTGCTCGCCGTCGTGCTGCTTCAGGTCGCGCGCCGGACCCCGATCCCCTATCCGACGATGCTCGCCGCTGCCGGGGTAATCGTCGCGCTGGTGCCGGGGAGTCCGTCGATCGCGATCGACGGCCATACCGCGCTGGCGCTGTTCATCGCGCCGGTGCTGCTCGACGCGGCGTTCGACTTTCCGCTCGCCGCAATTCGCCGGCTATGGCGCCCGCTGGTCGCGCTCGCCGTCGTCGCGGTCCTGCTGACCACCGCCGTAGTCGCATGGATCGGATGGGCGCTGGCCGGGCTGCCTTTGCTCGCCGCGATCACACTGGGCGCAATCGTTGCGCCACCCGATGCCGCGGCGGCGACGACGGTGCTGCGCTCGGCCGCGCTGCCGCGCCGCACGGTGCAGGTGCTCACCGGCGAGAGCCTGCTCAACGACGGCACGGCGCTGCTGCTGTTCGGTGCCGCGGTGGCGGTGCACAGCCATGGCAGCATCGATGGCGGCGTCGTGCTGCGGCTCGGGTTCGCCGTGCCGGGCGGGATCGCGCTGGGGCTCGCCTGCGCGTGGCTGTTCCGCTTCATCTTCCCCTATACGCGCGGCTCGTTCGGCGGGAATCTGCTCGAATTCGTCAACACATTCTTCGCCTGGCTGCTGGCCGAGCGGCTGGGGCTTTCGGCGGTGATGTGTGTGGTGACGATGGCGATGTCCATCGCCAACAGCCCGCACATGAAGATCGAGGCGCGCAACCGCATCCAGTCCTTCGCGGTGTGGGGCGTCGCGGTGTTCGTGCTCAACGTCGTCGCATTCCTGCTGATGGGGATGCAGGCGCGCGCGATCGTCGGCAGCATGACTCCCGATCATTTGCGCGATGCGGCGGGCACCGCGGGGCTGGTCGTCGCCGGCGTCGTGGTGACGCGGATGGCCTGGGTGCTGCTCTACAACCGGCTGGCCGCGCGGTTCCGCTGGCTGCACGGCGAGGCCGAGCCCGCAAGCTTGGCCCAGGGCGTGATCGTCGGCTGGTGCGGGATGCGCGGGCTCGTCACGCTCGCGACCTCGTTCGCCTTGCCGGCCGATTTCCCGCAGCGCGACGTCATCGTGCTGTCCGCCTTCGCCGTCGTGCTCGCGACCTTGGTGGTGCAGGGGCTGACGCTAGCGCCGCTGATCCGCCTGCTCGGACTGGGCGAGGGCGACGACCGCCACGAATATGTCGCCGCCCAGCGCGCGCTCGCCCAGGCGGCGCTCGGCACGGTGTCGGGCGAGCAGGGCCGTGTCGCCTCGGAGATCCGGCGCCAGTTCGAGATCGACCTCGCCGCGCTCGATGGCGACGATGGCTGTGGCGACTTCCTCGCCCGCCGCGAAATCAAGCTGCGCGCGATCGAAGCCCAACGCGAACGCCTGCACGCGCTCCGCGACGACGACGCGATCGGCGCCGAGCAGTTCGAGCGGCTCCAAGAAGCGCTCGACTGGCACGAGCTGTCCATCGCGTCGGCCGAGCGCCGGACGATCGACGAGAGCTAGGTGAGGAGTGATAAGCCGCGAGTGGCAGGACGTGGGTGTTTGTGATGGGCTTTCGGAGGCGAAAAGTCAGAAAGCTGCCGAATGGACGCACTTTCCCTATCGCCCGCAGGCGATCGGCTGCAGGTGCTCGAGAGATCTCGCATTCGCCCATGTGAGCAGGCCGGCTCGATCACCCAAAATTGAAGTAGCCAGCTAGCTTAGCCCGCGGAGCAACTATCAGAATGGCTTCGCCGTGATTCAGGATTTTGTAGAAGGCCCCGGGCCGCTTCAGTGCTCCCGGCAGGTCGCCCAACGGCCGGTCACCGCTTTCACATCCGGCGAAGGCCGCTTCGTAGGCGGCGTTGCCACTGGCCTGTGGAATAGGCGTAATGCTCCAGCCGCCGCCTGGCGGAGTGAGCTCTATCCCGCTTTTTGTTCTTTTCCCCGTGATCAAACGCGTGGCCGATGCATCGGAAAGCTCAACGACTAAGGCGTCACAGCTTTCACGCAGGCCAAAGCCGCCACCCGCAAACAGGCTGCGCTCGATCTCCATTCCTGCGGGGATTTGATCGCTCGGCCATGTGGGGCCGGTACAGCCGGTCAATACCGACGCGGCGAGTACTATAATTCTGATTTTCATGCCGCCCCCATAAAGTCTGCATTCTGACCCGTGATCAGAATACGCTCGGGGCGTGCAGATTTCATGGATAGAACGCCTGTTCTTGATGCGCTTCGCCGACACTGGCGCTTCGCTTAACGAAGAGCCGCTTTCGGAGTATGTAGAAAGTGCTCAGAGCGACTTACTTAGGGGCGACAGCGCTCGTGCAGGCGCGGCTCCTCAATCTAGACCACGCGCGACAGGAACCGGCTGAACGGGTCGGGCTCGTAGTCGGCGAACGGCGCGCATTCGGTGAAGCCGAACTGGCGGTAGAGCGCGTGTGCGGGTTCGAATGCTTCGCCCGATCCGGTCTCGAGGCTCAGCCGATTGTAGCCGCGCGCGCGGGCGGCCTGGAGGATGTGGCTGACCAGCGCCGCGCCGGTGCCGCGGCGGAGATGCTCGGCAGCGGTGCGCATCGACTTGATCTCGCCATGGGCGGGATCGAGCTGCTTGAGTGCGCCGCAGCCGAGCAGATCCTCGCCGTCCCACGCGGTCCAGAAGGTCACGCCCGGCGCGCGCAGGCCAGACAGGTCAAGGAAGTGGCAGCTGTCCTTCGGCGAGTTGGCGAGCATGCTCGCGAAATGCGCGTTCAGCAGCGCGACGACCCGTGGATCGTCCAATCCCCCCTCGCGGATCTCCATCAGAGTTCGTCGATCATGCCGGCGAGCGTGTCGAGACAGGCGTGCGCGAGCACCTTGCATCGCGCCGGCGACCAGGCGAACTCGGCGTCCGCATTGGCGTCATGGTCCTTGAACGGCATTTCCAGCGTCATCGAAACCGCACCGAACCGTTCTGCCAGCTGGTTTGTCGACATCGAAAGATTGGCCTTGCCCGGTGCCGCCTTCTCATAGCCGAGATCGAGCTGGAATTCGGGGGTGGTGTCGGCGAGCCGGCGCGCGAAGGTGTAGAATTTCTCGCCAAGCTCGTCCGTCCAGCTCGGAATCCCCTCGAAGCCTGCGAGGAAGTTGGCCGGGATCGCCTCGTCGCCATGCACGTCGATCGCGAAGTCGACGCCGGTCTCATCCATCCGATTGCGCACCGCGAGGACCTCGGGGCTCTTCTCGGGCGTCGGCGAATGCCATTCGCGGTTGAGGTTGATCCCCGCCGCGTTGGTGCGCAGGTGCCCACGGCGCGAGCCGTCGGGGTTCATGTTGGGGACGAGGTGGAAAGTCGCCTTGGCCCGCAGCGCCTGTGCCGTCGCGTCGTCCGGATCGGTCAGCTTTTCGAGCGCGCCTTCCATCCACCATTCGGCCATCGATTCGCCCGGATGCTGGCGGGCATAGAGCCACACCTGCTTGGGCCCCTCGCCAAGGCTCAGATAGTCGATCGGCTGGCCGTCGAGCGTGACGCCGAGTTCGCGGTGGCTGACGCCCGGTAGTGCGGCAACACGCGTCACCAGGTCGTGGTGCCGTTCCATCGAATAGGGCGCGAAATAGGCGAACCAGGTGACGTCGCTGTCGATCGCCTTGGTGAAGCTGAGCACGCCATCGGCATAGTCCGAATCGGTGACGCGCCAATTCTCGCGATCGGTGCTCCACCGCGTCTTGTAGTTCGGCCACCCGAACGCATAGGCCGCGCCCCCCGCGTTGAGGATGCGGAAGGTGAGCGTCCGCCCCTTCGCGCCGGCCAGCCGGAAGTGGAACCACTGGTAGAAGTCCGACAGGTGATCGGTGACGATCTCGAGGTCGACCCGGTCGCCTTCGATCGCGACTACGCGGATGTTGCCGCTGTCGAACGCGGCGTTGATCTGGATGCTCATTTGACCGTGGTAGTCACCCCGGACTCGCCTGGGAAGTCCTTGAACAGCGCGCGTGCCAGCCGCGCCGCCGCCTCGCGCGGATCGCTGCCCGGCTTGCCGCTGATCGATTCGGTAATCGCGCGGCCTTCCCACACGGTGGTGTTGTCGCTGCGCCGGCGCAGCTGGACCCAGAGTTCGGAGCCGATCACTTCGCGCGTCTTGCCGCCGATCCCGAAGGACAATCCGCCGCCAAGCCCGACGCCGCCGCCCCGGCGTCCGCCGCTGACGCTGCCGCCGCCCAGCCCGATCGATACCGGCGGCTGCTCGCGAAACGCCCCGCGCGACGAACGGGTGAACGACACTGCGGCGATATAGCCCGACGCCATGTCGCTGCGCGCCTGGACATAAGCGAGGCGCTCGAGCTCGGCCGCGACCGCGTCGGCATAAAGCTGATATTCGGGGCTGATCTGATTGGCGCCGGTCATCGGCTCGACCGCGACGGTGGTGCGCTCCATCGGCTGGCCGAGATGGTAGCGGGTGACATCCACAGGCGCCATGCGCGTGGTGGTGCAGCCGCCGGCGAGAAGGGCGGCGCCCGCTGCTGCGATGCTGAGGATCCTGGTCACGGCGGTACACCTTCCTGTCTCGCGGAGGGAACGCCCCGCCGCACCTCAACCCTGCGGCCAAGGAGTCGGTTCCGCAAGCCCGCACCTTGACTTGGCCGGGATCGGCCTCTAGGCGGGCGCCTCTTTTCCAGCATCAGATATTTGAGAAGCGAATCGGTCATGAAGATCGTGAATTCATTGAAGTCGCTCAAGGGTCGCCACCGCGACAACCGCGTGATCCGTCGTCGTGGCCGCATCTACGTGATCAACAAGACGAATCGTCGGTTCAAGGCCCGCCAGGGCTAATCCCGGACGTGGGGACGCCGAGCGCCGTCATCTTCGATGTCGGCAGGGTCCTCTTCGAATGGGATCCGCGGTATCTTTACGAGCGCTTGATCGAGGACGATCAGGCGCTCGAAGCGTTTCTGGCGAACGTCGTCACCAAGGAATGGCATTTCCAGCACGATGCCGGGCGTCCCTTCGCGGAGACCTCGGCCGAGTTGCGTGCGCAATATCCTGAACACGCCGAGCTGATCGCCGCCTGGGGGCCGCGCTTCAACGATACGGTGCCGCACCCGATTCCCGGAATGCTGGAGATCGTCCGCGAACTCGATGCCGCGGGCGTGCCGCTGTTCGCGATCACCAATTTCTCGGGCGAGTTCTGGCCGGCCTGGTCGCAGCAGCATGTAGAGATCTTCGATCGCTTCCGCGACGTGGTCGTCTCGGGCGACGAAAAGCTCGTCAAGCCCGACCCTGCGATCTACGCGCTCGCGCTCGATCGATTCGGCCTCGAAGGGCCCGACGCGGTGTTCGTCGACGACAGCCCCGCCAATGTCGCGGGCGCCAAGGACGCCGGCATCCACGCCGTGCTGTTCACCTCCGCCGAGGATTTCCGCGCCGAACTGGTGCGGCTGGGATTGCTCCGGGCGGAGTGACTCCCGCAACTCCGTTCGTGCTGAGCTTGTCGAAGCACCGATCTGCCTTACCGATAGCAAGAAATATACGGCCCTTCGACAAGCTCAGGGCGAACGGGTAGCTTCAGATGTTCGGCGAGCGCGGTCGTGCTCGACGGCGAGGCCGATGCGCGCCAATCGGATTAGCTCGGGAAGCGAATTCCGCATCTCGGCAATCAACGCTGCATTCTCGTTCCAGCGCGTGTCGGCGGGCGAAACATAGCTCGGAGATTGCACGAGACATGCTGCGATCACCTGCTCGGCATCCCAATCCTTTCCGGCCAGGGTCATCGTCGCCGGATCGCGATTGGTCACGGCCACCAAGCGCATGCAATCTTCGTCGTCGAGCTGATCGACATACCACGGCGCTTGCGAGGCCGTCAGGTCGAGGCGCTCCAGCGTGTCCAGAAATTCCGGCTCCATGATCCCTCCGATCCGGAGCCGAGAATAGCCTAGTTTTCGCTGGGTCCGTTATAGTTCTTGAGCTCGTCGCCCAGGATGGTGACGACGTGGAGCACGTTGGTCGATCCCGGCGTCCCGAACGGCACGCCGGCGCAGACGACGATGCGGTCGCCGGCCGAGGCGAGGTCCTGGCGCAGCGCCATGCGCTTGGCCTTGGCGACCATCTCCTCGAACGATTCGACGTCGCGGGTCTGGACGGCATGGCTGCCCCAGAGCAGGCCGATGCGGCGCGCGGTTTCGATCTTGGGCGTCAGCACCATGATCGGCACGGTCGGGCGCTCGCGGGCGATGCGCCGCGCAGTCGAGCCCGAGCTGGTGAAGCATACGATCGCCGAGGCCGACACGGTCCGCGCGATGTTCTTCGCGGCTTCGGCGAGTGCGTCGGCGGTGGTCGGGTCGGGGCGCGTGACGGTGAAGTGGACGCGGTCGCCATGGGCAGGGTCGCGCTCGACTGCGTCGGCGATCGAATTCATCATCGCCACCGATTCGATCGGCCACTGGCCCGCGGCGCTTTCGGCCGAAAGCATGATCGCATCGGCGCCGTCATACACCGCAGTCGCGACGTCGGAGACCTCGGCCCGGGTCGGCGAGGGCGATTCGATCATCGATTCGAGCATCTGCGTTGCCACGATCACCGGGCGACCCAGCCGGCGCGCAGTCTCGACGATGCGCTTCTGCAGCGGCGGGACCGACTGCGGCGGCAGCTCGACGCCCAGATCGCCGCGCGCGACCATCACGCCGTCGCATTGCTCCATGATTTCGTCGAGCCGGGCGATGGCGGAAGGCTTCTCGATCTTGGCGAGCAGAGCCGCCTTGCCGCCGATCAGCCGACGGGCTTCCATCAGATCCTCGGGGCGCTGGACGAACGACAGCGCGATCCAGTCGCAGCCCTGCTCGACTGCGAAGGAAAGGTCGCTGCGATCCTTCTCGGTCAGCGCCGCCAGCGGCAGCACCATGTCGGGGACGTTGAGACCCTTGGAGTTCGACAGCGTCCCGCCGACCTCGACGCGCGTCACCAGCCGGTCCGGCGTCGCCTCGATCAGCCGCAGCACCATCTTGCCGTCGTCGAGCAGCAGCCGCGCATCAGCGTGCGCTGCCTCGAAGATCTCGCGGTGGGGCAGCTGGACCCGCGTCGCGTCGCCCGGCGTCGGATCGCGGTCGAGGATGAACTGGTCGCCCTTGGCGAGCACCACCTTGCCCTCGGCGAACTTGCCGACGCGCAGCTTTGGCCCCTGAAGATCGGCAAGGATCGTCGTGGGGCGGCCGTATTTCTTCTCGAGGCTGCGGATCGCCTGGATCACCGGCACCTTCGACGCCTGGTCGCCGTGGCTCATGTTGACGCGGAACGCGTCGGCGCCCGCCTCGAACAGCTTCTCGATCATCTCGACAGTGTTGCTGGCAGGGCCCAGCGTCGCGAGAACGCGGACTTTACGGCTGCGGGGGCGGATGGCCTGGGTCATTGCTCTCATTTCCTTGTGCGCGCCTGCCTCTACCCGTTAATCTCGCTCGATCAACCATGGAGGTGCCTGTGCCGACGCTCGATACTCTGGATGACGCTACAGCGGCCAAGGCGTTCCGGCGGCTCGTCCGGCATCTGCGGCATCGTAGCGATGCGCAGAATATCGACATGATGGGCCTTGCCGGTTTCTGCCGCAATTGCCTGGGCGACTGGATCGCCGAGGACGGGCTGAGCAAGGACGAGGCGCGCGAGATCGTCTACGGCATGCCCTTTGCGCAGTGGAAGGCGCGCCACCAGATCGAGGCGACCCCCGAGCAGCTTGCGCGGATGGAAGAGAGCCTGCAGCGCAACCATGTCGAGGACCAGCTCGACGACGCGCTCGACGACAGCTTCCCCGCCAGCGATCCACCTGCCATGACGGACCCATCCCGCTGACGGGAAGAGGAGGGGGCTCCATGATCCGCAAGACGATGCTCGCCGCGCTGGCGCTGTGCGCCGGCACTTCCGCGCTGGCGCAGACCGCGCCGGCCGATGTCCGCTACATCCAGGCCGGGCATCTGCTCGACCGCCCGGGCCAGGCGCCGCGCGGCGCGAGCACAGTGATCGTCCGCGACGGCAAGGTCGCCGAGATCCGCGATGGCTTCGTCGCGCCCGAGGGCGGCGCCGAGCTGGTCGACCTGCGCAGCGCCTGGGTGCTGCCTGGGCTGATCGACATGCACGTCCACCTCTGGGGCATCGGCGGCGATCCGATGCGCGCCCGCGTCGAGGCGGCGGACCGCGACGATGCCGACAATATGGTGACCGCGATCGCCAATATGCGCGCGACGCTCGACGCCGGCTTCACCACGGTGCGCGATCTCGGCGGCGATCCGCGCGGCATGCGCGCGCTGCGCCAGGCCGTCGCCGGGGGCACGATCCCGGGCCCGACGATCGTCAACGCCGGCAAGATGCTGACGGTGAGCGGCGGGCATGGCGATGCCGCCAACGGCAAGCGCGCGGAGTTTGCCGAAGTCATCCGCGAACATCAGCTCAACATCTGCGACGGGCCGGTCGAATGCGCCCGCGCCGTGCGGCTTCAGGTCGCGATGGGCGCCGAAGTGATCAAGTTCGGCGCGACCGGCGGCGTGCTCTCCAATGTCTCGGGCGGCCTCGGCCGCGCGATGACGCCCGAGGAGATGCGCGCGATCATCGACACCGCGCACGGCCTCGGCCGCAGGGTCGCCGCGCACAGCCACGCCGCAGAGGGCAGCAAGGCCGCGCTGGCCGCCGGCGTCGACACGATCGATCACGGCACGTTCCTCGACGACGAGACGATCGCATTGTTCAAGGCGAAGGGCGCCTGGCTGGTCCCGACGATGATGGCGCCGCGCGCTGCGCTTGCCCAGGCCCGCGGCGGCATGCTGCCGCCCGCCACCATCTCCAAGGCCGAGGCGGCCGGCGCCGCGGCGGTCGAGAGCCACCGCAAGGCGATTCGCGCCGGTGTGAAGATCGCCTTCGGCACCGACACCGGCGTCTCGCGCCACGGCGACAATGCCCAGGAATTCGCGCTGATGGTCGATGCGGGGATGACGCCCGCCGCGGCGATTCGCGCCGCGACGCTCGACGCCGCCGACGCGCTGGGGATGAAGGCCGAGCTCGGCTCGCTCGAGCCGGGCAAATGGGCCGATGTGATCGCGGTTGCCGCCGATCCGCTCGCCGATGTCCGCCGGCTCGAGAAGGTCGATTTCGTCATGCGCCGCGGCATTGTCCACAAGCTTGGCGGCGTCCGTCAGGGTTTCCCGGCGAACTGAGGTTGAGCGTTTCGCGCCGATCGCCTAGACGCGCGCCTTTCATGAAATTCCGGAGCGGGAACCCCAATGAGCGATAGCATTTCGGCCGAGCAGCTGCGTCTTTTCATCGAGCGCATCGAGCGCCTCGAAGAGGAAAAGAAGGGCATCGCGGACGATATCAAGGACGTCTACGCCGAATCGAAGTCGACCGGTTTCGACACCAAGACGATGCGCCACATCGTCCGCCTGCGGAAGATGGAGAAGCATCACCGCGACGAGGCCGATGCGCTGCTCGAAACCTATCGCAACGCGCTCGGCCTGCACTAAGATCGGCACGGGCGGTGCAGCGATGCCGCGGTTGAAGCGAGGGTGATTCGATGATCCTTACCACTACCAACGGCATCGATGGCCGCCAGGTCACCCGCTATCACGGCATCGTCACTGCCGAGGTGATCCTTGGCGCCAACGTCTTTCGCGACCTGTTTGCCGGGATCCGCGATTTCGTCGGCGGCCGCTCGGGTGCGTATGAGAAGCCGCTGCGCAAGGCGCGCGAGATGGCGATGCAGGAGCTCGAGGCCGAGGCGGCCGACAAGGGCGCCAATGCGGTGATCGGCATCGACATCGATTACGAAGTGATCGGCGATTCCGGATCGATGCTGATGGTGTCGATCTCCGGCACCGCGGTTACCGTCAGCTAAGGTTGCGCCGGGCCGCGCCGCTGGCCTAGAGACGCGCATCCGTTTCCAACGAGAGCGCAATGGCAGGCCATTCCAAATTCAAGAACATCATGCACCGCAAGGGCGCGCAGGATAAGAAGCGCTCGGGCATGTTCTCCAAGCTCAGCCGCGAAATCACGGTCGCGGCCAAGATGGGCTTGCCCGATCCCGACATGAACCCGCGCCTGCGCGCCGCGGTCAACGCCGCCAAGGCGCAGTCGATGCCCAAGGACAATATCGCTCGGGCGATTGACAAGGCGAGCAAGGGCGAAGGCGAAAATTACGAGGAAATCCGCTACGAGGCGTTCGGCCCCGGCGGCGTCAGCCTCATCGTCGAGACCCTCACCGACAACCGCAACCGCACGGTCACCAATGTGCGCACCGCGATCAGCAAGAATGGCGGCAATCTCGGTGCGCCGGGATCGGTGAGCCACGCCTTCGACCGGATGGGCCTGATCAACTATCCGGCGAGCGCCGGTGATGCCGACAAGGTGTTCGAGGCCGCGCTCGAAGCCGGCGCCGAGGACGTGACGAGCTCGGAGGACGGCCACGAGATCTGGACCGCGATGGATTCGCTCCACGAAGTCGCCAAGGCGCTCGAGCCGGTACTTGGCGAGGCCGAGGGCGCCAAGCTCGCCTGGCGCCCGCAGACGATGGTCGCGGTCGAGGAAGGCGATGCCGGCACGCTGTTCAAGCTGATCGACGCGCTCGACGACGATGACGACGTCCAGACGGTGTGGGGGAATTACGAAGTCTCCGACGAAGTGATGGAGAAGCTGGGTTGAGCCAATCTCCCGCTCCCTTTGGGAGCGGGAAGGGGCCCGCGCGCGAAGCGCGTGGGAAGGGTGAGGGCAGCTCGATCCTCACCCTTCCGCAGCTTTCCAGCTCCTTCCCTCTCTCACAGGGAGAGGGTCTATGATCATCCTAGGCCTCGATCCCGGCCTCGGCACCACCGGCTGGGGGATCATCCGCGCCGAGGGCAATCGCCTGAGCCATGTCGCCAACGGCAAGCTCAAGACCGATACCGCGGCCCCGCTCGCCCGCCGCCTCGCGCATCTCGACGCGATGCTCGCCGCGATCATCATCGACCACACGCCGGAAGCCGCGGCCTGCGAGGAGGTATTCGTCAATTCCAACGCGCAATCGACGCTCAAGCTCGGCCAGGCGCGCGGCGTGGTGCTCTGCGCCGCCGCGCGCGCCGGGCTCGATGTCGGCGAATACACGCCCAGCGTAGTCAAAAAATCGGTGGTCGGCACCGGCGGCGCCGAAAAGGCGCAGGTGCATGCGATGGTCGCGCGGCTGCTTCCTGGCGTGAAGATCGACGGCCCCGATGCCGGCGACGCGCTCGCGGTGGCGATCTGCCACGCGCATCACCTCGCCAGCGCGCGTCTGCGATTTCGCTGAGCGGCTCAGGCTGCGAGCGCGGCCGCTCTGTCCTCGTCGTCGTTGGAGGCCTGCCTCTCGGGCCGCGCAACGCGGCTTCGCCGCGCGCGCTTCGACCGGCGCACTGGCAGGCGCGCCGCAAGCCATGCTTTCACCGTGCCGAACCGCATCGTCGATGCCACCACCAGCGTCATCGCGATCGCGTCGACCAGCGAAGTGATCTCGAATGCCACGACCCACCCGGCAAGCTCGGGCAGCGCCATCGCGAACAGCCGCAGGCCTTCTTCTTCCATTACCAGGAAGCATGCCAAGCCGATCGTGCCGAGGATCAGCCAGGTGATCACCGCGCCACGCTCGATCCGCGCCAGCGCGGCGGCGGGCTTGCTGACCAGCCAGTGCCGCATGACCCGCCCGATCGGCGTATCCCCTGCCGAGAACAGCGCCACCCAAAGCAACAGCAGCCCAGCGATCATCTGCACCTCCCCCAGGATTTCGCCATCGAAATGGTGACGCGTCGAGCGGCTTGCCAGAGGCCTCGGCGTTTTCGCTTTCCTACACGCCGTCGTTCCGCTTATGTACCGCTGATGACCAGCCCGGCCCTCCGCCTTGCCGTCGCGACCGCGCGCGAAGCTACCGAGTCAAGCGACGCTGCAAACCCGCGTTTCGAGTCAATTTGGTCAACCGGCCGGTCGGTTGACTCGTGGAACCCACGGCCATGATCGCACACCTCAAGGGCAGGTTGGCGGCAACCGGCGTCGATCACGCGGTGATCGACGTGGGCGGCGTCGGCTACCTCGTCGGCGCCTCGGCCAAGACGCTTGAAAAGCTGGGGCCGGTCGACAGCGCCGTGACGATCCACACCGAGATGCTCGTTGCAGAGGATTTCATCCGCCTGATGGGCTTCGCCACCGCCGACGAGCGCGACTGGTTCAAGCTGCTCACCCATGTCCAGGGCGTCGGCGCCAAGGTCGCGCTCGCGATCCTCTCGATCCTGACGCCCGACGAAGTGCGCACCGCCGTCGCCCGCGCCGACTCCGCGATGATCGCCCGCGCCAATGGCGTCGGCCCCAAGCTCGCCCAGCGCATCGTAAACGAACTCAAGGACAAGGCCGGCGGCATCGCGCTCGGCGGCGCGGCGGGCGCGCCGGCACCCGTGGGCAGTGCGGCGTCGGACGCAGTCTCGGCGCTGCTCAACCTCGGCTTCAAGCCCGCGGAGGCCTCGACCGCAGTCAGCGCCGCCAATGACGAGCTCGGCGCGGGCGCCACGCTCGACGCGCTGGTCCGGCTTGCGTTGCGAAAGGCAGCGAAGTGACCGTGCGTGTCGCCACCTGCCGCTGCGGCCAGCTCCGTGCCGAAGCCAGCGGCGAACCGGTGCGCATCTCCGTATGCCATTGCCTAGACTGCCAGCGGCGCAGCGGCTCCGCCTTCGCCGCGCAGGCGCGTTTCCCGCTGGAGCAGGTCCGCTTCGACGGCGACGCGAACCAATGGGTGCACGCCAACGACAGCGGTGCCGAGACAAGCTTCCATTTCTGTCCGAGTTGCGGCGGTACGGTCTGGTATCAGGGCGGCGGCTTGCCCGATCTGATCGCGATTCCCCTCGGCTGCTTCGCCGATCCGAATTTCCCCGCGCCAAACTTCTCGGTGTGGGAAGTACGCAAGCATGCCTGGTTGCAGATCACCGGCGACCAGATCGAGCATTATGACTGACACCGACCGCATTCTTACCGCCACGCGCCGCGCCGAGGATATCGACGCCGCACTGCGCCCCAAGACGCTCGACGAATTCGTCGGGCAGAAGGGCGCGCGCGAAAACCTCCGGGTGTTCATCCAGGCGGCGAAGCAGCGCGGCGACGCGCTCGACCATGTCCTGTTCTTCGGTCCCCCGGGGCTCGGCAAGACTACGCTCGCGCAGATCATCGCACGCGAGATGGGCGTCGGGTTTCGTTCGACCTCGGGGCCGGTGATTGCCAAGTCGGGCGATCTAGCGGCACTGCTCACCAATCTCGAGGACGGTGATGTCCTCTTCATCGACGAGATCCACCGGCTCAATCCCGCGGTCGAGGAAGTCCTCTATCCCGCGATGGAGGACCGTGCGCTGGACCTCATGATTGGCGAGGGGCCATCCGCCCGCTCGGTGCGGATAGACTTGCCGCGCTTCACCCTGGTCGGCGCCACCACGCGGCAGGGACTGCTCACCACCCCGCTGCGCGATCGTTTCGGCATTCCGGTCCGCCTGCAATTCTACACCGTCGACGAACTTGAGCGGGTCGTCACGCGTGCCGCCACCCTGCTCGACCTCCACGTCGCTCCCGATGGCGCACACGAGATCGCCAAGCGCGCGCGGGGCACCCCGCGCATCGCCGGCCGGCTGCTGCGTCGCGTCCGCGACTTCGCCAATGTCGCGGGGGAGGAGACGGTGCACGCCAAGGTCGCGGACGCCGCGCTCAACCGGCTCGAAGTCGACGGCCTCGGGCTCGACACGATGGACCGGCGCTATCTGATGATGATCGCCGACATCTATCGCGGCGGCCCGGTCGGGGTCGAGACGCTTGCCGCGGGCCTCTCCGAGCCGCGCGACACGATCGAGGAGGTGATCGAGCCCTATCTCATCCAGATCGGCATGATCGCACGCACTGCGCGCGGGCGCTGCCTCAACGCCGCGGGCTGGAAGCATCTCGGGCTCAATCCGCCGCCCAGCGCGCAGGACGGGCTGTTCGACTGAGGCGAGGGGTTCCCCCGAGTCGCCGGCTTGGTTAAGGCCGCGCCATGCATGCGCTCCCCGCCCTCGGCCGCTTCCATGGCCTCGAGCACCAGTTCGCGCTGCGCGTCTATTTCGAGGATACCGATCTTACCGGCGTCGTCTATCATGCCAATTATCTGCGCTACATGGAGCGCGCCCGCTCGGATATGCTGCTCGCCGTCGGGATCGACCAGCGCGCCGCGTTCGAGGCGGGCGAGGGGGCATACGCCATTCGCGGCCTCAAGCTGGACTACCAGTCGCCGGCGCGGCTCGGCGAGGAACTGATCGTGGCGAGCCGCCTTATGTCTATGCGGGCCGCTGCCGTCGTCATTCAGCAACGAGTCATGCGCGGGCAAACAATCGTGACCGCAGGTGAAGTCGAGGCGGCGTTCGTCTCCCCGACGGGAAGGCCCCGGCGCCAGCCTGCTGCGTGGATTGCCGCGTTCGAACCGTTGTTGTGGAAGGGAAACTGAACTCGACATGCTATTCCTGAATACCGCTGCCGCGACCATGTCGCCCATTGGCCTGTTCCTCCAGGCGGACTGGGTGGTCCGCGGCGTGATGATCGGCCTGCTGCTTGCCAGCCTGTGGACCTGGGCGATCATCCTCAGCTTCGGCTTCCGCGTCAGCGCGGTGAAGAAGGGTATCGTCGCGTTCGAGACCGAATATCGCGAGGCCGACGATATCGACGAGTTCCACCGCCGCAGCGCCGCGAGCGACCAGCCGATCTCGCGCGTGTTCGCGGCGGGCGTCACCGAATGGCGCCGCTCGACCACCGGCAAATCGATCGACCGCGGTGGCACGCGCGACCGGCTTGCCACCGCGATGGGGGCGGCGGTCGCGCAGGAAATCGATCGCCTCGCCGATCGGCTGAACTTCCTCGCCACGGTCGGCTCGGTCGCGCCGTTCGTCGGGCTGTTCGGCACGGTCTGGGGGATCATGCGCAGCTTCACCAGCATCGCCGCCGAGCAGAATTCGTCGCTCGCGGTGGTCGCGCCGGGCATCGCCGAGGCGCTGTTCGCCACCGCGATCGGCCTGTTCGCGGCGATTCCCGCAGTGATCGCGTACAATCGCTACAGCCACGCGATCAACCGCGTCGAGCAGCGACTCAATCGCTTCGCCGACGGCTTCCACGCGACGCTAAGCCGCCGCCTGGAGATGGAAGCCTAAGCCGTGGCGATGCATCTTCCCTCCAATCGAGGCCGCGGGCGCCGCGCGCCGATGGCCGAGATCAACGTGACGCCGCTGGTCGACGTCATGCTCGTGCTGCTCATCATCTTCATGGTCACCGCGCCGCTGCTCACCGCGGGCGTGCCGGTGAACCTGCCCGAGAGCCGCGCCAGGGCGCTCGACCAGGAGCAGAAGCCCGTCCAGATCGCGATCGACGACAAGGGCCAGGTGTTCGTCGACGACGAGCCGGTCGATGATGCCGGGCTGCCCGGCATGCTCGAACAGGTCGCCGCGCGGAAGGGTGCCGACGGCAAGCCGCCGCAAATCTACCTGCGCGCCGATCAGGGGCTTGGATACGGCAAGGTCATGCGCGTGATGGGCGAGCTCAACCGCGCCGGGCTCAACAGCGTCGCGTTGCTGACCAACGCCGCGAGCAAGTGACGCGATGGCGCTGACACGTTCCGAAGGCGTGGGCTTGGGCGTCGCGGCAGTCCTTCATGTCGGGCTGTTCGTGCTGCTGTCGCCCGCGATGTCGCCCAATCCCGACAAGCTGGTCAGCACGCCGATCGCGGTGTCCTTCGCCGAGGACGTTGCGCTCGAAAGCGCCGCGCCGGTGATCAGCAGCGAGACAGAGGCGGCGAAGAAATCCCCGGTCGAAGCCCCGGTCGAGCCCGATAGCGCACCGCCCGAGCCGGTCTCGGAGCCCGAGCCGGCCCCCCGGCCGCAGCCCGCCCCGCCCAAGCCTGCGCCGGCACCCGCGGAAAAGCCAAAGCCGTCGCCACCCGCCAAGCCCGCGCCGCCGTCCAAGCCCGCGCCGCCGTCCAAGCCGGCACCGCCCGCGAAGACGGCATCCGCGGCTCCGAAGTCCAACCCGGGGCAGCCGCCGCGCCGCGATGTTCGCCCGACCGGCAATCTTGACGGGCTCGATCTCGGGCGCACCAACAATCGTAACAACGGCACCGCGACGACGCCGCCCGCGACGATGACTGGCAAGGCTGCCGCCGATATCGGCTCGGCGATCCAGCGCCAAGTCCAGCCCTGCGCCAATCGCCAGGTCAATCCGGGCCCGGGCGCCGATCAGATCCGCGTCACGGTCAACCTGCGGATCAACAAGGACGGGTCGCTGGCCGGCCCGCCGCGGATCATGGGCCATACCGGCGTTGATGATGCGAACCGCCGTTATGTCGAGCGCGTTGACGATGCGGTGCGCGCGATCTTCGCCGCCTGCTCGCCGCTGCGCGGACTGCCGGCCGAGCTCTACGACGTGCCCAATGGCTGGAAGAGCTTCACCCTTCGATACCGACTGACAAGCTGAGGAACTGGAGACGATGCGAACCTTCAAGATCGCGCTGGCCACGCTGATGGCCACCTCCGCCGGCATTGCCCATGCGCAGGTCACCCCGCCGCCGATCGCCGCGCCGCAGGACGACCAGTCCGGCGGCCTCGTCGTCGATGTCGAGGGTGGCATGTCCGCGCCGCTGCCGATCCTGATCCCGGCGATGCCCACGTCGGCGGTCGCTTCGACCCCGGCAGGCTCGACCGACGAACTCGGGCGGAAGTTGGCGCAAATCGTCGATGACGATCTCCGCAACACCGGGCTGTTCAAGACGCTCGGCCCCGGCGCCACGCGTGGCATCGCCTATTCCGAAGTCACGACGCCCAATTACGCCGGCTGGAGCAGCGGCCAGGCGCTGGTCCAGGGCTATGTCCGCGCCAACGGCAACGGCACGCTGACGATCGGCTGTTATCTCTACGATCTCGCTGCACAGACCGAACTCGTCCGTCAGGGCTTCGTCGTATCGCCCGGCGACTGGCGCCGCGCCGCGCACAAATGCTCCGACGCGATCTACACGCGCCTCACCGGCGAAGGCCCCTATTTCGACAGCCAGATCGTCTATGTCGCCGAGCAGGGGCCCAAGGGGAAGCGCCGCAAGCAGATCGCGATCATGGACCAGGACGGCGCCAACCACCGCTTCCTGACCAACGGCCAGAACATCGTGCTCACCCCGCGCATGTCTCCCAAGCAGAACGCGATCGTATACATGAGCTACGAGAATCGCCGCCCGTCGATCTGGATCTACGACATGAGCGCGCGGACCAACCGGCGCCTGGTCGATAATGTCAGCCAGAATTTCGCGCCGCATTTCTCGCCGGACGGGCGCAACATCCTGTTCTCGATGTCGGTGGCAGGCAATACCGACATCTACCGCATCGCCGTGAGCGGCGGATCGCCCCAGCGGCTGACCAACACGCCGGGCATCGACACCGGCGGCAGCTATTCGCCCGACGGATCGAAGATCGTGTTCGAGAGCGACCGCGGCGGCACCCAGCAGCTCTATGTCATGAACAGCGATGGTTCGAACCAGCGCCGGATCAGCTTCGGCGGCGGGCGCTACGCCACCCCGGTCTGGAGCCCGCGCGGCGACCTGATCGCCTTCACGCGCACCGGCGGCGGCGCATTCCGCATCGGCATCATGAACTCGAGCGGCGGCGGCGAGAAGCTGCTGACCAACGCCTGGGGCGACGAAGGCCCGACCTGGTCGCCCAACGGCCGCGTACTGATGTTCTTCCGCGCGTCGCAGGGCAGCGGCAAGCCCGATTTGTGGTCGGTCGATCTCACCGGCGTCAATGCCCGCAAGATTCCGACGCCGCTCGACGGCTCGGATCCGAGCTGGGGACCGATTCGTCCCTGAAACGTTACGAATGCGGAGGGTTCCGCAATCGGGTTGCACGAAATCACGACTAGAGGAGGAAAATGACGATGGCCAAGATGACGACCAGCCTGGTCCTGGGCCTGGCGCTTGTCGCCACCGCGGGCTGCGCCAAGAAGCGTCCCCCCGAATTGCCGCCGACCCCGACCGAGACCGCACCGCCCGTCGAAGGCGGCGAGAGCAGCGACACGATCGCCGGACGCCTCAACGAGCAGTTCAAGCGCGAAGTCACCAGCGACACGGTCAATTTCGCGCTCGACCAGTACGACATCGATTCGCAGGCGCGCTCGATCCTCGACAGCCAGGCCGCCTGGCTGACCGCGCATGCCGAGGCGCGCGTGACGCTCGAAGGCCATGCCGACGAGCGCGGCACCCGCGAGTATAATCTCGGCCTGGGCGATCGTCGCGCCAACGCCGCGAAGAACTATCTCGCGGCGCGCGGCGTCTCGCCGACGCGCATCACCACGATCAGCTACGGCAAGGAGCGCCCGCTGGCGCTCGGTTCCGACGAAGCCAGCTGGGCGCAGAACCGCCGCGCGGTGACTGTCGTCATCAACTGACTGCCCATCAAGGGTATGGCGACGCCGTCGGCCCCTCGGGCCGGCGGCGTTCGCGTGTCTGGTGTTCGGCATTCGATTCGGCCTTGCATCAGCCCGTAATGCGATATAAAAGTGATATCATATTAAACGGGAGGCACAGATGACGGACATTCGAGGCGCGGCGCCCGCATTGCGGCAGAGCAGCGAGCGCGCGGCGCATACCGCGAGTGGCTATGGCATGCTGCTCGTGCTGCTGCTGGCGATCGGCGGCGTGGGTGTGTCGATCAGCCAGATCGACCGGATGGCGGACGCGATCGTCGTATCGGGCATATTCGTGTCGAGCGCGGTATTCCTCTTCGTCGTCGTCGGTTTCTACTTGCTCCAGCCCAACCAGGCGACGGTGATCACGCTGTTCGGCGACTATCGCGGCACCGATCGCACCACCGGGCTGCGCTGGACCTGGCCGTGGATGACCAAGAAGCGCGTCTCGGTGCGCGCGAACAACATCATTTCCGAGCGGATCAAGGTCAACGATCTGCGCGGCAACCCGATCGAGATGGCGGCGCAGGTCGTGTGGCGCGTCACCGACAGCGCGCAAGCCCTGTTCGATGTCGATGACTACAAGGCGTTCGTGAACGTCCAGATCGAGGCGGCGGTGCGCACGATCGGATCGCGCTATCCCTATGACGATTTCGAGCATCAGGAAGTGACGCTGCGCGGCAATCACGAGCAGGTCGGCACCGAATTGCGCGCCGAACTGATCGCGCGGCTCGCAGTCGCCGGGATAACCGTCGACGAATGCGGCTTCACGCACCTGGCGTACGCACAGGAGATCGCCGGCGCGATGCTGCGCCGCCAGCAGGCCCAGGCCGTGGTCGCCGCGCGGCAGACGCTGGTCGAAGGCGCGGTCGGCATGGTCGAGATGGCGCTCGACCAGCTCTCGGCCAAGAACGTCGTCGAGCTCGACGACGAGCGGCGCGCGGCGATGGTGTCGAACCTGATGGTGGTGCTGTGCGGCGAGCGCGATACCCAGCCGGTCGTCAATGCAGGTTCGCTGTACCAGTAGGGAAGGGCGCGTGTCGGATACCCCCTCCAAAAAGGCGTTCCCGCTGCGCCTCGATCCCGCGCTTTACGCAGCGATCGAGCGCTGCGCGGCAAGCGACCTGCGCAGCGTCAACGCCCAGGTCGAGTGCCTCCTGCGCGAGGCGCTGGGACGCCGCGGGGTCAAACTGGCGGAACCGGTCCGCGCCCGGCGCGGCCGGCCGCCCAAGCAAAGCGAGTAGACCCATGCGATCGAACAAATGCCCCAAATGCCCGGGTTCGATGGCCGAAGGCTTCGTCCTGGACGAGAATCATGGCTGGCGTCGCCCGAGCAACTGGGTGGCCGGCGCTCCGGTGAGGAGTTGGTTCACCGGAACCAACCTGCGCGGGAAGCAGAAGATTCCGGTCCAGACCTGGCGCTGCACGCGCTGCGGTTATCTCGAAAGTTATGCGGTATCGTAAGGCGAGGATGACAAGGGAGGCGAAGATATGATGTTCCCGATCGGAAGGAAGCGTTGTGGCCGCCGCAACCCGCAGGTTGCCACATTACTCGGCCTGGCGTCGGCGACGATGTTCCTGGTCGCAGCACTGCTCCATCGCGAGCATGGCGCGCATTGGCCAATCGCGGTGGCCGGGGTGGTCTGTGTCGGGCTGGTCGCCGTCGCGCTGTTCCGCCTCGCCGCGCTCAATCGCGACGGGCGCGGAGGATGAAGTCCCGCCGCGACGAATCCGCTCGCATCCGTGATTGGTACCGCGTCCGCCCCGGCTATTGGTTCGCCCAGAAGCGCTATGGCTTTGGCGTGGTGCCGGCGGCCTGGCAGGGCTGGGCGCTGGCGATAGGGACGATGCTGATCGCGGGCGCGATCGCCAAGCTCACCGAGCGCAGCGCGCTCTACCAGTTGCTGTTCCTGCCGCTGTTCGCTGCCGCGCTTTGGCTGTGCTGGCAAAAGACCGATGGCGGCTGGCGCTGGCGGTGGGGCGAAAGGGACTAGCCCAGCGCTTCCTCCAGCAGCCGCGCGAGCCTAAGCCCGCCCTTGACGACTTGCTGCCGCGCCGGTTCGATCAGCTTCTCGATCTTGGCCTCGTCGAGCGTCGCGCGCTGCGGCGCCGGCCCGCAGGGATCGCCATAGGCGCTGCCATAAACGACGTCGCGCGCGACCTGCCAGCTATCCCTGCTCCAGTCCTCGACGCTGCCGCCGTTCATCGCCGCGCGCTCCTGCGCCGAATAGACCCGCACCAGCGAAGGCTGAGTCGAGATCGCGCGCTCAGCGAGCAGCCCGTCCCATATCGAATGGAGGTTGAGCCGCTCGGTCGAATAGATACCGTAGGTGGATTTCGCGCGGTTGCCGCCCAGGTCGCCGCGGTCGCCCGCGTGGAGCGGCTGGTGGAGGTCGCCGACGAAGTGGACGAGGAACGCCAGCGCCATCACCCGCTCGCGCACCGGCACTTTCCGATCCTTGAGCAGCTTCGCCGCGCGCTCGATCTGCGCCGATACGCAATTGCCGTCGGGGCAGTTCGACTTGACGTCGAACGGCTTGCACACGTTCACGTTCTGATAATGCCAGTTATAGGCATAGCTGAAGCGCGGGCCGAGCTCCTTGATGCAATCGGGCCAGACGCTCGCTTGCTCGATCGTCCGCGCCGGGCAGGTCGGCGTCTCGAGCAGCGCCTGGTGCTTGAGCAGCCCGGCGATCTCGGCGCGCACCGCCGGCGTCACGTTGCGATAGGCGATCGCGGCGACCGTCTCGTGGCCATATTCCCAATAAGCCGCGGCGGGCGTGGCGAAGCCGATTAGCGCCAGCAGCGCGAGAAGTTTGCGAATCATGCTTCCGCCTTACCCAATCCTCTCCCGGAGGGGGAGGGGGCCAACGATTCATCGGGAGCGCACAACGGTTGCGAGGGGCCGCGAGGACGTGGGCGCAGGCCGATCAGCGGACGCAGCCAGCCGATCCGGCTGCCGAGTCCATAGAAGGCTAAGCAGGTGGCAAGCGTACCGGACAGCAGCAGCATGAACTCGGTGAGCGGCGCCAGCCCCAGCGGCAGGCTGTACCAGGCGATCAGCACGATCGCCGGATGGTGGACGATGTAAAAGGGGAATACCGCTTCGGCGAGCGGCTTGCGCCAGCGGTGATCGCGGTTCCACCAGGTCTCGGCGATGTGGAACAGGACCAGGATCATCGCCCATGCCATCGCTACGCGTGCGGCGCGATCGAGCGCCATCATTGCGTGCGGCGGGACAGCGGTCCCTGGATAGGCGCGCTCGATCGCGACGATCGCCGCGCCCGCGACCGCCGCCAGTACGACCGCCGGCTTCCAGACTCGCTTTATTGCCGGCCAGAGTTGCGGCGCACCCGCGAGTGCGAAGCCGAACAGGAATATCGGCAGGTACTGGCTGTGGCCGCCCCAGTCGCTGACCAGCCCCTGGCGCTCCGCGACGACGAACAGCAGCGCGAGCCGCAGCGTCGCCAGCGCGGCGACCGGCACCCAGAGCATCCGGATGCCCTGTGCCAGCCAGTCGGCGGCGCGATCGAGGAAGCCGAGCACCGCCGAACCGCGCCAGGCGATCGCAGCGGCGAGCAGCAGCGTGTAGGCAGCGAGATAGGCGACGAACCAGAGATGCTCCCAACTGGGGAATTCGCGGCCGTAGAAGCTGCCCGCCCGCCAGTAATCCACGGCCCAGAAATGGAGGTAGGCGTGCGGGTATCCCATCTCCATCACCCGCACCCACATCTCGACCGGCACGACCACCGCCATCCCGAACGCCAGCGGGACCAGCAGCCGCGACGCGCGCGAACGGGCGAAGGGCAGTGCCCCGCCCGAGCGATCGAACAGTTTGCGCGAAGCATAGCCCGAGACGGCGAACAGTAGCGGCAGCCGCCACGGCGTCAGCAACGCCATCGGCGCGATCAGCGCAGGATAGGCGCGCGGCGTGTGAATCACCCAGGCCCAGGGCGCGAACACCATCGCGACATGATAGACGATCAGCAGCCCGAACGCGGCGATGCGCAGCCAGTCCATCCCATAGTGGCGGGAAGCCTGGGGACTGCGGGTAGTCGCGCGGTGCGCCGTCAAAGCCTGTTCCTTGGGCACTCGCGCCTTTCGCGACGGGGCCGGCAGGTCTATATGCCGGCCAGCGTAAGCAAAGCGTTAGCAAGGAAGTCCATGTCTCTCCGCCCCTGGCGCGATATCGCGCGCCGTCAGAGCCGCCAGATCATGGTGGGCAACGTCCCCGTCGGCGGCGACGCGCCGGTGACGGTGCAGACGATGACCAATACCGCGACCAGCGATCCGCGCGCGACGATCGACCAGATCCGCCGCTGCGAGGACGCCGGAGCCGATATCATCCGCGTCTCGTGTCCCGACGTGGAGAGCACCGCGGCGCTGAAGCAGATCGTCCGCGCCAGCCGCGTGCCGATCGTCGCCGACATCCATTTCCACTACAAGCGCGCGCTCGAGGCGGCCGATGCGGGCGCCGCGTGCCTGCGGATCAACCCCGGAAACATCGGCAGCGCCGACCGCGTCAACGAAGTCGTCAACGCCGCCAAGGCCAACGGCTGCGCCATCCGGATCGGGGTCAACGCCGGGTCGCTCGAGAAGGACCTGCTCGAGAAATATGGCGAGCCGTGCCCGGAAGCGCTGGTCGAGTCGGCGCTCGATCACATCAAGCTGCTTCAGGATCGCGACTTCCACGAGTTCAAGGTCGCGGTGAAGGCGAGCGACCTGTTCCTCGCGGTTGCCGCGTACCAGCAACTCGCCGACCAGGTCGATTGCCCGCTGCACCTGGGCATTACCGAGGCCGGCGGGTTCGTTGGCGGGACGGTCAAGTCGTCGATCGGGATCGGCAGTCTGCTCTGGTACGGCATCGGCGACACGATCCGCGTCAGCCTCTCGGCTGAGCCCGAGGAGGAAGTGCGGGTAGGCTTCGAGATCCTCAAGGCGCTCGGCATCCGCAACCGCGGCGTTCGCGTCGTTTCGTGTCCCAGCTGCGCGCGCCAGGGCTTCGACGTGATCCGCACCGTTCAGGCGCTGGAAGAGCGGCTCCAGCACATCCGCACCCCGATGAGCCTCTCGGTGCTCGGCTGCGTGGTCAACGGACCCGGCGAGGCGCGCGAAACCGATATCGGCATCACCGGCGGCGGCAACGGCAAGCACATGGTGTACCTCTCGGGGATTACCGACCACCATGTCCAGGACGCCGACATGGTGTCGCACATCGTCAAGCTGGTTGAGGCCAAGGCAGCGGAGATCGAGGCGGCGAGTGAAGCCACATCCGTGGCGGCGGAATAGCAAGCATGCCGCTGGGGGACTCGATACCGGCATGATCCGCTGACCGTGGCGCGCAACCAGGTTCCCGCCGCGTTCGCCGCGGCGTGTCTCGGCATTGCCTTTTATGCGGTGATGGACGCGGTGATGAAGGCCGTGTCGATCGAGATCGGTGCGTACAACATGCTGGTCTGGCGGATCGGAGTCGCCGTGCTCCTCACGGGCGGTCTCTACGCGTTCACGCGGCCCGCGCTCCCGGCACGCAGCACGATGAAGGTGCATTTCGGCCGGTCGATCCTCGTCGCGGCGATGGCGAGTTCGTTCTTCTGGGGAATCGTCCGCGTGCCGCTTGCCGAGGCGATCGCCTTGTCGTTCATCGCACCGCTGATCGCGCTCGGGCTCGCCGCCTTGTTCCTCAAGGAGCGCATCGGCGCGCAATCCTTGTGGGGATCGCTGATCGGGCTTGGCGGGGTGGCAGTGGTCGTCGCAGGGCGCATCGGGGGCACGCACAGCCATGAGACGGTGCTGGGCATGGCCGCCGTGCTGTTCTCGGCGGTGGTCTATGCCGCCAACCTCGTCGTCGCGCGGCACCAGGCGCAGCTCGCCAGGCCGCTCGAAATCGCCTTCTTCCAGAACCTGTTCGTGCTCGGCCTGCTCGGGCTCGCGGCGCCCTGGTGGCTCGCGGTTCCGGCCGCAGAGCACTGGCCGGGGATCGGCGCCGCCGCGCTGCTCGCGATCGTCTCGCTGCTGCTGCTGTCCTGGGCCTATGCTCGCGCCGAAGCGCAGGTGCTCGTATCGGTCGAATATACGGCGTTCATCTGGGCTTCGCTGATGGGCTGGTGGATCTTCGGCGAGAAGCTGACTGCGGCCACGATCGCGGGCACGCTGCTGATCGTTGCGGGCTGTCTGATCGCGGCGCGCAGGCAGGGCGGCCGCGGCGCTGCCCCCGAAGCGGAGACCGTACTTCCATGACCCAGATCCGTCCCGCCACCGCCGCCGATGTGCCGCTGATCCTGAGGCTGGTCCGCGAGCTCGCCGAATTCGAGCGCGAGCCCGACGCCGTCGAGGCGACCGAGCCCATGCTGGAAGCCGCGCTGTTCGGAGAGCGGCCGGCAGCCGAAGCGGTGATCGCCGAGCTGGGCGGCGAGGCGGTGGGCTTCGCGCTGTTCTTCCAGAACTTCTCGACTTGGACCGGGAAGCCCGGGATCTATCTCGAGGACCTCTACGTCACGCCTGCGGCGCGCGGGGCGGGCGTTGGGACCGCGCTGCTCCGGCACCTTGCCGGCCTTGCGCTCGATCGCGGCTGCGGGCGCTTCGAATGGTCCGTGCTCGACTGGAACGAGCCGGCGATCCAATTCTACCGTGCGATGGGCGCCGTCGGCATGGACGAATGGCGCGTCCAGCGCGTCGCAGGGGACGCGCTCGCCCGGCTGGCGGGGCTATAATGGCGCTCGACGAGGGGCTGGTCGATTGGGTGCGCGAGGCGCTCGAGCCGGCCGGGAGCGTGACGATGCGCCGGATGATGGGCGGCGCGACGTTGTACCTGGACGGCGCGGCCTTCGCGATCGTCACGTCGGATGGCGTGTTGCGCTTCAAGGCCGATGCCGAGACCGATGCGCGCTGGGACGCGGCCGGGTGCGACCGCTTCACCTATCAATTCGCCAATGGCCGGATCGGCACGATGAACTATCGCCGCGCGCCCGACGACGTTTATGACGACGCCGATACGCTGCGCGAATGGGCTGGGCTGGCCATCGCCGCCGGGCAGCGTGCCCCGAAGAAGAAGCCGAAGAAGCGGTAGGTCTCCCGCTATCCTCCCAGCACGTTGATCGTAAACGCGACGATGCCAAGGTTGAACACGAATGCCGCGAGGCAATGCAGCGTGACGACCTTGCGGATGCCGCGGTCGGTGACGCTGACATCGCTGGTCTGGAAGGTCATGCCCAGGCAGAAGGCGAAATAGACGAAGTCCCAATAATCGGGCTCGGGCTCTTCGGGGAATTGCAGCCCACCCGCATCGCCGCCGTCGTCGGCGCGGTAGTAGAGATGGGCGTAATGCAGCGCGTAGATCGTATTGCTGAACACCCAGCACAGTACCAGCGTGCCGACGATCAACCCGATCGAACGGGCATCGGGCGACCGCGCCTGCATCAACTCGCTGGCCACCGCGACGAGGACGACGAGGCTCACGGCCAGGGTAAGGAACAGCAGCAGCAGTCGGTTGGCGTCGTTGCGGCTTGCCGAGCGGCGCATGTCGTCCGAGCGGTGGCGCAGCAGCGGCAGCGCCGAGAGCAGGAAGACCGTGGCGCCGGCATCGAAGCCGATCATCACGCCGGTGCGCAGGCCCAGCATCGAGATCGCTGCCAGCGAAGCAGCGGCAGTAACTGCGAGGAACAGCAGGAAGCGCGGTGGCGCGATCTGGTTGCCGATGCCGGGCGGGGTGGGGGTGGCCATGGGGCGAGCCTAGAGGCTGATCGAGGCGCGTGGAAGCAAACTGTACTCCGGCGAAGGCCGGGGCCAGGTGCAAAGGTCTCGAGAGACGGCGCTATTTCTGCTGCGTTCGCCGAACCTGGGGCCCGGCCTTCGCCGGGGCCCAGGTCAAGCAATAGACCTTGGGTCAGCCCTGCGGCGTATCGACGCCGGTCGCGTCGACCGATTCCTTCGCCGCCGCCTTGTCGCTGTTGTAGCGCTCGATCGCTTCCAGGGTGATCCGGCGCGCATCTTCTGCGCCGCCCCAGGTGCCGATGCGCACCCACTTCTTCTTCTCCAGGTCCTTATAGTGGGTGAAGAAATGCTCGATCTGCTCCATCACGATGCTGGGAAGGTCGTCCTTTTCCTCGATGTCCGAATAATAGGGAAAGGTCTTGTCGTCGGGGACGCAGACCAGCTTCTCGTCGCCGCCTGCCTCGTCCTCGAGGTTGAGCACTGCGATCGGGCGCGCGCGGACGACGCAGCCCGGGATGAAGGGCGAGCGCGCGATCACCAGCGCGTCGAGCGGATCGCCGTCGGGCGAGAGCGTATGCGGCACGAAACCGTAATTCGCCGGATAGCGCATCGGCGTGTGGAGGATGCGATCGACGAACAGCGCGCCGCTGGCCTTGTCGAACTCGTACTTGACCGGCTCGCCGCCGGTCGGGACTTCGATGATCACGTTCAGGGTATGCGGCGGATTCTCGCCCACCGGAATCAAGTCGATGCGCATTAGGGACCTTGCTTGGTTGGCGCCCCGCCCCGTCTCAGCGGGGCTGGAGCAACTTGTCGAGGCCAGCCTCTCCCGTGGCCGTCTTCACGAGGTGCGGATAGCGAAGCCCATCGTGATAGTCGATGGCGACTTCGCGGTAGCGATCGCCGCTCTTGAGGAGCAGCTTGATCGGCTCCTTGCCGCCCTTGGCCTGCTTGACGGCGTCCTTCAGGCGGTCGCCGGTATAGCCGCGTCCGTTGACCGCGACGATCTCGTCGCCGAGGTCGATTCCCGCGTCGAACGCGGGGCTATCCCAGGCGACGGTGGTGATGCCCTTGGCACCCAGTGTCAGGCCGAGCGAGTATGCGAGATCGACGGTGGTCTTGGGCGTCGCCTTGTTGGGCTCCTCGGTATAGACCAATTTATAGCCGTTGCGCTCGAAGCCGCTCAGCGGCGCGCGCGAAGACACATGGTTGACGCGCTGGTCGAGCAGCGTGCGCCAGTCATAGGGTTGGATCGCGTTGAGGGTGCGGACGACGTCGTCGAAGGTGTAGGTGACCTGGCCGTAGTCGCCGTCGCGACCCTTGAAGAACGCCTGCGCGAAATCGTCGATCGACTTGGTGCCGCGCGACTGCTCGCGCAGGATCGAATCGACTTCCATCCAGATCAGCAGGCCTTCGTTGTAATAATCCTCCGAGCGCTGCCAGCTTACCCAGCCCTTGGGTGCGCGGGCGCTGATCACCGGATCGTTGGTGGTATCGCCCATCGGCCGCCATTCGCGTGCCTTGCGGTTGTCGAGGCTCGCCATGATCGAAGCATAGGATTCGAGCGTGTTGTCCTTGGTCACCAGCCCCGAGCGCGCCTGGAGGACATAGCCCCAGAATTGAGTCTGGCCCTCATAGACCCAGAGCAGCGAACCACGCGTGGGGGTGCGGTAATCGGGCGCCCACAGATCGGCGCCGCGGCGATACTTGCCGTCCCAGCTATGGGTGAATTCGTGCGGAAGCAGGTTGCGACCGGTCGGGTTGTCGTCCCACTTGATGAAATAGCCCGGCTTCACGCCGTTCTCGGAGCTGCGGTGATGCTCTAGCCCGATCCCGCCGAGCTCGTCGCTGATCGAAAGCAGGAAGTGATACTGGTCGTATTGCTGCGACCCCATCGCTTTGACTGCCTGGTCGACGAGGCGCTTGTGCGCCTCGATCTGCTCGGGCTTGGCCTCGAGCTCCTCGGGGCTGTCGGCGAACACGTCGAGCGTCACGCGCGGGCTCAAGGGGAAGGCGCGATAATAGCGTCCGGCGACCACCGGCGAATCGACCAGCACTTCGTAATTGGTCTTCTCATAGGTGTAGGTCGAGCCGACCGCCTTGGACGGCAGCCCCGATGCGGCCGACCAGCCCTCGGGATATTTCACCTTGGCCTGGACCGGGATTCGGCGGACGAAATAGCCCGCCGGATAGAGGCTCATCGAATTGAACTGCAGGCTCATCATCGCCGGAGTCATGACGATGCGGCCCTGGTCGGCGACGGTCGCCGAGGCGAACTGGAATTCGAGATCGAGCTTCTTCGCGCCGCTCGGCACGTCGATATGGAAGGCGAACACATCGACCGGATCGCGCTTCCACGGCACTACCTTGCCGTTGGCGCGGATCTGGAGGCCGGTCAGCTTCTCGATCTCACCGCGGGGGCCGTGCTTACCGGGCAGCCATTTCGGATAGAGCAGCACCATATGGCCGCTCTTGGCCACCGGGATCGTCTGCTTGACGCGGAAGATGCCGCGCTGGGTATCGGTCGCGTCAACGTCCAGCAGCAAGGTGCCGGGATAGGCGATGTCGCGCGCTTCCGGGATGCTGTTCTCGATCGGCACTGGCTGGGGCGCTGAAACCTGGGCGAGCGCGGGTGCGGCGGAGGCAAGGAGCAGGGCGGCGGCGGAAAGCGCACGGAGCATAGATGGAGCGACCTCATCGGAGGAAGGGATGGCGGCTCTTAGGCCGTTGGAATGGCGGCGGTAAAGGGGGCGGGGAGCGTCTTATCCTTCACTGCTCCCTAACCATTGCGGGCTAGATGTTTCGGCCATGTATCACGATCCCGCATTGGCCCGTGGCGCCAAGGCCGATCCGCGCCCGCGCTCGGCAGTGAGCGGTGGCGTCGGATTGGCCGGCCTGGCGGGAATGACCGCCTGGGTATTGGCCGCGCACTGGTTCGGCATGGCCGGGCCCTATGCCGCGCTGGTCAATGTCGTCGCCTGCGCGCTGCCGATGGTGGTGTGGTCGCTGGTCGTCGACAAGGTGCACCGCAATCCCTCCACCGGCATCGACTGGAGCCTGAAACGGCCCTGGCGTGAGACGCTCGATATTTCGGTGACCAAGCTCACCGGGCTGTGGCTGACATGGGGCGCGATCGCCGCGATCTATGCGCTCGGGCGGGTCTGGTGGGACACGCGCTACGCCAATTATCCTTTCGCGATGCAATGCTTCACCGTCGCGGCGCCGGCGCTGTTCGTGCTGTCGGTGCCCTATGTACTTTGGCTCGACCGCAAGCTGATCGAGCCGCGCGACGGCGCCTGGGCGCTCGGCGCCTGGGCGATGGGGGCCGAGGGCTGGGACGCCGAGGCGATCTTCAATCATCTGCGCAGCTGGGCAGTGAAGGCGTTCTTCCTCGCCTTCATGGTCGCGATCGTGCCGCCGGGATTTGCCGAGTTCGTGTCGATCGATCCGCGTGCGGTGCTCGACGATCCGGTCAAGCTGGCGATGTACTGCGTCACCTTCATGTTCGTGATAGACGTGGCGTTCGCCACTGCCGGGTACATCCTCACCTTCCGCCCGCTCGACGCGCATATTCGCACCGCCAACCCCTATGCCGCGGGCTGGACCGCGGCGCTGATCTGCTACCCGCCCTTCCTGCTGATGGGGAATGGCGGCCCGCTCGACTATCACCAGGGCAGCGCCGACTGGTCGTACTGGTTGGGCGGCGCGCCCTGGGTGCTGCCGGTGATGGGCACGGTGCTGGTCGGGCTCACAGCGATCTATGCCTCGGCGACGATCGCGTTCGGGCTGCGCTTTTCCAATCTCACGCATCGCGGGATCCTGACCCACGGCCCCTATGCCTGGTCACGCCACCCGGCATACCTTTCGAAGAACATCTTCTGGTGGCTCTCGACCATGCCCTTCCTCGCCACCACCGGCTGGCACGACGCGGTGCGCAACGCCGCGGTGATGGCGTGCGTCAGCGGGGTCTATTACTGGCGGGCGCGGACCGAGGAGCGGCATCTCGGCGGCGATCCGGCGTATCGCGAATATTCGGCCTGGATGGCGCGCAACGGCGTAGTGCCGCGGCTGTTTGCGCGGCTGAGATAACCGTCAGAACTTCGCTTCTTCGTAGACCCGCGAGATATCGCCAGCCCAGTCGCCGTTGAAGCGGTCGAGCAGCATCTGCGCCGGCACCTTGCCGGTGCGGACGATCTCGCGCAGCGGATCGAGGAAGCCGCTCTCGTTATCACCCGAAGCATTGAAGCGCGCGCGGGCGTTGAGCCCGGCTGCGGCGATATCGAGCACTTGGCCAGCGATGTCCTTGAGCGTGCCGCCGCCAGGAATCGGGGCGTCGAGCGCGAGCTTTGGCACTGCGCTGCGCAGCGCCTCGCGCTGCTCCATCGACCAGCCCTTGACCAAGTCCCAGGCCGCATCGAGCGCCGCGCCGTCGTAGAGCAGCCCAACCCAGAATGCCGGCAGCGCGCAGATCCGGCCCCAGCGCCCGCCATCGGCGCCGCGCATTTCGAGGAACTGCTTCATCCGCACTTCGGGGAAGGCAGTGGACAGGTGGTCGGCCCAATCGTCGATCGTCGGCTTCTGCCCCGGATAGGCAGGCAGCTCGCCACGCAGGAAATCGCGGAAGCTCTGCCCGGCGGCGTCGATATATTTGCCGTCGCGGTAGACGAAGTACATCGGCACATCGAGCGCGTAGTCGGTGTAGCGCTCGTAGCCGAAGCCGTCCTCGAACACGAAGGGCAGCATGCCGGTGCGTGCCGGATCGGTGTCCGACCAGATATGGCTGCGGAAGCTCAGGAAGCCGTTGGGCTTGCCCTCGGTAAAGGGCGAATTGGCGAACAACGCGGTCGCCAGCGGCTGCAGCGCGAGCCCGACGCGGAACTTCTTGGCCATGTCGGCTTCGCTGGCATAATCCAGGTTCACTTGGATCGTGCAGGTGCGCAGCATCATGTCGAGCCCGAGCGTGCCGACGCGCGGCATGTGGCGCAGCATGATGTCGTAGCGGCCCTTGGGCATGATCGGCAGCTCGGCGCGGGTCTTGTCGTGCCACATGCCGAGGCCGAGGAAGCCGATGCCGAGCCGGTCGCCGACTTCCTTGACCTGTTGGAGGTGACGCCCGGTCTCGGCGCACGTCTCATGCAGGTTGTCGAGCGGGGCGCCTGACAGCTCGAACTGGCCGGCGGGCTCGAGGCTGATCGCGCCGTCGGGACCCGAGAGCGCGATGACGTTGTCGCCCTCGTAGATCGGCTTCCAGCCAAACTGCGTCAGGCCGATCAGCAGCGCGTGGATGCCACCGGGTTCCTCATAGCTGGGCGCGCGGTGGTCCGGCGTCTTCCAGTAGACGAACTTCTCGTGCTCGGTGCCGATCTTCCAGCGCTCGGCGGGCTTCTCGCCGCGGGCGAAATACTCGACGAGCTGGGCACGGTCCTCGATGACCGCTGCGTTGCTGTTCGAAACGGTCTTCGTGCTCATGCGCGGGCCTTTAGCTGCGCAGGGGGACCCACGCCAGTGCGATTTTCATACCGTTCGGTCACCAATCCCCGGCCGTTGCCATCCAAAGACTTACCGCCGCCGCCGCCGCGGTTTCGGCGCGCAGGATGCGCGGTCCGAGCCCGATCCCGACCGCGGCGGGGTGCGCGCGGATCGCGTCGCGCTCCTCGGCATCGAAGCCGCCTTCGGGGCCGACCAGGATCGCCGCGGGGCCCTTGTGCGCCTGCATCGCCTGCGCCGCGGGAGTGCCGCCGGTCTCGTCGGCGAAGAACAGCGTGCGGCCCTCGGGCCAGTCGCGCAGCAGCGCGGGCAGCTTGACGGGTTCGACCAGCTCGGGAAGCGCGGTGCGGCCGCATTGCTCGGCGGCCTCGATCATGTGGCTGCGCAGCCGATCGAGGTTGAGCTTGTCGACCACCGCGCGGCGGGTGAGCACCGGGGCGAGCCGGGCGACGCCAAGTTCGCAGGCTTTCTCGGCAACCCAATCGACCCGGCCCTTCTTGATCGGGGCGGCGCACAGCCAGAGGTCGGGGACGGGCTCGCGCTCGCGGAGCTTGTCGGTCACGTCGAGGACGAGGTCGCGCTTGCCCACTGCCTGGGCGATGCCGAGCCATTCGCCGGTGCGATCGTCGAACAGCTTGACCGGATCGCCGGCCTTCATCCGCATCACCTGGATGAGATAGTGCGCGGGCGGGCCGTCGATGCGGAGAGGCCCGGGCGCGAGCTCGGTCTCGACGAACAGGCGCGGAGTGGACTGCGGCGGCCAGGCGGGGGTTGCGGGCATGGCCAAGCCGTACTGCGCGGGGCCGCCGGCGTCACCCCCGAGTCGCGTGGGGACCTGTAGGATTTGCCGCGCTTAACTTCGCACTTTGCGCATTTTTTCATTCCAAAATTTGCGTGGCGTTGAAACAGTGTTGCGCCTCATGGAAAGCGACATCTGCACCGTTCAAAGAGCGTGGCGGCGAGGCTGGCACGGCAAATCCTACATTGCCACCGAGGAATCCGGATTGTCGCAATCAACCGGCTTGATCTTTGCCCGTCGCAGGCGAAGACGGGCGCATGACAGCGCAGCAAATCGTACCCGATACCGAGCATCGCGGGCTTGTGGGCATGCTGCCCACCGCTTTGCGCCCGTTCGCGCTGCTCGCGCGGTTCGATCGACCGATCGGCTGGTGGCTGCTGTTCTGGCCCAGCGCCTGGGCGATCGCGCTCTCCGGCAACGCGATCGCGCGCTGGGACCTGGTGCTGTGGTTCCTGCTCGGCAGCATCGCGATGCGCGGCGCGGGCTGCGTATATAACGACATCGTCGATCGCGACCTCGACCGGCAGGTCGCGCGTACTGCCAGCCGGCCGCTGGCGAGCGGGGCGGTATCGCTCAAGGCGGCCTGGGCGTGGCTGCTCGGCTTGTGCGCGATCGGGCTGGTGGTGCTGGTCCAGCTGACTCCGCTCGCGGCGGGTGTGGCGGTGGGCAGCCTCGCGCTGGTTGCCGCCTATCCGTTCATGAAGCGGATCACCTGGTGGCCGCAGGCGTGGCTGGGTTTGGTATTTTCCTGGGCGGCGCTGGTCGGCTGGGCCGAGGCGCCTGCTTGGGGCTGGGTGCCGGGGTTGCTGCTGTACGCTGGCTGCATCCTTTGGGTGATCGGCTACGATACCATCTACGCGCTGCAGGATGTCGAGGACGATGCGCTGGTCGGCGTGCGTTCGTCGGCGCGGCGGCTGGGGGGGCAGGTCCGCGCCGGGGTTGCCGGCTTTTACGCGGTGGCGCTGGCGTTTTGGGGCGCGGCATTCTGGCAGCTCCGCCCCGATCCGCTGGCGCTGCTCGCGCTGCTGCCGATGGCGTTGCACCTCGGCTGGCAGGTGGCGACTTTGGTGCCGGCCGACGGCGCCAACGCGCTTCACCGCTTCCGATCGAACCGCAATGCCGGGCTGCTGATGTTCGCGGCATGCTTTGTTGTCGGCCAGACACTTTGACGTCGGGCAGGCGGCTCCCTAAGTCGCTGCGATGCTGACCGAGTCCCAAGCCTGCGAACGCGTCCACGATATCGTCGATCGCGCGCGGGCGGCCGGCGCCGAAGCGTCGGACGCGGTGTTCGCCGCGGATCGCTCGCTCTCGGTATCGGTGCGGATGGGCGCGCTCGAGGATGTCGAGCGCTCGGAAAGCGAGGAACTCGGGCTGCGGGTATTCGTCGGGCAGCGCTCGGCGAGCGTGTCGACGTCGGATCTCAGCAGCGACTCGCTCGATGCGCTGGTCGAGCGCGCGATCGCGATGGCGCGCGAGGCGCCCGAGGATAAATGGGCCGGGCTAGCGCCGCACGAACGGCTGCTGCACGGCAGCCCGCCGTTGCTCGACCTCGACGACGGCGCCAACGAACCGCCCGAAGTGCTCAAGGCGCGTGCGCTGGCTGCCGAGGATGCGGCGCGCGCCGTCGAGGGCGTGACCAACAGCGAGGGCGGCAGCGCCGGCGCGAGCCGCTCGCTTGTCGCGATCGCTACCAGCCACGGCTTCACCGGCGCCTATGCCCAGACCAGCCACGGCGTCTCGGCAAGCGTTCTCGCGGGAGTCGAAGGCGCGATGGAGCGCGACTATGCGCATCACAGCGCGCGCCACGCGGCGATGCTCGAATCGCCTGAGGCGATCGGCCGACTCGCCGGAGAGCGCGCGGTGGCGCGGCTCGATCCTGCCAAGGTGCCGAGCGGGGCGATGCCGGTGGTGTTCGATCGCCGGGTGTCGGCGGGGCTGGTCGGGCACCTGCTCGGCGCGATCGGCGGCGCTTCGATCACCCGGAAAACCAGCTTTCTGCTCGATTGCCTGGGCAAGCAGGTCTTCGCCAAGGGAGTGACGATTTGCGATGATCCGCACCGCCCGCGCGGGTTGCGCTCGCGGCCCTTCGACGGCGAAGGGTTGCCGGTGCTACCGCTCAAGCTGGTCGACCAGGGCATGCTCGAGACCTGGCTGCTCGACAGCGCCTCGGCGCGGCAATTGGGGCTCGAGCCCACCGGCCATGCTGCGCGCGGCGGCGCGGGCGCGCCCGGCGTGGCACCGAGCAACCTCTATATGCAGCCGGGCAATATTCCGCCCGAGACCCTTGTCGGCGAGATCGACCGCGGCATACTGGTCACCGAGCTGATCGGGCAGGGCGTCAACGGCGTCACCGGCGATTACAGCCGCGGTGCCGCGGGGTTCCTGATCGAGAAGGGCGAGATCACGCGCGCCGTTTCCGAGATCACGATTGCGGGCAATTTGAAGGACATGTTCCTGGCGCTCACCCCCGCGAACGACCTGGAATTCCGCTACGGGATCAACGCGCCGACGCTGCGCATCGACGGGATGACGATCGCCGGTGCATGACCTGGCGGCCAAGGTTGCGGAGATCACCGCCGACGCCGGGCGGTTCGCGATCAAATTGTGGGATACCGATTTCCGGCGCTGGGAGAAGTCGCCGGGCAATCCGGTGTGCGCCGTCGATCTCGAGGTGGATGGGATGCTGCGCTATCGGCTCGGCGAACTTCTCCCCGATGCCGGCTGGCTCTCCGAGGAGACGATCGACAATGCCGCGCGATTGGATGCCGAGCGGATCTGGGTGGTCGACCCGATCGACGGTACGCGCGACTATTTACGCGGGCGGCCCGGCTGGTGCGTCTCTGTCGCGCTGGTCGAGAAAGGGCGGCCGGTGATCAGCGTGCTCGACGCGCCGGCGCGCAACGAAGTGTGGACCGCCACGGCGGGGCAGGGCGCTTTTCGCAACGGCGAGCGGCTTCGGGTCGCCGAACGCAGCGAGCTTGCCGGCGCGCGGGTGCCCGCCGACCAGCTTTCGAAGGTCGATCGCGACTTGGCGATGGTCGCCAGGCCCAATTCGATCGCGCTGCGGATCGCGATGGTCGCTGCGGGCGAAGCCGATCTGCTCGCGACGATCCGCTGGGGCAACGAATGGGACATCGCCGCCGCGGTGCTGCTCGCACAGGAGGCGGGAGCGGCGGTGAGCGATGCGTTCGGGCGGACGCTGGGTTTCAACACCCCCAAGGCCGAGGCGTTCGGGGTGCTGGTGACGGCGCCGGGGATTCATGCTGCGGCGGTGGAGCGGCTGCGCGAGCGGGCTGAGGCTGGAGTGGGGCGGGCCTAGGGCGTATCGACATTCAGGCCCGCAAGGGCTGACCGAGCATTCGATCCTCCCCCGGAGGGCGAGGGGGACCGCGAGCGGTGGAGGGGTAGTCTCCGCAAGCGACATCGCTCGTGGAGACTACCCCTCCGTCAGCCTTCGGCTGCCACCTCCACCGCCGGGGGAGGATCTTCTCTTCGCGGCACTTGCTGAATGTCACACAACCTAGTGTCAGCGCACCGCCACTGCGATCAGCGCCGTCGAAGGCACGGGCAGCACATCGCGCCCATCGGCGCGGCGGTACACTTCGTCGATCACTGCCTGCTTGTCGGCGGGTTCCAGCGCGCCCCAATCCTCGCTCAGCCCGAATTGGGTCTCGGGATCGAGATCGGTCATCCGCAGCAGATAGTCGCTGGTCATCGTCTCGATCGCCGGCGCCGCAAAGCCCGCGGCGACCATCTCCGTCGCCAGCCGCGCGGGGTCGCCGAGCACCGTCACGCCTTCGGGCAGGCCGGTGCGCCATTCGCGTGTCGGGAACAGGTCGCGCACCACGTTGCCGAGCAGCAGATGCGTCGCGGCGCCCTGGCTCTGCCAGGTGGCGACCACGCCGTGCCCGCCCGGCTTGGTGACGCGCGCCATTTCGGCGAGGCCCTTGCGCCAATCGGGGAACAACATCACGCCGAACACCGAGAAGACTGCGTCGAACGACGCATCGGGCAGATCGAGCGCCTGGCCATCCATCGTCCGGCCTTCGAGATTGGGCAGCCCGTGCGCGGTCGCCCGCGCGACCATGCCGGGCGAGAAGTCGGTCGCCAGCACCTGCGCGCCCGCCCAGGCGGCCGCGAGCGCCAGCGCGCCGGTTCCGGTCGCCACGTCGAGCAGCCGAGTCTGCGACGTTATCGGCACGCGTGCCAGCGCGGCTTCGGCGAAGGGCGCAGTGAAAGGGTGCGCAGTCTCCTCATACTGCTTGGCCATCTCGTTCCAGCGATCGGGGTCGTTCATTCGGCGCATTCCAACACTCCTGCGAATCATGTAACATCAAATGTATCATGATGCATGCCGCTTGCCAAATACGGCGTGGGGGCCAAGGAATTGCCGATGCGACGCGACAGCCGCCTATCCCGGATGCTCCATGTGCTGCTCCACATGGCGCGGCACGACGGACCGATGACCTCGGACGCGATCGCGACGATGCTGCGAACCAACCCGGTGGTGGTCCGCCGGACGATGGCCGGGCTGCGCGACGCAGGCTATGTGCGGTCGGGGAAGGGGCATGGCGGCGGTTGGGTGCTCGCCGCCGATCTCGATACGATCTCGCTGCTCGACGTGCATCGCGCAGTGGGTGGCCCAGAGATATTCGCGATCGGCAGTGAAAGCGGGCCGACGCACTGCCTGGTCGAGAGACTGGTCAACGAATCGCTGGCGGATGCGCTGAGCGAGGCCGAGAAGCTGCTGATCGCGCGTTTCGGAGCGGTCAGCCTCGGCCAGCTCGCGCGCGATTTCGACGCGCGTTACTGCGGGCCGTTGCCGACCTCGTCGCCCTGATATTTGATCTGGAGATAGCGGCCGCGCGTCGCGAGCAGGTCGAGATCGCCCTGGGCGAGCTGCGCGGACATCTCAGCGATTTCGTCGTCGATCACCTGGAGGCCCTGCGCAAGCTGCTGGTCCGGCGTCAGCCCGTTGCGCTCGACGCGGCGGAGCGGTTCGGGGACGCGGGCATAGCCCTTGATCAGTTCGGGCAATTGCTCGCCCACCAGTTTCCGGACTTCGCCCGCCGCGGGCGACTTCTCGTCGAGCAAGGCGAGCTGGGGCGCGAGGAACTCGAGCTTCACCCCGATCGAATCGACCAGCCCGTGGACCGGCGCTGGGAGGGCGGCGCGCTGGGTGTCGAGCCAATGCTCGGTGGTGCGCGGCAATGCCTTGAGCGGGATCTGCGCGAGTTGCTCGATTTCGGGGGCGCCGCCGCCCGCGGGCAAAGCGGCGAAGAAGATCGTCGCGACGATCAGCAGCAGCGCGACGAGCATCGCGCCCATGATCCCCAGCGGCGCTACCGCCAGCGCGAAGACGATCGCGCCGGCAATGATCGCGCCATCGGCGATCGCGATCCGCGTCACCCGGCGGACCACTTCGGCCTCGCGGCGGCGGCGCAGGCGCTGGTCGGCCGCGTTCGCCGGCGCACGGGCGCGGCTGCGCTCGATCAGCTCGTCGGCACGCGCGCGCAGGCGATCGACATCGGTCACGGGCCTACATCGCCTCCAGCTTGAACGTGTCGGCCGAACCGCCGCCCTGGTTCTGCGCGGCGCCCTCGGCGCGGGCGATATAGCCCTTCGACTTCTCGACTTCGTTCGAGAGCGTGTTGACCGTGGTCTTCATGCTGTCGAGCGCCTTCAGCTTGAAGGTGTCGATCGCGTCCATCGTGTCGTAGATGTTCTGGAATGCGCGCTGGAGCGTCTCGACCGGAATCGTCGAGCTCGCCGCCTGCTCGTGGATCGACGCGGTGTTGCTCTTGAGCAGCGCACCGGTCGAATCGATCAGGCCCGCGGTGGTGGTGTTGATCGCGGTGATCTGGTCGAGCACCAGCTTCTGGTTGGTCAGCGCCTGCGCGACGGTGACCGCGGTGCGCAGCGCCGAGACGGTCGTGGTCGAGGCGCGGTCGACGCCCTTGACCAGCTCGACATTGTTCTTCTTGACCAGATCGAGCGCGAGATAGCCCTGCACGGTCACTGCCATCTGGGTGAGCAGGTCCTGGGTGCGCTGGCGGACGTAGAACAAAGCGGTCTCGCGCAGCGCCTTGGCCTTGGCGGGGTCGCTGTGGTCGAGCTCGTTGGCCTTGTCCTCGATCTTGGCGTCCATCGCCTTGGACAGATAGATCATCTGCTCGAGCCGACCCATCGCGTTCCACAGGTTCGCCCGCTCGGTATCGATCGCGGCATTGTCCATCAGCAGCTCGTCCTTGCCGCTGGCAAGGCTCTTGAGGATGCCGTTGATATGGCTCTGCGACGACTGGTACTTGCGGAAATACTGCTTGAGCGGCGAACCGCCGAACAGCTTCGAGAGGAAGCCGTCATTCCCGCCGATCAGCTTGCCGTTGCGGCCGGGATCGAGCTCCTCGACGGTTTTCCGGAGCTGGAGCAGATCGGCACCGACGCCGGTATCGTTGCCCATCGCGCGGACCGGTCGATCGAGGAAGCGGTTCGACTGGCCCGCCGCGTCGCGGATCTCCTTCTGCCCCATCGCCGCGATCGCATCGACGCGCTTGCCGAATTCGGGCGAGTTGACGTCCTGCGCGACGAGATCGTCGATGAAGCCGTCGACGCGCTTGTCGAGCTCGGTCTTCTTGGTGTCTTCCACCGGCACCAGCCCCGCGGCCTTTTCGGGCGCGACCACCGGCACGGGATCGGGCGGCGTCAGTACCAGGTCCTTTTCGGCCAGTGCAGTCTCGGTCGCCATTCGTAACCCTCCAACGCTGTCGCGACCCAGCATAGGGGCTTCGCGGCAGCTATCCAAGTGTGTCAGTTAGATAGTACACTATGCGGCATGCGCCAAGGTCAGCCGCGCGCCGCCTTGAGCGCGTTTCCCCACCAGGCGATCTCGTCAAACCCGTGGCCGAGCCACTTGAGATCCTTGTCGTCGCCGGTGAAGACGCCCTCCTTCACCTTGCCCCACACGCCCATGATGTGGACCGAGCCCTCGAGCGGCGCCATCTGCAGCTCGCGCGAGATGCAGGTGAGCAGCTCGATCGAGCGCGCCGCGCCGTTGCCGCCATAGCCGACATAGGTCACCGGCTTGCGGTTCCACTCGGCATAGACGAAGTCGAGCGCGTTCTTGAGCACCGCGGGCGGGCCGTGATTATATTCGGGGCAGATCAGAATATAGCCATCGGCGCTGGCGACCTTCTCGGCCCAGCGGCGCTGGAGCGGATCGGTGTAATTCCCCTTCGCGGGCGGATCGCGGAATGCATAGAAGGGCAGATCCCAATCCTTGAGGTCGACCAGCTCGCAGTCGAGCTCGGGCCGGCCCGCGGCCTGCGCGCATACCCACTTGCCGACCGGCTCGGCCATTCGGCCTTCGCGGACGCTGCCCAGGATGACGAGAATCTTCAATGGTTCGCTCATGTAGTGATCCCTAGCGGTGCTTGCCCTTCCCGCAACGCACAAATTGCGCTAAGGGCGCCCGCGCAACCGCCTTTCGCGGCCAATCAGGATATACGCATGAACCTCCGCAACGTGGCGATCATCGCCCACGTCGATCATGGCAAGACCACGCTCGTCGACCAGCTCTTCCGCCAGTCCGGCACGTTCCGTGACAACCAGCGCGTCGAAGAGCGCGCGATGGATTCGAACGACCTCGAAAAGGAGCGCGGGATCACGATTCTCGCCAAGCCGACCTCGGTCGACTGGGAAGGCACCCGCATCAACATCGTCGATACGCCGGGCCACGCCGATTTCGGCGGCGAGGTGGAGCGCATCCTCTCGATGGTCGACGGCGTCATCCTGCTGGTCGATTCGTCGGAAGGCGCAATGCCGCAGACCAAGTTCGTCACCGGCAAGGCACTGAAGCTCGGGCTGCGCCCGATCGTGGTCGTCAACAAGATCGACCGTCCGGACGAGCGCATCCAGGAAGTGCTCGACGAAGTGTTCGATCTGTTCGTGTCGCTCGACGCGACCGACGAGCAGCTCGACTTTCCGGTGCTCTACGCCTCGGGCCGCAACGGCTATGCCAATGAGGACCCGACGCTGCGCGAGGGTACGCTCAAGCCGCTGTTCCAGAAGATCGTCGATCACGTGCCGCCGCCCAAGGTCGAAGTCGATGGCACGCCCTTCACCTTCCTGGTGACGCTGCTCGACCGCGACAACTTCCTCGGCCGCATCCTCACCGGCCGCGTCAATTCGGGCGTGGTCAAGGTCAACCAGCCGATCCATGCGATCGACATGGACGGCAAGGTCATCGAGACCGGCCGCGCGTCGAAGATCATGTCGTTCCGCGGCCTGGATCGCGTGCCCGTCGACGAAGCCAAGGCAGGCGACATCATCTCGCTCGCCGGCCTGACCGTCGCCACCGTGTCGAACACCATCGCCGACACGTCGGTTACCGAGGCGATCCAGGCGCAGCCGATCGATCCGCCGACGCTGTCGATGCGCTTCGCCGTCAACGATTCGCCGATGGCGGGCCGCGAGGGCAGCAAGGTCACCAGCCGCATGATCCGCGACCGCCTCGAGCGCGAAGCCGAGTCGAACGTCGCGATCAAGGTCACCGAGAGCGAGGACCGCGACAGCTTCGAAGTCGCCGGCCGCGGCGAGCTTCAGCTTGGCGTGCTGATCGAGACGATGCGCCGCGAGGGCTTCGAGCTCGGCATCAGCCGCCCGCGTGTGCTGTTCCGCGAGGACGAGGACGGCAAGAAGACAGAACCGTACGAAACCGTCGTGATCGACGTGGACGATGAATATTCGGGCACGGTCGTCGACAAGATGAACCAGCGCAAGGGCGAGATGACCGACATGCGTCCGTCGGGTGGCGGCAAGACCCGCATCACCTTCTCGGCGCCGTCGCGCGGCCTGATCGGCTATCACGGCGAGTTCCTGTCGGACACCCGCGGCACCGGCATCATGAACCGGCTGTTCGAGAAGTATGGCCCGCACAAGGGCCAGATCGAAGGCCGCAAGAACGGCGTGCTGATCTCGAACGGCAACGGCGAGGCGCAGTCCTACGCACTCGGTCCGCTCGAAGAGCGCGGCATCCTGTTCGTCGGCCATGGCGAGGCGCTCTATGAGGGCATGATCGTCGGCGAGAACGCCAAGACGGATGACCTCGAGGTCAATCCGATGAAGGCCAAGCAGCTCACCAACTTCCGCGCATCGGGCGGCAAGGACGATGCCGTCCGCCTGACCCCGCCGAAGAAGATGACGCTCGAGCAGGCGATCGCCTATATCGACGACGACGAGATGGTCGAAGTCACGCCGACCAAGATTCGGCTGCGCAAGCGCCACCTCGATCCGCACGAGCGCAAGAAGGCGTCGCGGGCCAAGCAGGCAGCCTGAAGTATTTGATATGAAAAGAAAGGCGCTGGAGGAAACTCCGGCGCCTTTTGCTTTGCAGGTGTGCCGGCTCCGGGAAATTGCGGAGGCATTAACTGCATTTCAACGTGCGCGGGGGACATTCGGGCTTCCTCGAAACGAGCAGGCCGACCATGCTGCACGCACTGATCAATCCGCCCACGCCTTTCGTCCCGAATTTCCCGGACTATGAGTTCATTCCGCCGGTCTTCATCATGGAGATGTCGGAAATCGAAGTGAATGTCGACGAGACGCCATTCTTCTACAATGACGGCGGCACGCCGGGCTATGTTGCCAGCGTGCCCAACGGCGTGACGCTCCTCACTCCCGCACGTACCGGTCCCGAAGTGGCGATCGGCGCCGAGCATCAGGTCACCGGCACGATCGGTTTCGTGACGGACAAGGGCTATGGCAACGAGACCCAGCTCGGCTTCGCGCCCGGCGAAGTCCGCTACGAGCCGATGTGGGCGACGCGCGACAACGCAGCGGCGTTCGGCATCACGCTGGTCGAGCCGGGCGAGGCGATCCAGGTCGACAGCCCTGGCGGGCTGCTCCACCAGGTCGAATATCGATATGGCGTGTTCGCCGGGCATTGGTCGCCCTATCAGAACACCAACCCCGCGCAGGGGAACCGGCTGCTCAGCGTGGTGTGCACCGACCTGGAGCACCATGATTTCCCGCACGTCTTCGCCTCGACCGACCCCAATTTTCCGCTGGTGATCTCGGTCGGCCGCTATTGGCAGGGCAAGGGCGTGATCCGCCTTGCCGACCTGTGGGTGCCGCAGGGCTCTGCGCTCTATATCCCGCCCAAGCCTTTGCTGCTCGGCAGCGAGTGCATCGACCTGCACAATAATCGCAACTCCGCGCGCGCCGCCTGGGGCGACATCCACTACGACGCGATCACCACCCACACGCTGCTGCAGACCAAGGACAGCTTCACCTATTGGTACTGGAACGCGGCGGACACCGTGCACACCCATCTCGAGGGTCGCCGTCCATGAACATGCCGCTGCAGCATAATTACTTCGACCAGTTCCGCGCGCTGCCCGAAGCCAACGATCCTGCGCTCTACAAGACGCTGCTCGAATCGACGATGGCGATCCCGTGGAAGATCGACTGGGCGACGATGCGCTTCGTCTATATCGGCCCGCAGATCGAGCCACTGCTCGGCTGGAGCCAGGATAGCTGGATCTCGGTCGAGGACTGGGCCTCGCGCATCCATCCCGAGGATCGCGACAATGTCGTCAACTTCTGCGTGTCGCAATCGGTGGCAGGAGTCGATCACGAGGCCGATTATCGCGCGCTGACCAAGGACAAGGGCTATGTCTGGATCCGCGACGTCGTCCATGTCGTGCGCAACGAAGCCGGCGAGGTCGAGAGCCTGATCGGCTTCATGTTCGACATCAGCGAGCGCAAGCGGATCGAACACGAACTGCTCAAGATGCAGAAGAAGCTCGAGGCGCTGTCGTTCGAGGACGGTCTCACCGGCTGCGCCAATCGCCGGCTGCTCGACGAGCGGCTCCAGGTCGAATGGAACGCCGCGCGCGCGGTGCAGCGGCCGCTGTCGCTGGTGCTGCTCGATATCGATCACTTCAAGCAGTATAACGACCTGTACGGCCATGTGCAGGGCGACGCGTGCCTGGTGCAGGTTGCCGGGGCGCTCAAGCAGATCGGGCTGGGCACGCGCGGGATCTTTGCGCGCTATGGCGGCGAGGAATTCGCGCTGCTGCTGCCCGAGACCGACGAGGCCGAAGCACAGGCGATCGCCGAGCAATGCCGTGCCGCGGTCGAGGCGCTGCAGATCCGGCAGGACCATTCCCCGTTCGCGGCAGTGACGGTGAGCGTCGGCGTGGGCACGGTCATTCCGCCGGTCGATGGCGAGGCGCGCCACTTTTGCGACGCGGTCGACAAGCTTCTCTACACCGCCAAGCAGGCTGGGCGGAACCGGGTGGTCTCTACGTTCAGTGCGTGATCTCAAGCCCCTCCCCTGAAGGGGAGGGGCTAAGAGAACCACTCAATCAGTCTCCCCGCTCGATCCCGAGCAGCAATTCCTTTGCCGCCAGCCCGCCCGCAAAGCCGGTGAGCGCACCGTTGGTGCCGATCACGCGGTGGCACGGCGCGACGATCGAGATCGGGTTGCGGCCATTCGCCGCGCCGACGGCACGCGAGGCGTTCGGCCGGCCGATCTGGCGCGCGATGGCGCCATAGCTGCGCGTCTCGCCGAACGGGATCGTCAGCAGCGCGGCCCAGACGCGTCTCTGGAAATCGGTGCCGCGGAAGTCGAGCGGCAGGTCGAAGCTTGTCCGCCTGCCGTCGAAATAATCGCGGAGCTGGCGTGCGGTCTCGGCGAGCACGGGGTGGTCGGGCGCCTCGGCCATCGCGCCGAGCTTGACCCGGCCGGGGCGGTCGTTTTCCCAGAGGATCGCGACGAGCCCGGCGTCGCTCGCCACCAGCGTCAGCGCGCCGACGGGGGAAAGGGTGGTGGTGAAGTTGAGCGTCATGGCATGTCCTTTCGTGGAGGGATCATGCCGTACGGGTCGCGACCGTGCTTCCCGCAGCTTGCGCTCAACGTCCCCCCATCTCCAGCAGCACCTTCCACTCCGCGTCGCGCACGGGGGTGACCGACAGCCGCGACTGGCGCAGCACTTCGATTCCGGCAAGCCGCGGCTCGGCCTTGATGTCGGCGAGCGGCACGGGCTTCGCCAACTTCTCGAGCGGCTTGACCGCGACGCTCGCCCATTTGCCGTCGTCGCCATCGGGCTGCCAGGCGCGGGTGATCTCCATGATCCCCACCGCGGCCTTTTCGGTGTTCGAATGGTAGAAGATCGCCTGGTCGCCCGGCTGCATGTCCTTGAGGAAATTGCGCGCAGTGTAGTTGCGCACGCCATTCCATTCGGTGCCGCCGTCGCGGATGAGATCGTCCCACGAATAGGCGTCGGGTTCGGAGCGGAGAAGCCAGTAAGCCATCGCGGTTCCTTACCGGCTAAACGCGGGCTGAACACCCGATTCCGAACCCATTCAGACGCCGCGCGTTAAATCCTCAGCATCAGCGCCGCGACTCCATCCCGGATTGCACGGCGCGCGTTACGAGAGGAGCAACTCATGGCCAATCTTGTCACCAAGGCGGTGCTCGGCACGGTGCTCGGCGCGAGCGTGCTGACCGCGGTCGCCCCGACGGCCGAGGCGCAGCGCTATCGCCGCTATCATCACCGCGACGACGGCGGCACTGCGATCGTCGCGGGCATCGCCGGTCTGGCGATCGGCGCCGCGCTCGCCAGCGGCAACGACCGCCGCTACGATTACGACCGTCGTTACGATTATGACCGCCGCTATTATCGCGACCGGGGCTATTATCCGACCGACGGCTATTATTACCGCGATTACGAGCGTCGCGGCTGGGACCGGTGCACCGTGCGCCGCGTCTACGATCCGTACCTCGATCGCCGGGTGCGCGTCCGCTACTGCCGCTGACCCGGCTGACGCTTGAGACGGGCGGCGCGAGCTTTGGTCCGCGCCGCTCTTCGCACCTGCGATAGTTGCGGTAGAATGCCGTCATGGAACATGATTCGCAGCCGCAACGACTCGATCCTTCCGATCCGTATTTGCGCGAGGCGCAGACGTTCCCCTCGCTGTCCGACGAGATGGCGGCGCGAGTCGCGGCGTTCGGCACCGAAGAAGTCCTGGACGACGGCACGTTGTTGTTCCGCCGCGGCGATCGCAGCGTGGACTTCTTCCTGTGTCTGGGCGGCGGGATCGAGATCCTCGACGTCGACGTGAAGGGCCAGGAGACCGTGGTCCACACGCATGTGCCGCGCCAGTTCACCGGCGAACTCGACTTGTTCAACGACCGCACGATCCTGGTCACCGCGCGCGCAAAGGGCACGACTCGCGTAGTGCGCGTCGGCCGGGTCGAGTTCCGCCGGATGATGGCCGCCGAACCCGATATTGGCGAGATCATCATGCGCGCGTTCATCCTGCGCCGGGTCGGCATGCTGATCCACGGTACCGCCGGCGTCGCCTTGGTCGGGCCGGGCCATGCGTCGGACACCGTGCGGATCGAGAATTTCCTGTCGCGCAATGCGTTGCCGCACCGGCGGATCGATACCGAGACCGATGCCGACGCCGCGGGCTTCATGGAATGCTTCGCGTTGCGCGACGGGGACTTGCCGGTGGTGGTCGCCGAGGGGCGGGCGTTGCGCAATCCGAGCAACGCCCAGCTCGCCGATACGCTGGGGCTCGCCTCGGCGGTCGATCCCGACCATGTCCATGACGTCGTGGTGGTCGGCGCCGGGCCTGCGGGGCTGGCCTCGGCGGTGTATGCCGCGTCGGAGGGGCTCGACACGATCGTGATCGAATCGGTCGCGCCAGGCGGCCAGGCCGGGACCAGCTCGAAGATCGAGAATTATCTAGGCTTCCCGACGGGCATTTCGGGGCAGGCGCTGGCGGGGCGCGCGCAGGTCCAGGCGCAGAAATTCGGCGCGCGGCTGCTCGTCTCGCGCAGCGCGGTGGGCATCGACTGCGACAACCAGCCCTATGCGATCCTGCTCGACGACGGCGCGACGGTGCGTGCGCGGGCAGTGGTCGTCGCCACCGGCGCGCGGTACCGCAAGCTCGACTTGCCGCTCTATGCCGAGCTCGAGGGCAACGGCATCTATTACGCCGCGACCGCGATGGAAGCCGGGCTGTGCGCCAACCAGACCGCGGTGGTGATCGGCGGCGGCAATTCGGCGGGGCAGGCGGCGATCTACCTCTCGCGCACGGCTGGGCACGTCCACATGCTGGTGCGCGGCGCCGGGCTGGCGGCGACGATGTCGCGCTACCTGATCGAGCGGATCGAGGCTTCCGAGCGGATCACCCTCCATCCCTATACCGAAGTCACCGCGCTGGAGGGCGACAAGCATCTCAAGGCGCTCAGCTGGACCGATCGCAAGAGCGGTGCGGCGCAGCGGCACGACGTCGGCGCGCTGTTCGTGATGATCGGCGCGCAGCCCAATACCGACTGGCTCGACGGCTGCGTCGATCTCGACCAGGCGGGATTCGTCAAGACCGGGTCGGGCGAGACCTTCTTCTGTTCCTCGGCGCACGGCGTGTTCGCGGTCGGCGACGTGCGGGCCGGCTCGGTCAAGCGTGTCGCCTCGGGGGTGGGCGAGGGCTCGGTGGTGGTCTCCGCGATCCACCGTTATCTTGAAAGCCTGGAGCAATAGCGGCAAAGGGCCAGGCCATGAGTGATACGCCTCCCGACCGCCTGTCGGTCAATCCGAACAGCCCCCATTTCCAGCGCGAAGTGCTGGAGCGCGGGATAGGCATCCGCTTCAAGGGCGTCGAGCGCCACGACGTCGAGGAATACAGCATCTCCGAAGGCTGGATCCGCGTCGGGCTCGGCAAGAAGGTCGATCGCAAGGGCCAGCCGCTGACGATCCTGCTTAAAGGGCCGGTCGAGGCCTGGTTCGAGCGGCCTGCCGAGGGCGAGGCAGCGGCAGACGACGCCGAGGGTTGAGTTTCCCCCTCCCTGAAAGGGAGGGGATAGGGGTGGGTGTAGCGGCGGGCGAGGCTCGATGCCTCGGCCGCTGCTTTCTTTCTTGGCGGTGAGTCTTTTGAGCGCGCAGACGCGCGCACCCACCCCCAGCCCCTCCCTTCCAGGGAGGGGCGTTTTGATTATCCCATCGCCTCGGCAATCGCCCGTCCGATCCGCGCATGCAGCGGGCGGCGCTGCTCGAATTCGAGGGTGCTGCCGGTGATGTAGCTCGTCACGACCAGCGGCGCACGACCGGTCGGCCAGATCACGCCAAGCCAATTGTCGGTGCCATGGCCACCCGCACCGGTCTTGTCGGCGACGACCCAATCCTTGGGGAGCCCGGCGCGCAGGCTGTTGCCGCTGGTGCGCGTGTCCTTCATCCAGTCGCTCAGCTGCGTCCGGCCGGCAGGCGCGAGCGCGCGGCCGAGCACGAGCGTGCGTGTCAGATCGGCCATCGCTTGCGGCGTGGTGGTGTCGCGAACGTCGCCGGGCGTGGATTCGCTCATCTCGGTTTCCCAGCGGTCGAGCCGTGTCGCCGGATCGCCAAATGCACGCAGCCGGCGGGTGAAGCCCGCCGGGCCGCCGATCGTGCGCAGCAGCAGATTGGCGGCGCTGTTGTCGCTCGACGTGATCGTCGCATGGCAGAGCTCGCCGACGCCGGCAGTGCCGCCGACACGCTTCTCGCAGAAAGGTGAGTTGGGAACGATGTCGGCTGCGGTGACCTTGATGCGGCGCGCGAGCGTCTCGCGCTTGCCCTCGACCTGCTTGAGGATCGCCGCGGCGAGTGCGAACTTGAACGTGCTGCACATCGGGAAGCGCTCGCCGGCGCGGTAGCCGAAGCGCTCGCCGGTCGCGGTGTCGATCACCGACAGGCCGAGCCGGCCACCGCTCGCCTGCTCGGTGTCGAGCACTGCCTTTCGGAAGGCGGGGCCGAAGCGCCCCGCCGAGGCCTGGCCGATCGTCGGCGCCCCCGCCGAAACCGCCGCGACTGCGCACCCGCTGGCCCAAAGGAATTTGCGTCTGTCCATCTGATGTCTCCCTTCGCGGGCTTGATGCCGCTGGGAGGGGTGGGTGCGCAAAGGATCAAATCTGGGCGGAGCCATTAGATGGATTCATGGCAAGCGCAGGGCTTGGGACATTAATAGACGCGGAAGCGGGCCTCCAGCTTAAGCCCCTCCCCTTCAGGGGAGGGGTTGAGGGTGGGGCGTGTAAGTCTCACCGAGCCCATCGCCCGCGGCAGGCCCCACCCCAACCCCTCCCCTGAAGGGGAGGGGCTTGAAAGTTACGCGCCGAACGCCTCTCGCGCCGCATCTTCGAAGGCCTTGAGCGCAAGCAGGTGCGGGAAGGGGCCGTGACTGATCCGGGCGACGCCGGCTTGCGCCACCGCCCTGGCGTCGGGCGCGCCGGGGAAGGCCATGAAGTTCACCGGCAGCGGCGACGCGGCGCAGATCTTTGCCAGCAGGTCGAGATCGGCGAGGCCGGGGACGAAGAACCCGCTTGCCCCCGCCGCGGCATAGGCGTGCGCGCGTTCGATCGCGGCGTCGGCCTTGGCCTGGTCGTGCGTGTCGGGCTTGGCCTGGAGGAAGATGTCGGTGCGCGCGTTGAGGAAGAAGTCGGCACCGGTGCCGCGGCGTGCGGCGGCGATCCGGGCGGTCTGGACGTCGATCGCGTGCATTTCGGTGCCGCCGATCACCTGATCCTCGAAATTGCAGCCGACCGCACCGGTCGAGGCGAGCGCGGCCATGTTGGCGGCGAGCGTTTCCGCCTCCACGGCATAGCCCCCTTCGAAATCGATCGACACCGGCAGTTCGACTGCTGCGACCACGCGTTCGGCATTGGCCAATGCCAGTTGGAGCGGCAGCGCCTCGGCGTCGCTCACGCCGTGCGCGGTGGCGACCGATGCACTGCCGGTGGCGATCGCGCGGGCGCCGCCTGTGCGGCGACCTTGGCGGATCCCGCGTCCCAGACGTTGAACAGGATGAGAGGGGTGCCGGGGACGTGGAGGGCGGCGAAGGCTTCGAACTTCGACATGACGGAAACTCCCATTGTGTTCCCGTAATGTTCTAATGCGCTTGTCTGTGCGACGCAATCCGTTGCTTGCGGTCAATACCAAGCCGTCATCCCGGCGAAGCCGGGATCTCAGGCGATGGCGCGGGGCAGGAGTCGCGCGAGATTCCGGCTTTGGCCGGGATGACGGTTTGAGGAAGCGGGTTCCGGCACCTACCGGAAATTGGGATCAGTGGACGAACCGTGCCACCACGTCGCGGTAGCTCCGGCTTACCTTCACGCTTGCGCCCGAATCGAGCACCAGGAAGCATTCGCCGTTGGTGTGCGGCTTGACCTGGCGGACGAGGTCGAGGTTGACGATGGTCGAACGGTGCACGCGCTGGAAGCGCCGTGGATCGAGGCGCTTCTCGAGATCCTTCATCGTCTCGCGCAGGATCAGCGTGTTGTCGCCGGTATAGATGCACATATAGTCGCCGGCAGCATCGATCCGCTCGATCGTATCGACGTCGACGCGGAAAATCTGGCCGCGATCCTTGATGTTGATCAGCTTCTCGAAGCGGTTCGAGGCGAGCTCGGTCCCCTCCGAGGCCATGTCGTCGACCGCGTCGGGGGCGACTTCGGCAAGCACTTCCTTGAGCTTCTCGACCTCTTCCACCCCGCGCTTCTCGGAAAGGCGCTGGCGGACGCGGTCGAGCGTGTCGGCGAGCCGGGCGGGCTCGACCGGCTTCATCAGATAGTCCATCGCTTGCGCCTCGAAGGCGCGGATGGCGTGGTCGCTATAGGCGGTGACGAAGACGAACAGCGGTGGTTCGACTTCCATCAGCCCCTGGACGACCGAGAAGCCGTCGAAGCCGGGCATCTGGATGTCGAGGAAGACGAGGTCGGGCTTGTGGGTCTTGATGGCGCGGATGGCTTCGCGGCCGTTGGAGCATTTGTCGATGATTTCGACATCCTCATGCTCCTCCAGTCGGAGCTCGAGCCCCTGAATCGCCAGGGGTTCGTCGTCAACGAGGATGGTACGGATGGTCATGCGGCCTCTCGGTTGGGTTCCTCGAGCTGGAACGGGATTTCAATCTCAACGCTGAAACCTTCCCCGGGTTTCGTTCTTGTTTCGAAACGATGGTCCGGCCCGAAGGCCTGCGCCAAGCGCTCCTTGATGTTGGCGAGCCCCACGCCAGTTGAAAGGGTCGGGCGCGGCTTGCTTTCAATCAATCCTGGCCCGGTGTCGGATACGGCGATCTGCACTCGTTCTCCGGTGAGCCGAGCCGTGATGGTGATATCGGCACCCTCCTCCTGCGGGGTGACGGCATATTTGATCGCATTCTCGACCAGCGGCTGGAGCAGCAGCGAGGGCAGCCGCGCCTTGGCAACGCGCGGGTCGATGTCGAAATGGGTGCGCAGCCGCGCGTCGAAGCGCATCTTCTCGATCTCGAGATAGAGCTGGAGCGTCTCGACTTCCTGGACGAGCGTCACGTGCGCGGTCGGCTCGTTGGCCAGCGTGTAGCGCAGGAACGACGACAGCCGGCTGAGCATGATGTTGGCGCGCTCGGTCTGCTTGAGCAGGACGAGCGTCGAGATCGAATTGAGCGTGTTGAACAGGAAATGCGGGTTGAGCTGGTAGCGCAGCATCGCGAGCTGCGCGCTCGACGCCTGGTTCTCGAGCAGCTGCATCTGGTCCATCTGCTCTTCGACGATCAGGTAGAAGTTGATCCCGAAATAGAGCGCCGACCAGCCGGCGAGGACGGTGAAGTTGAGGAACACCGTGCCGAACACCAAAGCGAGCGTGACGCTGGCATCGCCTTCGCGGATGAACGAGAAGGTGAAGGCGTCGATCACCGCGTAGATCACCGTCGCCGCAGCGAGCGTGGCCAAGGTGAGCAGGATGCCGGTGATCCGCGGCAATCGGCGATAATAGCCGTAGAGCGCCGAGAGCAGCAGCGTCAGGCAATAGCCGACGATCGCTTCGATGATCACGGGAATGAAGCGCTCGATCGCGAAGTTGTTGGAGACGCTGGAGACGCTGCGCAGCAGGAGATAGCCGCTCCACCCCGCCGCCTGGAGCATCCAGAAGGCGCGCGCCTTGTCCTCGAAGAAGGGACGCGAGAGCGGGCTTGGCGCCTGCCCGGGTATCAGCCGCGGTGCGGGTTCGACTGTCTTGGCCACGCGGCCCCTCTAACACTCGGGACAAGCCGCCGCAAAGAGGGTGCGCGACCGCAGGTTGTTTCGTCGCGATGGCGAAAATCCAGGTCCGCCAACGCGCGGCTGAACCGTCCGGATATGGGACAGTCGGGCGGTTTGAAAGCGGTGCGACCCGGGGGCTCTTGGAGCGTTATGGCACCGTTATGATCGAGCCTCCTCTCGGGATCAAGCCATGAGACTGCTGCTAAACCTTTCCGCCACTGCCGCCGCGGTGCTCGTCCCCCAGGCCGCGACGGCGCGCGAGTACGAAGTGCGTCAGATCCGTGTGAACGCCTCGGCGCTCGATCTCTCGGCACCTGCCGGGATGGACGAACTCGCGCGGCGCATCCACCGCGCGGTGAACCGCATCTGCGGCAGCGACCGCGACTGCAAGGACGAGGCCTGGGCGAGCACCGAGGAACAAGTCGCCTGGGCGATCGACCGCGATGTCTGGATGCGTCGCATGGCCGAGGAGCGGATGGCGCAGCTCGATGCGTGCGGCGACTGCGACATGCCCGAGCCGGCTTATTATCCCGCACCCTCGCCGATGCCGGCACCCGCGGGCGGGGTGACCGTGGTGATCGTCCAGAACGCCGCGCCGCCGGTGGTGTACCGCTACTGACGCTAGAAGAGCCAAAACAAACGGGCCGGGAGTCTCCCCCCGGCCCGTTCGCATTTCCGAAACGTCGCGCTTACTTCGCCGCGACCTTCTCCGCCTTCTTGCCGCCCTTCTTGGGCTTGGGCGCGGCGGGAATGGTCTCGAAGACCAATGCATTGTCCTTGAGCTTCACATTGACCTCGCCGCCATGGACGAGCTTGCCGAACAGCAGCTCCTCGGCGAGTGGCTGCTTGATCTTCTCCTGGATCAGCCGGCCCATCGGGCGCGCGCCATAGAGCTTGTCGTAGCCGCGCGCGGTGAGCCAGGTCTTCGATTCCTCGTCGAGCTGGATGTGGACGCCGCGATCGGCGAGCTGGAGCTCGAGCTGGAGGATGAACTTGTCCACCACGCGCGCCACCACTTCGGTCGGCAGGTAATCGAACGGCACAATCGCATCGAGGCGGTTGCGGAATTCGGGGGTGAAGAGCTTCTTCACTGCCTCTTCCTGGACGTCCTCGCGGCTGCTCTCGCCGAAGCCGATCGATTCCTTGGCCATGTCCGACGCACCGGCATTGGTGGTCATGATCAGGATCGTGTTGCGGAAATCGACCGTCTTGCCGTGGTGATCGGTGAGCTTGCCGTTGTCCATCACCTGCAACAGGATGTTGAACAGGTCCGGATGCGCCTTCTCGATCTCGTCGAGCAGCAACACCGAATGCGGGTTCTGATCGACCGCGTCGGTCAGCAGGCCGCCCTGATCATAGCCGACATAGCCCGGAGGCGCGCCGATCAGGCGGCTCACCGAGTGCCGCTCCATATATTCGGACATGTCGAAGCGCTGGAGCGGGATGCCGAGGATCTCGGCGAGCTGGCGCGCGACTTCGGTCTTGCCGACGCCGGTGGGGCCCGAGAACAGGTAATTGCCGATCGGCTTGTCGGGGTCACGCAGCCCGGCACGGCTGAGCTTGATCGCCGACGACAGCACTTCGATCGCCTTGTCCTGCCCGAACACCACGCGCTTGAGGTCGAGCTCAAGATTGGCGAGCACGCGGGTGTCGTCGGACGAAACCGACTTGGCCGGGATGCGTGCCATTGTCGCGATGACCTGCTCGATCTCCTTGGGGGTGATCACCTTCTTGCGCTTGGACGGCGCCACCAGCATCTGCATCGCGCCGACTTCGTCGATCACGTCGATCGCCTTGTCGGGCAGCTTGCGGTCGTTGATGTAGCGTGCGCTCAGCTCGACCGCAGACTTGATCGCGTCGGGCGTGTACTTGACCGAGTGATGGCCTTCGAACGCCGAGCGCAGCCCGGTGATGATCTTGATCGTGTCCTCGACCGACGGCTCGTTGACGTCGATCTTCTGGAAGCGCCGGAGCAGTGCCCGGTCCTTCTCGAAATGGTTGCGGAATTCCTTGTAGGTGGTCGAGCCGATGCAGCGGATCGATCCGCCCGACAAAGCCGGCTTCAAGAGGTTCGACGCGTCCATCGCGCCGCCGCTGGTCGCGCCCGCGCCGATCACCGTGTGGATCTCGTCGATGAAGAGGACGGCGTGGGGCAGCTTCTCGAGCTCGTTGACGACTTGCTTGAGCCGCTCCTCGAAGTCGCCGCGATAGCGCGTGCCGGCGAGCAGCGCGCCCATATCGAGCGAGTAGATCACCGCTTCCTTGAGCACGTCGGGCACCTGGCCCTCGACGATCTTCCGCGCCAGGCCTTCGGCGATCGCGGTCTTGCCGACGCCGGGATCGCCGACATAGAGAGGATTGTTCTTCGAGCGGCGGCACAGGATCTGGACCGTGCGGTCGACTTCGGCCGAGCGCCCGATCAACGGATCGACCTTGCCGTTCTTGGCCTTCTCGTTGAGGTCGACGGTGAACTGCTTGAGCGCGCTCTCGCCCTTGCCGGACTTGGTCTCCGCCGACTTGGTCGACTTGTCCTCCTCGGCGCCCTTGGGCGTCGTGGTCTCGCCGGTGGTCGAGCCCTTGCCGACGCCGTGGCTGATGAAGCTCACTGCGTCGAGCCGGCTCATGTCCTGCTGCTGGAGGAAATAGACCGCATAGCTCTCGCGCTCGCTGAACAAGGCGACGAGCACGTTCGCGCCGGTCACTTCGTCGCGGCCCGAGGACTGGACGTGGAGGATCGCGCGCTGGACGACACGCTGGAACCCGCTGGTCGGCGACGGATCGGTCGAATTCTCGACCTTCAGCGCTTCGAGTTCGGTGTCGAGATAATGCGCGACGGTGCTGCGCAGGTCGCCGAGCTCAACGCCGCATGCGCTCATCACCTTGCTGGCGTGCTCGTCATCGACCAGCGCGAGCAGCAGATGCTCGAGCGTCGCATATTCGTGGCGTCGCGAGCTCGCGGCTTCGAGCGCCTTGTGGAGGGTCGATTCGAGGGCGGAGGCGAAACTAGGCATTCGGATACAACTCCAGTGGGCCCGAAAGGATACAAGGCCCGTTTCCGACAATGTCGGTATCGGCAGGCCCCGCATCAAGCGCAGCGACCCGGCACCGGAGTTCAGAGGCGTCTCGCCGCATCTCCGGTGCAGTCACGCTCATCTCTTAAATAGAGCGTCTGCGCTTGCGCGGTGGTTAACTGCGTATTGAATCTTTGCACGTGCCCGTGCGATCTCGGCCTCGAGCAGCCGGATTCGCTCGTTCAGTTCGTCGACCGAAAGCGGATCCAAGTCCTGCTTGCCGAGCTGTTCGGCGAGGTCGTCCTTGCGGCGCGGCAGGTTTTCGTCTGCGTCCATGTGCAGAACGTTGACCCTGGCAAGGGCGATGTCAATAAGACCGGGACTTCTACCTAGGACCGAAATGATGACCGTCCCCGACACGATGCTCGCCATCGATCCCGAGCAGCCGGGCGGCCCCGAGGTTCTGGTGCCTGTCACGCGCCCGGTGCCGGCACCCGGCGAAGGCGAAGTGCTGATCAAGGTCGCCGCAGCGGGGGTCAACCGGCCCGAAGTGATGCAGCGCATGGGTCTCTATCCCGCCCCGCCTGGCGCGCCGTCGATCCTCGGGCTCGAAGTGTCGGGCGAGATCGTCGCGGTTGGCGAGGACGTGGCGTCCGACATGATCGGACAGAAGGTCTGCGCGCTGGTCGCCGGCGGCGGCTATGCCCAATATGTCGTGGCGCCGCTTGGCCAGTGCCTGCCGGTGCCCGATGCGCTGTCGATGGTCGAGGCGGCGGCGATGCCCGAGACGCTGTTCACCGTGTGGACCAACGTCTTCGAGCGCGCTTATGCAGCCGATGGCGACTGGATCCTCGTGCATGGCGGCACCAGCGGGATCGGCACGATGACGATCGCGCTGGCGCGGCTGTTCCATCTGACCGCGCTCGTCACCGCCGGCTCCGATGCCAAGTGCGAGGCGGCGCGGAAGCTGGGCGCCGCCGACGCGATCAACTACAAGACCGAGGATTTCGTCGAACGGGTCAAGGACATCACTGGCGGCCGCGGGGTCGATGTGGTGCTCGACATGATCGGCGGCGACTATATCCCGCGCAACCTCCAGTGCCTGGCCGACGATGGGCGGCACGTCTCGATCGCGGTCCAGCGCGGGGCGGAGGCGACGATCCCCTTGTGGACCGTGATGCGCAAGCGGCTGGTGCTCACCGGATCGACGCTGCGGCCGCGCAGCACCGAGTTCAAGACTCTGGTCGCCGACGAAATCGCGCGCGTCGTCTGGCCGCATGTCGGCGAGGGGCGACTCAAGCCGGTGATCGATACGATCTATCCGTTCGCCGACGCCGCGAGCGCGCATCGCCGGATGGAATCGGGCGAGCATATCGGCAAGATCGTGCTGACGTTGGAGGGGGCATAGCCATCTAAGCTCCTCCCCTGGAGGGAAGGGGCTTTAAGATCACCCCACCTTGCGCATCGGCGTCCGCTGCCCGCTTGCGAGCCGCTCGGCCGCGGGCAGGAACTCGCTCTCTTCCCAGGCCCGCCGTGCGGCGACCATGCGAAGCTGCGCGCGCACCGCAAGGCGGTATTCGCGCGGATCGGCGAGGATAGACTCGGGAGTCCATTTTCCGAAATGTGCGCTGCTCGACTGCCGCATCGACAGCAGGTCGCCGGTGTAGCGCCGGGCGAGCGCGCGGTCATAGGGATCGCTGCTCGCGCCGAGCGGCGTCAGTGCCAGCCGCGCCTCGTTGCCCAGATGTCGCGCGACCGCCTGCGCCATCTCGTGCCGCACTGCGACGAGCGCCTGCATCTGCGGCGGCTCGCAAGAGATGATCGCGATCAGGCGCTCGCCGATGGCAGCGAGTGTGCGATGGTCTTCGTACAGATCTTGCAGGGTCATGAAGGGCTCCTGACGAGTCTTATAGGCGCGTCGCGCGGCCCCCTGGCGCGACGGCAAGACTTTGTTAAGTTGCGCCCGAATCCGGGGGGAAGAACATGCTGCGTAACCTTTTGGGGGGATTGCTGATTGCCGCGCTGGCCGTGACTCTGCTGATGACCAAGCGCGACTGGTTTCTGAGCGACCAGCATTGGGCAGTGACGGACGTCGCGGCGATCCCGGCGGGATCGGGCGAGCTGCGCGGCAATCTCGACCAGATCGTCGCCATGTACGGCGTCCATGTGCCGCAGCGCCCCAACAAGGCCGAGCAGATCTACCAGACGCTGGCCGCCGCGGGGCAGGCACCGCGAGCGCGCGTAAAGGACAATTACCAGCCGCCGCGGCTCGGCCATGCGGTGCGCCAGTGGAGCTTCCTGGGCATGCCGTTCGGCTGGCATTCGGAGTTGGGGTTGGTCCTCTATTCGCGCGATCGTTGGGAGCTGGTTGCTGCGCCGCTCGGCGAAGAGGGGCGGGCGATGCTCCAGCGCGAAGTCGGCCGCGACCTGGGCCATGGCTTCTTGTTCCCCTTCTGGGCACATACCTGGGGCTGGCTGTATCTCGCCGGCGTCGCGCTCTGGGGATGGCTGTATCATCGCTCGGTGGTGCGTGGGCGCGAAGAACTGGGGATCATCTGAGCCGATTTCGCTAGAGTAGCCACTGGTCGGCCCCTAGACTTGCCGTCGAATCAGGGGGTGGGTACGTGCTTTCGTTTCTTGGCGCATCGGAGAATATCGCCTTCGTCTCGGCGATTGTCCTGATGCTGTTGATCGGTGTGGCGCAGCTTGTCGGGCTTGGCGGCGATGCCGATGTTGACGCCGATATGGATCTCAACCTGCTGAGCTGGCTCGGCGTCGGGCAATTGCCACTGCTGATGCTGCTCGTCGTCTTCCTCGCGGTGTTCGGCGTCGCCGGGCTGATCCTCCAGCAGGCGGTGTCCGACTGGACCGGCGCGCCGCTCGACGCCTGGGTAGCGGTGCCTGCAGTCGCGGTCGCAGCGCTGCCGATCACCGGGCTCGCCGCACGCGGGCTGGCTCGCATCCTGCCGCGCGACCACACCACGGCGGTGCCGCTCGACGTGCTGGTCGGCACCACCGCGCAGGTCGTCACCGGCCGCGCGACGCTCGGCTCGCCCGCCCGCGCCCGTGCCGAGGACCATCACGGCCAGGCGCATTACGTCATGGTCGAGCCCAATGACGGCGGACAAGCCTTCGAGGAAGGCGAGCGCGTGCTGCTCGTCCGCCGCGAAGGCGAAACCTTTCGTGCCGTGTCCCGCGGCGACTTCCGCATCCCGAGCCTGTGAGAGCTGAACCGATGAACGATCTCGTCCCCCAAGGAGCAACCTCGATGCTTCCGTACTTCGTCTATGCCGGCGTCGGCCTCGCCGCGCTGCTGATCCTCGGGCTGGTGATCGCGCGGCTCTACAAGCGCGCATCGAAGGAGATCGGTTTCGTCCGCACCGGCTTTGGCGGCGAAAAGGTGGTGATCAACGGCGGCGCGCTGGTGCTGCCGGTGTTCCATGAGACGATGCCGGTCAACATGAACACCGTCCGCCTCGCGGTCGAGCGCAAGGCCGGCGACGCGCTGATCACGCTCGATCGGTTGCGCATCGACGTGAAGGCCGAATTCTACGTCCGCGTGAAGCCCGACGCGCAGGCGATCGCCACCGCGGCGCAGACGCTGGGCCTGCGCACGATGCATCCCGAGGCATTGAAGGAATTGGTCGAAGGCAAGTTCGTCGATGCGCTGCGCTCGGTCGCCGCAGGCATGACGATGGCGCAGCTCCACGAGCAGCGCGCCGATTTCGTCCAGAAGGTGCAGCAGGTCTCGTCGGTCGATCTCGCGATGAACGGGCTCGAGCTCGAATCGGTCTCGCTGACGGGGCTCGACCAGACCTCGATCGAGCATTTCAACGCCAACAATGCCTTCGACGCCGAGGGCCTGACCAAGCTCACCGAGCAGATCGAACTGCGCAAGAAAGCGCGCAATGACATTGAGCAGGACACGCGGGTGCAGATCGAGACCAAGAATCTCGAAGCGCAACGCGCGTCGTTCCTGATCGGCCGCGATACCGAATTCGCCCGGTTGGAGCAGGAGCGCGAAGTCGAGATGCGCCGTGCCGCGCAAGGTGCCGAAGTCGCGCGCGAGCAGTCGCTGCGCCAGCAGGAGGCCGATCAGGCCAAGATCGAGGCCAAGAAGCTGGTCGACGCGCAGCAGATCGAGGCCGATCGCGCGGTCCAGGAGGCCAAGATCGCCCAGACGCAGGCGCTCGAGCTTGCCCGGCAGGAGCAGCAGATCGCGGTCCAGAACAAGAGCCGCGAAGAGAGCCAGGCCCGCGCCAAGGCCGACGAGGCGCGCGCCGAGGCGGTGGTCGCCGAGGAACGCGTCGGCACCGCGCGCGAGGCCGAAGTCGCCGAGCGCCAGAAGCGCATCGAGCTGATCGACGCCGCGCGCGAAGCCGAGCGCGCCGCGATCGGGATCAAGGTCCAGGCCGAGGCCGAGAAGGCGGCTGCCGCCGACCGCGCCGAAGCAGCGCGGCTTGGGGCCGAAGGTGAAGCCGAAGCCGCCAAGCTGCGCGCCGAGGCCGATCGCGTCCGCTTCGAAGTCGAGGCGGCGGGCCAGCGCGCGGTCAACGAGGCGGCGAACATCCTGTCGTCGGACCAGGTCTCGCTCCAGACCAAGATGGCGCTCCTGAAAGTGCTGCCCGAAGTCATCCGCGAAGCCTCCAAGCCATTGGAGGCGATCGACTCGATCAAGATCGTCCAGGTCGACGGGCTAACTGGCCGTGGCGGCGGATCGAACGGAGGCGCCGCGAACGACGGCGAGGGCGAGCGCAACCTCGCCAATTCGGCGGTGTCGGCGGCGCTGCGCTACCGCGCTCAGGCGCCGGTGATCGACGGGTTGATGAAGGAGCTCGGCTTCGACGGAAGCTCGCTCGACTCGCTGGTCGCCAGCGCTACCGCCGAAGCGGCGCCGCCCGAGCCTCCGGTGAAGGCGGCCGAGTAAGCGGGGCACCGATAAGCCGGCCTTATTGTCGGTGCGCGGCTATTTGTTGGACTTTCAGGCGGCGGCCCGCAGAAAGGCCCCGAACCATAAGGGGAACGCCATGCCGCTCGTGCTGCACGAATATGCGCCGTCGGGGAATTGCTACAAGATCCGCCTCACCGCGGCGCATGTCGGGGTACCGCTCGAACGGCGCAATTACGACATCCTCAGGGGCGAGACGCGCACCGCGCAGTTCCTGAGCGAGGTCAACGCCAACGGCCGGATCCCGGTGCTCCAGGTCGGCGACGAAGACTTTCTTCCCGAGAGCAACGCCGCGGCCTTCTACATCGCGGATGGCAGCGACTTGATCCCCGCCGACCGCTTCGAGCGCGCCGACCTGCTGCGCTGGCTGTTCTGGGAGCAATATAATCACGAGCCCAACATCGCGACGGTGCGCTTCTGGCGTACTTTGGTGGGCGAGGCGAACCTCTCGGATCTTCAGCGCGCTATGCTCCCTGGCAAGATCGCAGCGGGCGAGGCGGCGCTCGCGCTGATGGACGCGCATCTCGGCCGCAGCGACTATCTCGTGCTCGATCGGCTGACCCTCGCCGATATCGTCCTCTACGCCTACACTCACGTAGCCGAAGAGGGCGGCTTCGACCTCCAGCCCTATCCCAACGTCCGTGCCTGGCTGACACGGGTCGCGAGCCATCCGGCGCATATCCCGATCACCGTATGATCTTCATCGATTGTTGCCCGAGCGATTCCGATTGTAACATTCTCCCGGCATAGGCTTCGCAGGACAAGCTCCCGCGGGGGAACGATCATGGCGACGATCACCAGGCTTCCGTTCGACGCAGCGCATTTCGCGGATTTCCACGCGACTCAGCCGGCCATCCCCGAGCGCGTCGTCGCCGGGCGGCGGCAATATCGCACCGTGTGGATCTCCGACGTTCATCTCGGCACGCGCGGCTGCAATGCCGAGATGCTCATCGACTTCCTCGACCATGTCGACAGCGAGACGATGTACCTGGTCGGCGACATCATCGACGGCTGGGCGATGAAGAAGCGGCTCTATTGGCCCGCGACGCACAACGACATTGTCTGGCGCGTGCTCAAGCGCGCCAAGCGCGGCACCCGCATCGTCTATATCCCGGGCAATCACGACGAGATGTTCCGCCAGTTCTCGGGGCTCGACTTCGGCGGCGTCGAGATCCTGCGCCAGGCGATCCACGAGACCGCCGACGGCCGCCGCCTGCTCGTTCTTCACGGCGACGAATTCGACGCGATCACGATGTCGCACCGCTGGCTCGCGCACCTGGGCGACTATGCCTATGAGGCGCTGATGGCGCTCAACCGCTGGATGAACGCCGGCCGCCGGCTGTTCGGCCTGCCCTATTGGTCGCTGAGCAAATACGCCAAGCAGAAGGTCAAGAACGCCGTCTCGTTCATCTCCAAGTTCGAGGAGATCGTCGCGCACGAGGCGGCACATCGCGGGATCGACGGGGTGATCGCCGGGCATATCCACAAGGCCGAGATGCGCGAGATCCAGGGCGTGCACTATTATAACGACGGCGATTGGGTGGAGGGTTGCACCGCGCTCGTCGAGCACTACGACGGTACCATGGAAATTCTCCATTGGGCCGATGAGATGGCGGCGCGCGATGCGCCCGAGTCTGAGGCCAGACTAGAGGCTGCGTGACGAAGCCGGCGAGGGCCGAGGACGTGCGCATCGCCATCGTGACCGACGCCTGGGAGCCCCAGGTGAACGGCGTCGTCCGCACGCTCCAGTCGGTTCGCGCCGTGCTGGAGGCGCAGGGCCACCGGGTCGAGGTGATCTCGCCCGACCGTTTCTATTCGCTGCCATGCCCGACCTACCCCGAGATCCGCCTCGCGCTCGCCAGCACCGGCAGCGTCGGCGCGATGCTCGAGGACTTCCGCCCCAACGCGATCCACCTCGCCACCGAAGGCCCGCTCTGCGTCGCCGCACGGCGCTGGTGCCTGCGCCACGACATGCCGTTCACCACGGCATACCACACCCAGTTCCCCGATTACGTCTCGGCGCGCTCGGGCGTCCCGGCCGAATGGATCTGGCGTTACATCCGCTGGTTCCATGCGCCCAGCCAGGCGATCCTCGCCTCGACGCCGTCGATCCGCGAATCGCTCGTCGCGCACGGCCTCGCGCAGGTGAAGCATTGGGGCAGGGGGGTGGACCTGACCAATTTCCACCCCGGCATCGCGCCGCATCGCGCGATGGCCGGGCTCGAAGGCCCAGTGCAGCTTTATGTCGGCCGCGTCGCGGTCGAGAAGAATATCGAGGCGTTCCTCAAGTCGACGCATCCCGGCACCAAGGTGGTAGTCGGCGACGGCCCGGCGCGTGCGGCACTCGAGGCGCGCTTCCCGCAGGCGAAGTTCCTGGGGCCGATGTTCGGTGCTGAGCTCGCCTCGGCCTATGCCGGTGCCGACGTGTTCGTCTTCCCGAGCAGGACCGACACGTTCGGGCTGGTGATGATCGAGGCGCTGGCCTGCGGCGTGCCGGTGGCGGGCTATCCGGTCACCGGCCCGATCGATGTGCTGACCCCCGAGACGGGTGCGACCGACGCGGACCTGACCGTCGCGATCGGCGAGGCGCTGACCAAAGACCGCGAGGCGTGCGCCCGCTACGGCCGCAGCTTCACCTGGGAAGTGAGCGCGCATCAGTTCCTCCATGCGCTCTATGCCATGGACGATCGCGACGAGGCGGCCTAGCGCGCGCTTGCGTCCGCGGCTCGCGGAATGCCTTGCCTCCCTCGGCATCCCGCATTAAGTCCGCTACATTGGTCGGCCGCCCGTGATGGGCGGCCCTTATTGTTTCTGGAGACGAAAAGTGGCCCAGCCGCTCATGCCGCATGCGACCGCTTCCTGGCTGGTCGACAATACGTCGCTCTCGTTCGAGCAGATCGCCGAGTTCTGCGGCCTCCACATCCTCGAGATCCAGGCGATCGCCGACGATACCGCCGCGACCAAGCTCACCGGCCGCGATCCGGTTCGCGCGCACGAGCTGACGATGGAGGAGATCGAGAAGGGCCAGGCCAATCCCGATTATTCGCTCAAGATGCTCAAGGGCCCCGAGCAGGTCCGCCGCACCAAGGGCCCGCGCTACACGCCCGTCTCGAAGCGCCAGGACAAGCCCGACGGCATCGCCTGGATCCTGCGCAACCATCCCGAGATCTCGGACGGCGCGATCGGCAAGCTGATCGGCACCACGCGCACGACCATCGCAGCGATCCGTGATCGCAGCCACTGGAACATCGCCAACATCACGCCCAAGGATCCGGTCACGCTCGGCCTGACTTCGCAGCGCGAGCTCGACGCGCTCGTCGCCAAGGCCGCCAAGGCAGCCGGCATCGAGGCACCGACCGACACCCGCCTCGAAGGCGACCGCGAGGCGCTGATCGAGCAGCTCCGCGCCGAGCGCACCGCCGCCGCCAACGCCGCCGAGGCTGGCGAGGGCGCCGAGGAGACCGGCCCGGTCGAGCACACCGCCGAGACGCTGTTCCGCCAGTAAACCGAGCAGGCTGCACACACACCCGTTCGTGCTGAGCTGTCGAAGCACCGTTCTTCCTTTCAACCGCAGAAAGAAAGACGGCCCCCTTCGCCTGCTTGCCAAGGCAGGCGCTCAGGACAGGCTTCGACAAGCTCAGGGCGAACGGGTTTTGAAATTCTGCCCGCCTTCGGCTCGCGAGCTGAAGGTGTAGGCCCGTGTGCAGCGAACGTGTAGCTTCCTTCGCGACCGATTCGGCGCAGCCGATCCGCGCAGGAGAGCCCGCATGTGTGACGACCTGACCGAAGCCGACAACGCGCATTTCCTTACCCGCCGGACCTTCGGCGTCGTCGCGGCGGCGTTCGGAGCCGCGGTGCTGCTGCCGAGCCCGGCCAATGCGCTTGCGGTCAAGGGGCGCGACGTTACGATCAAGACGCCCGACGGCAGCGTCGATGCCTATTTCGTCGCCCCAGGCACCGGCAAGCATCCCGCGGTGCTCGTCTGGCCCGACATTTACGGCCTGCGCCCCGCCTTCCGCCAGATGGCCGATCGGCTCGCCCAATCGGGCTACGCGGTGCTGACCGTGAACCCCTTTTACCGTTCGGCGACCGCACCAGCGCTCGCGGCGAGCGGTGACCGTGCCGCGGTCCGCGCCAAGGCCGGCGAGTTTCGGAAACTGCTCACCCCCGAGGCAACCGGGCGTGATGTCACCGCGCTGGTCGCGTTCCTCGACAAGCAGCGCGAAGTGGATACGAAGCGCGGGATCGGCACCACCGGCTATTGCATGGGCGGCCCGCTGGTGATGCTCACCGCCGCACAGGTGCCGTCGCGCGTACGTGCCGCCGCGACCTTCCATGGCGGCGGCATGGCGACCGACGCGATGCTCGCGCGCGTGCCCGAAATGAAGGCGCACTATCTCGTCGCGATCGCCGCCAATGACGACGAGCGCGCCCCCGCCGACAAGGACAAGCTGCGCGCCGCCCTCGCCGCCGCCAAGCTCCCCGCCGAGATCGAAGTCTATGCCGGCACGATGCACGGCTGGTGTCCCCCCGACAGCGAAGTCTACAACCAGGCCCAGGCCGACCGCGCCTGGGAACGCCTGCTTGCGTTGTTCACTGCGTCGCTCTGAGCGCCGCCATGGCAAGCCGATCTCTCGTCAAGGCCGCCGGGCTGCTGCTCGCCTGTGTCGCACTGCCTAATGCCGCCCAGGCGCAGGTCGGGGCATTCGGCGGCTATCATTCGTCGGGCATGGATCAGTTCAACTACGTCCTGAACCGCATCCAGATGCAAACCATCCTGCGCAACGGCAAGCCGCGGGCCGGCCCGCTCGTGCCCAAGTCGGAAAGCACGACGATCGCGCGCGGCGCCGTGCCGGTCGCCCCGCAGCGGCTCGCCCGGCATTATCCCGCTGCGCAGCGGCCCGAGGCAGTGCGTACCTTCCGCAAGTTGCTCGACGGCTATCGCCAGCTCGAGACACGCTTCGGCATTCCGACCGGTGACATGGCGGGCGCGATGGCGGCGCTGATCGCAGGCAGCTGGAGCATCTGCCGCGACCGCGAGATCGTCGAGGCGCATTTCGTCCGGGCCGCTGGGCAGCTTCGCGGCGCGATCGCGCAGGATCCGCGCTTCGCCCAGCTTGCCGCTATCGACCGGCAAATGAGCTATGAGCAGTTCGCGATCCTCGGCACCGAGCTGGCGTTGCTCCGCATGGCGCTCAAGCAGCGGCCCGATCCCGAGCTGCAACGCCGCGGCTGCGACGCCGGACGCGGCTATCTGGCGCAGTTCGGGCTCGATCCCGATCGACTGGAAATCACCGCGGCGGGGCTGGCGCCGGCTTGACGCCCCTGTCTGCGTGGTTCATGAAATGTTCTCACGCACGCCGTGGAGAAAAGCGATGTCGGACGGCCTGGTTTTCTACACCAATCCCCAGTCGCGCGGGCGGATCGCGCGCTGGATGCTCGAGGAAATCGGCGCGGACTACCGCACCGAGGTGATCGACTATGCCGAGCGCATGAAGAGCGCCGCCTATCTGGCGATCAATCCGATGGGCAAGGTCCCGGCGATCGTCCATCAGGGCAAGGTCGTGACCGAGGTCGCGGCGATCTGCGCCTATCTCGCCGATGCCTTTCCCGAAGCCGGGCTGGCGCCGCGGCCCGAGGCGCGCGCCGATTATTATCGCTGGCTGTTCTTCGCCGCCGGCCCGCTCGAACAAGCGGTCACCAACAATTACGCCAAGTTCGATCCTTCGCCCGAACAGTCGCGGATGTTCGGTTACGGCAACTACGCCACTGCGGTCGACGCGATCGAACGTGCAGTTTCCGCGAATCCCTATATCGCTGGCGAGCAATTCACCGCTGCCGACGTCTATGTGGGCTCGGCGATCGGCTGGGGTACGATGTTCGGCACGCTGCCCAAGCGCGACGCCTTCCTCGCGTATTTCGCCCGGCTGAGCGGTCGCGAAGCCTATGTCCGCGCCTCGGCGAAGGACGATGCGCTGATTGCGGAGAGCGCAACTGCCTGATTTAGCGGCTTGATCCCCAAGGCCTGCTCGTCGATGAAGGCGTGCAGGGGACCAGGGGGAAATGATGAAGCAGCTTGAGCGGTGGTTCGAGAACGGTTTGTTTGCGTCGCGCTGGCTGCTGGCGCCTTTCTATGTCGGGCTGATCGCCTCGATCGGGCTGCTGCTGTTCGTCTTCGTGAAGACGTTCTTCGAATCGCTCGGCAAGGCCGCGGCGATGCATGTCGAGGAGGCGATCCTCACCGTGCTCACCCTGCTCGATCTCGCGCTCGCTGCGAACCTGATCCTCGTCGTGATCCTCGCGGGCTACGAGGCGTTCGTCTCGAAGATCGATACCGAGGGCCATGAGGATCGCCCCGCCTGGATGGGCACGACCACCTTCTCGGGATTGAAGCTCAAGCTATACGCCTCGATCGTCGCGATCTCGGGCATCCAGCTGCTCAAGACCTTCATGGGCCTGGGCGCGCATCCGCTCAGCGGCAGCGAGATGATGTGGATGACGGTAATCCATCTCGCCTTCGTGGTGACCGCGCTGCTTTCCGCCGTCACCGACTATATCTGCGCGCGCGCCGGCAAGTCGGCGCACTGAGCGCTGGTTTCGCCGGAGCCTCGCTCAATCGCCGGGGCGATCCGCAGAACTCTCCAGCCTACGCCACATCGATCACCCCGCGGAGCGTCTTGAGGAAATCCGTAGCCAGCGCGGTGAGCGGCCGGTTGTGCAGGTACATCGCATGTACCCCGAAGGTGATCGGTGGCTTCAAGGGCCGCATTGCCAGCCCCGGCGCGAGCGAGGCCTGCGCAGTGAAGCTGTCGACCACCGTCATCCCCACGCCCTGCTGGACCAGCGCCGCGGCGATATAGAAGGTCCGCGCGAGGATCACGTCGTCGAGCACGATCCCCTGGCGCTGGACTTCCTGGGTGAACAGCTGCCCCATCGGGCCGCTCGTGGCGAGGCTGATGAAGCGGTGCCCCTCGAGGCAGCGCATGTCGCACCGCGCCGGCGCGTCGGGCATATCCTGCTCGCGATAGAACACCACCAGCTCGCCTTCGCCCAGCGGCTTGTGGTCGATCGGCGCGGCGGGGGGCACTTCATAGGCGATCGCGATGTCGGTCTCGCGCTCGAACAGCTTCCGCAGCAGGTCGTCGTGGTGGACCGTCTGGAGATCGAACTTCACATTGTCGTGGGTCTTGAGGAACTGCGCCACCGCGGTCGGCAGCGCCTGCAGCGCCAGGCTCGGCAAGGCCGACACCCGCAGCATGCCTCCCGAGCCGCGGCGCAGATTCTTGCCCGCCTCGCGCAGCGCGTACACCCGGTCCTGGATCTCGGAGACTTCGGTGAACAGCGTATGCGCATCGTCGGTCGGCACCAGCCGGCCGTTGGTCCGCTGGAAGAGCTGGAAGCCGAGCAGCGACTCCGCGTGCCGCAACATCTTCGACACCGAAGGCTGCGATACGTTGAGTGCACGCGCCGCGCCGCTGACCGATCCGTTCACATAGACGGCGTGGAAGATCTCGATATGCCGCAGGTTCATGGCCGCGGAGACTATCGCGATTTGCGAAAAGGGAAAGCGCCGCGCGTCCCGGCGCGGCGCGGCTCCGGGCCCATCGCGCCACCGTGGCGAAATCTCGACAAAATATTAAGCATCGCACCCGCACATTACCGCAATCCCGCCGCAAAGGTCGGTAGGATAGCAGGAACGAAGTGAATCGCTTTGACCGGGGGGTCGGGGTTTCGTGAACACATTGTTTTTGTCGCTTCTCGCACTGGCCGAGACCACGGTGCCTCTGATTGCGCCACCGATCGCCGTCACGGTCGAACGCCCGCGCGTCGCGATCATCGACAGCGGCGTCGCCCGCACCGCCGAACTCGCGCCGCTGGTGTCGGCCGAATACGACATGGCCTCCGAGACCAGGCGTCCCGAGTTCCAGCCGCGCTACGATCACGGCACGATGGTCGCCACGATCCTCGCCCGCGCCGCCAATCGCCAGGTCGACATCATCTCCCTGCGCATCGACGATCCTGCCGGCTGCCCCGCCGGCGCCAACCCGCCATGCCAGCCCTCTGCCGAGCCGGTCGCCCGCGCAATTCGCCGTGCCACCGAATTGCGCGTTGACGCGATCAACATCTCGCTCGCGCTCGATCGCGACCCGACCATCACCGCCGCGATCGCCGATGCCGCCGCCAAGGGCATCCGCGTGATCCTCGCCGCCGGCAACAACGGCTACGATCATCCCGGCAACCTAGACCCGGCGCGGGCTGCCTATCCCAATGCGGTGCTCGTCGGCGCGATCGACGCCGAGGGCCAGCCGTGGAGCGGCACCAACCGCCCCGACGCCAAGCCCGAAGGCTATAACTATGCCTGGGCGCTCGGGGTAAAGGTTCCCACCGCCGCGATCGACGGCCGCGCGGTCACCGGCACGGGCACGTCTTTCGCCGCACCGCTAGAGACTGCGCGTTTCCTTACTTCGCGGACGATGGCCGGAGTGGTCGCAGGAAAGTAACCCTTCGGCTTGCAGGGCGGTCCGGCTGGCGGCACAGTCCGCCCATGCGATACCTGCTCCTCCCCATGCTCGCGCTGCTCGGCGCCGCGCCCGCGCCCAAGTGGCAATCGATCTTCGACGGCAAGACGCTCGCCGGCTGGACGCCCAAGATCACCGGCCGCGCGCTGGGGGAGGATCCGCTGCACATGTTCGTTGTGCAGGACGGCGCGATCCGCGTCTCGCATGCCAACTATTCCAGGTTCGAAGGCGATTTCGGCCACTTGTTCTGGAAGGCTCCGCTCGGGGCCTATCGCATTCGCTTCGACTATCGGCTGCTCGGCGAATCGCTCCCCGGCATCCAGCCCTGGCAGGCGAGCAATTCTGGAATCATGTTCCATGCCCAGCCGCCCGCGACGATGCGGCGCGACCAGCAATTCCCGGTGAGCCTCGAATTTCAGCTATTGGGTGTCCCACGCCCTACCCGCGAACCCAGCGGCAATCTCTGCACCCCCGGCACCACCGTGGTGATCGAGGGCACGCGCGATCCGCGCCACTGCATCCTCTCCACGTCGCCGCTGCTCCCCGTAGGCCGCTGGACCAAGGCGGCACTGGAAGTGCTGCCCGATGGCCGCATCACCCATTTCATCGACGGCAAGCCGGTGCTGCATTATTCGGCGGCCGAACTCGATCCGCAGGACAAGGATGCCCAGCCGCTGATCGCCGCGGCGGGCGGCAAGCTGGCGCTGCGCCAAGGCTATATCGCGCTGCAGAGCGAAGGCCATCAGATCGAGTTCCGCAAGATCGAAGTGCTCCGGCTCGACTGAGCGCAGCCCGCCGATCCTCTCGGATGGACGCGGACCTTCGCTTGCGAGCGAAGGTCCGCGCCGTGCGATTAGTCCAGGCTGGAGAGCAATTCGTCGAGCTGGTCCATCTGCTCGGGCAATCCGGCCGCCGATCCCTGTAGCGCTTCTGCGAGCGCCTGCTCGGACGGATAGGCCTCGTGGAAGGTCAGCAGCGTCTTTCCGCCCTGATCCTCGAACGTCACGGTGGTGATCGCGCCTTCCTCGCCCTCGTCGTTGGTCCAGACGATGCGCTCGTTCGGTACTACCTCGAGATACTTGCCATAGAACGACATCGTTTCCGGGCCGCCGGTGCCGAACTCCAGCCGGTATTTGCCGCCGGTGCGGACGTCCAACTCGCACGAAACGAGCGAAACGCCGGTCACCGATTTCGGCATCCACCAGCGCCGGAACAATTCGGCCTGGCTCCACGCCTTGAAGACGATGCTCGGCGGCGCGTCGAACGTCCGCGTGACGAGGAGTTCGCGGTCGCCCTTGCGCTCGATCGACGTGCGATTCTGTGCCCCGTCCCTACTGCTAACCGGCTGATCCATGGCCTGCCTCCTCTTTCAGTTCGCTGATGATTTCGTCCAATGCGTCGAAGCGGTCCTCAAAGAGCTTGCGGTGTGCCTCGATCCACGCGGCTTCGGCCTCGAGGCCCCGCTGCCCGAGGCGGCACGTGCGCACCCGCCCGACCTTCTGCGTGACGACGAACCCCGCCTGCTCAAGCACCTGGACGTGCTTTTTCATACCGGTCAGCGTCATCCCGAACCGGTCCGCGAGAACGGTGATCGACGCTTGGCCTTGTCCGAGCCGATCGATGATCCCGCGCCGCGTCGCATCGGACAGCGCGGAGAAGGAGAGATCGAGGGACGCGTGCGCATGCTGAACCATATGGTTCAGTGTCTAATCCGAAGATGTGGCGAGCGCAAGCCTGCTGAGCATCAGGCCTCGAAAACGCTGGCAATGTAGGATTTGTTCTGCCTTGGTTCTAATATGGCCGCGTTGCATCACCCCGGCGCCACGCCCTCGCGATCTTGCGCTCGGCGCTTGACTCGCAACCTGCGTATCGAGTCAATCAACCACCGGTTGACTCGCGCCCCGGAGCGGCGAAACCCACGCGAGTCCGCGTGTTTTTATGCCAACCAAAGGGTTTGCTATCCCAAGCTACCAACCTTCCGGTTGGCAACGGGCGTGATCTCAGACGTAATGCGGCTCGCCGCGTTCGAAGAGCTGCTCGTAATGGACCAGCACCGGCTCGGCGCCGAGCGGCACGGGCTGGCCGCCCCGGAATGCCCATTCGCCGCGGTCGCAATCCTCGGCGCGGACATAGCCATTGATGTAGAGACGACGCTGGTGGTCCGATCGGTTGGTCCCCGAACCGTGCACCAGATAGGGGTTCCACAAGGCGAGATCGCCGGGCTCGAGGACGAGGTCGATCGTCTCCTCGGGCGCGAGCCCGGCGGCGAGCAGCACCGCGTCGGCCATCGAATTGCCGAGCACTTCGGTGTCAATGTCGAGGTCGAGATCGCCCTGGAGATGGCTGCGCGGGATGAAGCGCATGCCGCCCGATCCCGGATTGTGCGGATCGATCGCCAGCCCGGTCTGCACATAGGAGGTGCCGAGATTGCGGTAGCAGTCGTCCGGCTTACGGAAGCGCGAATCCTGGTGCCAGGCGAAGTCGCCCATCGCTCCTGGCGCCTTCCAGTGGAGCTGGTTAATGATCTGCTTGACGTCGCCGCCGATCAGCGGGCCAAGCATCGTGGCGAAGCGCGGGTCGCGCCGCACCGCTTCGAGCACCGGCTGGTGATAGGACGGCCATTGCACCATTCGCACCGTCGGCGCGCCGTGGTCGTCGGGCGCGACATTGTAGAACAGGTTGCCGTGGCGGAAGCTGCGGCCATGCGCGACGCCTTCGGCATGGACCTGGTCGATCGCGGCGCCGATTTCGGAGACCTCATCGGGTGTGAAGAAGCCGCGCAGTACGGCATAGCCGTCGCGCCGGAACTGGGCGACAGTGTCGTCGCCCTGCGGCTGAGGTCGTTCGAAACCCACCATTTCCTCCACGTCCGGACCCCGCGATCCTCTCCCCGGACGCGATGTGCGGCAAGAAGCGTGCGCGCACTCGCCAATGCCCTGCGGCTATGGCGCGGCGCTGCCCCGCCGCTGGAGCAGCCGGGCGATGCCCCGGTGCCGCTCGGAGGTCTTGCCGCCGCATTCGCGCTCGAGCCTGTCGCGGATCACAATCAGCTCCTTCTCGCTCAGATGCTCGATCCCGATGAATTCGTTGCGGGCAGTGCCGAGCGCGCGGATCATTTCGTCGAGCTTGGCCTGGATAGCCGCAGCGTCGCGGTTCTGCGCGTTCTGGATCAGGAAAACCATCAGGAAGGTGACGATCGTGGTGCCGGTGTTGATGACGAGCTGCCAAGTGTCCGACCAGCCGAACACCGGCCCGCTGACGCCCCAGCCCATGACGATCAGGAACGCCACGGCAAACGCGATCGGCCGTCCCGCCCATGCCGCGACCGCCTGCGCGAACCGCTCGAAGATTGCGCCCATGCCGACTCCTCTCGGGCGCATGCTAGCGGGAGCGGAATGCGCGGTCACTGGCATCCTATGCCGTCGTGCTCGCAAGCCGCTCCCTTGTCCTCAGCCGCGCGCGGCGATCGCGTAGAGCGCCACGGCCGCCGCGTTGGATACGTTGAGGCTTTCGACCTTGTCCGAGATCGGCAGCTTGGCCAACTGGTCGCAATGCGTCTCGGTGTTCTGGCGCATGCCTTCGCCTTCGGCGCCGAGCACCAGCGCGATCCGGCCCTGGCCCATCACTTCGCCCAACGTCTTGTCGGCGTGCCCGGTGAGCCCGATCCTCCAGAACTGGGCCTCGGCGATCTCCTCGAGCGCGCGGGCCAGGTTGACCACGCGCACCCAGGGCACGGTCTCGAGCGTGCCCGAGGCCGAGCGCGCCAGCGATCCCGATTCGGGCGGCGAGTGGCGGTCCTGGGTGATGATGCCGAGCGCGTCGAACGCCGCCGCCGAGCGCAGAACCGCGCCGACATTGTGCGGATCGGTCACCTGATCGAGCACCACCAGCGGCCGCTGGTCACCTTCGCCCTGCGCGAGCAGGTCGCCGAGCCAGATATCCTCGAGCGGATCGACTTCGACGACAAGCCCCTGGTGCGGCGCGTCGCCGGGCACCAGCCGGCCGAGATCGGCGACGTCGGCGAAGGTGATCGGGATCGACGCGGGGATGTCGAGCCCGCCCAGCGCCTCGCGCGTCCCCCAGATTTTCCGCACGGTGCGTTCGGGATTGTCGAGCGCCGCCAGCACCGCATGCCGGCCATAGAAGCGCGGGCGCGATGCGGGTGCCTTGCTGGGTCGGTGTCCTTTGCGTGCCATCAGTCTAGATCGTCCGGATTGGGGTAAGCGAACGGATCGGTGACGTTCGGCTCGGTGGGGAAGGGGAGCCGCGGCAGCGGCTTGTCGGCATTGGCGGCGTTGAGCAGGAAGCTGGCGAGGATTGCCGATGCCTGCCGCACGTCGGCGGGCTTGATGTGATCGAAGGTGTCGATGCTCGTATGGTGGAGCCGGCTGCCATAGTCGAGCGGATCCTGGATGAACTGGAACGCCGGGATGCCGACCGCGGAGAAGAACACATGGTCGGTGCCGCCCGACTTGCGGATCGCGACGGTGCTGGCGCCCAGCGAATTGAACGGCGCGAACCAGTCGCGGAAGGTGGGGACCACCGCGCCGTTATTCTCGGTGTTGATCCCGCGGATCTTGCCCGAGCCGTTGTCGAGATTGAAGTAGGCTACGAGCTTGTCGTAGCCCGGCTGGCGGGCGATCGGCCAGCGATTGGCCCAGCCATAGAAGCGCGCGAGCCCCGTGTTCGGCGCGCCCGGCTTGCGCTGGCGGCTGGCGACGTGCTTCTCGACATAGTCCATCGAGCCGAGCAGGCCCTGTTCCTCGCCCGCCCAGAGCGCGAAGCGGATCGTGCGCTTGGGCTTGACGCCCATCGCCTGGAGGATGCGCGCGGCCTCCATCACCATCGCGACGCCCGCGGCATTATCGACTGCGCCGTCGCCCGCGGCCCAGCTGTCGAGATGCGCGCCGGCCATGACATAGGCGCCCGAGGGATCGCTGCCGGGGATGTCGGCGAAGATGTTGTACGCCTGGGTGTCGGTATCGACGAAATGGACGACGTTCTCGAGCTCGACGACCGGGGCATTGCCCTGCTTGGCGAGGCGGGCGAGGCGGCGATAATCCTCGGCGGCGATCTCGACGCCGGGCACCTGCTGGGTCTCGCCGGCGCCGAACAGATAGCCTGCGCCGTGGACCAGCTTGCCGTCGCGCGGCGACATGGTGGCGTAGGCGGCGGCGCCCTCTGCCTTGAGGAAGGCGTCGAGCTTGGCGGCATAGTCGAGCCGCTTCATCCGGCGGTCGCTCGCCTCGGGATCGTATTTGGGCTGTTCGTAGGTGTCGAACTTGGCAAGTTCATCGCCGGTCCAGCGCTTGAACGCCGGATCGGTCGGCTCGGAGCCGTCATTGGGAAGCGTGACCATCACGATCTTGCCGGCGAGCTTACCGCGATAGCGCTCGAAATGGCGCTCCTCGGTCATCGGCGCGACGATCACCGGCGCGCTGATCCTGCCCGCGGTGGCGGGAGTCCACGCGATCGGGATCGCAGTCAGGGTGATCGGACGCGGGCTGACCATCCGCGCGCTCGACCGCTCGATCCACCAGCCGCGGCCGAAATCGAAGCCTTCCTTGTGCGCGTTCTTGAGTCCCCATGAGCGGAACTTCGACAGCGTCCACTCCTCGGCGGCGCGCATGCCCGGCGAATTGGTGAGGCGCGGGCCGATATGATCGGTGAGATGCTGGAGCGTGAGCATCGCCTCGGAGCGGTTGAAGCCCTCGTCGAGGATGCGGTTCACTTCGTTGCGATCGACCGACTGCGCGGCGAGCGGCGAGGCGGCGAGTGCAATGGCGAGGATGGCGGCAGCGGTGCGCATGGGACTCCTGCGGGCGGAAGGGATGATTGGGACGCTATGCGCCGCAGAACCTGTGCGCAAGGCGTTGACAGGGCGGAGTCGCTTCGGCATTGGACCGCCCTCGCTTCGCTAGCGGCACCAATGGACAGGTGGCCGAGTGGTTAAAGGCAGCAGACTGTAAATCTGCCCGGGTTTCCCGTACGCTGGTTCGAATCCAGCCCTGTCCACCATCCGCCCACTGAAGGGCTTACATCTCAGTATGACGTTGATTCTACTCGGTTCTTCCTGCCCAATGTGGTGCGGAAGGCCGGTACGGAATGGGTGTGGCGCGCGTGAGCCTGACAAGGTCGAAGACGGGCCTCGGGCGGGCTCGCAAGGAAATCCCTGAGGCATTCGTTGGCACCATCATCGATCTCCTACTACGGCGACTGACCGTCGGCGAGCGATAGGCCAATTCTGCCACTTTGATCGATGACGATACGCTTGTTGCTATCGCGGTTGGCAAGTGCCCGCGGTCTTGGCGGGCTCTAGTTGCGGAGCGACGCTCCACGCGTTACATCTGAGATGTCGGAAAAGGCAGACTTGGTCTGGTCAGCCCAAGTCCTTCCGGTAACGGAAGCTCTGGTCTTTGGCCTCGCCCGAGATCCCCGCGACGAACAAGGACACCGATGGGTGCCCGACCGTTCGTCGGCGTGGTCTCCGGTTCGGGGAACGCTCCGGTCGAACGATATTCGACGCGGGAGCTTCCATGTCTACACAATCATCCACGTACGACGTCATTATTGCCGGAGCTGGCCCAGTCGGCCTGTTCCTCGCCTGCGAGCTGCGGTTGGCTGGGGTTTCGGTGCTCCTTTTGGAGCAGGCGGCCGATCCGCGATCTCCGCTCAAGATCTTGCCGTTCGGGATGCGCGGGTTATCGACGCCCACTCTCGAGGCCTTTCATCGTCGCGGATTGCTCGATCAAATCGTCGCGCTTCAGCAAGCGAAAGACGAAGCCGGGACGATGCCGGCGTCGGCGCATTGGCTGCAGCAGCAACGTCGTCCCGCCGGACATTTCGCCGGCATTCCCTTCTTCGCGGAGGATGTTGATTCGACGCGCTGGCCGTATCGGTTGCCCAGCCCGGCAGGCTTCAACCTTGCGGTGGACATGCAGTCACTCGAGGGTTCGCTCACCGCTCGGGCGATTGCAAGGGGCACGATCATCAAGCGGGGAGAGGGCGTCGTCGCTATAGAGGCGGAATGTGACGGCGTGACCGTTCAAACCCAGGATAACGTGTATCGTACCTCCTGGCTGGTCGGCTGCGATGGCGGTCGGAGTAGGGTTCGGAAGCTCGCTGGCTTCGATTTCGCTGGCACCGATCCGGAGTTCACGGGCTACTCGGTCGCCGCAGAACTTGAAGATGCAGACAAGCTGAGTGTCGGTCGCACCTATACCCCGACCGGCATGTACACCTTCGCCAGGCCGGGCACGATCGCAATGGTTGATTTCGATGGCGGCGTTTTCCACCGTATGCACCCGGTCACGCGGGAGCATGTCCAATCGGTGCTCCGGCGAATCTCGGGCACGGACGTCACGCTCACCAATCTGAAGTTCGCCGCCACTTGGACGGACCGCGCGCGCCAGGCTACCTCCTACCGGCGCGGTCCGGTGCTGCTCGCAGGGGACGCCGCTCATGTGCATTCGCCGTTGGGCGGCCAAGGCTTGAACCTGGGCCTCGCCGACGCGATGAACCTGGGTTGGAAGCTGGCGGCGACGATCCGTGGATCGGCGCGTGCCGGTCTCATCGACAGCTATCATGGCGAACGTCATCCTCAAGCAGCCCGCGTTCTGGACTGGTCGCGAGCGCAGGTCGCGCTGATGCGTCCCACGCCAAGCACCCGCGCGCTCGAGAGCATTGTTCGCGATCTCGTGGCCACGCGCGACGGCGCGACATACTTCGCCGAGCAGGCTTGGGGCGTGTCGCTGCGCTACGATCTCGGCGATGATCATCCCCTTGTTGGTCGCAGCGTGCCGGATTTCGAGCTGGTCGGTGGCGCCAGGATCGGCGAGCTCTTGCGCCACGGTCGTGGCCTGATGCTAGATTTCACCTCAAGCGCGCCTCATCGGTCGCTGACGAAGCCCTGGCGAAGTCGGATCGATTACATCTGCGCTGAGGTAAAAGACCATCTCGGGCTGAGCGCCATACTGATCCGCCCCGATGGCTTCGTCGCTTGCGCCAGCGATAAGCCCGCTGATGGCGAACGCTTTCTCGAAGCGATGCACCGCTGGTTCGGCGCCGTGGATTGAGCAATCGAAGAGGTATTCACGATTCAGGGATGCGTATTCCACCGAGACTAGTGCCGCGGTCTTGAGGCCGGCCTTCGGGCGGCGGGGTTAAGGCGCGGTTTGCGCCCCCCGGATGCGCGGTGGCGGAGGCCGCATTCTCGACTGCCTTGATTCGAACGAACCGTATAGGGTCATCGTTTCTTCCGACCGCCGCGGATCGGGAGGGTGGTGGGACCAAGGCAATGGTCTGGGAGGAGCGTTGGCTTTGAGCCGACGCAGCCTCGTTTTGCGGATGGAAGGAAAAGTATGAAGATCAGCGCACGCAATCAGCTGCCAAGCATCGTCACCACGATCATGCCCGGCGCGGTCAACGGTACCGTAAAGGTCGATATCGGCGGCGGGATGACCGTCACCGCCAGCATTACCGAGGAAGCGATCGCCGATCTCTCTCTAGCGGAAGGTGACACGGTCACCGTTCTCATCAAGGCCAGCGACGTACTGATCGGCAAGTGAGATGCGGGTTCATGCGCTCAAGCTGAAGCTGCAGATCGTCTGCGGCGACAGCTATGCGATCGGTCCGGGCAAGGCCGACGTTCTGGAGGCGATCGATCGCGAAGGTTCAATCTCCGCGGCGGGTCGCGCATTGGGAATGAGTTACCGCCGCACATGGCTGCTGGTCGATGAAATGAACTGCTGCTTCGTCAATCGGCTCGTCGAAACGCGGGCCGGTGGCGGTGACGGACGCGGTGCTCATTTGACGGAAGACGGCCGCTTGGCGCTTGCTGCTTTCCGCGAGCTTGAGGCGCAGGCGGCGGCGCTGGTTGATGCCCCTGCCTACCAGCGCCTGCTTGGCCGAATTCGCGTCGCACCAGACCGGACAAAAAGGACCGGCTGAGGCCCCCACAGACGGCTTGGCACTGACCGAGGCGCTATATACGGCTGAATACATCGAGTCGTGGTCGAAGCGACGGATGGGGGGCGTATGACAATGAATCCAGCGCGGTCGATGGCACTTTGTGCGCTGCTGATAGGGCACCCGGCTTTGGCTCAAGCACAGAGTGGCCCGAACAGCGCAGCGGAGACCGAGATAGGGCCCGACGACGCCATCCTGCCCGAAATCACCGTCATAGCACGCCGGCGCGCGGAGGACGCGCAGCGCATCCCCGGTTCGCTTTCTGTGGTCGGAGGCGACACGCTCGACCGATCCTACACCGTCAACACGCAGCAGCTGGCGCAACTGGTGCCGGCGCTCAACTACAGTTCGGCCAATCCGCGCAACACCGCTTTCACTATCCGGGGTCTTGGCAGCAGCGTCGTTGCGGTCAGCCAGGCGAATGACGGGCTTGAACCAGGCGTCGGCTTCTATGTCGACCAAGTTTACCACGCGCGCCCGGCAACTGCCGCGTTCGATTTCAGCGACATCGCCCAGGCCGAGGTGCTGCGCGGGCCCCAGGGCACGCTGTTCGGCAAGAACAGTACGGCGGGCGCGATCAACATCACGACCCGCGCGCCGACCTTCAAGAGCGAAGCGAGCCAGGAGATCTCGGTCGGCAGCTTCAACTTCGTCCAGGCGAAGATCGCGGCTTCCGGCGCCCTGTCTGGCGATACGATCGCAGGACGGCTGTCGGCAATCGTCACGCGGCGCGACGGCGTGATCGACAACGTCCGCACCGGCGCAGATCACAATCAGATCGGCAATCAGGCGGTGCGCGGACAATTGCTGATCAAGCCGTCCGAAGCGTTTCAGGTGAAGCTCAGCGCCGACTTCACCAACTTCGAGAGCGATTGCTGCACGCAGGTCCACTACCGCGTGGCGGCGCGCGACCTGCCACGCACCGCGTCGCGCCAATATGGCGGATCGGCCGGGCTCGCTGCGCAGTTCGGCTACGTCCCGCCCAGTATGAACCCCTATGACCGAGTGACGGACATCGATGCACGGCTGGGCGTCGACACCAACGAGGGCGGCGTTGCGGCCATCGCGGACTGGGCGCTCGGCAAGACTACGCTCACGTCGATCAGCGCGTGGCGATTCTGGAATTGGGATGCAGCGAACGACCGCGACTACACTGGTATCCCGATCCAGCTGCAACAGCACATCCCCTCGCGGCAGGATCAGTTCAGCCAGGAATTACGTCTCGCTTCCAACGGATCGGGGCCGTTCAGCTACGTCGGCGGGCTCTACTTCTTTCGTCAGCGCGTGATTGGTCGTCCGATCTCGATCTACGGCCCGGCGGCGGCACGATATCTGATCGGCACCACTACCGGGACGCCGGCAGTGGCCGTGCCGAGCAACCTGCTTGACGGCTATGGCACGGACGGCCGGACCGATTTCCAGTCCAATAGCTATGCTGCGTTCGGCGAGCTCAATTGGCGCCCGATCGACCGCGTGACGCTCACTGGTGGTCTGCGCTACACCTACGAGCACAAGACGGGCATGTACGACACGTTCGTGTTTGGGGGCATGGCGACATCGATCACGGCGCTGATCAATGCACGGCTCGGTATTCTGCGAGGGCAATATTACACGGCCAAGGTCAACGACGGCGCACTCACCGGCCGCGCCAATATCGCTTGGCAAGCGACTGACGGCGTCCTCGCCTATGCCAGTTTCGCGCGGGGTGAGAAGTCGGGCGGCATCAACATGTCGGGCCTGCCGCTCAACGACGCGAACCTGCCCGCGACCGGCACCGCCGTGGTGCGGCCGGAGAAGAACACCGCCTATGAAGTCGGCCTAAAGACATGGCTGTTCGACAATCGCGTGATGTTCAATATCGACGCATTCTACACGCGCGTGACCGACTTCCAGTCTAACGTCAGCGATACGCGCGCAGCGGCGGCACTGCGCACCTACCTCGCGAACATTCCGCTCGTCACCGTAAGGGGGTTCGAGGCCGACGCGGAGATCGCGGTGACGCGCGGCCTTTCGGTGCGCGGATCGGTCGCCTATGCCGATGGCAAGTACAACCGTTATCCGGCGGGTCCCTGTCCAATCGAGCGGATCGGCAACACGGCCACCGCTTGCAACTTGAGCGGCGTCGCCTTGCCCGGTCTGCCCAAATGGTCGAGCACCATCAGCGGTGACTATCGGTATTCCGCGACGGCGCTCGACGGCAGTCTATTCGCGCATGCGGACGTCAATTATCGTGGCAGGCAGTTCGGCGATCCCACGGGGTCGCGCTATACCGCGATCGGCGCGTTCGCGCTTGTCAATGGCAGCCTGGGTTATCGCAGCCACCGCGGCTGGGAGCTAGCGGTATTCGCGCGAAACCTGCTCGATCGCGACTACATCCAGAACGTGACGATACAGGCAGGCAATTCGGGCCTGATCCTCGCCACACCGAGCGATCCCCGGACCGTTGGCCTCACGTTTCGCGCCCGGCAATGATCGCCTGACGGTCGTTCGAGGCTTGAGATGTCTGCTATCGGTTGGCCTACCACCCCTGGACCTCAACCACCGATCCAAGCGGGAGATACTCGAGCCCACCTCACCGATTGATCCATCCTTTCACACCAGTTGATCTCTTCCGCGGCTGTCCGTGGCCGCGACAGACGAGAACCTAGACGACCTGTTCAGGTGACAGGTGCCTCAAAATGTCGGGGTAGGAATGACAATTTTTCGCTGCCTGATTTTGCGCCGAGGGCGTTGTCAGCGCCGACGCAATTGCGAACGGAGGAGTCGTGCGATACCTCTACCGCTTCGCAGCGTCAGATCGTCAATCGGTCCATCGAACCTGGGGAACGGCTATGAAAAGCTTAATCCTTGCCGCCGCGCTGGCGGCTACCTTTACCTCTACGGGGAGCGCTCGCGACATGCCTGATGAACGTAAGCCAACCATCGTCCTCGTCCACGGCGCCTTTGCCGATTCGTCAAGCTGGAACGGGGTTGTCAGCATATTGAGGGAACGGGGCTACGCAGTCACCGCCGCTGCCAACCCGCTGCGTGGCGTATCCAGCGACGCGAAATACGTGGATACGGTGATTCAAAGCATCGACGGTCCAGTCGTGCTCGTGGGCCACTCCTACGGGGGGGCGGTAATCTCCGCAGCCGACAACCGGGCGGGCAAGATCAAGGCGCTCGTATTCGTCGCAGCATTCGAACCCGAGGTCGGGGAGAACAGCTTGGACCTCACCTCCAAATTTCCAGGGAGCACGTTGTCGGCGGCGCTCGCAGCCCCCGTGTCTCTGCCGGGCGGTGCGCACGACCTGTACATCAAGCAGGACAGGTTTCCCGAGCAGTTCGCCGCGGACGTGCCGAAGGCGCAGGCCGCGCAGATGGCCGTTGCGCAACGGCCGATCGCCGATGCGGCGCTGAGCGAGAAGTCCCAAGTCGCGGCTTGGAAGAACATTCCATCCTGGGCAGTGTACGGAACGGCCGATCGCAACATCCCCCCAGCCGCCATGGAGTTCATGGCCCAGCGAGCGAAGTCTAAGGCGGTGGTGGTAGATGGTGCTTCCCACGTCTTGATGATCTCCCATCCCGACAAGGTGGCCGACGTTATCGTGCAAGCCGCAGGCGGTTGATCGGACACTTCGTGTCTGACGCAGCCGGATGAATTGAGGCAAGCCCCGGCGACACCTGCGATGAGCACGGGGCTTGCCGAGTGGCGTGGAAGACGGAGCGTGGGAGAAATGACTTCCCCGGATGACCGGTCAATGGCCGCGTCGCAGGACGGCGGCACCGGCGAAAGCGGCGAACGTGCGATAATCGGCATTGTGCTTTTCGACGCATTCGAAACCCTGGACGTGTTCGGGCCGGTCCAAATGTGGGGCCGGCTTCCCGGCCACGAGGTGCGGATCGTAACGAGCGATGGACTGCCGGCCCGCTCGGCGCATGGGGTGCGACTGGAGGCGCATCACTCCTTCGATAGCGCACCCGGCCTTGACGTGATCATGGTCCCGGGCGGAATGGGCACCCGCTCGTTGGTCGCCGACCGGCCATTTCTGGACTTCTTGCGCAGTCGGGATGCGGAGACGACGTGGACCACCTCGGTATGCACCGGGGCAGCGCTGCTGGCTGCGGCCGGGCTGCTTAAGGGACGTCGGGCGACCACGAACAAGCGCGCGTTCGACTGGGTGGCGAAGCAGGATTCGGATGTTCGATGGCGGCGCAAGGCGCGGTGGGTGGTCGACGGCAAATACGTCACGTCATCGGGGGTTTCCGCCGGGACCGACATGGCGCTTGCGTTGGTCCAGCAAATCTACGGCCTCGCGCTTGCCGAGGATACCGCCGGCGAGGCGGAGTATGTGTGGAACAACGACCCTGAGAACGATCCCTTCTCTCCAAGTGGCCGGACCCAAAGCGCGGACGGGGATAGGAACTGACCTGTCTCGGAAGTGGAGCATGACTCCGGCCTGGCCGAGGCGAAGCAAACCAACTTCCGTGCTTTGCGATCTTCAGACAGGGATCCACCCTTCCGTTGCGCATCGCAATCATCGCGGTGACTGGTGTGGAGCGGCTCCGGGCTAGGTTTCGCCTCCGCTGCCGCTAGAATCCGATCTACCGCTGGTCCTCTCTGTGACGACAATTTGGCTCGGAACGCTGCATCGACGGCGCGCGATTGAGCCGGGTAGTCCAGAGGAACGCGCAACTTGCCGATACCATCTCGATGCCTGGGCAGTTTTAGACACCGCGCCACGGCGGTGTTCTCTCTACTGCGGCGGGTTCAGCCTCGATGATGCACGTGTCTGAGAGTCCTTCATCCAGACGCGTTGACGCCCCATCGAAGGTTGTCGGGGGCGCGCTGTACACGGCCGACCACAAGATTGATGGCGTCACGTACGCTGTGCTGGTTTGCAGCCCGATCGCACATGGCCGCATTACATCGATCGACGTGGAAGGCGCTTTGCGCATGCCCGGGATCCTTGGTGTCGTGTCGCACTTGAATGCGGCCGAGTTGCGCGGGCTGCCGGCGCCCGCCTGGCCCACAAAGCCCGAAGAATTGATCCGGCGTCCGGATCACGGAGCATCGCTCACCTTCGCAGACGCCGTTATCAGATATGCCGGTCAAGCGGTCGCCGCTGTCGTCGCCGACAGTCTGCAGGACGCCACAGCCGCCGCCCAGGCTCTTACCGTGACCTACGACGCGGATGCGCCAATCGTCGGCCTATCCGAGCACGAGGCGGAGGCCACCGACCCTCAGACCGGCGAGATCCCGGGCGGAGAGCCCGCGACGTCTTCACGTGGCGATGCGGAAGGAGCATTGAGCGAGGCGCCAATCAGGGTGGTCGCGACCTACAAATCGCCGGCCGCGCACCACAATCCCATCGAGGCTCCCGCGACGATCGCCCAGTGGAGCGACGGTACGCTGGTGGTCTACGATTCCAACCAAGGTCCGCATATCATCGCGGCGGCGCTGGCGAGTGCCTTCGGCCTTGAGAAGAAAAGCGTTCGCGTCATCAGCGAGTTCGTCGGTGGCGCGTTCGGCTGCAAGTTGCAGCTATGGCCGCATGGCTACGTGGCCGCATTGGCTGCGCGCCTGGTGAAGCGGCCGGTCAAGCTGGTCCTCACGAGGCCCCAGATGTTCACGTCCGTCGGACACCGGCCGGACCTCATGCAGCATGTCACGCTGGGTGCGGATCAACATGGCAACCTTCTGGCGATCAGGCATGAGGCCATCGTCCAAACTGGACTGGTGGACGAGTATGTCGAGGGATGCGTAGGGCGCACCCGCACGCGCTACGCGTGCCCTAACGTTTCTGTGGTCACACGGCTCGAGCATCTGAGCCTGCCGGCCGGCACCTCGATGCGGGCACCGGGCAAGAGCACCGGTTCCTTCGCGCTGGAGAGCGCGATGGACGAACTCGCGGCTGCACTCCACATGGACCCGATCGAACTTCGCCTGCGCAACTTTGCATCTTCGGATCCAGACAGCGGCAAGCCTTGGTCAACCTCGGCCTTGAAGGAATGCTACGAAGTTGGGGCCGCCCGATTTGGATGGCGATCGGGTGGTGCCCGCCGCGGAGGGAGCGAGGGCCGGCTGCTGATCGGCCATGGCATGGCGTCCGGGAGCTATCCCCGATACGCCTCGAGGGCGACGGCCAGTGTCGTCGTGTTCGCGTCGGGACGGGCGACGATCTCTACCGGTGTCGCCGAAATCGGAACAGGGAATACGACGGTGATGCCGTGTATCGCTGCGGAGGCCCTGGGTCTGCCAGCCGACGCCGTGGAGCTCAGATTCGGCGACACCGAGCTGCCCTTCGCCCCCCAGGCTGGCGGATCGCGCATTGTGGCGAGCGTTGGCCACGCCGTGCTGCGCGCCTGCGAGGATCTGAAGAAGAAGCTCGCCGGTGAGGGCCTGTTCGGGCCGGAGAAATCGTGCGTCGAGATCCTGCGGGAGCTCGAGATCGACTCCGCCGAAGGGTACGGGGCTTGGGAGCCGGACGGGCCGCTGCCCGTGAGTGTGGAAAGCAACGCCGCCCATTTCTGCGAAGTCGCCGTCGATCCGATCTACGAGACGATACGCGTCCGTCGCTTCGTCAGCGCAGTGGATATCGGGAGAGTGCTCAGCCCCGTTACAGCGCGATCACAGGTCCTGGGCGCCATAACGATGGGGCTCGGGCAGGCCCTGTGCGAGGAGACGCTCGTCGATCCGCGGTTCGGCCGCTACCTCAACATCGATCTCGGGGAATACCTCGTGCCCGTCAGTGCCGACGTACCGAAGATCGACGTCTCGTTCGTCGGAGAGCCCGATCCTCAGAGCGGGGTCCTTGGGGCGAAGAGCGCCGGCGAGATCGGCATCGTCGGAGCAGCCGCCGCAGTCGCGAACGCTGTCTATGACGCGACAGGCTTGCGCCCGCGAACCCTACCCATCCGATACGACACGCTTGCAAGAGGAGGATCACGGCCGTGAAGCACTATATCGTGTTTCTGGAGTTCAGCGACAACTTCGAGGGTCGACGGGCGGCGTTCCGGAACGATCATCTGACAAAGGCCTGGGCGGCAGTCGATCGCGGCGAACTGGTTCTTGCCGGCGCACTCGCCAATCCGGTCGACGAAGGCATCTTCCTCTTCGCCGGCGATGGTCCCGATGCGGCTCAGAAATTCGTCGATGAGGATCCTTATATCAACAACGGGTTGGTGCGAAGCTGGCGCATCCGCGAATGGGCCACGACGGTCGGCAAAGAGGCGTCAAACATCGTGCGGCCTGACTGATGGCGCTCGAAGCCCGACCTCGTTCGGATCAAGCGTGCCCCGGGATCGAAGTGACGTTGATGGTCAACGGGTCCCAATTCAGGATGGCGCTCGATCCGAGAGTAACGCTCCTTGACGCCTTGCGGGACGGGCTCGGTCTCACCGGCAGCAAGAAGGGATGTGACCAGGGGCAGTGCGGTGCCTGCACCGTGCTCGTCAACGGCCGTCGCATAAACAGCTGCCTGTCGCTCGCGATCATGCACGATGGCGACGAAGTCACGACGATCGAGGGTCTCGGCACCGTCGAGGATCTCCATCCAGTGCAGGCCGCGTTCGTCGCGCATGACGGCCTTCAATGCGGATACTGCACGCCGGGCCAGATCTGTTCGGCGGTCGGCGCGATCGACGAATTCCGCCAAGGGCTGCCCAGCCATGTGAGCCGCGAGCTCGGTCCACCACTTCTGACCGACGATGAAATTCGCGAGCGCATGAGTGGGAACATCTGCCGTTGTGCCGCTTATCCCAACATCGTCGCGGCGATCCGCGAAGTCATGGAGGCGCGTGCATGAAGGCCTTCACCTACGAACGCGTCACAACTCCCGCCGACGCGGTCGAGGCCTTCCGGAAAGCACCTGGTTCCCGTTATCTGGCGGGTGGCACCAATCTCATCGACTTGATGAAGCTCGGCATTGAGAGCCCTGCGCATCTCATCGACGTCAATCACATCGGTCTGGACAGTGTCGAGAAAACCGCCGACGGGGGGCTCCGCATCGGGGCGATGGCCCGCAATTCGGACGTAGCGATCGACGACCGCGTTCGCAGCGACTATCCTGTATTGGCGCGGGCGTTGCTATCCGGAGCGTCGGGCCAGTTGCGCAACAAGGCGTCGGTCGGCGGAAACCTGCTGCAGCGAACGCGCTGCCTGTACTTCTACTCGGGCAATCTGCCCTGCAACAGACGCAATCCAGGCTCCGGATGCGCGGCGATCGGCGGCTTCTCGCGTTCGCTCGCGGTCATCGGGGGCAGCGATTCATGCATCGCCACGCACCCGTCCGACATGGCGGTGGCGCTTCGAGTGCTCGATGCGAAAGTCGAGACGGTCCGGCCGGACGGCGACGCTCGATCCATGCCGCTGGCGGATCTGCACGCGCTTCCCGGGGAGACGCCGCACATCGAAACGGCTCTTTCGCCCGGCGAACTCATCATGGCAATTGTCCTACCGCCGCCGATCGGTGGCGTGCAGCGCTATCTCAAGCTCCGCGACCGCGCCTCCTATGCGTTTGCGAACGTCTCCGTCGCCGTGATCGCGCACTTCGAAGATTGCGATTTGAGCGCCGTTCGCGTCGCGTTCGGCGGCTTGGCACCCAAGCCGTGGAGGGTAGAGGCAGCAGAGGAGGTTACGTCGGCCGCCGTGTCGATCGAGCGTCTAACGGAGGTCGCCCTGCACGGTGCGACACCCACCAGGGACAACGAGTATAAGTTGCCGCTGGCGAGGCGCGCACTGTCCGCGCTCATCGACGACGCTCGAGCCGGCAAGGGCTGACGGCATCGCTGATATCGATGTAGGGGCGAGATTGTGCCGATACCGGGTACGAAGCGCCGTCGTTAGCTTCAGCAGAAGCTCATGGTCGGCGCGTGCTCTCGCAGACCTCGCTAGGGCACGCTCGCCGACCTAGCTTGCGCCCTGCTGGGATAGGCGCGCGATCGTGAACTTCTTGAACGCCTCCACTGCGAGTGAGGGTTGCAGATCGGCGCGCGTGAACAGGTAGCCAGGCCATCGCCGGTGGTTCCAGTCCGGCAGGACCTCGACGAGCCGCCCCGATCGCAGCAAGTCGGCGGCAACCACGTCGAGCAGACGAACGATTCCGTAGTCGCTCAGAGCGGCCGCAACGAGCGACGGGGCATCGTTCAGCGTGAGGCCGCAGTCAGGGATGATCGTCCGATGCTGTCCAGCGGCATTGAGGAAATTCCAAGGATGGGGCTTGCCGGTCGTGTCGTCGATCATGCGTATACAGCGATGGTGCTGCACGAAATCATCCGGGCTGGTCGGTGCCCCCATCTGTTCCAGATAAGCCTGACTTGCACAAGTGATTACGCGACTCTGGCAGAGTAGGTGCTTCGATACCTCACGAGGGTCCGGTTCGCCAAAGCGTACCGCGACGTCAAAACCTTCGAGAAGGAGGTTGTCGACGCGATCGCGAACGACGACGTCCACCTTCACCTGCGGGTGCTGTTCGAGAAACTCGGGCAACATCGGGATTACTAGGTAAGGGCCGAATGCCCCGTCGGCTGAAACGCGCAGCCGGCCCTTGATACTGGCCGGTGTCGAAGGCGTCGCGATCCGCCCGAGGGACTCGAGCAGCGGCGTTGCCTCCTCAAGAAAGGTACGGCCCTGATCCGTCAGCTTGAGCGCGCGAGCATTTCGATCGAACAGACGCATCCCGGTGCGTTCTTCCAGCCGGCTGATGGCCTTGCCCACCCCCGATCGCGACAGGCCGAGCTGATCGGCGGCGCGCAGGTAGCTTCCTGCGCGCGCCACCGCCACGAAAACGGTGATTCCCGAAATGATCCGACCATCGAATAACAAGAAACCTCCGATCGTTACGTATACGTAATAGAACTTTGTACAGGTTTGCGACTGCGCGCGGCAGTCAGTTATGGACCATCAAGAATGAAGTCTGGTGACAAAATTCATCGTTCGCGCAGCGGGGGGCATGCTCTATAGCAAGTTGCATGGTCTGGTTTCCGGAAGCAGCGGAGCCGCGACGATTTTGGTCCAGCCGTCTCGCACCGCGCTAGGGAACTCTGGAAGGCGGAATACAAACGTCGAAGTGATCACCCCCGCGCCGGCGCGGGACTGCAATGTCGCGCTCCGAAAACCGGATAGTGATTGGTGGTGAGCGTTAGCTCGTCCAGCGCGCCCTGCCAGACATGACGGCCAAGTCGTTCGATAAGGTCCAGTGCCCCCTTTCGTACGAGCGGCTCGCCGCCGGTGAGGCGTATTTTGCGCACTCCCAGCCGGATGAATGCGCTTGCCAAACGTTCCAGTTCATCGATGCTGAGCTGGGTGTTGCGCGGAGCGAAGCCCGCTCGCTCCGGCAGGCAGTACACGCAGCGGAGATTGCACCGGTCGGCGAGCGACGTGCGCAGGTAGCTGATCGTGCGGCCGAAGGGATCGATCATCGGACTCCGGGCAGTCATGCGGCCGTCGCGCCGGCGCGAAGCCCATATCGCGGATAAACAAGGGGCCGCTGCCGGCGTCTTTCCTGATCCGCATCGACGACCTCGGCAAGAATCGACACCGCAAGTGTCATTGGATCGCGGGCGGAAGGAATGGTTCCGATGGGGCTGCGTATCCGAGCTATTTCGGCAGGGCCCGCGCCGAGGTCGGACAGCCGCTTCCGGCGCATTTGCCGCGCCAGGCTGCCCCCGATACTGCCGATGTAGAATGCGCTCGTCGTCAGCGCCCATAGAAGGATCTGCTCCTCCCATTCGTGATCGTGGAACAGGAGCACGACTGCAGTGAACTTGTCGGCGACACACCCGGACGGCGAGCGACCGAGCGCCAGCCCCGGGGCTCCCGCGACCCTAGCTTCCACTTCGATTCCGGCCGCCTCTGCCACGCGGGCAAGAGCCGACAGCTCGGGGCCCTTGCCGAACGCGAGCAATCGGAGCGCCGGATCGAAGGCGCGGGCGGTCGCGCCGAAGGTGCCGGCGGCGGGGAGCAACATCGCGGCGGATCTTCGCGCGTCGAGCTCGGCACAAACCCGCTCTATCTCCGCCCGGTTAGGGAAGGGATCGACGAGCATGTCGACGCCAGCACCGCACGGGAGCCGAAAATCGATGAACGGCGAACCCGCGCCGTAGCGTAGCGCTATTGCCCGGTTCGAAGAACGCGCGCGTGCGGCCTGGGCGGCAAGCTCCCGTTCGAGGCAGCCATCGCTAAGGCTTCCTGCGAGCTGGCCGTCCTCGCCGATCGCGAGCTGCGCGCCCGGCGAGCGCGAGAAGCTTCCGTCGACGTTCAGCAGCGTGCACAATGCCCCCGGCACCGCGCGGAGCAGGCGGAGCGCCGCTTGTTCGCCTGTATCTGTCCCAGATTGCTTCACGGCGCTGCGAGACCCGGCGAATGCTGCGCCCTCTTTGCCCCCCACTCTGCCTTGATTGCAGGACCATCTCGGGGGCCCGCGTCGCCGGGAAACAAGCGGATCGGACGTCTCATAAAGTGCCGAGTGCTTCGGCGAACATGTCCCCGAGGCGGACTGGCAGGTTTCTGAACCGCCGGCCCAGAGCATTCACGATGGCGGCAGCGACGCCGGTCATGGCGATCAAGCCCTGCGCTGGCAACCGACAAAAGGCTTGTTTGCGATGGCCCTACTGCTTGCCTGAGGCGAAGGGTAGGGACGCTGATCCCTTTCACGGCTTCAGGCCCGGCAAGAGTTTGTCCAGCGTGATTGGGAACTCCCGGACACGGACGCCGGTGGCATTATAGATGGCGTTGGCGAATGCCGCGCCGGCTCCGCAGACACCAAGCTCCCCCACGCCCTTCACGTTGAGCGGGTTCGCGACGGTGTCGCGTTCTTCGAGAAATAGCACGTCGATCTCGGGGATGTCCGCATGAACGGGGACATGGTATTCTCCCAGATCGCGGTTGACGACCTTTCCGGTGCGCGGATCGTGCACCATTTCCTCCGTCATCGCTCCGCCGATGCCGAATACGATCCCCCCAATAGCCTGTGAGGTCGCAGTCCTCATGTTCAAGATGCGACCGGCCGCGAACACGCTGTTCCAGCGGCTCACGCGAATCTCGCCAGTCGTGGCATTGACGCGCACCTCGCAGAAGTGCGCACCATACGAACACTGGTCGTAGGCCTTGTTGCCCTCGCCGGGGGCGGCGGATCCATCGACGCTCATCCCGTCGCCGGCCAGGTCGCGGATCTGACGCTGGACGCCGTCCGCCGTAAGGCAGCCATCGCTGAATGTCGCTTTTTCGATCGCGATCCCTGCTGCGTTGGCGAGCATGGTACGGAGCTTCTGGCATGCTGCGTACACCGCTGATCCACTGGTCGCTGCGCCCCAGCTGCCACCGGAGCCCGCGCTGGCGGGGCTGTCGGTATCTCCGAGCCGCACATCGACGTTCCCAATCGGCACGCCGAGCAGGTCCGACGCGATTTGAGCCAGCACGGTGTACGTGCCGGTTCCGATATCGGTCATCTCGGTTTCGATGACGACGCGACCGTCGGCACCGATCCGAACTCTGGCGGCACTCGGTCCGAACAGATTGCCGCGGCTGGCGGACGCCATCCCGCACCCGATTAGCCACGCGCCCTCGCGAAGGGAGCCCGGTACCAGAGTCCGGTTCTTCCAGCCGAAGCGTTCCGCGCCGAGGCGAAGGCATTCGGTCAACGCCCTGGTCGAGAACGGGTGGCCGCTCTCGGGGTGCACTTGCGGATCGTTGCGTAGTCTGAGTTCCACCGGATCGAGCTGCAGCTTCTCGGCGAGCTCATCCATCGCGCATTCGAGGGCGAGCAGCCCAACCGCCTCCCCCGGCGCACGCATCGACACCCCGAGCAGCTTGTTCACTCGGACAACCTTATGATCGACCATACGATTGTCGCCGGCGTAGAGGGAATGGGTGGCGATGCCGGCGGGTTCGAAGAAAATCTCGCCTGCCAATTGGTCGGTGGTCGTCTCGTGAGAGATCGCGGTGAGGCAACCGGAGCCGTTCGCGGCCAGGCGCAGGCGCTGTCGTGTCGCCGGCCGACGGCCGGTCGTCTCGAAAACCTGCTGCCGCGACAGGGTCACCTTGACCGGCCGCCCAGTCACTTCGGACGCCACCGCGGCGGCAACGATCTCCGGCATGAGGCCAAGCTTGCCGCCGAAGCCCCCGCCGACGAACGGCGACTGGATTCGCACCTTGCCAGGCTCGATCGCGAGGGCGGTGGCGAGCTGGTTGCGCGCCAGGATCGGAGATTGGCAGCTTCCGTTTATGGTGAGGTGCCCGTCCCGCCACTGCGCGATCGCTGCGTGCGGTTCCATCGCCGCATGCGCTTGGCTGGGCGTCGTCCAGACCTCGTCTACCCAGGCGTAGGCTTCCGCCATCGCCTTGTCGACGTCGCCTTGCTCGCTATGGATCTGGAATAGTCCGAAAATGTCGTCGGTCGGCGGCTGCGCTTGGTCGAGCGCGTTATCGAAATCGAAGATCCCCTCTTCGAGTTCGTACTCGACCTGGACGGCAGCCGCTGCCGCCCTGGCCGCCTCGAACGTCTCCGCGACCGCGACTGCAATCGGTTGCCCGAAATATACGACGTCGCGGACGCCCTGTGGCGGGGCAGCGTCGCCGCCGAAATCGCCCCCGTTTCGGATCAGCCGCTCATCGTCGATCAAGGCGAGAACGCCGGGCATCGCGCAAGCGGTCTCGGTCCGCAGCCCGGTCACCCGGCCACGCCCGAATGGCGCGCGAACGAACGCGCCGTGCAAAAGTCCGTCCACGTGGTGCTCGGCCGCGTATTTGGCGCGTCCCGTGACCTTGAGTGGACCGTCTATCCGGCGGACGGCGCTTCCGACGACGGGGGTGGGCACGACGTCGAGCAGGCTGCTCTCGAACGTGCCATCCATGACGACGCTTGCCGTCGCCTCGGTTCGCCCGTCGGTCATGCCGCACCTCCCGTAATCTCCTCAAGGGTTGCGGTCAGCGTCCGTCGCAGGAGTGAAATCTTGAAGTCGTTGCCGCCGCGCCCTTCCGCATTGCGCAGCACAAGGTCCGCGACGTGAGCGAATAGCGTGCCGCTCGGAGGTTCGCCCCGAAGCGCGGCTTCCGCCTCTCGATCGCGCCATGGCATGGTTCCGATCCCGCCGAAGGCCAGCGAGGCGCTCGCGATGCGTCCATTCTCCACGGCGACGATCGTGGCTATCGAGACGAGAGCAAACGCGTAGGAGGCGCGGTCGCGCACCTTCACATAGCGGTGTTCGCCAGTTGCTGGCGGCGGAAGTAGCATATGGGTAATAAGTTCGCCCGCTTCGAGGTTTGTGTCGATGTGCGGCGTGTCTCCTGGCAGCCGGTACAGCTCTTCCAGGGTCCGGGACTTTCGAGCGCCGGAATGCTCGATGCTTTCGACACTTGCATCGAGCGCCCGCATTGCCACTGCCATGTCGGAGGGATGGGACGCGATGCATTGGTCGGAGGTCCCAAGTATGGCCATGATCCGGTTGAAGCCGCCGATGGCGGAACACCCGGATCCCGGTTCGCGCTTGTTGCATGGTGCGGCAGGGTCGTAGAAATAGTAGCACCGCGTCCGCTGAAGCAGATTTCCTGCCGTGGTGGCCTTGTTGCGCAGCTGCGCCGACGCCCCGGCGAGGATTGCTCGCGAGAGTAAAGGATAGCGCGATCGTACCAAAGGGTGGGCCGCCAGATCGGAATTCGGCACGAGAGCGCCGATGCGCAGCCCGCCCTCCGTGGTTTGACTGATAGTTCGCAGTTCGAGTCCGTTGATGTCCACCAGACGCTTTGGCCGATCGATTCCAAGCTTCATCAGGTCGAGCAAATTGGTGCCGCCAGCGATGAAGCGTGTATCGGGCCGCTCGGTCGCGGCAGCGAGTGAGGCTTCGGTCGTAGCGGGACGAATGTAGTCGAATGGGGTCACGCCGCGTCTTTCAACGTAGCGGCGTAACTTTCTATCGCCGCCACGATCCCCGGGTAGGCAGCGCAGCGGCAGAGGTTCCCACTCATACGCTCGCGGATTTCCGATATGGTCAGGGCAGGGTTTTCCTCGATCGCCGTGGTTACGTGGCTGGGCCAGCCCGCGTCGACCTCCGCGAGCATGCCAAGCGCCGAGCAAATCTGCCCCGAGGTGCAATATCCGCACTGGAATCCGTCGTGCTCGATGAATTCCGACTGCAGCGGATGTAGGTTCTCAGGTAACCCCAGCCCCTCGATCGTGGTTATGTCATCACCCGAGTGCATGATAGCCAGCGTCAGGCAGCTGTTTATGCGGCGACCGTTGATCAAGACCGTGCACGCGCCGCACTGACCATGGTCACACCCTTTCTTGGTGCCGGTTAGGCCCAGGTGCTCGCGCAACGCGTCGAGTACGCTAGTCCGTCCATCGACGTTCAACGCGAGCGCTTGCCCGTTGATCGTCAGCCTCACGTCTGCTGTGGCTCCTGCTTCGATCCATCGATCGGTCATACTATTGTGACTCTCAGTTGGGGCGCATGCGATCAACGCAGAGCGCCCAATGCGGCAGGCATTTCGGGCGCTGTCCGCTCCGGGGCGGACGATCTCTACGGCTTACGTGGCGGGGGCGGACGATCGAGCACTGCCTTGAACGATGGAATGTCGAGGAACGCCGTCACGTCGACGACCCGCCGATCCTTGACCGTCATGATCCACAGATAGGTGTTTCGGTACTTGGTCCCGTCGTAGACATCGCCTTCCCCGTCCCAGAACACGATGACCTCGTCACCGTCGGCCCATATGCGCCTGACGGTGGGCTTCAGGGGGCCTTTCAATCTGGCAGCGAGAGGTTTGGCGGCAGCGTCCAGCAAAGCCTCGCGCGAATGGTAGGTCTTGGCGATCTCCGGATCGGAACCCATGATGCGCCAGGTGGCGTTTTCCGCGAGTAGGCTGAAGACGTCGCCTTTCCCGGCGGACCAATCGTCGAACGCACGCTTGATCATTGCGCGGTTAACCGCCGTCGAACTCTCGGACATTCTTTCGCTCCCTTGAGCTGCCGAAATCGCAGGAAACACGAAGCTCAGCGACAAGGCTGCAAGCCATGCAATCACGCGCATCTTGGACACCGCTCCCGGCACTTGAGATTGAGGGACGACCATAGGGCGAACCGATCGTCGCTCTGGCGCCTAAATGTCCGGTCTGCGACGAGCCAAAGTCGCGCATGGACCATGCCGACGCATCGAAGAGCGGAGCAGGGGGGCCTCAACTACTCCAGTGGCGCGCTGCCGAGCGCTTCCCTCGCGGCGAGCGCAGATTCTCATATTTCGGTTCACCCGGGCTTTCCCCGCAGCCGCAGACAGACGCCGTCAGTATTGATCGATGCCTACTAGCCAGCTCAAGATGTTGTATTTGTGAAGATATGGCGAGCGGAATGGTGCGCGGGCGCTACACCTTTTGAACATTCGTAGTTTTGGCATCTCCCCGGTCGAGAGTCCGCTCGCGATCAGGCTAATTTTGAAGCTGTCGGTCAGCTTTCGGCCCGTCACTTGTTCCAAATGGCCACTAAGTGTCACGGCATAGTCCGCTTGGACATGGGAAGCGTAACCGTTGCAGCGAGGCCGCCTTGGGCGGCTTCCTCGAGCTTCAGTGCGCCCCCATGAAGTGCGGCGAGTTCCCGCGCGATGGCAAGCCCGAAGCCATGGCCGTCGCCACGCTCGTCCAGCCTGACGCCCGGAGCGGTCGCACGGTCGCGTTCCGCGGCCGGAATCCCCGGTCCATCGTCGGAAACTTCGAACCGAAGCATTCGGCCGTCGGGCTGAACTTCGATTGCGACGCCTGTGCGCGCGTATCGCGCAGCATTGTCGATCAGATTGCCGAGCAACTCGTCAAAATCGGACGGGCCGATCGCAACGGCATAATCGCGCGCTGAGTCCACTTCGACCGTAATATTTCGGCTCGCATGGAGCTGCGATATTGTGTGGACCAATGCTTCCAGCGCCGGCGCCACGCGAGTCACCGCTCTAATCGAGGACGAATCCAGCCGGGCGCGAGACAAATGGTGCCGGATCGTCGTATCGATCCGCTCGACCTGCGCCGCACGCGGATCATCGCGCAGGTCCAAAGCCAGCGTCGCGACCGGGGTCTTGAGCGCATGCGCGAGATTGGCGGCGGACGCACGAGCGGATGCGAGAGCCGCGGCGTTGTCGCGGACAAGCGCGTTCAATTCCTCGGCAAGCGGGCGAAGTTCTTCAGGCTGTGCTTCATCGACTCTCTCGATGCTCCCGTCACGGACCGCAGCGACCCCATCGCGCAAGCGGCGGACGGGACGAAGGCCAAGCCGGATCTGCGACAACGCCGCCAAGCCTAGCAGGGCGCCGATCGTCGCCAGCATCCCCAAGAGCGGAAGCAGCGCGTCGCGAACCGGACGCTCAATAATGTCCCGCGGCGCTGTCGCGAATATCGTCACTGCCCCGCCAGGCGTTTCCAGGCGCAGCGCGCGACCGTGCACGGCATCGCCATCACGGCTCAGCCCCTCGATCGGCCGTACATGACCACGCCCCCCTGCACCGGTCAGGTGCTCCGGCCGCCCAGCCTCGATTTGCGGAAAATCTTCGGATCCGAGCTCCAGGGCGGGCGCCTCGACTCGCCAACGCCATCCCGGCCCCGCATCGAGCGCGCCCTGCACCTGGCGCAGGCGCGTGCGGTCCAGCGTGCCGTCCTTGCCGACCGCCGTAGCAATCAGCGCGAGCTGGGCATCGAGGCGGCGGTCGATGCCCTGTGTCACCACGCGCCCGAGAATTCCCGCCACGATCACACCGGCCAGCAGCAGCGCAACCAGCGTCGCGGTCGCCGACAAGGCGAGCATTCGTCCCTGGATCGATCGTGGCGCCAGCCTCATGATGGGGCGCTCTCGTAGAGCCGGTATCCGCGCCCGCGCACCGTCTCGATCAACTCGGCTCCGATCTTCTTGCGCAGCCGGCCTATGATGACCTCCAGGCTGTTGGAATCGGTGTCCGCATCGCCCTCATAGACGCGCTCGAGCAGGTCGAGCCGCTCGATCACCACGCCCTTGGCGAGGGTCAGTGCGGAAAGCACGCGCCACTCAAGCGCCGTCAGTCGAAGCGGCAGGCCGTCCAGTTCGAACTGCCCGGTTTGCGCGTCAAAGGCGAGTGGTCCGGAGGTGATGCGCGTGGCAGCATGTCCCGCGGCCCGCCGGACCAGCGCGCGCAACCGCATCGTCAGTTCCTCGACCCGGAACGGCTTGGTCAAGTAATCGTCCGCACCCGCCTTGAACCCTGCGACCTTGTCGGACCAGCCATCGCGCGCGGTGAGCACCAGCACGGGCAGTGTGCGGCCGGCCTCGCGCCACTCCCGCAGCACGGTAAAGCCGTCCTTCCCCGGCAGGCCAAGGTCGAGAACGGCTGCGTCATAATGCTCGGTATCGCCAAGATGCCCGGCATCGATTCCGTTCGCCGCCAGATCGACGGCACAATTCTCCTGCCGCAGCGCGCGGGCGATGGCGGGGCCCAGATCGGGATCGTCTTCGACTAGCAGGATGCGCATGCGCTTTGGCTACCTCCCGAGCTTAAACCCAAACTGAACGCCAGGGTTCAGCGGGGCGTGGGGCGGCGAGTCGTACCTCCCTGTCATCAACGACAAGGAGACTGACGATGACGACTCTCAAGGACAAGTTCCCGCGCCTTTCGCGTGGCCCCGTGCTGGGCGCCGGCGCCGCACTGCTGCTCGCGCTTGGCGCCGCGGGGGGCGCCGGCGCCGTTTCGCTGATGCGCCCGCCGATCGAGATGGCGCCACTTAACGCTACTCCGATCGGAAAGCTCTCAAGCGGCAGCGGTGTCGTTACGGTCAAGGGCAAGGTGATCGACGTGTTTGGCGACCGTATCGTGGTCCAGGACCAGACCGGTAAAACGATGATCGATGTCGGGCGCGCTTCGAATCTTGGCCTTGCGGCCGGGCAAGATGTGACAGCGCAGGGGCGCTATGACGACGGCCAGTTTCGGGCTTCCTATCTGGTCGGGGCAAATGGTCGGGTGAATGCGATAGGCCCCGCCGGCGCCCCGCCGCACGGGCCCCGCGAACCGGGTGGGCCAGGCCGTCCGCCGCATGAATCGTCGCCGATCAGTCGGTCCGACCGTGCTGCGCCGCCGCTGCCGGCACCGGCCGGCTGCGACGATCGCCCAAGCGCACAGGCTGCGCCGCCTCCACCCCCAGTTGCGGTTTCGCCCGAAGCAACGAACGTCAGTACCGCGAGATAGGCAAGCGAGGCCGCGGCCGTAACACCCGCGGCCTCGCTCTACTGTGGCGCTGATTTCATACTGACGAGATCTCGACGTGAATAACGTCCGCTTTTGCGGGTCGTTTGAGCGGAAGCGGCCTGTCTAATGCGCATCGGTGAGGCGCGGCATCAGCGTCTGCCTAGTGCCGTCGATGACGTAGGCGCCGCGGATCAGGATCGTCGCGGTTGCGGGATCGGCAGCGTCACCGAGCAGCAGCGTGCCCAGCGCGGAGCGGCGGCTCAGCTTGGCCGCCATCAGGCCGCTGGCCCCGTGAAGCGCTCCACGCCGTCGACGAAGGTGCGCAGCACGCTCGTCTTGAGATACTGGTCGGCCGGCACGGTGAGCAGGTTGCGGTCGAGCACTACCAGGTCGGCGAGATAACCCGGCGCGATCCGCCCCAGTCGGTCTTCCTGGAACCCCGCATAGGCTGCCGTCTGCGTATAGGCGGTCAGCGTCTGCTCGATCGAGATGCGCTGCTCGGGATGCCAGCCATTGGGGTTGGCGCCGTCGATCGTGTGACGCTGGACCGCGGCGTCTATGCCGGTGAGCGGATCGATCGGCGCGACCGGCCAGTCCGATCCGAAGCACGTCTTCACGCCGGCCTTGAGCAGGGTGTTGAAGGCGTAGGTGCGCTTCAGCCGCTCCTCGCCGATCCGCTTGACCGCCCAGCGGCCGTCATCGGCGGCGTGATAGGGCTGGACCGAAGCGATGATCTTCTGCTGCGCCATCCGCGTCCACGCGCCGGGCGCGAGATGCTGGGCATGCTCGATCCGGAAGCGCCGGTCGCGCCGGCCGTTGCGCTGCGCGGCATCCCGGTAGATGTCGAGCACCACGTCATTGGCTTCGTCGCCGATCGCATGGGTGGTGAGGTGGAGCCCGGCGGCATCGGCGGCGGGAATCCAGCGCTTCATGTCCTCGACCGGAACCGACCATACGCCGCGCTGGTCGTGCGCATCGACATAGGGCGCGTAGAAGCGCGCCGTGCGCGCGCCGAGCGAGCCGTCCGACACGCATTTGAGCCCGCCCCAGCGCACCCAGTCGTCGCCCTTGCCTTCCGCCTTGACCAAGTCCGCCATCCGCGCCCAATCGGCAAGCGGGACGAAGGAATAGAAGCGCAAGCCCGTCGGGCCCTTTTGCCGCAGCCGGCGCGCCGCGTCCTGCACCGACCAGTCGATTTCGGTATTGTGGATCTGCGCGACGCCCTTGCTCAGCGCATTGTCGATGCCGCTGCGCATATACGCGTCTACCATTGCCTCGGTGGGCGGCGGGATCACCTCGAGCACGCGGTTCCGCGCATTGTCCTTGAGCACGCCGGTCGGCTCGCCCTTCTCGTCGCGCTCGATCACGCCGCCGGGTACGTCTGGGGTGTTGCGATCGATCCCGGCGAGCTTGAGCGCTGCCGAATTGAGGAACAGCGAATGGAGATCGGTGCGGGGGATCGCGATCGGCGTGTCCGCCGAGACCGCGTCGACCCACTCCTTGCGTGGAAGCTGGCCGCCGAAGCGCTGCTCGTCCCACGGCCCGCCGGCAAGCCACTGGCCCTTGGGCACTTCGCGCACCGCCTTGCCGATCCGGTCGACCCATTCTTCGCGCGAGCGGACTTCGAGCAGATCGGGCTGGGTGAGGTTGGGCGAGCCGAGCAGGAAGTGCGTGTGGCAATCGATGAAGGCGGGCATCACGAACGCGCCCTTGCAATCGATTACCCGCGTTTTCGGCCCCATCGCCGAACGCACCGCGCGTGCGCCGAGCGCCGCGATGCGGTTGCCGGAAATGCCGACTGCATCGGACATGCCGCTCCCCGTCCACACCTGCGCGTTGGTCAGCGCGACGTCGAGCGTGCCGGCAGCGGCAAAGGCCGGACCGCACAGCATCGCTGCCGCCCCCGACGCGACGAAACCGCGTCGCGTGATCTCATAGGGCATGGTTCTACCTCCTATTGTGCGGATTGATGCTGCACTGCGACGTGGCATCAATCCGCGCCAGCGCCAATCACCGATATTCGAGCCGGATGGCGAAAGTGCGCGGGGGGACACGCACGTCGTAGTCGCCGGTGGGGACGCCCGCGCTGCCGGTGACGAAGCGATTCTGATTGGTGATGGTGTCGATATAGCGTCGCGCGGATGCGCTCGCTTGCCTCGATCGAGAAGCGCCCGAGTATCAAAACGCCCTCGATATGAAGCCGTCAAATTGTCCCCATCGTCGCGGGCGGGGCAGGGAGGGCGCTCCCGAGGCGCGGCATTATGTTGCGGGCGAGTTCGCTGGTCATGGCATGTGGGATCGCGCATAGTCCGAAGGCGGACGGATTAGGCGCAGGGCACTAGGGACGATGTTCGCGGACTGCGGGGGGCGATGGCGGAGCAAGCGACGGCGCAAGGCGAATTGCTCGGTCTCGTCACGCCGGCGTTGCGGCGGGAAGTGGCAGTGCGGCTCCGCACCATCTCCGCGTTGCGCAATCGCATGCTGTTGTCGGTCGGCCAGACGACCAAGGACGTTTTCTTCCTTTCGTCGGGGGAGGTTCACGTCGTGCTGTATTCGCCCGATGGGCGCATTGTGACGGTGCAGACGGTTCGGGCGCCGGCGATGTTCGGTGAGTTGGCGGCGATCGACGATCAGCCGCGATCGGCGAGCGTGATCGCGGCAACCGAGGTGACGCTGGCCCGCATGGCCCAGGCAGATTTCCTGCGATGCCTCGAAGATTCGCCCGCCGCCGCGTTGTGGCTAGCCCGACGGATGGCGGTATCGATCCGGCGGCTTACCGACCAGGTGTTCGAGCTGAGCGCGCTGAGCGTCGGCGATCGCATCCGCTGCGAGCTGCTGCGGCTCGCGAATGCGCATCTCGCGGAAGACACGCTGATCCGGATCAGCCCGGCGCCCACCCATGCCGAGATCGCGAGCCGCGTCGGCACCCATCGGGAGGCCGTCACGCGCGAACTCAACCTGCTGGCCGAGGAGGGAATCCTGCGGCACGGCCGGCGATGGATCGAGGTCGTCGATCTGGGCCGGTTGGCGGCATCGGCGATCTCCGCCGAGCATTGAGCCGGGGTCAGCCCAGGATTCGCGCCGTGGCGTCTCCGGCTGCAGTGGTCAGCGCGATCGCCGCCCGCACGGGGCCAGGGGTTACCGGCAGGTCGCGAAGCAGGCCGAGGATCTGCCTTGCGATCGGCCAATAGCGGCAGAAGAGTTCGCGGGAAGATGCATCGGGGAGCGCGATCATGTCCGGTGCGGAGACGTCCAGGGCCCCCAGAGCGGTCGCGAGCTGGCGTTGTTCGTTGGCGGAAAGATCAAATGACATCGGCGCTTTTCCTCCGGCCTGTGAAGCGCGACCCCGATGCGCGGATGCGCGCTCCCGCTGCGGGGAGCCGCGGACGAACGGTCGGCCGGCAGGCCGGCAGCTATGGCCTAGGGGCGCCGTCACGACGGTACGGTCTGCCACGCGCACTCGGTGATTTGGACCACGTTCCCGCGGGGCGAAGCCGCGTCGCTACAGTCTGCGTAAACGCACATGGGCAATGTGGGATTTACAACAGTATCGCGTGAAATGGCCGCTATGATCGAGCCGTCCGGGTCGAGCCCGCCTGGGCGCGTTGCGTAGTTTGTCTATTTTTAGGGATTAGACGAATGGCGACGAAACAGCCTGTCCGATCGCTGTCGATCGGCCCGACATCGGATCTCGTGGTCGCGGCGCCATGGCGCCCTGGGCTCATCCAGGCGGACGAGTCGATGACGCCCGGGGCACGCCTGGCCCGCACCTTCCAGGCCATTTTCGCAATCCGGCAGCGTGCACGAGAGGCCCTCACCGAACCGGCGTTCGCCGACCCGATCGAACGGCTCGAACAGATCCACTCCTTCCGCCTCTCGGCGGAGGAAGACGAAATGCGTCTCTCGGTCACGTTCGACTTCGGATGGGAAAGCTATATGCGCGCACTGTGGAAGGAGGCGGGGCCCTTCCTCGACCTGCTGTGCTGCCATTGTGCCGACTACAAGCTGGCGCGCGACACGCCGCTGCACGAATGGCAGCAGTGGATCCGGGATAACCAGCGCGCGTCGCATTATTTCTACAGCGCGACTCCGTTGACGGTCTGCGACCTGGCCGGGCTGAGCCAGGCGGAGCGTGCCGGGCGCGAACAAGTGGATGCCGCCGCCGCCGACCGCCTGCTCACCGGCTTCTGCAGCCGTAGCGCGACCGAGCTCAGCAGGGAAGTCAGGCTGCGCGCGCCTGCGGCGGCGGTGGACCAGGCGATCCGGGTGATCCTCGCAATGTACCGGCTCACTCGCTATTGGACGACCGACGTCACTCAGGCAGGGCTCGGCGAGGACGCCAAGACGCTGATCCGGGCGACGCGCGGCATGATCGAGGGTCATTTCGTCGATCCGGGCAGCTTTCCGCCGCCGCTGGAGGCGGCCTACGCCGCCGAGCTTTCCTGGTATCGCCAGAGGGTCGATGCTGTGCCTCCCGAACACACCGCCGACGCCCACGATCCTGCGAATATCCAGCGCGGCGTGGCGGAGGGCTTCGACCAGGAGACCATCACGCACGGCGCGGCTATCTTCCTGGCGGTGGCCGAGCCGGTGGCTGCGCGTGCCGCACTCGCGACGCTGATCCCGACCGGCCAAACGGCGATGCCGGAGCACGGCATCTTCCGCAATGTCGCCTTCACCTTCCGCGGGCTCGAGCGGCTCGAGATACCAGCGGGGTCGCTGGCGCAGGCACCGGCGGCGTTCCGCGAAGGCGCCGCGGCGCGGGCGGCGGCGGCCGGCGATTTGCGCGAATTCCATCCCAGCAAATGGCGATCGCTGCGCCGAAACTGGGGCAGTGATCCCGAAGCGAGGGTTGCGCTCGACCAGGTCGATCTGTTCGTCCAGCTTCGCGTGTCGTCCAACGGCCCTGCCGACATCCACGATCCCGGCCATCCGCTGGCTGCGGAGATCGGCCGGCTCGCCGGGCTGGCCGGCCTCGAGCTGCTGGCGGTGGAGGCGCTGGCTCCGGCCGTACCCGGCGGCGGCGTCGATCATCTCGGCTTCGAGGACGGACTCAGTCAGCCTCTGCTCGACGGACCGGAGACCAAGCCGTGGTCGGATGCCGTCGCACCGGGCGCCCTTCTGGTCGGTCGCGGTGAGGTTACGCTCGACGAATTCTGGCGGGACGGCAGCTTCCTGGCCGTGCGCCGGATGCCGATCGATCGTGCACGCTTCGACGCATTGATCGCGGGGGATACCTGCCCCGCGCTGCACGATCCCGATCTGCTCGCCGCAAAACTGATGGGCCGCCGGGCGGACGGACAACCCCTTGCGGCAAATTATGGCGCCAACAACTTCGTCTATGACGGCGATGAGTGCGGGGCCGTGTGCCCGCTCGATTCGCACGTCCGCCGCGCCAATCCTCGCCGGGGCAACGTGCCGCGGATCATGCGGCGGGGCATGTCGTTCGGCCCACCGCGCGATTCCGCCGAGAGCGGCGAGCGCGGCGCGTTCTTCATGGCCTATTGCGCGGATCTGGCCGAGCAGTACGAGCGCGTCCTCGGCTGGGTCAATGGCGGCAACAGCACGCGCGTCGGCTCCTATCTCGCCGATCCGCTCGCGGGGGCGCCGACAGGGGCAGGGGGCAGGACCTATCGCTTCCTGCATGGGGGCACCGTTCATCGCGTCCAGCTGCCCGATCCGCAGCGCGGCGTGATCGGCTTGTCCTGGTCGCTGTATCTGTTCGCGCCGTCGCTCGGCGCCATTCAGGGGATCGCCACTCCCATCGTGGCGCAGCGCCAGTCCCCGGCTTCGGACGAACGCACCGCCGCCGGGCGCAAGCTTCTCGCCAGACTCCAGGGTGCCTCGGCGGAAGTCTGGGAGCGGGTCATCTCCGAAGCCGATGCGCGCGCACCGCTATTCGCGGCGATCCAGGCGGATCGTGGCGGCATCCTCCAGACGCCGTTGGGATATTTCGTCGCCAGCCACGCGCGGATCCTTGAAATCCTTCGCGACGATGGCGCGCGCTTCTCGAACGCCGGTGCCGGCGCGAGGATGCGGGAGACGATCGGCCTGTTCCATCTCGGCATGGACCCGAGCGGCCCCGACTATCACGGGGAGGCGGGGACGGCGAACAAGGCGCTCGCGTCGGTCACGTCCGAGATGGCCTTCGATGCCGCGCGCGAGGCGACGAAGCAGATACTCGGCAAGATATTCCAGTTGCGCTCCGCCCCGGTCGTCGCGGTCGACTTGATCAAGGACTTGATCGAGCCGTTGCTCGGCATGCTCGCCAAAAGCTGGTTCGACGTCCCCGACGGTACACAGGTCGAACTCGGGCCCCAGGACTGGCGAATGCCCCCGGCGCGCAAGCCGCGCTTCCCTGGCGATTTCTGGAATCCGTCGCGCTATGCCTTCAATCCGTTTCCAACCCCCGAGACGGAGCGGCTCGCGGTTATCCAGGGCAAGGCCAGCGTAGCCGCGGTCGCCGAGCATATCGGGACTGTCGGACGCGGTTCGCTCACGGGCAGCGTGTCCAGCCGGATCGCAGCCGACAAGACCGCCTATCCCACCGATGCGGATCTCGCGCGGGTGCTGGTCGGATCGATGATCGGCGCGGTGCCAACGGTGGCGGGCAATGCGTTGCGGATCGTATCGGACATGCTGAAGGACGGCAGCTTCGATCCGGTGCAGCGGCAGTGGCGCACAACATCCGATCAGGGCCACGCAAGCGCGCTCGCGTTGCTGCGCCCCGCTACCGACAAGATCTTCCTGAAGACGCCGATCCCCGAACTATTGTGGCGCACCGCGGCAGCCGACGGTGTGATGCTCGGCGAAATTCCACTGCGCAAGGGCGACAGGATCGTCTTCTCGCTGGAGGCCGCCAGCCGCGAGCGAAACGCGAACGGGGCGGTCGATCGCGACATTCCGTTCGGCAGGGCGAGTGAAGGGCGCTCGACCGCGCACGGCTGCCCGGCGCATGCGATGGCCGACGGCATCATCCTGGGCCTGGTCGCCGGCATGGCCGAGTCCGGCAATTTCACCTCCCAACCCGCAGCGATGGCAGAGCTTCGGCCGTTCCCATGAGCGTGCGGGCGTGGCGCAGGTCCTCCGTCATCCCCATCCGTTCGAACGCCGCCGCCGCCTGTGCGAGCCGCGTCGCGGCGACGGCGGCGGGAACCAGGCCCAGCGCCGCTTCGGCTACGTCGCATCGCGCCAGCTCGTGCAGCGCGCCGCGCCGGCGCGCATTGCCGCGGGCGTGCAGCAGCATGCGGCGCGCGCGGCCAGGATCCTCCGCCGCGCACAGTCGTGCCCAGGCGCGCGCGGCCACCGGCATCCCGAACGGCTCGCCCGCGCGCGCCCGCGCATAGGCCTGGCGGACCGCGGCTCGGGTTGCGGCGACGTTGCCCCGTGCTGCCTCCATGTCCGCCAGGCAGCCATAGGCGATCGAAAGCGCCAGTTCCTTGCCGCGGTCGGCCATGCAGGCCACGGCGTCCGCGAGTTCTTCCGCCGCATCCTCCGCGTCGGTCAGGCGCCATTGGGCATAGCTCGCAAAGGCCCGGCTGATCGCGTGGATGTACACCGTCTCGATCCGCAGCGCGACGTCGCAGCCCCTGCGGGCGGTCTCCAGCAGCCCCGCCCAATCGCCTTGCCAGTAGCGCACCGCCGCGCTCCAGCCCATCACCGATCCTTCCACCGGGTGTGAAACGCCCGCGATCAGCCCGACGGCTTCGTCGATCAGCGCGCGCGCCTGCGAGAAGTGCCCCGTATCGGCGAGCAGCGCCGCCTTGAGCGCAAGCGAATAGGCCGTGCCCACAGAGACGTTGCGTCCCGAACGGTGCGCGCGCTTGACGTCGATTGCGGCGTCGAGCAGCGGCGCGGCCCGTTCGTAGCGCCCTGCCGCGGCGAGTGCCTGGCCTTGCGTCGCGCGAAGCTGCACCGCGAAGGCCGATTGCCCGGCTGGCGGAAGCAGATCGACGGCGCGATCGAGCTCGGCCACCGCGCGGCTCGCCTGGCCGCTGCCGTGGCAGACGAACCCGTACCAGAAGCGTGCCACTGCCTCCCCCTCCCGGTCGCCCCGCGCCGCGGCCGCGCGCGCGGCGCGATCGAAGACGATGAGCTGGCTGCGGTCGGAATCGTAGACACAGGCGTAGCCGTATTTGCCGATCAGGCGGACATGGTCGGCATGGCTCGCCTCGTCCGATAGCTGATCGACGACCCGGAGCGCGCGGCCATAGTGCAATTGCGCGCGATCGATCGAGGCGGCCGCGACGGCTCGGTCGCCGGCGCGTTCGGCGTGGACGATCGCGCGTTCGAACTGGCGGCTCTCGTAATAATGCCATGCGAGCAGCTCGTCGCGATCGATACCGGGATCGGGCTCCTGATGCTCGATCAGCTCAGCCACCTTGCTGTGTAACGCGCGGCGCTGATCGACATGGGTGAGCTGGTAGACGACGTTCCTGGTGATACCGTGCTTGAAGCGGAGATTGCCTGGCGTCAGCGAGGGAATCAGCAACTCAAGTTCGCCCAACCGCACGAGTGCGGGCGAACCGGGCGCGATCCCGCAGAGCCGCGAAAGGATCCACGCGGCGCAATCGCCGCCCATCACTGCGGCGGTCTGCAACACCTCGGTAAGGTCAGGCGGCAGCGCGCGGACACGTGCCTCGATGATCGCTGCAATGCGGCCGATCTCGTCCGAATTCGATTCCCCCGCGAGCAGGTCGTTGAGCGTCCGCGCCGAGATCAGGCACAGCTCCTCGAGGTAGAGGGGATTGCCGCCGGCCAGCCGGCTCACCCGTAGACAATCGAGCGTGTCGAGCTCGGGGCGGAGCCGCCGCACCAGCGCCACCGACGGCGGCTCGGCGATCGGGGGCAGGTCGATCACCTTGTCCGCGGCCAGGGGCAGTTCGCCCGGCGCGGCCTCGCGTGACAGGAGCAGGATGGCGATGCCGGCATCCAGCGAGCGCACGCGGCCCAGAAGCTGGAGCGAGGCGCTGTCCGCCCAATGCCAGTCGTCGAGGATCAGCAGGATGCGGCGCTGCCGCGCCAGTCGTTGCAGCCGATCCAGCACGGCTTCGCCCAGCACCGTCAGGTCGTCGTCGTCGCCGCTCGTCTGCGATGCCTCGCCGAGCAACCGGGCTGCGGCGGCTTCGATCTCGCGGAACGGCTGCAGTGTACTTGCCGCCTCCTGCCACACGGCGGCCCCCCGCAGCACCACGGCCGGAACCTCGGCCGCGCGCAGCTCGATCTCCTCAGACAGCCGCGACTTGCCCTGGCCGGGCGGACCGGTGACGGCGATGCACAGGGGCGTAGCCCCGGCATAAGCGAAGAGATCGTGGGCGATCGCTTCCAGCGCGTCGGCGCGGCCGACCAGCGGCGTGCGGCGTCCACGCGTGAACGGGTGCACGGCTTCGTCGCTGGGTCGGGGGCCCAGCACGGGCACCGCCGCGATCTGGTCGCTCGCCCCGCTCACCACCACCAGGCGAACCGGCCCGATCCGGAGGCTCATGTCGGTCGGGCCGAGCGTGCGCTGGCTCACCAGTATCTCGTCGGGACGGGCCGAGGCGGAGAGGCGCGCCGCGACTCCGGTCGCCCGACCGATCACGCCGATGGTGCCGAATTCGGCACCGCGTGTGCCGGTCACCACCAGTCCCGCATGGACGCCGCTGTGCATGACCAGACGTGCCCTGGGCGTTTCCCGCGGCAGGACCAGCGCGCGCGCTGCGGCATGGACGGCTAGCGTCGCGGCGAGCGCGCGTTCGCTGCTCCCGGGGCCTTGGTACACCGAAAGGCTGCCGTCTCCATAGACTTGCGAGACGATCCCGCCATGTTGCGCGACGATTTGCCGGACGGCGTCATGCAAGGTTCCAAGTACCGCGGCAAAGACATCGGGGTCGAGACTGTTGGCCAGTTCGGTCGATCCGCACAAATCGGTGAATGCAAGCGTTACGAAGCTTCGGTTGCTTTCGTCGAACCCCTTGGAGACTTTGGGCGTATTCATGGCCACCCCCCGCGAACTGCCCGATCCTAGCGGGTTCGCGGGGCGCGCAACAGGCTTCCTGCAACGCAACGTACAGCCGATTTTGCCCAAATCAGCACATTGTCAGGCGGCCTGGGTCAGGCAGCCTGGCGCGTCTCGATCGCTTCGCTCATGCGGCTCGCCGTCTTCGGGCCGACGATGCCGTCGACCGCGCAGCCATGCCCGGCCTGGAACGCCATCACCGCCGCCCGGGTCGCCGGGCCGAATTCGCCATCCGGTTGCAGCGACGCACCCAGCAGGCTCAGTTGTTCCTGCAACGCTACCACTTCCGGGCCGCGATCGCCGAGGCTGAGCGCGGGCGGCGGTGCAACGGCCGGCGCGCCAGAGAACAGTCCCTTTGCGTGCCATTCGCGGATCAGGGCATCGCCCGCCTCGAAATGCATGCCGTCCTCGGTGCGGAAGCCGGCCCCCCAGAACCAGCCGTGCCGGTTGAAGATCGGCGCGATCAGCGTCAGTCCCAACTGGACCCGGCCATCGCCTCGCGTGTCGAGGTCGCCGTCGATCGTGAGGTCGATGGCGGTGCCCCAGCTATGGTTGCTGATCGCGGTGGCGGAGCCGCGCACCAGGCGCGCGCACAGCATGCCCGCGGTGCCGAGCGCCGCGTGCACCCGCGGCTGCTGCGCCTTGATGTCCGCAAATATAGTTTCCAGCGAATCGAGGGCGGGCTTGAGCCCGCGCACGCGGATCGGCGCGATCGTGCGTGTCACCATCATCGCGGCGAGCGGGGCGTTGGTAACTTCGCGGCAACTCGCGTCATAGCTCGAACGCGGATTGCCGAGCAATGCGAGCATGGTCGCCTGCTTGGCACTCGATACCTGCGGGTTGATCCCGGCCGGGATGCTGACGAGTTGAGTGAGATCAGACATGTCGCTGCTCCTAACGAGGCGCGCTTCGCGTCTCTGCTGCCGCGATAATGGCATCTCCCCGACCTGCGTCCGGTGGAGTGTCCCACGCTCGGTTCGTGAGTCTTGTCACGCTAGAGCAAGCCGGCGCAAACACATGTGGCATTTATCCCACAATGTGAGTGCAACTATCATATGTAGTCAATTTTGCTTTCAATCATGCCCGTCGCTGCTATTCGACGCACCACAAGCCGAGGAATCGGCACACGGCCTGCGGGGCCGTCCAACTGGGTCGGAGAGAGTATGCGTAAGGGTATCCGCGTTCGTAACAGCGTTTCGTTTGCCGCGATGGCAGCCGCCTTCGTGCTTTCGCCCGCCGCGCTCGCGCAGGACGCGCCGGCCGATCCGGTCGACCAATCCGCGGACTCAGTGGATCAGGCGGCCGAGGGCGACAACGACACGATTATCGTCACCGGCACCCGCGCCAGCCTCCAGTCGGCGATCGGCCGCAAGAAGAATTCAGGCACTGTCGTCGACTCGATTGTCGCCGACGACATCGCCAGCTTCCCCGACAAGAATGTTGGCGAGGCGCTCAGCCGCATTACCGGCGTCCAACTCAGCCGCGAGTTCGGCGAGGGTACGCAGGTTTCGATCCGCGGCGTGGAGCCCGATCTCAACCGGGTTCAGATCAACGGCGTCAGCCAGCAAAGCGCGACCGGTGGCCGCGGCGGGGACTTCCGCGAGCTTGCAGTCGAGCTGGTCAAATCGATCGACGTCTACAAGGGCTATATGGTCGATTTGCCCGAGGGCGGCATCGGCGGCACCGTTTCGGTCGAGACGCGGCGCCCGCTCGATCTCAAGGATCCGATCTTCAGCATCAAGGCCGAGGGTCAGCGCCTCGACCTGACCGAGACGTGGCAGCCGCGCCTCAATTTCCTCGCCGGCCGCGGCGACCTGCTCGACGGCCGCTTCGGCTTCATCGTCAACGTGACGCACAGCGCGGTCGATACGCGCTCGGATTTCGCTGCGAATACCAATTGGAAGCGGATCGCCGATTTTGATCGCTCTACGGAGAAGACGATCGCCAATTCGGCCTATTCTGGCTTCAATACCTATGAAAGCTGCGCGGGCGTGACCGGCGCTACCGCGGCGGTTGCTACCGCCAACCGCCTCGCCTGCGAGACCCAGTTTTTCGACTGGGCGCCCACCATTTACCGCTATCGTTCGCTCGATCGGCGCGATTATCGTACCTCGGTCGATCTGCAGGCCCAGTTCCGCCCCACCGACAATTTCAACTTCTGGGTGCAGGGCCAGATGAACAAGCGGCGCCAGCAGCTCCGCGACATCAATTATTCGATCAACGCCGACCGGTTCGAACGGTATAATTACGACGCGGCGCTGCCGGCCAACGCTGCTGGCGCCACATCCCGCCCGCGGATCACCAACGGCACCTTTACGATCGAGGATCACGTCGTCACCAGCTCGACGCTGGCGCTCAACGGCGTCAATGTCGGCACGGCTTCGGCGCCCAACTATAACGGTGCGAACAGCATCGTCAGCGTTCAGCGTCGCAATTTCGACTACGACCAGTTCACTCAATATTATCAGACCGGGTTCGACTGGGATCTCGATCGGCTCAAGGTCCGCGGGCTCGGTGCCTATTCGAAGGCGCAGCTGATCAACAATACCAATCTAGTTGCGCTCAGCACTGGCGTAGGCGGCATCACCGTAGATCGCCGCAACGAGCTCGGCCTGCCGGTGTTCGGCTTCCCGTCGAGCTTCGATCCGGCCAATGCCGCCGACTATGGAGTCGCGCGCAATGGTGCGAACGGCCAGGCGCTCGTCCAAGCGGGGCCGACGGTCCAATACCGTCCGTCGGACGAGGGCTCGAACGAAAAGCTGGCGCAGCTCGACATGGACTATGAGCTCGGGTGGGGTCCGTTCACCACGATCGAATGGGGCGGCCAGTTCCGCGATCAGCGCTATTTCCGCTATCAGGGCGGCGGCGGCCGTCTGCTGCAGGCTGCGGTCCCGGCCGTGCCCGCGGCGGGCATCGTCGGTTCCCCGGCGGTGTTCCAGAGCACGGCGAATGTCAGCTACAATACGGTGATCGGGCCGGTGCCCGCGAGTGGCCCGGCCGCCGACACTTATTACTGGACTCAGGCGCAGTATCAGGCGTTCCTCGCGCAGACCGGGGTGGTCAATGGCGGCTCGCCGCTTTTCACCGGGTTGCAGGGAGCGCCGTCGGGCGCGCCGAGCCGTATCGGTTTCGCCGAGTTTGCGCCCGAATTGGGCAATTATTACGACTTGTCGCGTTTCACCCAGGCGCTGGTGCGTAACGCCAACGGGCTTCCGCAGATTCCGGCCTATGTCATCGACGAGCAGATCGCCTCGGCCTATCTCAAGGCGAACTTCGAACAGGAATTGCTCGGTATGAAGCTCACCGGCAATGTCGGCGTGCGCTATACCAAGACGCGCGACCGGGCGATGGGCACCAACCGCCGCAACGAGATCCGCATCCGCCCCGGGACGGGCGTGCCGGGCATCCCCGCGGTCACCGAGACAGTACAGGCGCTCACTCAGGAAATCACGATCGAGAACAAGTACGAGGATTGGCTGCCCGCCGTGAACCTCAATCTCGAGGTCGTGCCCAATCTGTTCGTTCGCGGCACCTATGCCAAGAACATGGCGCGCCCCAAGCCCACGGACCTCGCGCCGGCGATCAACTGCACGATCGACACGCTAGACGCGCTCGGTGTCGATGATACCTGCGTTGCAGGTAACCCGGATCTTCAGCCCTATCGCGCCGACCAGTTCGACGTAAACGCTTCTTGGTATCCGAACCGCGATACGCTGGTCAGCGTCGGTTACTATTACAAGGACATCAAGAGCTTCATCGTCCCCAACGTGACGCGCGCCGGGGTCGATCTCTACCACGACGGTACCACCTACACCGTGCGCCAGCCGGTCAACGCGTTTGGCGCCAAGCTCGACGGCATTGAAGTCAGCGCGCAGACCGTGTTCAGCTTCCTGCCGGCACCTTTCGATGGGTTCGGCGCGGGGGGCAACTTCACCTTTGCGCGCGTGCTCAATTCGGGACTGATCAATCAGTCGACCGGCGAAGCGCTCGATGGCTATCCGGGCCTGTCGAAGTACACCTACAACGGCAGCCTGTTCTACGATAAGGGCTTCCTTAACGCCCGTATCTCGTACAACCGTCGTAGCGACTGGCTTGCGGCAGCGTCGGACGCCAATTTCGACAACAGCCCGATCTTCCGCAAGGGCGAGACCTTCATCGATGCCAAGGTGATGTTCCGCCTGACCGACAAGTACAGCGTCTGGGTGGAGGGGCTGAACCTGGGCAAGGAATATAGCCAGACCTACATCGATGCCACCAAGCCGGTCGAATATAATTATCCCGGCCAGCGCATCTTCGTCGGCATGCAGTGGAAGCTGTGATGCCGGTCGCCCGGCCCGAACTTGCTGCCTGTGGCCGGGCATAAGCGCATCCCGGCGTTGCGCCTTGCCGCGCTGGCCGGATGCCTGCTTGCGGCGGGCTGCGCGCCGGTTGCGCGGCCGGTGGTTACGCCCGGCGCCTCCGACTGGAAGATCGAAGCCGAGCAGGCGGCGTTCGTCAGCCTGGGCCCCGTCATCGATATCGAGACCCCCGCTGGGCTGTCGCTCTGGTACAAGCGCGAGTTGAAGGGCCCGGTGGCGATCGAGTTCGAGGCGCTGGCGGTGTCCGAAGGTGGCGCCAACGACGAAGTCAGCGACCTCAATGCCTTCTGGATGGCGCGCGATCCCCGCGCGAAGGGGGGGGCGGTGTTCGCGGCCAGGCGCTCGGGCGCGTTTGCCGGCTATGACGACCTCCAGACCTATTATGTCGGCATCGGCGGCAACCGGAACACCACCACCCGCTTCCGCCGCTACATCGGCGAGCCCGGCAACCGGCCGCTGCTGCCCGGGCACGACCTCAAGGGCGCCGAGAACCTGCTCGTCGCCAATCGCTGGACGCACGTGCGGCTGATCGCCGACGGCCGCCACATCGCCGTCGAGCGCGACGGGCGGCGGATCTTCGAGCTGGAAGACGCGCAGGCCTACAAGCGCGGCTGGTTCGCGCTGCGCACCACCAAGAGCCATTTGCGCATCCGCAACGTGCGCATCGGAAAACCATAGGAGAGCAACATGCGCGTCACGCGACGGACGATGATGGCCGGGACGATCCTGTCGGCCGCAATCACAGGCCCGGCGCTGGCGCAATCGCGGCGCGGCAAGCCCGTCGAGGCGTCGATCCGCTGGATCGATGGCACTGTACCCGAACTCCATACGGGCCAGACCTTCGGCCTAGCCTGGGCGCGCGGCGCGCTGGCCAAGGGGCAGGCGCTGACGCTGCGCGGCGCGGGCGGCGAGGTGCCCGCGCAGAGCTGGCCGACGGCATTCTGGCCCGACGGGTCGATCAAATGGACCGCGCATGCCGTGGCCGCGGGGCAGGGGAGCGACGGGCTCGTCGTCGCCAAGGGCCGCCCGGCGCTGCCTGCTGCGCCGGTTTCGGTACGCGAGACCGCCGACGCGATCCTGATCCGCTCGGGCGCGCTCGAATGGGACGTCGCCAAGAGCGGTCCCGCCGCGATCCGCTCGGCGAAGAACGGCGAGCGCACCCTGCTCGCCAATGCCCGCCTGCTCGGCGAGATCCGCGCCGGCTCGCCCGAAGGCGAGCGCATCGCGCTGACCGGCACGATCGAGCGAGCGGTGGTCGAGCAGAAGGGCCCGGTCCGCGCAGTGGTGCGGCTCGAGGGCACGCACCAGGGCGGCGGGCGCTCGGTCCTCCCCTTCGTCGTCCGGCTCTATGCCTACGCCGGGTCGGAAGCGCTGCGCATCGTCCACAGCTTCGTCCTCGATATCGAGGCGACCGACCACATCTCCGCGCTCGGCATCGCCACCGACGTGCCGATGCGTGGGGCCTTGCACGATCGCCACATCCGCCTCGCCACCGCCGAAGACGCGATGTTCGCCGAGGCGGTGCGTCCGCTCACCGGGCTGCGCCGCGATCCGGGCAAGGCGGTGCGCGAGGCACAGGTCGCCGGCAAGGCGGTTACCGCGGAAATGCGCGATCCGGTGGGCAAGCTGCTCGAGCGCATCCCGGCGTGGAGCGACTTCAGCCTCGCCCAGCTCTCCGCCAACGGCTTCACCCTCACCAAGCGCACCGGCGAAGGCCATGGCTGGATCGACGGCGACGAAGGCCGACGCGCGCCGGGCTTCGGCTATGTCGGCTCGCCGCAGGGCGGGGCGGGGATCAGCGCGCGGTACTTCTGGCAGCGCCACCCGACCCAGCTCGATATCCTGGGCGCCGCCAGCGACACCGCCAGCCTCACTGCCTGGCTCTGGTCGCCCGAGGCCAGGCCGATGGATGTCCGCCCCTATCACGGCACGATGGGGATGGAGAGCTTCGCCGCGCAGAACGAAGGCCTCGACATCACCTATGAGGATTACGAGCCGGGCTGGGACGACGCCAAGGGTATCGCACGCACCAGCGAGCTGATGCTCTGGGCATTCGACGCCACCCCCGCGACGCCCCGGCTCCAGGCACTCGCCCGCGCCGCCGCGACGCCCCCGCAGCTGATGGCCGACCCGGCGCATCTCCACGCCGCCGGCGTGTTCGGCGACTGGGGGCTGCCCGATCGCTCGACGCCGGCACGGGCGCGGATCGAGGACCAACTCGCAAACCTGATCGATTTCTACGACGGCGAAGTCGATCGCCGCAGCTGGTACGGCTTCTGGGATCATGGCGACGTGATGCACAGCTATGACAGCGACCGGCACCAGTGGAAGTACGACATCGGCGGCTTCGCCTGGGCGAACTCCGAGCTCTCGCCCGATCTCTGGCTCTGGTACGCGGCGCTGCGCTCGGGCGATGCCAGGACCTGGCGGCTCGCCGAGGCGATGACGCGGCATACCGGCGAAGTCGATACCTACCATATGGGCCGCTTCAAGGGGCTCGGCACGCGCCACGGCGTCCAGCATTGGAGCGACAGCTCGAAGCAGCCGCGCGTCAGCAACGCGGCGTACCGGCGCATCTTCTATTATCTCACCGCCGACGAGCGCGTCGGCGACCTGATGCGCGCACTGATCGACTCGGAGGAGACGCTCCAGCATGTCGAGATCGGCCGGAAGACCGGCGCGCCCAAGGAGGATCTGCCCGAGGGCGTGATCCAGATGGCGTTCGGCACCACCTGGGCGGTGTGCGCAGGCGCGTGGCTCACCGAATGGGAGCGCACCGGCGAGCGGAAATGGCGCGACCGCATCGCCGCGGGGATGGACAGCATCGGCCGGATGCCCAATGGCTGGCTTACCGGCGGCGCGCCCTACGATCTCAAGAGCGGGCGCTTCCTGGTCCGCGACAATATCGGCATCTCGCACCTCAACGCAGTGTTCGGCGCGGTCGAAATCCAGTCCGAGCTGATCGCGCTGATCGACGTGCCGCGTTTCCGTACGGCATGGCTCGATTATTGCCGCTGGTTCAACGCGCCGCGCGACGAATGGGCGGCGAAGTTCAACCGTCCCTATGGCGGGCGCAACTTGAAGCAGGGCCATTCGCGCCTCACCGCCTATGTCGCCAAGGCGACCGGCGATGCGGCGCTCGCCAAGCGCGCGGCCGAGGAATTCTATTCGGGTGAGGCGGGGCAGCGCATGGCGGCGGACCCGCGGATCAAGCTGCCCGGTGGGGTGGTCGAATGGCCCGGCGTCTCGACCAACGGCGCATCGCAATGGGGCCTCGCCGCGATCCAGACGCTGGCGCTGATCCCCGAGGCGCTGGATACGGTGCCTGTCCCGACCCGCGCGCCGCGGACCGACCAGGCGAATCCGGAGCAGGGGCCGACGTATCGGCCCTGACGAGGAAGTGGCGGGACGAATTCCCTAACCCGTTCGTGTCGAGCGAAGTCGAGACACATTGCTTCTCGACTACGCTCGAAGCGAACGGATGGGCGTGAACTCCCGACTGCGATTTAGAAAACCGCGCTTACCAATTGCCGGAACGCATCCGCCCGGTGGCTCATCGCATGCTTGGCCTCGGGATCCATCTCGCCATAGGTGACGTCGTGGCCATTGGGCACGAACACCGGATCATAGCCGAACCCGTGCTCGCCGCGCGGGGGCCAGACCAGCACGCCGTCGGCGCGGCCCTCGAACCATTCGACATGGCCGTCGGGCCAGGCGAGCGCCAGCGCGCAGACAAAATGGGCGTCGCGGCCGGTTTCGGGCGGCAGTGCGGCAAGCTTGTCCTCGACGCGCCGCATCGCGACGGCGAAGTCCTTGGTCTCGCCCGCCCAGCGTGCCGAGAAGATTCCCGGATCGCCGCCCAGCGCCTCGACGCACAGCCCGCTATCGTCCGCCAGGGCGGGCAGCCCCGAAAGATCGGCAGCCTGCAGCGCCTTCAATTCGGCATTGGCCACGAAGGTCGTGCCCGTCTCGTCGGGCTCGGGCAAATCGAGCTCGGAGGCAGATACCGGCTCGATCCCATAGGGACCGAGCAGCGCCTTGATCTCGCGCACCTTGCCGGGGTTGTGGCTGGCGATCACCAGCTTGCCGGGCGTCAGCTTGCGGATCGCCTGGGGCCCAACCCCCTTAGAGACTTCGCCTTCGCCGCTCATCCTACGGCTTTCAACTGCGCAGCGAAGATCTGGTTGCAGCCGATGCGTGCGAGACGGAGCAGGCGAAGCAGCCCTTCCTCGTCATAGGTCGCGCCTTCGGCGGTCGCCTGCGCCTCGGCGATCTTGCCGTCGGCGAGCAGCACGAAGTTGGCGTCGGCATCGGCGGCGCTGTCCTCGTCATAGTCGAGATCGAGCACGGGATTGCCCTGGTAGATCCCGCACGAGACCGCCGCGACTTGGGTGAGGATCGGATCCTTCTCGAGCAGCCCGGCGGCGAGCAGCTTGTTGGTCGCGATGCGCAGCGCCACCCAGGCGCCCGAGATCGCTGCGGTGCGTGTGCCGCCATCGGCCTGGATCACGTCGCAGTCGAGCGTGATCTGGCGCTCGCCGAGCAGCTTGAGGTCGGTGACCGCGCGCAGCGAGCGCCCGATCAGCCGCTGGATCTCCTGGGTGCGGCCCGATTGCTTGCCCTTGGCCGCCTCGCGCGCGCTGCGCGTATGGGTGGCGCGCGGCAGCATGCCGTATTCGGCGGTGACCCAGCCTTCGCCTTTGCCGCGCAGCCAGGGCGGGATACGCTCTTCGATGCTCGCGGTGACCAGCACGCGGGTCTCGCCGAAGCCGATCAGCACCGATCCTTCCGCGTGACGGGTGAAATTGGGCTCGATCGTGATCGCACGCATTTCGTCGGGGGCGCGGCCGGAGGGGCGCATCGGTTCATTCTCCTGCAAACTGGTTGGCGCCACCTAGACGGTGTCGCGCCGGGAACCAAGCCGGCGCGCGTTAGTAGGGCAGGCGAGCGGAGGAAACTATGCGCAACTGGATGATCATCGGTGTGGCAGCGGTGGCGCTGGCGGGCTGCGTCGCGCCCGAGCGGCCCGATGTGTTGACCCCGATCGAAGGCGATTCGATCACCTACGAGACCGGCCCGTGCTTCGGCCGCTGCCCGGTCTATGCCGTGACGGTGAGTCCCAACGGCAGCGGCGTGTTCGAAGGCAAGAACTTCACCGCGGTGACCGGCGAGCGGGCCTTCACGCTGAGCCGCGCGCAATATGATGCCTTCGCCGCCAAGCTCGCCCCCTACCGTCCGGCAAGTGGCGAGGTTCGCTATTCGCACGGCACCCCCAATTGCGGCAATGCGCCGACCGACATGCCGAGCGTCGAGGTCCGCTGGACCCGCGCGATCGGCGACAGCCAGAAGCTGCATTTCTATTATGGCTGCCGACGCGACAACGCCGCGATGGCCGACGCGCTGGGCCATGCGTCCGAGCTGCTGCCGATCCAGGAGTTCATCGGGCCGCGGCCATAGTCGTCAGGCCCTCCCCCGACCCCTCCCGTAAACGGGAGGGGAGCGACAAGGGTGATCGCTGGATTTCATCGCTCCCCTTCCGCGAAGCGGGAGGGGTCGGGGGAGGGGATGCACGCCAGCCAGTTGAGCCCGACGCCGCCTTCGCTACATAAGAACCCATGACCACGCCCCCGATCCACGAACTCACCGATCGCGCGCGCGACGTGTTCCGGATCGTGGTCGAATCCTATCTCGACAACGGCGCGCCGGTCGGTTCGCGGACGATCTCGAAGATCTCGACGCTCAACCTCTCGCCCGCCTCGATCCGCAACGTCATGCAGGATCTCGAGGAAGCCGGCCTGCTCGCGTCGCCGCACACCAGCGCCGGCCGTATGCCCACCCAGACCGGGCTGCGCCTGTTCGTCGATGGCATGATGCAGGCGAGCGCCCCTTCGGCGGAGGAGCGCGCCGCGATCGAATTGCGCGCCGGCCAGACCGGGCCGATCGAGGAGGCGCTGGCGAGCACCACCGCGGCGCTTTCGGGCCTGTCGTCGTGCGCCGGCCTCGTGCTGGTGCCCAAGGCCGAGCCCGTGCTGCGCCAGTTCGGCTTCGTGCCGCTGAGCCACGACCGCGCACTCGCCGTGCTCGTCGGCGAGGACGGATCGGTCGAGAACCGCGTCGTCGAGCTGCCCGGCGGTGTCGATCCGGCCTCGCTCCAGCAGGCCGCCAATTATATGAGCGCGATGCTCGCCGGCCTCACGCTGGCCGAGGCGCGCGCGCGAATCGAGCGCGATCTCGGCCGGCAGCGCGCCGCGCTCGACAGCGCGGCGTCGACGCTGGTCGAGCGCGGGCTCGCGGTATGGAGCGAGGACGGCGATCGCCGCCCGGTGCTGATCGTCCGCGGCCAGGCGCGGCTGATCGACACCGCCGCCGCCGAGGATCTCGATCGCGTCCGCCGGCTGCTCGACGAACTCGAGGGCAAGGAAGAGATCGCCCGCCTGCTCGATAGTGCGCGCGAAGGCGAGGCGACGCGCATTTTCATCGGATCGGAGAACAAGCTCTTTGCGTTGTCGGGGTCGTCGGTGATCGCCAAGCCGGTGCGCGCGCTCGACGGCCGTGTGGTCGGCGTGGTCGGCGTGATCGGCCCCACGCGGTTGAACTATGCGCGCGTCGTGCCCATGGTGGATTTCACGGCGGCCACATTGGCCCGATTGCTAGCCTGACGAACAGGAAACCATGTCGAACGAGAATGAAATGAGCGCGGATACCAACGACGCAGAGACCAGCCTTCGCGAGGAAACCGCCGAGGCGGCGCCCGAAGTCGCCGAGCACGATCGGATTGCCGAGCTCGAGGCGATGCTTGCCGAATCGCAGGCCGCGGTGATGTATGCCCAGGCGGAGACGCAGAATGTCCGCCGCCGCGCCGAGAAGGAGGCGCAGGACGCCCGCGCCTATGCCGCAACCAATTTCGCGCGCGACATCCTCTCGGTGTCGGACAATCTGAGCCGCGCGCTCGCGGCCATTCCCGCCGAGCTGCGCGAGGACGACAAGCTCAAGGGCTTGGTCGTTGGGCTCGAGGCGACGGGCCGCGAGATCGATTCGGTATTCGCGCGCCACGGCATCTCGAAGATCGTCGCGGTCGGCGAGACGCTCGATCCCAATCGCCACCAGGCGATGATGGAAGTCCCCTCGGCCGATGCCGCGCCGGGCACCGTCGTCCAGGAAATCCAGACGGGATACATGATCAAGGACCGGCTGCTCCGCCCGGCACTGGTCGGCGTCGCCAAGAAGCCGGATTGAACTTTCTTCTAAGCCCCTCCCCTGAGAGGGAGGGGCTTTAGATTAAATCCGCTATTGCAAATCATTCGCAACGAACGCTAGAGCCGACCCCGGCCCGCATCGGCGGCCGGCAGCGGGATCGCGGCGTGTATCAATATCTCGATCGAACCGTGACCGAACTCGCGCCCGGCGATGCGTTGCTCGTCTGGGCGATGCGGCAATGGGTGGAGGCGATGCGCGGCGGGCGCTGCCCCTGCGCCGCGCTGGGCCCGGCGCTCGCGGCGCGGCGGCTCGGCGCGATCCTGCCCGACTTCAACGTCGCGATGATGCTGCTCGATCGGGAGGGCATCTGCTCGCTCCAATTCCGCACGGTCGGATGTCCCAGCTTGGGCGATGACGAGGCATTGTTGCTGGCACTTCACGCTGCGGCCGCTAAAGGGCAGGAAATCGTGGTCCAGAATATCGTCGAAGCGCTGGTGAAGCCCGAGGCACAGCGCACGCTTCAATTCGCCGCCACGCGCATCGCCCAAGCCCTTGCGGCCTGAGCGAGGTGTATCACGTCACGACTCAGGAATCGCTTCTTTCCATGAACATGCACGCCCGCCCGCCCCAGCTGCTTCCCGAGCATGCCGCCTTCCAGACCTGCGCGGTGCGCTGGGTGCGGCACTGGAACGAGCATCTGTTCAGCTTCGCGATCGAGCGCCCGGCGAGCTTCCGCTTCCGCTCGGGCGAGTTCGTGATGATCGGGCTCGAAGGCGAGAGCAAGCCGCTGATGCGCGCCTATTCGATCGCCAGCCCGACCTGGTCGGACGAGCTCGAATTCCTCTCGATCAAGGTGCCCGACGGCCCGCTGACCTCGCGCCTCCAGCTGATCCGCGAGGGCGACCAGCTCTACCTCGGCAAGAAGCCCACCGGCACGCTCGTCGCCGATGCGCTGCTCCCGGGCAAGCGGCTGTTCCTGCTCTCGACCGGCACCGGCCTCGCGCCGTTCCTCAGCATCGCGCGCGATCCCGACATCTACGATCTGTTCAGCCAGGTCGTCATCGTCCACTCGACCCGCCGGGTGAGCGACCTCGCTTATCATGACGAACTCACCGCGCAGCTCGCCGGCGATCCGCTGGTGGCGGACCAGGCGCTGCTCCAGTTCCACTATATCCCGACGGTGACGCGCGAGCCCTTCCGCACCAGTGGTCGGATCGGTCAGCTGATCGAGAATGGCTGGCTGTTCAAGGCCCCGGTGTCGGGCGACAGCGCGCTCAATCCGGAGACCGACCGCGTGATGCTCTGCGGCAGCACCGAGATGATCAAGGACTTCTCGGTGATGCTCGAAGCCCACGGCTTCGAGGAGGGCTCGAACAACAAGCCGGGCACGTTCGTGGTCGAACGCGCGTTCGTGGGGTGAACCCGGGAGGGCTTTAGAAGGGTGACGCACGGCACCACGTCCCCTATCTCCCTCCTATGTCCTCGCGCTTCGATTCCGTCCCCAACCGCCGCGCCCTGATCGACCGGCGGGCCGTCGCCGAGCGCCTTGCCGGGCTCGAGGCGAAGGACGCCGCCGCGCTCCGCCATGCCGCGACGGTCGAGCTCAAGGCCGCACTCGACATCGGCCAGGCCGAGATCGCGCGCCGTCTCGCCGAACACCCCTCGCGCGGGCACGAGACGGCGGCTGCCGGCGCGTTCCTGATCGACCAGCTGCTCCGCCTGCTCTGGGACTTCACCACCCAGCGGCTCCACCCCAACCCCAATCCCAGCGCCGCCGAGCGGCTCACCCTGATCGCGGTGGGCGGCTATGGCCGCGGCGAGATGGCGCCGCATTCGGACATCGATATCGGCTTCCTCACGCCCTGGAAGGTCGCCGGCTGGTGCGAGCAGGTCATCGAATCGATGCTCTATTCGCTGTGGGACATGCAGCTCAAGGTCGGGCATTCGTCGCGCTCGCTCGACGAGATGGTCCGCCAGGCCAAGGCCGACATCACCGTGCGCACCGCCTTGCTCGAGGCGCGCTACGTCTGGGGTGACACTGCGCTCTACGACGAGGCCGCACGGCGCTTCAAGGCCGAGGTCCAGGCCGATACCGCGCGCGATTTCATCACCCAGAAGCTCGCCGAGCGCGATGCGCGGCACAAGCGGATGGGCGATAGCCGCTACGTCGTCGAGCCCAACGTCAAGGAAGGGAAGGGGGGCCTGCGCGATCTCCACGCGCTCTTCTGGATCGGCAAATACGCCTACAATGTCCGCGAGCCCGCCGAACTGGTCGAGGCCGGGCTGCTCACCCCGCTCGAATACCGCCAGTTCCGCCGCGCCGAGAATTTCCTCTGGGCGGTGCGCTGCCACCTGCACCTGCTCACCGGCCGTGCCGAGGATCGCCTCACCTTCGACGTCCAGCCCGAGATCGCCGAGCGGATGCGCTATGCCGATCGTCCGGGCAAGTCGAAGGTCGAGCGCTTCATGCACTTCTACTTCCTCCAGGCGAAGGTGGTGGGCGACCTGACCGGCGTGTTCCTCGCGCATCTCGACGAGAAGTTCGCCGCGCGCGGTTCGCGCTTCGGGCTACCGCGGATGTTCAAGACGCCCCGGAAGCTCCACGGCTTCATGCTCGAACGCGGCCGGCTGGCCCTGCCGCGCGACAGCTTCTTCCAGGAAGACCCCGTCCGGCTGCTCGAAATCTACCAGCTCGCCGACCTGCACGGGCTGGAGATCCACCCGACCGCAGTGCGCGCCGCGACGCGCGACGCGCGGCTGGTCGACGATGTCCGCAGCGATCCGCGCACCAACGCGCTGTTCCTCGACGTGCTCACCAGCCCGCGCACCCCCGAGCTCGTGCTGCGCTGGATGAACGAGGCCGGCGTGTTCGGCCGCTTCGTGCCCGATTTCGGCCGCGTCGTCGCGCAGATGCAGTTCGACATGTACCACCATTACACCGTCGACGAGCATTCGATCCGCGCGATCGGGCTGCTCAACGCGATCGAGAAGGGCGAGCTTCAGGAAGATCATCCGCTCGCCAGCGGCATCTTCGAGCAGGTCGCGCAACGCCGCGCGCTCTACGTCGCGGTGCTGCTCCACGACATCGCCAAGGGCCGCGGCGGCGACCATTCGATCCTCGGTGCCGAAGTCGCCGAGCGGCTCTGCCCACGCCTCGGCCTCAGCCCCGCCGAGACCGAGACCGTCGCGTGGCTGGTCCGCTGGCACCTGCTGATGTCGGCGACGGCGTTCAAGCGCGACTTGTCGGACTTCAAGACGATCCTCGATTTCACTGCGCAGGTGCAGAGCCCCGAGCGGCTGCGGCTGCTGCTCCTCCTGACGATCGTCGATATCCGCGCGGTCGGCCCAGGCGTGTGGAACAGCTGGAAGCGCCAGCTCCTCACCAATCTGTTCGATTCTGCCGAGGAAGTCCTCCGCTTGGGCCACAAGCAGAAGGGCCGCAGCGAACGGGTCGCCGCCAAGCAGGCCGCGCTCGCCGAGATCCTCGGCTGGGACGACGCGCGGATGGCGGCGCTCCAGCGCAAGCTCACCGAGCCCTATTGGATCGCCGAGCCGCTCGACGTGCTCGAGCGCAACGCGCGGCAGATCGACGCCGCGGGCGACCAGCAACTCTCGATCGAGGCGCAGGTCTATCCCGATCGCGGCGCCACGCTGGTCAGCGTCTATGCCTCGGACCATCCCGGGCTGTTCTATCGCATCGCCGGCGCGATCCATGTCGCGGGCGGCAACATCATCGACGCGCGCATCCACACCACGCGCGACGGCATGGCGCTCGACAATTTCCTCGTCCAGGATCCGCTCGGCCGCCCGTTCGACGAGGAAGCCCGGCTCAACCGGATCAAGGCGAGCATCGCCGACGCGCTCGCCAATCGCACCAAGCTCCAGGACCGGCTCAAGACGCGGCCGCTGCCGCGTCCCCGCGCGGAAGCCTTCCTGATCGAGCCCAATGTACTGATCGACAACAAGGCGTCGAACCGCTTCACCGTGATCGAAGTCAATGCGCGCGATCGCCCGGCGTTGCTCTGCCACCTCGCCTTCGCGCTGTTCCAGTCGAAAGTGACAATCCATTCGGCACACGTCGCCACGTATGGCGAGCGCGCGGTGGACACCTTTTACTTGACCGATCTTATCGGCGATAAGATCGAGAGTGCGGCACGATTGAAGACGATCGAGCGACGATTGCTCGAAGCGGCGTCGGGGCAGGATATCGCCCAGGCAGCCTGAACAGGGGGACAAGCATGCCGGTGATCGGAATAGGCGGTTTCTTCTTTCGCGCGGCAGATCCCGAGGGGCTGACGACCTGGTATCGCGAGACACTCGGCGTTGGCGGCGGCTGCGGCAAGGACGAGCAGGGTCAGTCGAGCGACTGGTTCTGGTTCCCCGAGCCCGGGGCGGTGGTGTTCTCGCCGTTCACGGCGACCACCGACTATTTCGCTGCGGACAAGCAGTTCATGCTCAACTTCCGCGTCCGCGACTTGGACGGCCTGCTCGAGCAACTCAATGCGCTCGGCATCGCGATCACCACCAAGGACGAATGGGACACGCCCGAAACCGGCCGCTTCGCCCGCATCCACGATCCCGAAGGCAACCCGATCGAGCTGTGGGAACCGCCCGCCGGTTGAGATGCGGCGCGGTGGGGCGTTTGCGCTCGGTCCGCTCAGGGCTGTATCGACATTCAGCTATATTTCCCTCGCCCCCGAAGGGGATCATCGGGTCGGCCATGCCCCCGGCAGGGCCTGAACAGCGCGGGGCGCTGTTCACCCGATGATGGTTGCGCAGACCTAGTCTCTGCGAAGCAGAGGCTTAGTCGGAGCTGGGATTGGCTGGCTGCGCGCGTCACCGGCGCAGGTCACGCCGCGCCATCGCCGCTGCCACTTATTTCGCGGGGATACCTGCGGTGCCAGCGTCGTGCCGGGCGCGGTCGCTCCGGATCCGGGCGATCATTGCCATGAAATTCGGCTTGGCCTGCGCATCTAGGGTGCGCAGGGCTTCGGCTGCCTGCGCCGGGGCGAGCCGGGCCCGAAGCGCGATGGCCAATTGGTCGTTGAGCGGGGCACAGGACAGGCGCGCCTGGGCATAGATCGCTTCGTCGTCGGTGCTGGTTCTGCTGGATCGCACGGCGTGCGTTGCCATGCAGCGGTCTGCGGCCTGCGCGATGATCTGTGGGTCGAGCTGGACCTGGGCCTGCGGGGCCGGTGCCTGCTGAAGTCCCGATAGCGCGATCAGCGCGGCCAGACTCGGTTCAATTCCCATCTCGCTGACTCGCCTTGTATCAATGCGTTGGGTTCACGACCGCGCCATCGCCGTCGCCGCGGCGCGCTCGACAAAGCGCGGGTCGACCAGCGCCGCCTGTGCTTGCGCGCGTGCCTCGGGCTTGCGGCCGAGATCGGCATAGACCTGCGCCAAATGCCAGCGCAGCCCGGAATGCCCTGGTGCCAGCACCACTGCCTTTTGGAGCAGCTCGACCGCGGCCTGCGCGTCGCCCTTGCGGTACAGCGCCCAGCCATAGGCGTCGGCGGCTACCGGATTGGCCGGGGCGAGCGCATAGGCCGCCTCGCCGAAATCCGCCGCCGCGTCCACTTCCTCGGCGCCGCCATAGGCCGATGCCAGCGCGGCGTTGAGCGCCGCATCGCCGTCGCCGATCCGCGCACGCAGCAGCTCGAAACTGTCGATCGCCGCGTCATAGTCGCCCGCGGCGAGCTGCCACGTCCCCGAGAGCCGCAGCGCCGCGGCGTTGACCGGGTTCTGCGACAGGAACAGCGCAAGCACATTGGCCGCCTCGGCGCGCTGGCCGGCCTGGGCCATCGATTCGACCAGCCGCAGCATGGTGGACTCGTCGAAGCGGAGGTCGGCGGCGCTGCGATAGGATCGCACCGCGTCGGCCGGGCGGTTCATCAGCATCAGCGCGTCGCCGACCAGCAGATGCGCCGCGGGGACGCCGGGATGGCGCGCCGCGATGGCCTGCGCCTTGGCAAGCGCGGTGGGCTTGTCGCCCTTGCCGATCAGCGCGCGGATCAGCGGGATCTGCGCGACGGGATCGTCGGCGCGCTGCGCGGCATCGGCTGCGACCACGCCGGCGCTGTCGTCGGCGGCGAACACGCCGCCGTCGCCGCGTTCGGGCCAGGCGGCGCGATCGAGCAGCGAGGCGGCCGACGCGCGGTCGCCGATCCGCTCGAACCCGCGCGCGGCCAAGGTCAGCGCATAGCTGTCGGCATCGCCGCGCGCGATCACCGGGCGCAGCAGGTCGATCGCGTTGCGCGCGCTGTCGGTGCGCAGCAGCGCGACCGCGAGCAGTTTCCGCGCCTGGATGTTCATCGGCTGGTTGGCGACGAGGGGCTTCAATTTCTCCATCGCCTGCTCGTAATCGGCCGCCTCGATGTCGAGCGCGCCGCCGAGCAGCAGCGCCGCCGGAATCTGCGCCAGCCCGCCGCCGGTGCGCTCGATCAGTGTACGTGCCAGGTCGCCATTGCCGGCGCGCGCGGCGATCACGGCCTGGAGGTACAGCGCCTGCGGGCTGCCCGGCCGCACCGCGAGCGCGCGCCTCGTCGCCGCGAGCGAATCGCGCGTGCGTCCCGCATCGCCCAAAGTCGCGGCATATTCGATCAGCGCGTCATGGTCGGCGGGGTCGTGCTTGAGCGCCGCCTCGAACCAGGGCAGCGCCGCGACCAGCCCGAACTGGCTGCGCACCATCTCGCCGCGCAGCATCAGCGCGTCGAAGCTGCCGCCGTCCAGCTGGACCGCCGCCTCGGACGCGCGGATGCCGCCGAGCACGTCGCCGGCGCTGAGCCGGATCCGGCCGAGATCGACCTGCACCGCGGCGTCGCGCGGCGCGGCGCGCGCGGCCTCGTCGATCGCGGCGAACGCCTCGGGCAGCTTGCCCAGCGCGGCGAGCGCGCGCGCACGGATGCGCAGCGCATAGACTCGGTTCTCCGGCGCGGCCTTGCCCGCCTCGGCGATCGCCTTTTCTTCCTGGCCCTGGAGCAGAAGTGCGTGCGCACGCAAATGCGCGACCTGCGCGGGTTTATACCCCGCCTCGACCGCGCGCTTGAGTTCGGCCTCGGCGCCGACACCGTCGTCGAGCGCGAGCATCGCCTTGGCGAGCGTCATATGCGCCTGCGCGTTTCCGGGGTCGCCGCGCACCGCGGCCAGTGCGGCCTCGCGCGCGGCGGTGGCATTGCCTGCATCGAGCAGCTTGCCGCTGCGCTCGAGTGCCTCGCGCGGATTGCTCGCGGCGGGTCCGGCCGGCGACAGGCTGAACCATGCCGCCAGTACCAGCGCGAACGCGGCGAGCGCCCCGCCGATCACGAGGAGGCGGCGGAGGCCGGGCGTGCGCCGGGCAGTGCGGGAGCGCTTACGGCTGGAGGTCATAGGCCTTCATCAGGTCGTAGAGGGTGGGGCGGCTGATCCCGAGCAGCCTTGCGGTGCCCGAGATATTGCCTTCGGCGCGGGCGAGCGCGTGGCGGATCGCCTTGCGGTCGGCAAGCTCGCGCGCGGCCTTGAGGTTGACCGGCAGCGGATCGTCCTTGCCGTCGAGGTCGAGATCGGCGGCGCCGACATGCTTGCCCTCGGCCATGATCGCGGCGCGCTTCACGCGGTTCTCGAGCTCGCGGACATTGCCCGGCCAGCCCCAGGCATCGATCGCGGCGAGCGCGTCGGGCGCGAAGCTCTTGGCGCCGGTGTTCATCTGTGCGGCGTATTTCTGGAGGAAGTGCCGCGCGAGCAACCCGGCATCGCCCGGCCGCTCGGCCAGGCTGGGGATGCGGATGACGATCTCGGCGAGCCGATAATAAAGGTCTTCACGGAAGCGTCCCTGCGCGACCATTGCGTCGAGATCCTGGTGCGTCGCGCAGACCACGCGCGTGTCGACCGGGATCGGCTTGCGGCTGCCGATCCGCTCGATCACGCGCTCCTGGAGGAAGCGCAGCAGCTTGACTTGGAGGGGCAGGGGAACGTCGCCGATCTCGTCGAGGAACAGCGTGCCGCCCTGGGCGAGCTCGATCTTGCCTTCGGTGGTCTTGACCGCCCCGGTGAACGCACCCTTTTCGTGCCCGAACAGCTCGCTTTCGAGCAGCGTCTCGGGGATCGCAGCGCAGTTGATCGCGACGAACGCGCCCTTCTTGCGCGGGGACGCGTCGTGCAGCCCGCGCGCGAGCAGTTCCTTGCCGGTGCCGCTGGCGCCGAGCAGCATCACCGAAACGTCCGCCCCGGCGACTCGCTCGATCGTGCGCGTGACCTTGAGCATCTCGGGCGCGCCGGTGATCATCCCGCCCAGCACCGCGCCGGCCTCGGCGCGTTCGGCGAGGCGGCGATTCTCGGCTTCGAGCGCGTGGACATGGAAGGCGCGCGCGACGATCAGCCCCAGCGCGTCGATGTCGATCGGCTTTTGGTAGAAATCCCAGGCGCCCAGCGAAATCGCCTTGAGCATCGATTCGTGCGCGCCGTGGCCCGATGCGACGATCACCTTGGTGTCCGGGCGCAGTTTGAGGATCGTCTCGAGCGTCGCGAAGCCCTCGGTGGTGCCGTCGGGATCGGGCGGCAGTCCCAGATCGAGCGTCACCACCTGCGGCTCCTCGGCGCGGATGGCGGTGATCGCCTCCTCGCGATTGGCGGCGGTGTGGATTTCATAGCCTTCATAGGCCCAGCGTAGCTGGCGCTGGAGCCCGGCATCGTCTTCGACGATCAGCAGCTTCTTCACAGGTTCGGTCATGCGGCGCGTTCTTCGGGCAGGTCGGCGGTGTGGGCGGCCTTGAGGATCACGCGGAAGCGAGTGCCCTGGCCCTCGCGCGAGGTGACTTCGATGCGCCCGTCCATCGCCTGGACGAGCTGGCGCGCCTCGAACGCGCCGATCCCGAACCCGCCAGGCTTGGACGAGACGAAGGGCTTGAACAGCTTGTCCCGCACGAAGGCGGGCGACATGCCGCAGCCCGAATCGACCACATCCACGCTGATTTCGTGCCCATCCGAGCCCAGAACGATCGAAACCGGCGCATTTTCGGCGCTCGCATCCACGGCATTCTGCACCAGATGCCCCAGCAACTGCTCGAGCCCCGCCGGATCGGCCAGCGCGATCACCGCCTCCGCGCCCGAGACCGTGACGGGGTGCAACCGCCCCTTTTCGCTAGCGACACCCCGAACCAGATACCGAACATCCACCGCCCGCGGCGCCTCGCGCCGGGCGCGATGATGCTGCGAAAGCCGCGCGAGCAGCGCGTTCATCCGCTCCGCCGATTCCTTGAGCGTCGCCACCATGTCCGCCCGGAATTCGGGCTTGTCGGCATGCCGCTCGGCGTTGCGCGCGGTGAGGGTGAGCTGGCTGACCAAATTCTTGATGTCGTGCAGGATGAACGCGAAGCGGCGGTTGAACTCGTCGAAGCGCTGCGACTCGGCGAGCGCTGCTTGTGCGCGGGCCTCGGCGAGGTAGCTCGCGACCTGGCGCCCGGCGACCTTGAGCAGGTCGAAATCCTCCCAGTCGAGCGCACGGTCGAACGGCGGGCGCGCGAGCAGGATCGCCCCGGCCAGGGTGCCCATATGGGGCAGCGGCACGAGCACCCAGGCGTCGGCGCTGTCGAGCATCCAGCGCGGCACCGGTGCGGCATCGGGGCAGGCGGGATCGCGCCGCACCTGATCGAGCTCGATGATCCGCCCGGTCGCGGCGAGATGCGCGGCAAGCGGCGCATCGTCGGCGACCGGCAACAGCCCGCGATCCCAATTCCAGCTCGCCCCGGGTTCGAAGCCGGCGCCGTCGGGCGCCAGCAACAGGCCGGCAGGCGAATCCGTCAGGTCGGCGATCGCCTTGACGATGCGTTCGTCGAGCGGCGCGGCGCCCTCGGGCGCGCCCAGCGTCTCGGTAAAGCGCATCCATTCGGCACGATAATCATAGCGGTGGCGGAAGAGGTGCTTGGCGAGCTTGACCTTGGCCCAGGCGCGTAGCCAGCCGTTCGAGACGAGCGTGAGGATCGCCGCTGTCGAGCCGAGCACGAAGGCGGTCTGGAACACCCGCGCATTTTCGCCGCCGATCGTCGCGATCGCGCTGGTGGCGAGCGCGAGCAGCGCGAAATAGGCGCCGATCGCGACGAGCGACAGCGATTGATAGGCGACTGTGCGCGAGACCTGGACGCTGAGCTCGCCCTTGCGCTGTAGCGCGGTGACCATCGCCAGCGCGACCGCGATCATCGCGACGCCTCGCGCCGCCACCGACTGGGGATGGGGCTGGGTGGCGAGATATTCGGTACAGTACAGCGCGAACTCGGCGATCCACAGTCCGGCCAGCGCCGCGACAATCCATCGGAGGCCGCCGCCGGCCGCCGGATTGAGCGCCGAATACAACGCTTGCATCAGCACGAGCGCGGCGACCGCGGCAAGCATGCGCAGCAGCAGTACCGCGCTTTCGACAGGCTCCGCGGCGCCGGGCGCAGCGGAGTTGGCGGTGATGTGAAGTATGAGCGCGGCGAGGCTAACCAGCGCGACTACGCCGTAGACCGTCCCCAGCGCGAGCGGCGGCCGATCATTGGCATCGCGCCGGTGGAGCGTGATCATGAAGCCGAGCCAGGCGAGGTTGCGCAGCGTCTCGACGATCCGTGTGACCATCTCGCCGCCGCCGATCCCGGCGATCGCGAGTGCCCAGAGTGCAGTCAGTCCGAGCGCCAGCGCCAGCGGGCGACGCGGCAGTCCGATCGCGTTCGCGCGGATCGTCCACAAGGTGAGCCCGCCGAACAGCAAGGCGGCAAGCGCGTGGCTCCACAGGATCAGCGTCACCGTCATCAACGCGCGCCGTCTGGGAAGAGCACCACGCGGATCGTCTGGAGCAGGATCAGCAGGTCTAGGAAAGGCGAATAGTTCTTGGCGTAGAACAGGTCGTATTCGAGCTTCTGGCGGCTGTCCTCGATCGAGGCGCCATAGGGATAGTTGATCTGCGCCCAGCCGGTGATGCCCGGCTTCACCATGTGGCGTTCGGCATAATAAGGCAGCTTCTGCTCGAGATCCTCGACGAACTGGGGACGCTCGGGGCGCGGGCCGACAAAGCTCATCTCGCCCTTGAGCACGCTCCAGCATTGCGGCAGCTCGTCGACGCGGATCTTGCGGATGATCCGGCCGATGCGGGTGATCCGCGGATCGTCCTTCTCGGCCCAGATCGCCTGGCCGCCGGCCTCGGCATCCTGGCGCATCGAGCGCAGCTTGATGACGTCGAAGCCGACGCCGTAGAGCCCCACGCGGCGCTGGCGATAAAAGGCCGGGCCCTTGCTCTCCAACTTGATTGCGACCGCGGTGACCAGCACGAGCGGGAGCGTCAGCACGAGCAGGAGCAGGCTGGCCGCGATGTCGAACAGCCGCTTGAACGCGCTCGACACCATCCGGCCGGACGAGAAGCCGTCGGAGAAGATCAGCCAGCTCGGATTGACGCTGTCGAGATCGACGCGACCGGTCTCGCGTTCGAGGAAGGTCGAGATCTCGTTGACGTGGACGCCGGTGGTCTTGACCCGCAGCAGGTCCTTGAGCGGCAGCGCGTTGCGGCGCTCCTCGAGCGCAAGCACGACTTCGCTGGCGTTGAGGAGCACGACGTGATCGGCAAGGTTGTAGATGGCGTCGCGCGCGATCGCTTCGGGGATCACGCGATTTGCCTCGTTCATCGAGACATAGCCAACCACCGCGAAGCCGGCGCCCGGGGCCTTGGAAAGAACCTTGAGCCGCGCCGCGCGCGGGCCGGCGCCAAGCACAACGATGCGGCGCTTGAACGCCTGGCTGCCCAGCGCCTTGCCGAGCAGGATACGCAGGAAGATCAGTAGAACGACCGAGACGCCCATCGCGTAGAGCAGGTTCGAGCGCCAGAAGCTGATCTGGGGGATCAGGAAATAGAGCATGCTCAGCCCGAGCACGCCGAGCGAGACCGCAACGATCAGTCGCGCCGTGGCGTAGCGCAGCGACTGGAGCGCATCGGCGCCGTAGACGCCGACCGCGATCATCGCGATTTCGATGAAGGCTGCGAAGCTCAGCAGTTGCGGGATGCGATCGGCCATCGCGCTGGGGCCCATGCCGACCTGGTGCGCGCGCACCAGCCAGCCGAGCTCGCCTGCCGCGACCAGCAGGACGATGTCCAGCAAGCCGAGCAGCAGCACGGCATTCGGCACGTAATGCTTGAACAGGCGGATCATGGTGTATGATCCCTATCGACTAAGTGTAAACAAATCCGACATCGGCACTGGATTGGAGCGCGGCGGCCAAAACTGTGAATCGCGCGAAACCGTTTCGACGGCACATCGTTTAACCGCGCGGGGCAAATACCTATATCTACAGCCAAATCAGGGAGCCATTCGCCATGCCGGACGCAAAGCCGATCATTCCGGTCATCCTTTCGGGAGGATCGGGGACTCGGCTTTGGCCGCTATCGCGCCCCGAGCAGCCCAAGCAACTGCTTGCGCTGACTGCCGAGGAAACGATGCTCCAGCTCACGGCGCGCCGCACCGCGGGCGCGCAGTTCGCCAAGCCGATCGTGGTGGCAAATGCCTTCCATGCCGGCCAGGTCGAGGAGCAGCTCGCCGGGGTCGAATCCTTCGCCCAGGCGCTGATCCTCGAGCCGATGGGGCGCAACACTGCGCCGGCGATCGCGCTGGCAGCGATCGCGGCGGGGGGCGGCAGCGATCCGATCCTGGTGATGCCGTCCGATCATGTCATCGCCGATGTCGATGCGTTTCACGCCGCGATCCAGGCGGCGCTGCCGCTGGTGCAGGAAGGCTGGCTGGCGACCTTCGGGATCGCACCCGACGCGCCCGAGACCGGCTATGGCTGGATCCAGGTGGGCGACAAGCTGACCGAGGGCGTCCACCGCGTTGAGAAATTCGTCGAGAAGCCGCCGCGCGACAAGGCCGAGGCGATGCTCGCGTCGGGCGACCATGCGTGGAACGGCGGCATCTTCCTGTTCCGCGCCGACATGTATCTGGGTGCGCTCAGCGTCTATGCACCCGAGATGCTGGTGGCGGCGCAGCTTTCGATGGACAAGGCGCGGCGCGAGGGCGCGCGGATCTATCCCGATGCCGAGGAATTCGCCGCGTCGCCGGCCAATTCGATCGACTATGCGGTGATGGAGAAGGCGCCGCGCGTCGCGGTGGTGCCCGTGGCGATGGGCTGGAGCGACGTCGGCAGCTGGGACGCGCTCCACGCGATCAGCGAATGCGACATCCACGGCAATGTCTGTCGCGGCGACGTCGTCGCGATCGAGGCGGAGAATTGCCTGGTGCGCAGCGAGCCGGGCAAGCGGGTTGCCTTGGTTGGGGTGCACGACCTGATCGTGGTGGCGTCGGGCGACGACATCCTGGTGCTCCCGCGCGGACGCAGCCAGGACATCAAGAAGATCATCGAGGCGATGAAGAAGGACTGACGGGCGCGGCGATGACCGCGCCCGTCGCGTCGATCAGCCCAGCAATGCCTCGGCTTGGTCGAGCGTGTCCTTGAAGCTCGCGACCAGCGCCTGGTAGGGCGCGGGCGAGGCCATATCGAGACCGGCGCGCTTGAGGATATCGACCGGATAGTCCGAGCCGCCGGCCTTGAGCACCGACAGGTAATTGTCGCGCTCCTTCGGCCCGCCCTTGAGGATCGCTTGGGTGAAGTAGGTCGCCGCGGCGATGCATGTGGCGTACTGATAGACGTAGAAGCTGTTATAGAAGTGCGGGATGAACGCCCACTCGTTCGCATAAGCCGCTTCGAGCTTCATGTTGGGGCCGTGATAGCGCTTCAGCAGGTTCGAATAGACATCGGTGAACCTGCGCCCCGACAGGCCCTCGCCGGCCTCGGCAAGGTCGTGGGCCTTGAGCTCGAACTCGGCGAACATCGTCTGGCGGAAGAAGGTGCCGCGGAAATTCTCCATCTGCTGGCCGAGATAGAAGAGCTTCTCCTCCTTGGTTTTCGCGCCCTTGAGCATGTGTGCGACGAGCAACTGCTCGTTGAGCGTCGAGGCGATCTCGGCGAGGAAGATGGGATAATCGGCCTTGTCATAAGGCTGCGCGGCGTTGGCGAGCAGCGAGTGGAGCGCGTGGCCCCATTCGTGCGCATAGGTGCTGAGGCCGTCATATTTCTCGCTGAGGTTGAGCAGCAGATAAGGGTGCACGTCGAACGCGCCGGGATTCATGTATGCGCCCGGTCGCTTGCCCTCGCGTGGCCAGGGATCCATCCACTTGGCCGCGGTCGCCTTGGCGAGGCGCGCCTGATAGTCGGTGCCAAGCGGCTTGACCGCCTCGAGCGTCAGCGTGCGCATCTGATCGAGGCTGAACGGCCGATCGAGCGAGACGAGCGGCGGATAGATGTCCCAATAGCCGATGTCGGGAAGCTTGAGCATCCGCCGGCGCAGCTCGAAATAGCGGTGGAGCTGGGGCAGCCCCTTGTTGGTCTCGGCGACCAGCGTGCGATAGACCGCCTCGGGCACGTTGCTGCCCGAAAGCGCACTGGCCAGCGAAGTCGGGTATTTCCGGGCCTTGGCATAGAAGATATCGCTCTTGACCTTGGCGTTGTAGGTCGCGCCGAACGAGTTCTGGAACTTGCCGTGCGCTTCCCAGAACGCGTCGAATACCGCCTTGCGGTCAGTGCGGTTGGGGGCATCGCGGTTGAGCGTATAGCCCTGGCTGTCGAGCCGCACCTGATTGCCGTCCGAAAGCTTGATCGTTGGCCAGGGGATGTCCGACGAGCGCAGCTGCCCGGAAATGTCGCCCGGTGCCTGGAGCGGCGCGCCGGCACCGGCGAGCAGCGCCTCGCCTTCGGGAGACAGCGTGTGCTCGGCCTGGCGGACGATGTTGGCGAGGTAGAAGTCGAAGCGCGACTGGAGCGCCGAATTGGCGGCGATGAAGCCATCGACCTTGGACTTGCCAACGGTGAGGATCTCGGGCGCGAACCACGCGGTCGCCTCGCCGAACGCGGTGTAGAGGTCGATCGCCTGCGCCTGCTTCTCCTGCCACGCGGCGACGCGGACATCCTCGTCGCCCTTCAGGCTGACATAGGTGTAGACGCGAGCGATCGTCCGGCCAATGTCGGACTGGAGGACGAGCGCCTCGGCCAGCACCTGTGCGCTCTCGCCGAGACGACCCTTGTACTTGGCGATGCCGGGAAGCGCCGCGAGCGCGCCCTTGCGCGCCGCATCCCAGGCGGCTTCGTCGGGATAGAGTTCGGTCAGATCCCACGCGGCACCGGCCGGCTTGGCAACCTGTGCCCAGGCCGGGAGGGCGGTGGCGAGGCTTGCGAGCGCACCTGCAGCCAGCGCTTCGCGGCGGGAGAGTTCGGTCATCTGAGGCTTCCCCGGAGAGGGCGCCGGTAGGCACGGCGCAAGGTTTGGAAGCCGTCAGTCTGTCGCGCTTTGCCGCCCGAGGAAAGCGCTTTCTGCCTTAGCCGGCCAATACACCGCCATCGCGCGCCGAGCGATATTCGGCGCGCGAGATCACGATCCAGTCGCGCTTGGCGCGGCGGCGCATGGGTGTGCCGCAGAAGCGGCATTTGCTGACGAAGGGCTCGTCGTCGCCGGCGCGGGCGATATGCTTTTCCGAACGCTCATGCTTGCCGCCGAAGCATCGCGACCGCCCGGCAATCCAATTGAACACCTACGCCCCCTGTTGCGATTATTCGAAACGATTTTCCGAATAGGTCCGCGCGGGTCAAGACCTGTGTGCCGGGTTCGTCGTAAAAATCACTCCGAAAGCAGAAGGGCCGGGTTTCCCCGGCCCTTCGCATTGGTCAACGAGCGTAAGGACTTAGAAGTCCATGCCGCCCATGCCGCCCATGCCGCCGCCCATCGGGGGCATCGAGGGCTTGTCTTCCGGAAGCTCGCTCACCGCCGCTTCGGTGGTGATGAGCAGGCCGGCGACCGAGGCCGCGTTCTGCAGCGCGGTGCGGACGACCTTGGTCGGATCGATCACGCCGGCCGCAACCAGGTTCTCGTACGTGTCGGTCGAGGCGTTGAAGCCGAACGACGTGTCGGTCTGGTCGAGCAGCTTGCCCGAGACGACTGCGCCGTCATGGCCGGCATTCGCCGCGATCTGGCGAACCAGCGCCGTGAGCGACTTGCGCACGATGTCGACGCCGCGAGTCTGATCCTCGTTCGCGCCGGTCAGGCCCTCGAGCACCTTGGTGGCATAGAGAAGCGCGGTGCCGCCACCGGGGACGATGCCTTCTTCCACGGCTGCGCGGGTTGCGTGCAGCGCGTCGTCGACACGGTCCTTGCGCTCCTTGACTTCGACTTCCGAAGCACCGCCGACCTTGATCACGGCAACGCCGCCGGCGAGCTTGGCGAGACGCTCCTGGAGCTTCTCACGGTCGTAATCGCTGGTGGTGTTCTCGATCTGCTGGCGGATCGCGTCGGTGCGGCCCTTGATCGACTCGGCTTCACCGGCACCGTCGACGATGGTGGTGTTGTCCTTGTCGATCGACACGCGCTTGGCGGTGCCGAGCATGCCGAGCGTCACGGTCTCGAGCTTGATGCCGAGGTCTTCCGAGATGACTTCGCCCTTGGTGAGGACGGCGATATCCTCGAGCATCGCCTTGCGACGATCGCCGAAGCCCGGTGCCTTGACCGCTGCGACCTTGAGGCCGCCGCGCAGCTTGTTGACGACGAGCGTGGCGAGCGCCTCGCCCTCGATGTCCTCGGCGATGATCAGGAGCGGACGGCCCGACTGGACGACGGCTTCCAGGATCGGGAGCATCGCCTGCAGGTTCGACAGCTTCTTCTCGTGGATCAGGATGTACGGGTCGTTGAGCTCGACCGTCATCTTGTCGGGGTTGGTGATGAAGTAGGGCGACAGGTAGCCGCGGTCGAACTGCATGCCCTCGACGACGTCGAGCTCGAAATCGAGACCCTTCGCCTCTTCGACGGTGATCACGCCTTCCTTGCCGACCTTCTCCATCGCCTCGGCGATCTTCTCGCCGACGACGGTGTCGCCATTGGCCGAGATGATGCCGACCTGGGCGATCTCGCTGGTGCCGGCGACGGGCTTCGAGCGCGCCTTGACGTCCTCGACGACCTTGACGACTGCGAGGTCGATGCCGCGCTTGAGGTCCATCGGGTTCATGCCGGCAGCGACCGACTTCATGCCCTCGCGGACGATTGCCTGCGCCAGCACGGTGGCGGTGGTGGTGCCGTCGCCGGCGACGTCGTTGGTCTTCGAAGCGACTTCGCGGACCATCTGGGCGCCCATGTTCTCGAACTTGTCCTTGAGTTCGATTTCCTTGGCGACGGTGACGCCGTCCTTGGTGATGCGCGGTGCGCCGAACGACTTGTCGATCACGACGTTGCGGCCCTTCGGCCCCAGCGTGACCTTGACCGCGTCGGCGAGAATGTCGACGCCGCGCAGGATGCGCTCGCGCGCGTCGCGGCTGAACTTAACGTCCTTGGCTGCCATTTTTCTATACCTTCTATCTGGAGGCGTTGCCGCCCTTAACTTCGCAATCTTCGCACTTTTTCATTTCGAAAATTGCGGGAGATTGTTCGAAAATTGCTTAGCCGACGATCCCGAGGATGTCGGATTCCTTCATGATCAGCAGGTCTTCGCCATTGACCTTGACCTCGGTGCCCGACCACTTGCCGAACAGGATGCGGTCGCCAGCCTTGACGTCGAGCGGGGTCACCTTGCCGTCCTCGGACTTGGTGCCGGTGCCAACAGCGACGACTTCGCCTTCCTGCGGCTTTTCCTTGGCGGTGTCGGGGATGATGATCCCGCCTGCGGTCTTTTCCTCGGCTTCGACACGACGGACGAGCACGCGGTCATGCAACGGACGAAAGCTCATTGCGGATGATCCTCTAATTGATTGAACGCCTTTAGCACTCAGTCCCCCCGAGTGCTAGCGAATGGAGATATGCGTAGGCTGGCGGCGTTCGTCAACGGGCATGCGACGGAATCTTTCGGCAGGCCGATTAGCCGCAATGTGGTCCGATAAATATGCGTTAAGCAGCTTCGTTTGAGCCGAATTCATGCCCGCCGCCTATAAAGGGTATCTGTACCTCTAGGTTTCGAGCGAGGCGCGTGTGAGTTTCAGCTTCGGCAATGCAGCGATGGCCGACGACCGGCAGGAAATGCGCGATGACGTGCATTACCGTGCCCGTGCCTTTGGGCCGGACGCGCGCCCGCTCACGTTCCTGGTCGTCAACATCTCGCCGCACGGGTTGATGGCGCGCTGCGATGCGACGTTCGAGGTCGGCGACCGCCTGCGCATCGTGCTTCCGATCGCGGGTTCGGTAACCGGCGAAGTCCGCTGGTGCCTCGGCGGGCGTCTCGGCTGCCAGTTCGATCCGGCGATCGACCTCGCCACCTATTACGAACTCATCGCCGCGCTCTTGAAGGGCAAGGCCTAGCCCGAGCGCAGCAGCGCGACCGCGGCGTCGCGCTCGAACAGATAGAGCGCCGTCCGCGCTGCCTCGCCCCGCGCCGTCTTGAGGTCGCGGTCCTGATCGACCAGCAGTCGCGCATCGGCGTTGGCGCGCTCGAGCAGCGGTCCCATCAGCTCGGGCGGGGTCAGCCGGAATTGCTGCTCGCCCGACTGGCGCGTGCCGAGCAACTCGCCGGCACCGCGCAGCTCCAAGTCGCGCTCGGCGATCAAGAAGCCGTCATTGGTGTCGCGCATCAGCGCCAGCCGCGCGCGCGAAGTCTCGCTCAGCCCGCTCCCGCGCAGCAGGATGCAGTGCGACTTGCCGCCGCCGCGCCCGACGCGCCCGCGCAGCTGGTGGAGCTGGGCGAGCCCGAAGCGGTCGGCATGCTCGATCACGATCAGCGTGGCATTGGGCACATCGACCCCGACCTCGATCACCGTCGTCGCGACCAGCACGCCAAGCGCACCCGCGGCGAAGCGCGCCATTACCGCATCCTTTTCGGGCCCCTTCATCCGCCCATGAACGAGCCCGACCCGGTCGCCGAAGCGCATCGTCAGCTCGGCCGCGCGCGCCTCGGCGGCGGCCATGTCGGTCTTCTCGCTTTCCTCGACCAGCGGGCACACCCAATAGGCCTGCTTCCCCGTATCGAGATGGCGTCCCAGCCCCGCGATCACCGCCTCGAGCTTGTCCTCGGCGATCACGCTCGTCTCGACCGGCTCGCGCCCCGGCGGCATCTCGTCGAGGCGGCTGACGTCCATCTCGCCGTGCGAGGCGAGCTGGAGCGTGCGCGGGATCGGCGTCGCGGTCATCGCCAGCAAATGCGGGGGAACCAGCGCCTTGGATTGGAGCATCAGCCGCTCGGCCACCCCGAAGCGATGCTGCTCGTCGACCACCACCAGGCCGAGATCGCGATACTCCACGCCCTGCTGGAAGATCGCGTGCGTTCCCACCAGGATGTCGATCTCGCCCGCGGCGAGCCCCATCAGCGTCGCTTCCCGCGCGCGGCCCTTGTCGCGCCCGGTGAGGATCGCAACGCGAACGCCCATCCCCGAGAGCGTGCGGTTGAGTGTGTCGAAATGCTGGCGCGCGAGGATCTCGGTCGGCGCGAGCATCGCCCCCTGCGCGCCGGCCTCGGCAGCGATCAGCAGCGCCATCGTCGCGACCAAGGTCTTGCCCGAGCCGACATCGCCCTGGAGCAGCCGCAGCATCGGGCGGGACTGCGCCATGTCGCCTTCGATCTCGCGGATCGTCCGCGCCTGCGCGCCGGTGGGCGCATAAGGGAGCTTGAGCTTGTCGCGCAGCCGCCCGTCGCCCTGTAGCGCCCGCCCGCGCTTGGCACGCGCCGCCCCGCTCACCAGCAGCAGCGCGAGCTGGTTTGCGAGGATCTCGTCATAGGCAAGCCGCTCGCGCGCCTTGGCATCGGCAGGGTCGGCATGGATGCGCACCAGCGCCTCGCGCCAGCCCGGCCAGTCGTTGCGCGCCTTGAGGCTCGGCTCGATCCATTCGGGCAGATCGGGCGCGCGCTCGATCGCCTGCGCCGCCAGCGCCGCGATCCGCTTCGAGGTGAGGCCTTCCGAGCAGCGATAGATCGCCTCGCGCCCGCCGGCCGCCTCGACCTCATCGAGCGGTAGCGACTCGGGATGGACCAGCTGCAGTTCCTGGCCATATTGCTCGAGCTTGCCCGATACCCAGCGCAGCTCGCCCTCGGGGTGCAGCTTCTTCACCCAGCCCGAATTGCCGCGGAAATAGACCAGGCTCACGGTGTTGCCGTGCGCATCCACTGCCTGCACCCGCGCCGGCGACCGCGGGCTCGATCCGAAGCGATAGCTCACTGCGGTCAGCGTGATCGCGATCACGCGCCCGGCATCGGCGGCGTCGAGTTCGGTGCGCGGCAGCCGATCGACGAAGCCGGTCGGCAGATGGAAGGCGACGTCCACCGCCCGCGCCAGCCCCAATTTCTCGAGCGGCTTGGACAAGGCTGCGCCTACGCCTTTCAGCGCGGTGATCTCGGCGAACAGTGGATTGAGTATGTCGGGCCGCATGACTATCTCGCCCCTACACCCAAGCCGACCGCGCTTGAAAGCGCTGCCGGCCAATTCGCGTTGGAGACCCATGGACCGCGAACATCGCCTCAAGCGCCTGCGCTTCCGTGCCTGGCATCGCGGCGTCAAGGAAGCCGACCTGCTGATCGGCGGCTTCTTCGACGCGCATTCGGCCGGCTGGGACGATTCCGAGATCGACCTGTTCGAGATCCTGATGGAGGAACAGGACGTCGATATCATGGCCTGGGCAATGGGAACCGCGGCGGTCCCGGCGCGCTACGAGGGCACGATCATGAACGCGCTCAAGACCCTGAACTACGTGCCGATTTCTAAGTAACTCCCCTCCCTTCAAGGGAGGGGTGGGGGGTGGGTTGCGAGCGTAGCGAGCACCCGGACCATCCTCGAGCGTCCACGCCGGCGCTGACGCGCCGGCACCCACCCCCAGCCCCTCCCTTTCAGGGAGGGGAGCGGAAGTGTGAATGCCCGACCTCAAGAAGATCCTCTCCGCCACGCGCGCCCTTACGCTTTCGGGGGCGCCCACGGGCTTCCTCCCCTGGATGCTCGCCGATCTGGCACGCGCTGGCGGCGTGGCCGTGTTCGTCGCGCCCGACGAAGCGGCGATGCGCGCGGTCGCCTCTACCGCCCCCTATTTCGCGCCCGAGCTCGACATCCTGAGCTATCCCGCCTGGGACTGCCTTCCTTATGACCGCGCCAGCCCGACGCTGCGGGTGATGTCCGAACGGCTGGCGACGCTCCACGCGTTGCAGGGCAAGTCTGAAAAACCGCGCCTGATCGTCACCACGGTCAATGCCGCGACCCAGCGTACGCTGACGCCGTTCCGCATCCGCCAGCTCGTCGCGCGGCTCGCCCCAGGCGAGCGGATCGGCCTCGACAAGCTCGCCGCGCTGCTCCAGGCCAATGGCTATGTTCGCGTCGACACGGTCAACGACGCCGGCGAATTCGCCGTCCGCGGCGGGCTGGTCGACCTGTTCCCATCGGGTGCCGAGCAGGCGCTGCGGCTCGACTTCTTCGGCGACGAGATCGAGAGCGTGCGCACCTTCGCACCCGAGGACCAGCGCACTACCGGCCGCGTCGACGGCTTCACGCTGCTCCCCGCCTCTGAGGCGCTGCTCGACGAGGAATCGATCAAGCGATTCCGCACGCGATACAGGGAAAAGTTCGGCGCCAATGCCACCGGCGATCCGCTGTACCAGGCAATCAGCGATGGCCGCCGGCTGGCGGGCATGGAGCACTGGCTGCCGCTGTTCGAGGAGCGGCTCGACACCCTTTTCGCGCACCTTCCCGACGATGCGGTGATCGTCCGCGATACTGCCGCCAGCGGCGCCGCCGATCAGCGTTTCGAGGCGATCGCCGACTATCAGGAGAACCGCGTCCGCGCCGAATCGACTGCGCCGGGCAGCTATCGCCCGCTCGCCGCCGACGCGCTGTATTTGCCGCCCGACGAATGGGCGAAGGCGCTCGACCACGGCCCGGTCCATATCGCGACGCCGTTCCACGAGCCCGAAAGCGCCACCGTGCTCGACTTCCTCGTCGATGGCCCGCGCGACTTCGCCCCCGAGCGCGCCGCGGGTACCAATGTCTACGAGGCCGTGGTCGCGCACCTCGCCAAGGTCCGGAAAGACGGCCGCAAGCCGATCCTCGCCAGCTATTCGAACGGCGCGCGCGAGCGCCTGTCGGGCCTGCTCGCCGATCACGGGCTCAAGGGCGCGCGCAATGCCGAGAGCTGGCAGGAGGCGCTGGGCACCGCCGACAAGGGGATCGCCCTCGTCGTCCTCCCCCTCGACCACGGCTTCGCCGCGCCCGACGTCGCGTTGCTCACCGAGCAGGACATGCTCGGCGACCGTCTCGTCCGCCGCGCCAAGCGGCGGAAGAATACCGACGCGTTCCTCCAGGAACTCGCCACGCTCTCGCCCGGCGACCTGGTCGTCCATATCGAGCACGGCATCGGCCGCTATGACGGGCTGACCCAGATCCCGGTGCAGAAGGCGCCGCACGATTGCGTCGCGCTCGAATATGCCGGCGGCGACAAGCTTTACGTCCCCGTCGAGAATCTCGAGGTGCTCAGCCGCTATGGCGCGGGCGAGGAAGGCGCGAGCCTCGACAGGCTGGGCGGCGAGGCGTGGCAGCGCCGCAAGTCGCGGATGAAGGAGCGGATCCAGGAGATCGCCGGCGAGCTGATCGCCACCGCGGCCAAGCGCGCCACGCGCCCCGCCGAAATCGCCGAGCCCGATCATGGCGGCTATCCCGCCTTCGTCGATCGCTTCCCGTATGAGGAAACCGACGACCAGGACCGCGCGATCGGCGATGTCCTGTCCGATCTCGCCGCCGGCCGCCCGATGGACCGGCTGATCGTCGGCGATGTCGGCTTCGGCAAGACCGAAGTCGCGCTGCGCGCCGCCTTCGTCGCCGCGATGTCGGGGATGCAGGTCGCCGTGGTCTGCCCGACGACCCTGCTCGCGCGCCAGCACCACCGCAATTTCGTCGAGCGCTTCCAGGGCTTCCCGATCGAAGTCGGCCGCCTCTCGCGCCTCGTTCCCGCCGCGGAGGCCAAGGCCGTCAAGGAAGGCGTCGCCGAGGGCAAGATCGACGTCGTCGTCGGCACCCATGCAATCCTTTCCAAGACGCTCGACTTCAAGCGGCTGGGCCTCGTCATCGTCGACGAGGAGCAGCGCTTCGGCGTCACCCACAAGGAGCGGCTCAAGGCGATGAAGGCGGACGTCCACGTTCTCACCCTCACCGCCACGCCGATCCCGCGCACGCTGCAGATGGCGATGAGCGGGCTGCGCGAGCTCTCGGTGATCCAGACCCCACCGGTGGATCGCCTCGCGGTGCGGACTTATGTCATGCCGTGGGATCCCGTCGTGCTGCGCGAGGCGCTGCTGCGCGAGCATTATCGCGGCGGCCAGGCCTATTTCGTCACCCCGCGCATCTCGGACCTGCCCGATATCGAGAAGTTCCTGCGCGAGGACGTGCCCGAGATCACCTACGTCGTCGCGCACGGCCAGATGGCGCCGACCGAAGTCGAGGAGCGGATGTCCGCCTTCTACGACCGCAAATACGATCTGCTGGTCTCGACCACGATCATCGAATCCGGGCTCGACATCCCGAGCGCCAACACGCTGATCGTCAACCGCGCCGACAAGTTCGGCCTGGCGCAGCTCTATCAGATCCGCGGGCGGGTCGGGCGCTCCAAGACCCGCGCCTATGCGTACATGACCACCCCGCCCGAGCGACAGATGACCGAGGCGGCGAGCAAGCGCCTCAAGGTGCTATCCGATCTCGAATCGCTGGGCGCCGGCTTCCAGCTCGCATCCCATGACCTCGACATCCGCGGCGCGGGCAATCTGCTCGGCGACGAGCAGTCGGGCCACATCAAGGAAGTCGGCTACGAACTCTACCAGTCGATGCTCGAGGAGGCGATCATGGAGGCCAAGGCCGGCGGGCTGCGCGACGACATCCGCCCCAAGGATTTGTCGCCGTCGATCACCGTCGATGCGCCGATCATGATCCCCGAGGACTATGTCCCCGATCTCGATCTCCGCATGGGCCTGTATCGCCGCCTCAACGATGTCGAGGACAAGCAGGGCATCGAGGCATTCGCCGCCGAGATGATCGACCGCTTCGGCACGCTCCCCGAGGCGACCGCGAACCTCATCACGCTGATCGAGGCGAAGCTCAATGCGAAGCGCGCGTGCATCGCCAAGATCGATGTCGGCCCAAAGGGCGCGCTGGTCACCTTCCACGAAGACAAGTTCCCCAACGTCCCCGGCCTGCTCGCCTATGTCGACAAGCTCGGCGAGACCGCGCGGCTGCGCCCCGACATGCGGCTGGTCATCAACCGCGCCTGGGCGAACCCGCAGGCCCGGCTCCACGGCGCGCTGCAATTGTCGCGTGGGCTGGCAAAGGCGGCGGGCTGACGCGCACGAGCGCGACGTTGCCGCTTCGCCGGAACAGGCGTATACTTGCCTGGCCGGGGATATCGAAGGAGCGCGTCATGACTGTCGCTCGTATCGAAGTTGCCGAGCGCCCGATGGAGGCGTTCGAAGTCCGCACGATCACCACTGCCGACCTGCGCGGGGCGCTGCGCCAGGGCTGGGCCGATTTCCTCGCGCATCGCGGCGACCTGTTGTTCGTCGGATTGATCTATCCGCTGGTCGGGCTTGCCGCGGCAATGTTCGCGCTGCAGGATTCGCTGGTGCCCCTGTTCTTTCCGATCGCCGCGGGCGTCGGGCTGATGGGCCCGGCGGCCGCCGGAGGCTTCTACGAACTGGCGCGGCGGCGCGAACAGGGACTCGAATCGGACTGGTCGCACTTCCTCGACGTTGCGCGGCGGCCATCGTTCGATTCGTTCATCGCGGTGGCGGGATTGCTGCTGGCGATGTTCCTCGCCTGGCTGGCGGTCGCCGCGGGGCTGTACGTCGCGCTGATGGGGATCGATCCGCCCACGAGCCTGTCGGCTTTCGCCACCCGGCTGTTCACCACGCCCGAGGGATGGGCGCTGATCGTGCTCGGCAACCTCGCCGGGCTCGCCTTTTCGGCGGCGGTGCTGACGGTGAGCGTGGTCGCGATGCCGATGCTGATCGACAAGGACGTCGATGCGCGGACCGCGATCCATGTCTCGCGGATGGCGGTGCTGGCGAACAAGGGCGCGATGCTGCGCTGGGGCTTTACCGTTGCGGCGCTGCTGGTGCTCGGCTCGATCCCGTTGTTCGTCGGACTGGCGGTGGCGCTGCCGGTGCTCGGCTATGCGACCTGGCATCTCTACACGCGGCTGGTAGTGCGCTGAGCTCTGTGTTGCCTGGATAATACACGGCCCGTTTACTCGCCCGGCGCCATCCGGTAGCAGGAGGCGCTATTCGAGGAGCGGTGCGACGTGAAACTGGTTCGGGGCGCGTGGAAGATACTGGTCGGCATCAAGGACTTCCTGGTCCTGGCGCTGATGCTGCTGTTCTTCGCCGGGCTGTTCGCAGCGCTTTCGTACAAGCCCAACAAGGCGGCGATCCGCGACGGCGCGCTGGTGGTGGCGCTGGACGGGACGTTGGTCGAGCAGCCCGAGGAAGCCGATCCGTTTGCGAGCTTTGGCGGCGGCGAAGTGACCAGGCAGCACCGGCTGCGCGACGTGCTGCGCGCGCTCGATACCGCGCGCACCGATGCGCGAGTCAAGGCCGTGGTGCTCGATCTCGACCGCTTCATGGGCGGCTATCCCGCCGCGATCGGTGATGTCGCCGACGCCGTTGCCAAGGTGCGCGCGAGCGGCAAGCCGGTGCTTGCCTATGCCACTGCCTATACCGATTCGGGGTATCGGCTGGCGGCCAATGCCAGCGAGATCTGGGTCAATCCGCTGGGCGGCAGCCTGTTCGCCGGGCCGGGGGGCACGCAGCTTTATTATAAGGGACTGATCGACAAGCTTGGCGTCAATGCGCACGTCTACAAGGTGGGCAAGTTCAAGTCGGCGGTCGAGCCCTATATGCGCGCCGACATGTCGCCCGAGGCGCGTGCGGCGAACGAAGCGCTGTATGGCGCGCTGTTCACCCAGTGGCGCGAGGACGTCGCCAAGGCGCGACCCAAGGCGCGGGTCGCCGATTACCTGAGCAAGCCTGACGAAGTCGTGGCGGGGGCGGGCGGCGACATCGCCGCGTCGAACCTGGCTTATGGGCTGGTCGACAAGGTCGGCGACCGGCTGGCATTCGGCAAGCGCGTCGCCGAGATCGCCGGTGCGCCGGCCGGCAAGCCTGCGGGGAATTTCAACGCGATCAAGCTCGGCGACTGGATCGTCGCCAATCCGGCGCCGACCGGCGGCGACGCGATCGGAGTGATCACCGTCGCAGGCGAGATCGTCGACGGCAAGGGTGGTCCGGGGACCGCGGCGGGCGATACCGTCAGCGGGTTGCTGCTCAAGGGGCTCGCCGAGAAGAAGCTGAAGGCGCTGGTGGTGCGTGTCGATTCGCCGGGCGGATCGGCGATGGCCTCCGAGCAGATCCGCCAGACGATCCTCCAGGCCAAGGCGCAGGGGCTGCCGGTGGTGGTGTCGATGGGCAGCCTCGCGGCGAGCGGCGGCTATTGGGTGTCGACTGCGGGCGACACGATCTTTGCCGAGCCGGGGACGATCACCGGGTCGATCGGCATCTTCGGAGTGCTGCCGACCTTCGAGAACAGCCTCGCCAAGATCGGCGTGACCACCGACGGGGTGCGTACGACGCCACTCTCGGGCCAGCCCGACGTGATGGGCGGGACCAATGCGGCTACCGACCGCATCCTCCAGTCGGCGATCGAGAGCGGCTATTCGCGCTTCATCAATCTGGTCGCGAAGGCGCGAAAGCTGACGCCGCAGCGGGTGGACGAGATCGGCCAGGGCCGGGTGTGGATCGGCGGGGTGGCGCATCAGCTCAAGCTGGTCGACCGCTTCGGCGGGATCGACGACGCGATCGCCGAGGCGGCGAAGCGGGCGAAGCTCGACCCGGCCAAGGTGCACGCGGTGTATCTGGAGAAGGCGCCGAGCGCGTGGATGCAGTTCGCCGCGGGGCTGATGGGCGGCGGCGGCGAGGACGACGACTGGGCCGACCAGCCGGCGGGAGCCGATCTGTATGGCCGGATCGCGATCGAGCGGCGCGCGCTGCTCGGCCAGGCGCTGGGCGACGCACGGCGGCTGGCGGCGGGCGGATCGGTGCAGGCGCGGTGCCTGGAGTGCATGGGGCTGGCGCCCAAGGTGATCAAAGCGGAGGACAAGAGCTTGATGGACATGCTGCTGGCGAGGATCGGCCTGTGATCGCGATCCGCGCGGCGACGCCCGAGGATGCGGGCTCGATCGCGGCGATCTATGCGCCGCACGTGCTGACCGGCACCGCCTCGTTCGAGATCGAGCCGCCCGACGCGCGCGCGATGCGGACGCGGATGGCGGCGAGCGACGGGCTCTATCCGTGGCTGGTCGCGACGCAGGGCGATGCGGACAGCGGCGGAGTGATCGGCTATGCCTATGCCAGCAAGTTCCGCGACCGGCCCGCGTACCGCTATGTCTGCGAGACGTCGATCTACCTGACAGATGCGTCGAGCGGCACGGGGGTGGGGCGGCTGCTCTACGAGGCGCTGGTCGATACGCTGCGCGCGCAAGGGTTCGTCCATGCGATCGGGGCGATCACGCTCCCCAACGACCGCTCGATCAAGCTGCACGAGGCCGTGGGGTTCCGCCGCGCGGGGGTGTACCGCGAGGTCGGGTTCAAGCACGGCCAGTGGATCGATGTTGGTTTCTGGCAATGCGAGCTCAACGAGCCGGTGGTGCCGCCAGTCGAGCCGAAGAAGTTCAGCGACGTGGGAGTGGTGCGGGGATAGCCTAAATTCCTCCCCGTTCCGGGGAGGATCAGCGCCGTCCGCGATACGCCGGCAAATGCAGCTTCCAGACGATCGCCGCGGCGCGTAGCGCGAAGCCGGCGGTCGCGGCGATCAGGCCGGCGGCGAGCGGGGTGAGGCCGGCGAGGCTCAGCGCAACATAGACCGCCGAGGCGAGCGCGGCGGCAGTGACGTAGAGCTCGGGGCGCATCAGGATCGACGGCTCGCCGACCAGCACGTCGCGGATGATCCCGCCGACGCACGCGGTCATCACCCCCATCAGCGCGGCGGGGATCGGCGGGATGCCGTAGCCGAGCGCCTTGGCGGCGCCGAACGCGGCATAAGCGGCGAGGCCAAGCGCATCGAGCCAGTCGAACGTCCGGTCGCTCCACCAGCGCTGCGGCGTCAGCCAGATCAGCACCGCGACGCCGAGGATCATCGCCGCCACCTTGGCATCATGCACCCAGAAGACCGGCGCGCCGATCAGCAGGTCGCGCACCGTGCCGCCGCCGACTCCGGTTATCAGCGCGAAGAAGGCGGCAGTGACGAAGGTCTGCGCGCGGCGCGTGGCGGAGAGCGCGCCCGTCGCGGCGAACACCGCGATGCCGAACAGGTCGAGCACGGGGAGGATCGGGCCGATCTGGGCGGCGACCTGGGCTTGCATGGCGCCTTGTCCCCTGTTGGTGGCGGCACGTCAAACACGGGGTGGCGGCGCGCGCCGCGCTGCGGCATTGGGAGGGCCATGCACCGGACTGAATCGCCGTTGATTGCCGTCGCCGTCTGCCTGGCGGCGCTCGCAGGTTTCGTCGACGCCTTTGCCTTCACCAGCCTGGGCGGGTTCTTCGCCTCGTTCATGAGCGGCAACACCACGCGGCTGGGCGTCGGGCTCGGCACCGGGGTCGGCGGCGCGGCGGCGATCGCGGCGGGGCTGATCCTTGCCTTTGTCGGCGGCGTGATCGTGTCGAGCGTGCTCGTGCGCGCCACCGGGGATCGCCACAAGACCGCGGTGATGGGCGTGGTGACGATCCTGCTGACGCTCGCTGCGATCGTTTCGAGCGTAACGCCGGGGCCGCTGGTGCTCGTCCTGCTCGCCGCGGCGATGGGCACCGAGAACGGGGTGTTCAACCGCGACGGCGAAGTGACGATCGGGCTGACCTATATGACCGGATCGCTGGTGCGGATCGGCCAGAAGCTCGCCGGCGCGCTGATGGGCGATCGCGATCGCTGGAGCTGGGTGCCGTATCTGGCGCTGTGGCTCGGCTTCCTCGCCGGGGTCGTGTCTGGCGCGGCGAGCCAGCTGCGCTGGGGCTGGGACGCGCTGTGGCTGGCGGCGCTGATCGCGGCGGGGCTCACCGTGGCGGTCGCGCGGTTGACGGGCGTGCGGAAGGGGCCTCCGGCTTCGTCCCCCGCCGCTTGAGGCGCTACTTGCGCTTGGCCGGCATGTCGCGCCCGTTCTGGTGGAGCACCAGGCCGGTCACCTTGCCCGCCGCGTCCCGCGAAAAGCGCACTTGCGCATCGACGACCTTGAGGAAGAACTGGTCGGGCTTTTCTGCGAACAGCTCCAACGCCTGCTGGCCGGTGGCCTGGGTCATCAGCTTGCCGTTCTCGACCTTCATGGTGAACGCGAAGGTCGGGCTCAGCTCGTAGACGCCCTCATATTCGCGGAGCTTCTCGATCGGCACCGCGATAGTCTGGCGCTCGGTAGCGAGCGTCACGGTTTCACCGCGCGCCAGAGTCATCAGCGAATTGCCGAGCCGGTTCGGCGCGGCGCCGTTGAGATTGCCCAGCACCACCACGGTCAGCTTGCGATCGGGATCATAGCCTAGCCAGGTGTTGAAGCCCTCAATCCCGCCGCCGTGATTGATCACCGTCCCTCCATTGGTCTTGGCGATGAACAGGCCGAGGCCGTAATCGTCCTTGACCGGCGTAGTCATCGCCTGGAGCGATGTGGGCTTGAGCAGCTTCCCCCCGAACAGGCCGTTGGTCCATTTGAGCAGATCATGCGTGGTCGAATAAAGCGCGCCGGCGCCCTGGGGAATGGTCATGTCGATATAGTCGGTATTCACCACGCCGCGCGGCGAGGGGGTATATCCCGACGCGCGACGCGGCAGCACCGTGGCGCGATTGTCATAGCCGCTGTCCGCCATGCCCAGCGGCTTGAAGAGCTGATCGGCGACGAAGGTGGCATAGGGTTGTCCGCTTGCCTTCTCGACGATCGTAGTGAGCAGGATATAGCCCGAGTTGGAATAGGCGAACTTCTCGCCGGGCTGAAACTCGAGCGGCTTGTCGCGAAAGCGCGCGGTCAGGCTTTCGAGCGTCGCGGGGAGCGTCTTGGTCTTCTCATAGTCGTCGAAGCCGGTGAAATTGGGGATGCCCGCAGTGTGGCTGAGCAAGTGACGGATGGTGACCTTATCCCAGGCCGCCGGCGCATCGGTCAGCCAGGTCTTCACCGGCGCATCGAGGCTCAGCTTGCCGCGTTCCTGCAAAATCAGGATCGCGGCGGCGGTGAACTGCTTGCTGACCGAACCGAGGCGGAACTTCGTAGTGCCGTCATTGGGGATCTTCCATTCGAGGTTCGCCGAGCCGAAGCCGCGGTCGAGCAATATCTGCCCCTCGCGCGCGACCAGCACGGCGCCCATGAACTCGCCCTTGTCGGCATCGGCAGCGACGACCTGCTGCATCCGGCCGGTATCCTGCGCCAGCGCCGGCGAAGCGCAAAGGCTCAGTGCCAACAGGCTGATGGCGAAGCGATGCATAGGGTCCCCCTCGGTTGTGTATTATGTTAGTATAACACGTAGGGGCGGATCACAAGCCGGGCAATTTGCCTGGCGCTTGGGGGTAGTCGCCCGAAGTTGCGTGCGGCCGGGGCGACGGGGCCGCTACCAGCCGAACCGGTCGCGCATCGCCTTGGCGTCGGCGGCGGGCATCCGCGCGATCAGCACGCGCATCGTCGCGCCGCCGATCAGGGTGCCGGCATGCCAATAGGCCCAGTCCTCCACCTCGCCATCGCGGACGCTGACCTGCTGACCCTGGACGAAGCCGGGGGCGAGCGGCTTGTTGAGCAGGCGAGCGACGCTGGTGTCGCCGCGGTGGGAGACGATCTCAGCCCAGATGAATTCGGAGGCCGGGCCGGGGAGCAGATCATATTTGATCATGAACCCGCCCTCGTCTGGGCTGGGCGCGGTGGCATGGCCGAAGAAGACGGGAAGGCCGGCGCGTGCCTTGAGGGTTGCGGCAGCCATCTCGGGGTCGCCGGCGGGAACGGCGATGGGCGCGTCCTGGAGCGCAAGCGTGGGCGGCGCGGCGAGCAGGAGCAACGCCGCGCCGGCCATCGTCATACGTGGATCGGCTTGCCGAGGACGCCCATCGCGGCTTCCTTGATCGCCTCGCTGTGCGTCGGGTGCGCGTGGCAGGTATAGGCAATGTCCTCGGACGTGGCGCCGAATTCCATCGCCTGGGCGACCTGGGCGATCATCGTGCCGGCGGGCGCGGTGATGATCCAGGCGCCGAGCACGCGATCGGTCTTGGCGTCGGCGATCACCTTTACCCAGCCGGTGGTGTCGTCGATCGCCTTGGCGCGGCTGTTGCCCGCCATCGGGAACTTGCCGACCTTGACCTCGCCCTTTTCGCGCGCCTGCTCCTCGGTGAGGCCGACGCCGGCGATCTCGGGGTGCGTGTAGACCACGCTCGGGATGACATCGTGGTTCACGATGCCGGTGAGGCCGGCGATGTTCTCGGCGACCGCAATGCCTTCGTCCTCGGCCTTGTGCGCGAGCATCGGGCCGGGGATGACGTCGCCGATCGCCCAGACGCCGTCGACCTTGGTGCGGAAGCTGTGGTCGGTCTCGATCTGGCCGCGCTGGTTGGTGGCGAGGCCGATCGCGTCGAGGCCAAGGCCGTCGGTGTTGGGACGGCGGCCGATCGAGACGAGCACGGCATCGGCCTCGATCGTCTCGGCAGCGCCGCCCGCGGCCGGCTCCACGGTCACGATCGCCTTGCCGCTGTTTACCGCGACGCCGGTGACCTTGGTGGAGAGCTTGATCTCCATGCCCTGCTTCTTGAAGATCTTGGCGGCCTCTTTGCGCACGTCCCCGTCCATGCCGGGGAGGAGCTGGTCGAGGAATTCGACGACGGTGACCTTGGCGCCGAGGCGCTGCCACACCGAGCCGAGCTCGAGCCCGATCACACCGCCGCCGATGACGACCATGTGCTCGGGGACCTTCTCGAGCGCGATCGCGCCGGTCGAATCGACGACGACCTTCTGGTCGATCTCGACGCCGGGAAGCGGCGTGACCGACGAGCCGGTGGCGATGACGATATTCTTGGCGGTGACTTTCCGCTCGCCGACCTGGACGGTGTGCGCATCGACGAAGGTGCCGAGGCCCTTCACCCATTCGACCTTGTTCTTCTTGAACAGGAACTCGATGCCGCCGGTGAGGCCGGTGACGGCCTTGGCCTTGTCCGCCATCATCGCGGGGAGGTCGAGCTCGACGCTGCCCAGCTTGACGCCATGCTTGGCGAGCGCGCCCGAAGCGGCCTCATAGAACTTCTCCGAGGCGTTAAGCAGCGCCTTGGACGGAATGCAGCCGACATTGAGGCAGGTGCCGCCCAAAGTCTCGCGGCTCTCGACGCAGCCGGTGCGCAGCCCGAGCTGCGCAGCGCGAATCGCGGCGACATAGCCGCCGGGGCCGGAGCCGATCACGAGAACGTCGAAGTCGTATTCAGCCATTTGTCACTCCGTTCGCCCTGAGCTTGTCGAAGGGCCGTACTTCTCTGGTTCCGTCCGAGAAAGAAGAACGGGGCTTCGACAAGCTCAGCCCGAACGGAATGTGGGTATCGTTACCTGCGCTTTACAGGTCGATCAGCAGACGGGTCGGATCCTCGATCGCGTTCTTCAGCGCGACGAGGAAGGTCACTGCCTCGCGGCCGTCGATCAGGCGGTGATCGTAGGACAGCGCAAGGTACATCATCGGGCGGACGACGACCTGGCCGTCGCGGACCACCGGGCGGTCCTCGATGCGGTGCAGGCCGAGCACGGCCGACTGGGGCGGGTTGATGATCGGCGTCGACATCAGCGAGCCGAACACGCCGCCGTTCGAGATGGTGAAGGTGCCGCCCTTCATGTCTTCCATCTTGAGCGTGCCATCCTTGGCGCGCTTGCCGAAATCGCCGATCGTCTTCTCGATGCCAGCCACCGACAGGTCCTGCGCGTCGCGGATCACCGGGACGACGAGACCCTGCGGCGCGGAGACCGCGACCGAGATGTCGGCATAGTCATGATAGACGATCTCGTCGCCTTCGATCGACGCGTTGACCGAGGGGATGTCGCGCAGCGCCTGGACGGCGGCCTTCACGAAGAAGCCCATGAAGCCCAGGCGGACGCCGTGCTTCTTCTCGAACAAGTCCTTGTACTTGGTGCGCGCAGCGATGACTTCGGTCATGTCGACGTCGTTGAACGTCGTCAGCAGCGCGGCGGTGTTCTGCGCTTCCTTGAGCCGCTTGGCGACGGTCTGGCGCAGGCGCGTCATGCGGACGCGCTCTTCCTTGCGGCCGCCCGACGAAGCGGCTGCGACAGGCGCCGGCGTCGCGGCGGGGGCTGCGGCGGGCTTGGCGGCCGCTGCGGCGACGACGTCGTCCTTGGTCAGGCGGCCGTCCTTGCCAGTGCCCTGGACAGTCGAGGGATCGACGCCGGTTTCGAGCACCGCACGGCGGACCGACGGGGAGAGCGCGGCTGCCTCAGCAGATGCGGGAGCCGGGGCCGGGGCGGCGGCTGCGGGCGCCGGGGTGGACTCGGCAGTGGGGGCGGGGCTGGGTGATGCGGCAGCGCCGCCGCCTTCGCCGACCGTGGCGATGACGGCGCCGACCGCGACGGTGTCGCCGACCTTGACGATTTGGTCGCCCATAACGCCCGCTACGGGCGAGGGGACCTCGACCGAGACCTTGTCGGTCTCGAGGCTGGCGATCGGCTCGTCGAGCTTGACCGGATCACCCGGATTCTTGAGCCATTCGCCGAGCGTCGCTTCGGTGATCGATTCGCCGAGGACCGGGACCTTAACGTCTGCCATTTTCTTCTACCTCGTTACGATTTCCGCGTCCGGCGAATCTCTTCGCGAACGCTGTGACCAAGTGCTTCGGCGACGAGCGCGCCCTGTTCGGCAGTGTGGCGCTTCATCAGCCCGGTGGCGGGCGATGCCGCCGCGGCGCGGCCGGCATAGCGCGGCCGCTGCGACTTGACCCCGGCATCGACCAGGCACTGCTCGATGAGCGGCTCGACGAAGAACCAATAGCCGTTGTTCTTCGGCTCTTCCTGCGCCCAGATCACTTCCTCGACATTCGCCATTTTCTTGAGGCGCGCCGTGAGCGGTTCGCCGGGGAAGGGATAGAGCTGTTCGATGCGGACGATCGCGGTGTTCTTGTCGCCCGCCGCGTCGCGCGCCTCAATCAGGTCGTAGGCGACCTTGCCGGTGCACAGCACGAGGCGCTTCACGTCCGTATCGGCCGGGGCCGAGGGATCGGAGAGGATGCGCTTGAAGTGGCTGTCGCCCAAGAAGTCCTCGGTCTTCGATACCGCCAGCTTGTGGCGGAGCAGCGACTTGGGCGTCATCACGATCAGCGGCTTGCGGAAATTCCGGTGCATCTGCCGGCGCAGCATGTGGAAATAGTTCGCCGGGGTGGTGACGTTGGCGACCTGGATATTGTCCTGCGCGCACGCCTGGAGGAAGCGCTCGGGGCGAGCCGAGCTGTGCTCGGGGCCCTGGCCCTCATAGCCGTGCGGCAGCAGCATCACCAGGCCGTTGGCGCGCAGCCACTTAGCCTCGCCCGCGGTGATGAACTGGTCGATCATGATCTGTGCGCCGTTGACGAAGTCGCCGAACTGCGCCTCCCAGAGCACCAGCGCCTTGGGATCGGCCGAGGCATAGCCATATTCGAAGCCGAGCACGCCATATTCGGAGAGCGGGCTGTCGAGCACTTCGAAATTGCCGTGGCGGATCGTCGAGAGGGGCACGTATTTGTGCTCGTCCTTCTGGTCGACCCAGACGGCGTGGCGCTGGCTGAATGTGCCGCGGCCCGAATCCTGGCCCGACAGGCGCACCCCGAAGCCTTCGGAGAGCAGCGCGCCGAACGCCAGCGCCTCACCGGTCGCCCAGTCGAAATTCTCGCCCGACTTGAACATGGTGCGCTTGGCATCGAGCACGCGGGCGAGTGTCTTGTGGATTTCGGTGCCCTCGGGAACCTCGGTCAGCGTGCGGCCGAGGCTGTCGAACAGCTTCTTCTCGATGCCGGTATCGACGCTGCGGCGGGCGCTTTCGGCATCCGCGGGTGCGCCGAGGCCCGACCAGCGGCCGGCGAACCAGTCGGCCTTGTTGGGAAGATACGACTTGCCCGCCTCAAACTCGCCTTCGAGCAGCGTGGTGAATTGCTGCGTCTTCTCGTCGACGAAGCCCTGGTCGACCACGCCCTCGGCGGCGAGGCGCTTGGCATAGACTTGGCTCACCGGCGGATGCTGGCGGATCGCCTTATACATCAGCGGCTGGGTGAAGCTCGGCTCGTCGCCTTCGTTATGGCCGAAGCGGCGATAGCACCACATGTCGATCACGACGTCGCGCTTGAACTTCTGGCGAAACTCGACCGCGACCTTGCACGCAAAGGTCACTGCCTCGGGATCGTCGCCGTTGACGTGGAGGATCGGCGCCTGGACGCCCTTGGCGACGTCCGAGGGATAGGGCGAGGAGCGTGCGAATTGCGGGCTCGTCGTGAAGCCGACCTGGTTGTTGATGATGAAGTGGACGCAGCCGCCGGTATTGTAGCCGCGGATCCCCGAGAAGCCGAGGCATTCCCACACGATCCCCTGGCCCGCAAACGCCGCGTCGCCATGAATCAGCACCGGAAGCACCTGCTCGTGCTCGGCGAGATCGCCGCGCAGCGTCTGGAGCGCGCGCGACTTGCCTAGTACGACCGGGTTGACCGCCTCGAGGTGCGACGGGTTGGCGACCAGCGACATGTGGACGCTGATCCCATCGAACTCGCGATCGGTGCTGGTGCCGAGATGGTACTTCACGTCGCCCGAGCCGCCGACATCCTCGGGGTTCGCCGAGCCGCCGCCGAATTCGTGGAAGATCACGCGGAACGGCTTGGCCATCACATTGGCCAGAACGTTGAGGCGGCCGCGATGCGCCATGCCATAGACGATCTCGCGGATGCCGGTGGCGCCGCCGTACTTGATCACCGCTTCGAGCGCGGGGATCATCGCTTCGCCGCCGTCGAGCCCGAAGCGCTTGGTGCCGACGTATTTGCGGCCGAGGAACTTCTCCCACTCCTCGGCTTCGATCACCTTGGAAAGGATCGCCTTCTTGCCGTCGGGCGTGAAGTGGATTTCCTTGTCCTTGCCTTCCATCCGATCCTGGAGGAAGCGGCGCTCCTCGACATCGGCGATGTGCATGTATTCGAGGCCGACATTGCCGCAATAATTGGCGCGCAGGATGTCGACGATCTCGCGGATGGTCGCCTTCTCGAGGCCAAGCGTGCCGCCGAGATAGATCGGGCGATCGAGATCGGCGCCGGTGAAGCCGTGATATTCGGGCGTCATGTCGGCGGGCAGGTTCTGCCGGGCGAGGCCGAGCGGATCGAGGTTCGCGGCAAGGTGACCACGCACGCGATAGGTGCGGATCAGCAGCATCGCGCGGATCGAATCGTTCGCGGCCTTGACGATATCGTCCTGCGACGCGGCGGGGGCGGCGGGCTTGGGCGCGGCGCCGCCCTTGGCAGGCTTGGGCGCGGGCTCCATCTGCGTGGGATCCAGCCCGGCGGTGAGCGTGTCGGTGTCCGACAGCGGCCAGCGCGGATTGGCCCAGCTCGGGCCCGAAGCGGTGTTTTCGAGTCCTTCGAAGAACTGCTGCCACTGCGGCTCGATGCCGGCGGGATCCGCCTGGTAGCGGCGATACAGCGTCTCGATGAAGGCGGGGCTCACCCCGCCGGCGATCTGCTCGAAATCCAGGCCTTCATAGCCCATTCTACACCTCGTCACCCCTGCGAACGCCGGGGTCTCATGCGGCACGCGATCCCGGCTTTCGCCGGGATGACGGCCTAGTGGATCAGCCCTTCAACACTTCGACCAGCGTCTCGCCGAGCAGCGAGGGGCTCGCCGAAACGCGGATGCCGGCGGCTTCCATCGCCGCGATCTTGCTCTCAGCGTCGCCCTTGCCGCCCGAGACGATCGCGCCGGCATGGCCCATGCGCCGCCCCGGAGGCGCGGTGCGGCCCGCGATGAAGCCGGCCATCGGCTTCTTGCGGCCACGCTTGGCCTCGTCGATCAGGAACTGCGCGGCCTGCTCCTCGGCGTCGCCGCCGATCTCGCCGATCATGATGATCGACTTGGTCGCCTCGTCGGCGAGGAAGAGTTCGAGCACGTCGATGAAGTTGGTGCCGTTGACCGGATCGCCGCCGATGCCGACTGCGGTGGTCTGGCCGAGCCCGGCATTGGTGGTCTGGAACACGGCTTCATAGGTAAGCGTGCCCGAACGGCTTACGACGCCGACCGAACCCTTAGAGAAGATGCTGCCGGGCATGATGCCGATCTTGCATTCGCCGGGGGTGAGCACACCGGGGCAGTTCGGGCCGATGAGGCGCGACTTGGAGCCCGACAGCGCGCGCTTGACGCGGACCATGTCGAGCACTGGGATGCCTTCGGTGATCGTGACGATCAGCGGGATCTCGGCGTCGATCGCCTCGAGGATCGAATCGGCCGCGAAGGGAGGCGGCACGTAGATCACCGACGCATCGGCGCCGGTCTTCGACTTGGCCTCGGCGACGGTGTCGTACACCGGCAGGCCGAGATGCTCGGTGCCGCCCTTGCCCGGCGTCACGCCGCCGACCATCTGGGTGCCATATTCCAGCGCCGCCTTGGTGTGGAAGCTGCCGGTCTCCCCGGTCATGCCCTGGGTGATGACCTTGGTGTTCTTGTCGACGAGGATGCTCATTGGGTCTCTCTTTCGTCCTCCCGACGAAAGCCGGGACCGTATCGCACGAGACCCCGGCTCTCGCCGGGGTGACGGTTGTTGCTTAATTGAGGCTCTCGTCGATGCCCTTGCAGGCGACGAGCAGTTCCTTGACCGCGTCGACCGAGACGGTGAGGTTGGCCTTGGCTTCGTCGGTCAAGTTGATCTCGATGATCTTCTCGACGCCGTCCTTGCCGATGATGATCGGCACGCCGACGTAGAGATCGTCGACGCCATACTGGCCGGTGAGGTGCGCCGCCGCGGGCAGGACGCGCTTCTTGTCGTAGAGATAGCTCTCGGCCATCGCGATCGCCGAGGTGGCCGGGGCGTAGAAGGCCGAGCCGGTCTTCAAGAGGCCGACGATCTCGCCGCCGCCCGAGCGGGTGCGCTGGACGATCGCGTCGATGCGCTCCTGGGTCGAGAAGCCCATCGCGATCAAGTCGCTGACCGGGATGCCCGAGACGGTCGAATATTCGAGCACCGGCACCATCGTGTCGCCGTGGCCGCCGAGGACGAAGCTGTTGACGTCCTTGACCGAGACCTGGAACTCCTCGGCGAGGAAGTGGCTGAAGCGCGCCGAATCGAGCACGCCGGCCATGCCGACGACCTTCTGGTGCGGCAGCCCCGAGAATTCGCGCAGCGCCCAGACCATCGCGTCGAGCGGGTTGGTGATGCAGATCACGAACGCGTCGGGAGCGTTGGCGGCGATGCCTTCGCCGACGGCCTTCATGACCTTCAGGTTGATGCCGAGCAGATCGTCGCGGCTCATGCCGGGCTTGCGGGCGACACCGGCGGTGACGATGATCACGTCGGCGCCAGCGATGTCGGCATAGTCATTGGTGCCGGTGATCTTCGAATCGAAGCCTTCGACCGGGCCGCACTGCGACAGATCGAGCGCCTTGCCCTGCGGCACGCCCTCGACCACGTCGAACAGGACGATGTCGCCCAGGCCCTTGAGTGCAGCGAGGTGCGCGAGCGTACCGCCGATGTTGCCGGCGCCGATAAGCGCGATCTTCTTGCGGGCCATGGAATCTCCTTGCTCTGGTCAAGCAGCCGCAGACGCAGCTGTGCCTGCGAAAACGCGGGCGGCTTAGGCCTATAATAGAGCCTCCGCAACCCGCGACGCGCAAGGAGACGACATTATCTTTGCGAATAATTCGCAACTGCAATAAGGACTTGGCCGAGCCTTGGCGTCCGCATCGCCTGACAGGGGCATGCGGATTGGGGCCGCGCATTCAACGCTAGGATGCCGGGTTTAGATCCTGCGCGAACATGAATGCGTTGCCGTCGGGGTCGTAGAAGGTGACTAGGCTCACCATGCCGGGAATGGTCTGGATCGGGCCGTCCTGGCGCACGCCGGCGGCATCGAGCGCGGCCTTGGCGGCGTGGATGTCGACGACGCCGAAGGTGAGCGTGGCGCCGCCGCCCGCGGGGACCTGCTCGACCTGCGACAGGCCGAGCGTAACCCGCGACACGGGGCTGACCAGTTCGGCCCAGGCGATTTCGTCGACGCGATAGGCGAGTTTCATGCCGAGCATTTCGCCATACCAGGCGATCGCGCGATCGAGGTCGGTGACGTTGAGCGCGCAGGTCAGCACCCCGTCATAGGCGACGCGGGTGGTGGCTGCGGCGGTATCGGCAAGCGTGGTGGCATTCATCGACTCGGTTCCCCTCTTTGCTTCCATTTGTATAGCTGATAGTGAAACGGTCAGGATGTCAACGCCCGTTCCGATCGACGTGCTGCGCGCACTCGGCGCCAATCGCTGGGCGCTGCCGGTGATGGCGCTGCTCAGCCGCGAGGGCGGCGCGCGCTTCGCGGTGATCGCGCGCGCTTATGGCCTGTCGGCGCACAGCCTGACCCGCTGCCTCGAGCATCTGCGCGGCTGCTTCTGGGTGATCCCCAATCCCAGGCACGGCCACCCGCTGCGGCCCGAATATCTGCTGAGCGAGATGGGACGGCCGGTCGGGGCGCTGTGCGAGCGCATCCTGGGCGAGCGCGAGCGGCTGGGTCTCGGCGCAGGCGACCTGTCGCGCTGGAGCCTGCCGCTGGTGGCGGGACTGGTACCCGAATGGAGCCGGTTCGGCGAGGTCCAGGCGCGGCTCGCGCCGGTGACGCCGCGCGCGCTGTCGCAGACGTTGCAGGCGATGATCGGGCAGGATCTGGTGACGCGGCGGCTGGAGGATCGGTTCCCGGTGGTGCCGCTGTATGGGCTTAGCGGGCGGGGCCGGGATCTTGCGGGGGTGATGGCGGGGTGACCAAGCGAACCTAAACCTCCGTCACCCCGGCCGAAGTGGCGGGGTCCACCGGGCGACGAAGGAAGAGCTCGCGGTTGTTCCCACGCGCCTCCGCATACATCTCTCCCGGCGGCGCAGTGGACTCCGGCACTTCGGCCGGGGTGACGGCTGCTATTTGGGGGCGGCTCGCTTGCGATATTCCTCCGCCAGCACCTCGAACGCCAGCTTGCGCTCGCCGGTCTCGGAGATCAGCCCTTTCCGGTTATAGCCCTGCTGAAACACCGAATGCTGGCGGCGCGGTGAGCGGAAGTCCTTGAGGATCCAGGGCGAGAGGCCGGCGAGCTGGGGAACCTTCGCCGCCATCGCCAGCGTGGCGCGGTAATAGTCGGCCTGGAATTCCTCGCTGAACTTGTGCGGATCGGCGGCCTTGTCGTGATAGCCCGCCAGCGTATCGGCGCCGAATTCGGAGAAGATCAGCGGCTTCGCGGGTAGCCGCCATTGCTGCGCCGCAACCTGCGCGAAGCTGTCGTCCGAATACCAGCCGCCATAGGTGTTGATCGCCATCACATCGAGATCGGTGACCAGCGGGTCGTCGCTGGTCTGGACGCCGTCGACCTTCTTGCTGAGCAAGGCGGCGGTGACCAACCGGCTGTCGTCGAGCGCGCGCACGTCGCCGATCAGCGTGCGGAGGAAGCCATTGCGGGCGTCGTTGATCGGAGTTTCGTTGGCGACGCTCCACAGCACGATGGAGGCGCGGTTGCGGTCGCGCAGCATGTTCTCACGCAGCTGGCGGCGCGCGGTGGCGAGCGTTTCGGGGTTCTCCCAGTTGACGCGCCAATAGGTCGGGATCTCGCTCCACACGAGGAGGCCAAGCTCGTCGGCCATGCGGGTGGTGATCTCGTTGTGGGGATAATGGGCCAGGCGCACGAAATTGCCGTGCAGGCCGTACTTGATCTCGCCGAGCAGCGCGCGGGTGGCGCCCGGCGTGATCGCGCGGATCGGGTTTTTGCCAAGCTCTTCCTCGTGCATGCAGATGCCGCGCAGGAAGAGGGGCTTGCCGTTGAGCAGGATCTGCGTGCCGCGGACCTCGACTGTGCGGAAGCCGATGCGGTCTTTCAGCCGATCCTCGCCGGCGCTGAGCTCGACATCGTAGAGCGTGGGGCTGTCGGGCGACCAGCGCTTGAGCCCGCGCGGGGCGGCGCGGACGGCTTCCAGCCGGCCTTCCGCATCGGTGATACCTTCGATTGCGAAGCCGAGCGCGGGGATCGCGACGCGCACCCGTTGGCCGGCCGCGGCGGGGCCGTCCAGCTTCGCGGTAACGGCGATGCGGCCGTCGCGGGTCAGGCGGACCCAGGCATCGTCGACATAGGTATCCGAGGTTGTGATCAGATCGATGCCGCGCGTAATCCCGCCATAGGTCTCCCAGTCGGTGATCGTGCCGGGGACATCGTCCATCGTCCGCGCCGAATCGACGCCGACGGTGATCTGGTTGCTGCCCGCGCGCAGCAACTTGGTCACGTCGAAGGCGAAGGGGGTGAAGCCGCCCTTGTGGGTGCCGACCTTCTGACCGTTGAGCCAGACGTCAGCGGTGTAGTCCGCGGCGCCGAAGCGAAGGAACACGCGCTTGCCGGGCGCAGGGAGCGGGGTCTCGAAGGTGCGCTGGTACCAGACCAGCCCCTGATAGTAGCGCATCTCCGGCGCATGGCCGATCCAGCCGCCGGGAAGGTGGGTGACGGGTGAGCGCTGCATGTCGAATTCGAACAGCGCGCGAGGGTTGGCGGCCTGGACCTCGGCCTGGACGCGATCCTGCCAGCGCTGCGTGCTCGGATTGGGTGGGCCGCCGTGAAACCCCGCTATGCCGTCGCGCAGCGGATCGACCGACCAATGCCATGCGCCGTTTAGGCTGAAGCTTTCGCGCATGTCCGCGGCAACCAGGACGGGCTGGGCGAAAGCGGAGGGGGCGAAGAGGCCGACCAATAGCCACAAGGTCGCAAGCAGACGCATCCAACTCTCCCCGTTCGTGCTGCGCTTGTCGAAGCGCTGCCCTGTTCTTGCGTCGAGGATAGAGAGAAAAACGGTGCTTCGACAAGCGCAGCACGAACGGGGTGGGTCGGTGCGCTTAATTCGGTCGGGGGATCAGCGCTCGCCATGCCCTTCTGCGAGATACTCGTCCGACGACATCTCATGCAGCCGCGAAGCGGTGCGCTCGAACTCGAAGGCGCCGTCACCGGCGATATAGAGGTCGTCGGGCTTGGCGTCCGCCGCGGCGAGGAGCTTGACGCGGTTCTCGTAGAGCGCGTCGACCAGCGTGACGAATCGCGCAGCCTCGTTGCGGTTCTCGGGGCCGAGCCGCGGGATGCCGACGAGGATGACGGTGTGGAAGCGGTGCGCGATGGCGAGATAGTCGGGCGCGCCGCGCGCCTCGCCGCACAGCCGCTTGAACGAGAATACCGCGACGCCCTTCAGCGCCTTGGGGACGTGGATCGAGCGGCCGCCGGGAATCGGCAGGTCGCATGCCGGAACGCGGGCGCGATCCTCGACCGGATAATCGGTGAGGCGGAAAAAGGCGGCTGAGAGCGCGGCGGTGGCCTCGGGGCCATTGGGGACGAGCCAGGTATTTATGCTGCCCAGGCGATCGAGCCGGTAGTCCACCGGGCCATTGAGCGTCAGCACGTCCATCTTGCCTTCGATCAGCGCGATGAAGGGCAAGAAGAGCTGGCGGTTGAGGCCATCTTTGTAGAGGTCGTTCGGCGCGCGGTTCGAGGTGGCGACGACGGTGAGGCCGTGTCCCATCATCTCGGTGAACAGCCGCGATAGGATCATCGCGTCGGCGGGATTGTTGACCACCATCTCGTCGAAGGCGAGCAGGCGGATGTCGTCGGCCAGCGCGTCGGCGACCGCGACGACGGGATCGGCGGTGTCCTTCTGGCGCTCGACGTTGAGACGCTCGTGCACTTCGAGCATGAATTCGTGGAAATGGACGCGGCGCTTGCGGCGGATGTCGACGTTGTCGAACAGCAGGTCCATCAGCATCGATTTCCCGCGGCCGACGCCGCCCCACATATAGACGCCGCGGGGCGGTTCAGGGGCGCGACCGAGCGCGCGCCAGAGGATGCTGCCCTTTCTGGGGACGGCTTCGAGCTGCTGGGCGAGCGCGTCGAGCCGTTCCGCCGCGGCGGCCTGTTCGGGGTCGGCGCGGAGCTCGCCCGCGGCGACGAGCTCGCGATAGCGGGTGAGAACCTTGCTCATTTCAGCACCCCGTCATCCCGGCGAAAGCCGGGTTCTCGTGCGACGGCGGAATGCGGCTTGGGATCCCTGCTTTCGCCGGGATGACGGGAAGGGGCATGATCAGAGTGCGCGTTCGGCTTCCATCTTCTTGATCTCGGCGATCGCCTTGGCCGGGTTGAGGCCCTTGGGGCAGACGTTCGCGCAGTTCATGATCGTGTGGCAGCGATAGAGGCGGAACGGATCCTCGAGCTGGTCGAGCCGCTCGCCGGTCATCTCGTCGCGGCTGTCGGCGAGCCAGCGATAGGCCTGGAGCAGGATCGCGGGGCCGAGGAACTTGTCGCTGTTCCACCAATAGCTCGGGCATGATGTCGAGCAGCAGGCGCACAGGATGCACTCATACAGGCCGTCGAGCTTCTCGCGCTGCTCGGGGCTCTGGAGGCGCTCCTTGCCCGAGGGCGTGGTGCTGACCGTCTGCAGCCACGGCTTGATCGAGCTGTACTGCGCGTAGAAGTGCGTGAAATCGGGGACGAGGTCCTTGATGACGTCCATGTGCGGCAAAGGCGTGATGCGGATGTCGCCCTTGATGTCATCGATCGCGGTGGTGCAGGCGAGGCCGTTGCGGCCGTCCATGTTCATCGAGCACGACCCGCAAATGCCTTCGCGGCACGAGCGGCGGAAGGTCAGCGAGCTATCCTGCTCGGACTTGATCTTGATGAGCGCGTCGAGAACCATCGGGCCGCATTCGTCGAGATCGACTTCGAAATTGTCATAGCGCGGGTTCTCGCCCGAGTCCGGATCGTAGCGATAGATCTTGAACTTCTTGACGCGCGTCGCGGACGCGTCGGCCTTGTGGTCCTTGCCCTTGGTGATGCGGCTGTTCTTGGGCAGACGGAAATCGGCCATTCCTCGGAGTCCTTAGCGACACGATAGTTGGTGCGCGGGCTATGCCTTTCGCACTCGCAGCGCAACCCCGTAGGTCCGCGGGAGCTCAGGCTTTGTTGGCGAGCACCGACTCGAGAAGACCCGGAAAGCGCGCATTGAAATCGGTGCAGCGCAGGCGATTGATCCGCTCGCGGCCCTCGATCGTGGTCTCCACCAGCCCCGCGGCGCGCAGCACGTTGAGGTGATTGGAGATCGTGCTCTTGGGCGTGCCACCGGCACAGGCAGTGCTGGCGTTGAGGCACGGGCATTCGACCAGCCGCGCGATGATGTCGAGCCGCACCGGATCGGCGAGCGCGTGCAGCGCCGCGGCGAGGCTGACGTCCTTGAGGTCGGGGTGCACAAGGCGATCCATGAGGCCGATATAGGAATGCTTCGCCATTTCCATAGTTCGGAAATCTTGAACTATCTAACGCGCACCCCAGATCAGCGTCCGTCCCGGCAGCCGGCGAAGCGATCGGCTGGGGACCGGAGATTTGGAAATGTCGAAAAAACTCGCAGGCAAGCGCGCACTGGTCACTGGCGGATCGCGCGGGATCGGCGCGGCGATCGCCAAGCGGCTCGCGGAAGACGGCGCCGATGTCGTCATCACCTATGCCGGCAATCACGAGGCCGCTGCCGCGACCGTCAAGGCGATCGAAGGCGAAGGCGTGAAGGGGCTGGCGGTACAGGCCGATGCGGGCGATGCCGCTGCGGTGACCGCGGCGGTCAATCAGGCGGCCCAGACGCTGGGCGGGCTCGACATCCTCGTCCACAATGCCGGGGTCTTTGGCGGCACGCCGGTCGATCAGGGCGGGTATGACGACTTCCGCCGGGTGTTCGCAGTCAATGTCGATGGCGTTGCCGCGGGCACGGTGGCGGCGGTGCCGCATCTCGCCGATGGCGGCCGGGTCGTGATCGTCGGCAGCGTATCGGGCGATGTCTCGATGATCCCCGGCATGGCCAGCTATGGCGCCAGCAAGTCGGCGGTGCAGGGACTGGCACGCGGCTGGGCGCGCGATCTCGCGTCGCGCGGCATCCTGGTCAACGTGATCCAGCCCGGGCCGATCGATACCGACATGAACCCCGCCGATGGCGACATGGCCAAGATCATGCTGCCCAACATTCCCCTGGGCCGCTATGGCCGCGCGGAAGAAGTCGCCGCACTGGCTTCGTTCCTGGCGAGCGACGAATCGTCGTTCATCACCGGCACGACGATCGATATCGATGGCGGCGCGACGGCGTAAACCGCCCGACAGTCCGTTAGATCAGATCCAGCACGAGGCCGAGGTCGCGCGCCTCCTCGGCCTCGATATACCAGTTCGAAGGCGCGCGCTTCTGGACTTCCTCGAACGCGATCTTCGATCCCGCGACGAGCGCGCGGAAGCCCTCCTCCTCGATCCGCACCGATTCCTCGATCTCGTGGAGATTGGCCTTCAATCCGGCGACGACGCTCTTGAGTGGGCCCGACAGCTCGACCGTCTTGGTGAGGATGCGCTCATGCACCATGATCCGCGTGCCGCGGGTGAGGAAACGCTTGTCGGTGGGGAAGCTCGCCATGAAGGTAGCGCCCGCCGAATAGACGGCGACCTTGCCGAGGAAGAGCGTCTCGCGGCCGGTATATTCGCGCAGCAGGCGGAGCTCGTCGCCCATCAGCCGGGCGACTTCCGGATCGCCCCCCAGGGTCGAGATCGCGACGACCAGCGGGCCGTCCGCGGGCGCGGCGGCGAGCTGCTCGCGGAAGCGCGCATACATGTCATGGTCCACCGGGCCGTGGAGGATGATATGCGGCTGGCTGAGCAGGGGGTAGCGCATGGCGCGGTTTTCTGGGGTGTCGGTCATCGCCAGCGCAACTACCGTCGAGGGTTGCGGTTCCGAGCTATGGCTTCAGCGCATCGGTTGCGGGCGCACCCACGCGGGGCGTTGCAGTCTTGGGCATGCGCGCCTCGAGCGGATCGAGCCAGGCCTCGACACCTTCGCCGACCGTCGCCTGCGGGTTGGAGGAAGGCAGGCGACCCGAGGTTTCCCAGTCGCTGATCAGCGCGCGCGCCTCGATCAGCGCATCGCCCAGCGGTTGCGGCTTGCGCAGCGCGTGGTTGATCAGCGCATCGCCGAAAAAGGTCCAGTCATTCTCGGCGCGGCAGCCGAACGAGGTGCGATCCGATGAGGCCGCGGTAAACAAGGCGGTCTCGTGGTTCGAGAGCACCGGCACGAAGACCCCCGAATAGCAGGCCGAGAGGATCAGCAGCCGGTTGCGGATGCCGAGCTCGTCGAGGATGCCGGCAAGGCGATCGGGCGAGAGGATGCCGTATCCCTCGTCGCCGTCATGATAGGCGATGCCGACCTTGGCGCCGTGGCTGGTGACGTAGAGGACAAGCACGTCCTGCTTCTTGTCCATGAGTTCCGCCACGCGGGCGAGGCCGAGGGTGAGCGCTTCGAGGCTGCCGGCCGGAGCGTCGCCGTTGCGCGCGAGCAGGAGGGTGCGGCCCGCGGCATCGTAGCGGCGCGACAGCACCTTGGCGGTTTCGCGGGCCTCCCGCCCGAATACCGGGTCGCTGTCGAGCGCGATCGAGACGACATACGCATCGACCGTTCCGGCACGCTGCGGCTGGAGCGCGTCCAGCGCGCGGGCGAGTTTGCGGCGGTCTTGCAGTAGCCAAGTGGCGGGCCGTCCGCGCTCGAGCTGCGGGCCGAGCGCCAGCGCCGCGGCCATCTCCGACTGGCTCGCGCTGGCGAGGATCTGCGGCCATTCCTTGGTATGAGCGACCTGGACGATTTGTGTCGATGCCGGTGCCGCGCCGAGCAATGCCGCAGCTGCCACCCATGCATGGAACGCGAAACGCATACGCCTGCCCCCGAACCGATCGGGTCAATCTCGTGCGCGTGGCAAGGAAGTCAACCCATCCCCGCTGCCTGCGCCCCCGGCACGCTGCACGATCAGGCGGGCCGTAACGCGGAGGACTGCCCACCGCCGAGACTGTCCTGTTTCAGGACGAGAAAATCTCGCAACCGCCTAGTCGCTGCGCCAGCGCGATGATTATCCACAGAAATTAAGCGGAAATGTCCGATCGCGGCACAAGTCCGTTGTGCGGCGCAACGCTGCTGTCATGATCGCTGCCTAGCCAAGCGCCAGTTCCTGCGTCTCCCTATCATTGCGCTTCCCTGTCCGGTGCCCGTCTCGGCCCGCGACCGTCGAGCAACAGAGGATCGATCATGGCCGCCAACGTGTTCATTAACGAGTTTCACTACGACAATGCCGGCACCGATACCGGCGAGTTCATCGAGATCGCCGGCGCCGCCGGCACGGACCTGACCGGCTGGAAGGTCATCCTCTACAATGGCGCGAACGGGCAGAGCTACAACACGGTCACGCTGAGCGGCGCGCTCGCGAACCAGCAAAACGGCTTCGGTACGCGCGGCATCACCTACCCGGTCGACGGCGTCCAGAACGGCTCGCCCGATGGCATCGCGCTGGTCGATCCCAACGGTGTCGTCGTTCAGTTCCTCAGCTACGAAGGCGTGTTCACTGCGACCAACGGCCCCGCCGCCGGCATGACCAGTACCGATATCGGCGTCTCCGAAGGCACCTCTGCCCCGGTTGGCGGCTCGATCGGCCTGGTCGGCACCGGCACGCAATATGGCGACTTTACCTGGGCGGCGATCGGCAACGACACGCCCGGCGGCGTAAACGCCGGCCAGACCTTCGGCGGCGCGACGCCCCAGCCCGGCACGCTCAACATCGCCGACGCCTCGGTCATCGAGGGCAATAGCGGCACCACCGACATCGTCTTCACCGTCACGCGCGCCGATGGCAGCGCCGGCGCGGTCTCGGCTACGTACACGGTGAGCTTCGGCACCACCGATGCCAGCGACTTCGGAAGCTTCAGCGCCACCGGCACGGTGAGCTTCGCCGCCGGCGCCACCACCGCCGAGATCCGCCTGCCGGTCAAGGGCGACACCGCGTTCGAATCGAACGAGACCTTCACCGTCACGCTGAGCGCGCCGCAGGGCGGCGTCACGCTCGGCGACGCGGTCGCCATCGGCACGATCACCAACGACGACGCGGCGCCCCCCGCGCCGGCCGCGAACGTGTTCATCAACGAAATCCACTACGACAATGCCGGCACCGATGCCGGCGAGGCGATCGAGATCGCCGGTGTCGCCGGCACCAACCTCGCCGGCTACAAGCTCGTTCTCTACAACGGCACCAACACGCCGGATGCCGCACCGAGCTACACCACCACCAACCTGACCGGCGTGATCGACGACGAAGGCAACGGCTTCGGCGCGGTGTCGTTCAGCTATCCTTCGAACGGCATCCAGAATGGCAATGCCGACGGCATCGCGCTGATCGCGCCCGACGGCACGGTGATCCAGCTGCTCTCCTACGAAGGCACCTTCACCGCCGCCGCCGGCACCCCCGCGGCCGGCGTGACCAGCACCGATATCGGCGTCTCGCAGGGCGGCTCGGATCCGATCGGCCTCTCGCTCCAGCTCAAGGGCAACGGGTCGAGCTATGGCGACTTCACCTGGGCCGCGGCTTCGGACGACAGCTTCGGCACGCTCAACGACGGGCAGACCTTCCTTCCCGCCAACGGCCCCAGCCACATCCGCATCGGCGACGCGCGCGTCACCGAGGGCGATAGCGGCACGTCGAACCTCGTCTTCACCGTTACCCGCGCCGGCGGCAGCGCCAACGCCGCGAGCGTCGCCTACACGATCAACCTCGACGGCACCGCGACGGCGGACGATCTCGCCCCCGGCGCGATCCTGTCGGGCACGATCAGCTTCGCCCCCGGCGAATTCTCCAAGCAGATCGTCGTGCCGGTAAAGGGCGACACCGTCGGCGAGCCCAACGAGACGCTGTCGGTCTCGCTCGGCGCGACCACCGGCAACGTCATCATCGACGACGGCCTCGCGATCGGCACGATCACCAACGACGATCCGATCGCGCTGACGATCGCCCAGATCCAGGGAGAGGGTCATGCCTCGGCCTATGTCGACCAGAAGGTGTCGACCGCCGGCATCGTCACCGCGGTCGACAGTAACGGCTTCTACCTCCAGATGGCGGTCGGCGACGGCAATGCCCGCACGTCGGATGCGGTGTTCGTGTTCACCAGCACCGCGCCGACCGTCGTCGTGGGCGACGGCGTGACCGTGCGCGGCACCGTCGCCGAGTTCCAGGCGGCGACCACCGGGCTCAGCCTCACCGAGATCGTCGCGCCGACGGTCACGATCGACAGCCACGGCAACGCGCTGCCTAGCGCCGTGCTGCTCGGTGCCAACGGCGTTCTGCCACCCGCCGAGGCGATCGATGACGACGGCCTCACCAGCTACGATCCGACCACCGACGGCATCGACTTCTGGGAATCCTTGGAAGGGATGCGCGTCACGATCGAGACTCCCCAGGTCGTCTCGAACACCAACGAGTTCGGCGAGACCGACGTCGTCGCCTCGTTCGGCAACGGCGCCACCGGGCTCAACGGTCGCGGCGGCCTGACGATCTCGCCGGGCAGCCAGGGTGTTCCCGACTACAACCCCGAGAAGATCCAGATCGACGATGATGCCGGTGTGTTCGCGGGCTTCACCCCGGGCTATTCGATCGGCGACCAGCTGAGCAGCGTCACCGGCGTGGTCAACTACGCCTTCGATAATTACGAAGTGATCGTCACCGAGGCGGTGAGCGTCACCAAGGACGTGACGCTCGCGCGCGAGACCACCGTACTCAAGGGCGACGCCAACAACCTGTCGATCGCGACCTACAATCTCGAGAACCTCGACACGTCGGACGGCAAGTTCACGATCCTCGCCAAGGACATCGTCTACAATCTCGGCGCGCCGGACATCCTCGCCGCGCAGGAGATCCAGGACGCCGACGGCGCCGGCTCGGGCTCGAACCTGTCGGGCACCGTCACCGCCCAGGGCCTGATCGACGCGATCTACGCCGAATCGGGCAAGCGATACGCCTATGTCGAGATCGCCCCGACCACTGCCGGCTCGACCGGCGGCGAGGGCGGCGGCAACATCCGCAACGGCTATTTCTACAATATCGATCGGGTGAACTATATCGAGGGCAGCGCCCAGCTGATCGACGGCACCGCCTATAACGGCACGCGGAAGCCGCTGGTCGCGCAGTTCGCCTTTGCCGGCCAGACCGTCACTGCGATCAACGTCCACTTCACCTCGCGGCTCGGCAGCGATCCGCTATGGGGCGACAACCAGCCCGCCACCGATGCCGGCGATGCCGCCCGCACCGCGCAGGCGGCGGGGGTCAAGGCCTGGGTGCAGGCGCACCTTGCCGACGATCCCGCGATGAACATCGCAGTGCTCGGCGACTTCAACGGCTTCTATTTCGAGAATGCCCAGAAGCTGCTCACCGAGGCGGCGCAGGGCGGCGTGTTCACCAACCTCGCCACGCTCCTTTCCGAAGAAGAGCGCTACAGCTACATGTTCAACGGCAACGCGCAGCTGATCGATAACATCCTGGTCACCGGCGGCCTCGTCGCCAATGCCCAGTATGACGCGGTGCACCTCAACGCCGAGTTCACTGGCAGCCGCCCGACCGACCACGACGCCCAGGTCGCGCTGCTCCGACTCGGCGCCGCGCCGAAGGACGTTGCACTCAGCAACGCGAGCGTTGCGGAGAACCTGCCCGCTGGCACGGCGGTCGGCACCGTCTCGGCGACCGACACGCCCGGCGACAAGCTCACCTATTCGCTAGTCGACAATGCCGGCGGGCTGTTCGTGATCGACGCCAACACCGGCGTGATCACCACCACTGCGCCGCTCAACTTCGAAGCGATCGCTTCGTACAACGTCGTCGCCAAGGTCACCGACAGCGGTGGGCTCAGCACCCAGCAGAGCTTCACCATCAAGGTGACCGACGTCAACGAAGCCCCGGTTGCGAGCGCGGACAAGGTTGCAGTCAACGAAGATGCCACCACGGCCAACCTCTGGACCTCGCTGCTCGGAAACGACAGCGATCCGGATGCCGGCCAGACCGCGACGCTCTCGATCTCTTCGGTCAACACCAGCGGCACGCTCGGCACGGTGATCTTCGACGCCGCGACCAAGACGCTCAAGTACGTCGCCGACAATGACGCGTTCGACATGCTGGCGACCGGCAAGAAGCAGATTGATACCTTCACCTACACCGTCACCGACGCCAATGGCCTGACCAGCACTGCGACGGTCAACGTCACGGTTACCGGCATCGCCGACGGCGTGGTCAAGGTCGGTACCTACGGCGCCGATACGATCAACGGCACCGCGGGCGAGGATCGCCTGTGGGGCGGCGGCCTGGGCAACGATACGATCAATGGTCTCGGCGGGCACGACCTGATCTCGGGCGGGCTCGGCAACGACAAGCTCGACGGCGGCGACGGCAACGACGTGCTGTTCGGCAACCTCGGCGACGACCAGCTCCGCGGCGGCAACGGCAACGACGTGCTGATCGGCGGCTATGGCTATGACAAGCTGTGGGGCGGTGCCGGTTCGGACAGCTTCCACTTCGGGGCGACCTTCGGCGACGACACGATCTACGACTTCAACACCGCAGAGGATCTCATCATCCTCGACGACGGAGTCACGGTCACCCAGACCAAGGTGCACGACGCCAATGGCGACGGCGTCAACGATCTGGTGCTGACGCTGACCGTCGGCAGCGTCACGCTGCTCGGTGTCAGCGATGCCAGCAAGGTCAAATACGGTGCGCAGGATTATTATTCGACGCATCAGGCCGGGCTCGACGGCAACCTCGACGGCGTTGCCGACGCCTTTGGCGGCCTGGGCGGCACCGGCACCGGTCCGTTCACCGGCGTGGGCGGCAGCGCGGTGGACGGCCTCGCAAAGCTCAATCTCCACCTGATCGAACTGGCTCATGGCTTCTGAGCATTTGCCTAAGTTGAAGTTCGCAGCCAAAGTCGTGCCCCGTGACCATCCAGGTCGCGGGGCACTGCTTATCATGGGCTATCAAGATGCGCGTTGAACGTCCTCTAGGTGCGATGCGCGCCGCACTGGCGCTGTGCCGGCGGCATTTCCTTGCGGCGGCGGGGTTCAGCGCGCTGGTCAACCTGCTCTACATCGTGCCCACGCTCTACATGCTGCAGGTCTATGACCGCGTCGTGCCGACCCAGGGCGTACAGACCCTGTTCTTCTTGACGCTGGTACTGTTGTTCGCGCTGGCGACGCTGTCGCTGCTCGATCGCGTCCGCGCGCGACTGCTGGTGCGCGCCGGGGTTCAGCTCGATGCCACGCTCGCGCCGCTGATCCTCGACGCGACGCTCGGCCGGCCGGACCTGCCGATCGCGCGCCAGGCGTTGCGCGAATTCGATACGATGCGCGGCACCCTCACCGGCGCAGGCATCCTCGCGCTGTTCGATGCGCCCTGGGTGCCGATCTACATCCTCGTCTGCTTCATGGTGCACCCCTGGCTCGGCCTCGTCGCGATCCTCGGCTGCTCGGTGCTGCCGCTGATCGCCTGGCTCAATGAGCGCGCGACGCGCAGCCGGCTCGATCGGGCGCAGATGATCGCCAGCGCTTCCTATGCCAATCAGGATGCGCTGCTGGCTTCGAGCGACAGCATCCGCGCGCTCGGCATGCGCCGCGCGATGGTCGCCCGCCAGCTCCGCCAGCGCGAGGCGATGCTCGCCGCGCAGACGGAGGCAAGCTTCGCCACGGGCAGCTACCTCACCGCCACCAAGTTCACCCGGCTCGCGCTTCAGTCGCTCGCGCTCGGGCTCGGGGCGCTGCTCGCGGTCGACAATCTCATCTCGGGCGGCGCGATCTTCGCCGCCTCATTCCTGATCGCCCGGGCACTCGCCCCGATCGAGCAGCTGATCGGTACCTGGAAGACGATCGCCCAGGGCCGGCAAAGCTATCACAGCCTGACTGCGCTGCTCGAGGGCGAGGGCATCCATCCCGAGCCGACCCGGCTGCCGCCGCCGCAAGGCGCGGTGCTGCTCGAGGGCGTGACCGTGCTCAACGAGGCACGCGACGGCGCGATTCTCAGCGCGGTGTCGCTGCGGATCGAGCCCGGCGAAGTCGTCGCGATCATCGGGCCCAGCGGTGCAGGCAAGTCGACGCTCGCCCGCGCCATTGCGGGGGCGCTGTCGCCCGATCGCGGCACGATCCGGCTCGACGGCGCCGATACCCGCGACTGGGATCCCGAGCAGCTTGCCAGGCATATCGGCTATCTTCCGCAGGATTCCGCGCTGTTCGCCGGCTCGGTCGCAGAGAATATCGCGCGCTTCGCCGGTGAGCTCGGCGAGGACCGGGCCGCAGTCGATGCCGCGGTGGTCGCGGCGGCAGGCAAGGTCGGCGCCGATCCGCTGATTCGCCGGCTTCCGAGCGGCTATGACCATCAGCTCAAGCTCGGCGGACGCGGCGTCTCCGCGGGGCAGGCGCAGCGCATCGCGCTCGCCCGCGCAGTCTACGGCGATCCGCGTATCCTGATCCTCGACGAGCCCAATGCGCATCTCGACAGCGAGGGCGATGCCGCGCTGGTGGCCGCGCTGGCCGCGCTCAAGACGGATGGGCGGACCATCCTGATCGTGTCGCACAAGCTCGGCATCCTGCCGGTGGTCGACAAGATTCTCCTCCTGCGTGACGGCCGTGCCGAAATGTACGGGCCGCGCGACGAAGTCATGGCCAAGATCGCGCCACCCAATCTACGCCAGGTGACGCCCCCCACGGCAAAGGCAAACGGATGAACGCGCCGATTCTCCTCCAGCCTGTCGGCCCCGCGCTTCCCGCGCCGGTTGCCACTGGCGCCGATCCGGGCCGCGACATCCGCACCGGCGCGTTCATTGCCGCCTTGTTCTTTATCGTTTTCCTCGGCTGGGCGATGTTCGCCCGGCTCGATGCCGCGGCCTATGCGCCCGGCACGCTGGTCGTCTCGGGCCAGCGCCAGTCGGTCCAGCACCGCGACGGCGGCGTGGTCGGCAAGATCTATGTCCGCGAAGGGCAGCGCGTCGAGCGGGGCCAGCTGCTAGTCCAGCTCGCCGCCGCCGAAGTCGAGGCGCAGGAGCGTGCGCTCGGTTCGCAGGCGATCCGGCTGCTCGCCCAGCGCGCCCGGCTCGAGGCCGAGCAACTCGGCCAAAGCCGGATCGTCGCGCCGCGCGAATTCGCCGCGCTCCCGCCCGAGGATCGCGACGAGGCGGCCGCGGCGATCCGCCTCCAGCAGACCGAGCTCCAGGCGCGCACCTCGGTGCTCGCCGCGCAGCGCGGTGCGCTCGGCCAGCGCGTCGTCCAGGCGGGCGAGCAGGGCAAGGGCTATAGCGACCAGACCGTCTCCGCCGGCGAGCAGCTCCGGCTGATCGAGGAGCAGATCACTGCGCTCAAGCCCGTTGCCGACAAGGGCTTCGTCTCGCAGACGCGGATGCGCGAACTCGAGCGCGCCCGTGCCGAGCTCCAGGGCCGCCGCGGCCAGTACAGCGCCAGCGTCGCCCAGACGCGCGGTGCCGCCAAGGAAAGCGAGATCCAGGGGCTCGAGGCCGAGCGCAGCTTCCGCGAGCGTAGCGCCGCCGACCTGCGCGATGTCGACACGCGCCTCGGCGACGTCCTCCCGCGCTGGACCGCGGCGCGCGACCAACTCGAGCGCACTGCGATCCGCTCCCCCGCTACCGGCGCGGTGGTCGGCCTGTCGGTATTCACTCCCGGCGGCGTCATATCGCCCGGGCAGAAGCTGATGGACGTGGTGCCCGAGCAGACCCCGCTGCGCATCCAGGCGCGGATCTCGCCCGAGGATGCCGACGACCTGTCGGTCGGCCAGCGCACCTTGGTCAAATTCTCCGGGCTGCACGAGCGAACCTTGCCCAATCTCGAAGGCAATCTCACGCGGCTCTCCGCCGACAGCTTCATCGACGAAAAGAGCGGGATGAGCTATTTCACCGGCGAGATCACCGTGCCGCGCGCCCAGCTCCAATTGATCCAGGGCGTGCGCGGCGCCGACTTCGCACTGCGCGCCGGCATGCCGGTCCAGGTGCTGATTCCTCTACGCAAGCGCACCGCGCTCGATTATGCGCTCGAACCGCTGATCGGCAGCTTCTGGTCGTCGTTCCGCGAGCATTGAGCCCAGCTCAGACCGAGCGCAGCCGCCCCATCAGCGCGCGTCCGGTGCGGACTTCGCGCGCGACTACACCCGCGGTGAACCGCTCGATGATCCCGCGCGTGCGGCGGAGCGGTCGCGGCGCGTCGCTGCGCGCGCCGGCGATCACGCCGCTTCCCCAGCCCTCGGCCAGCGCCTCCACGCGTGCCGCCAACGCCGAGCGCCGGTCGTCGCGGCCCAGCACGATCGACGGGAACGGCAGGCGGGTGCGCGGCGAGGCGAAGGTGTCGAGCAGCGACTCGACGCTCTCCTCCTCCTGCGCGATCGGATCGAAGAACAAGGCGCCCGCGACTCGCGACACATAGGGAGCGGGAGAAAGCCGCGCCCACCACGCCGTGGCGAAGCAACTTGCGCCCTCGGCGACGAGCAGCACCGCGCCCTCGGCCCGAGTCACCGCCGAATCGAGCCGTGCACCGAGCAGGTTGCGCTCGGCGAGCGTGTTCGCGCGATAGGGGACATGCTCCTGGCGCGGCGCGGCGAACAAGTCGCGCCATGGCGCCGAAGCGGCCGCCGAGATTTCGACGAGCGAGAGGTTCCCGGGAAGCGCCAGCGCAGTCGCCATCATCCACTCCTTGCTTTGCGCCAATCTATCCGGTCGCAACCCTGCTCGCCAGCAAATTCACTACCAGATCGGTATGGATTCGCTTTCAGGCGAGCGTGTGCGTCAGGCTGATCTCGGCGTTGAGCAGCTTCGAGACCGGGCAATTCGCCTTTGCACCTGCCGCCAGCGCCTCGAACTGTTCGGGCGAGATGCCCGGCACCTCGGCCTTGAGCGTCAGGTCAGAATGCGTGATCGTGAAGCCGTCGCCGTCCTGCTCGAGCTTGACCGCCGCGGTCGTCTCGAGGCTGCCCTCGCTGAACCCCGCCTTGGCGAGCGCGAAGCTCAGCGCCATCGTGAAGCAGCCGGCATGCGCCGCGGCGATCAGTTCCTCGGGGTTGGTGCCCTTCTCGTCGCCGAAGCGGGTATTGAAGCCATAGGGGGTGGCGTCGAGCACGCCCGACGGGCTGTCGAGCCGGCCCTTGCCCTCCTTGCCGAAGCCTTCGTAGCGAGCAGTCGCGGTGCGAGTCGTCATGGATTTCCCCCTCGAATGATGGGACGCGGCGACAGCATGCCGCCGCGTCCGTTCAAGTCAACGGCAGCGCACGTCCTGGTTGCGCTCGACCGCGCGCCCGGCTGCGGCGCCTGCGGCCGCGCCGAGCACGGTGCCAAGCGTCTCCGAACCGCCCGGCGCGATCAGGTTGCCGAGCAAGCCGCCCGCGACGCCGCCGACGATCAAGCCGGTCGTCCCGTCGTTGCGGCGGCAATAATAGCGCCCATCCTGCCCGCGATAGACCCGCTCGTCGCGCGACACGCGGCGTTCGCGATAGCGGCGGTCGTCGCGATAATAGCGGTCGGCATTATACCCACCGTACGACGGATCGGGACGGTTCCAGTCGTAGTTGCGATACCCGTCATAGCCCGCCGAGCGGGCCCCATAGCCGGTGTCCGTGCAACCAGCGACCGCAGTCGCCGCCAGCACTCCTAACAGGATGGCGCGCATTTCTCATCTCCCATGATCTACGATGCCTTGGGGAATGCCTGGGCATCTTAAAGGTTGCGTCTCAGGATGTAGACGCGCCGAGCCGCTCGTTCTCGTGCGCTTCGCCCTTGACCAGCGTCGGGGCGGACACGCCCGCGAGCGCCGGACGGAACGCGTCACGCTCGCCATCCGGGATCGGCGCAGTTGGATCCGGGCGAAAATCGACAGGTGCGCGATCGCCCGGCTCGGGACGCGCATCACCGAGCAGGTCGGTCGGGACATGCTCGGCGCTGCCGTGCGTGCGCTTGCCCAGCTTCAGCACCGCAAACGCGGTTGCCGCAACTGCGCCGATCGCCGCGCCAATCGACAGCGCGAGCTTGCCGCCGCGTGCGGGTTTCGTCGCGGCGGTCTTGCTCTGCGAACGCGCGGGGGCGTTGCGGGCAGGTGCCTTGCGCGCGGGTGCTTTGCGCGCGGGTGCCTTGCGGGTGGCAGCCTTCGGCGCGGCCGCCTTCGTTGCCGGCGCCTTGCGCGCGGCGGACTTTGGCGGGGTTGGCTTCGGCGCGGACGCCTTGCGGGTCGGCGCCTTGCGGGCGGTTGTCTTCTCGGTCTCGCCGGTGGTGTCGGCCATGATGCGTCCCCTCTGGATTGGTAGCGTCAACGGGCAGGCGGGGTCGGTGTTCCTCCGCTCAGTCCTTGAGCGGATCGTGCCCCCAGTTCATCAGCGAATAACGCCAGCGCGAGGTCGGCACCTTGAATTCGTCGTGCGGCCCCTGCGCGCGGTGGCGCTTCACGAAACCGACCACCTTGCGCATATGGGCATAATCGCCCCCGTCCAGTTCGGCCTTGCGGGTGCGGAGGATCTGCACGATGCGCCGGCCCGAGGCATGGCCGACGCTCTCGCCGCCGTCGCGCTTGAACCCGACCTTGCGGCTCTCCTCGGTCTCGAGCCATTGCTCGATCTCGGCGGGCGCCATGTTCACCGCGTCGTGAAAGTGCGCATAGACCTGCGCATGGTCGTCGTCGTCCTTGGTCATCGGTCATCAAGTGTCGAGGCGAGGGGAGGTTCCCCCACGAGAATTCCCCTCCCTGCAAGGGAGGGTTTAGGGGTGGGTACGCGCCGGGCAGGGCTCGATGCCCCTGCTCGGCGCTTGGATGCTTGGCGACAAATCTTTTAGGCGCGCAGACGCGCGCACCCACCCCCAGCCCCTCCCTGCAAGCAGGGAGGGGAGTTTCTAGCTTCCGTACAACGCCGCCTCGGCCGCGCGGCGCTTGGTCAGCCCGGGCAGCACCTTGCCCGCGGCCTTGTTCCAGCGCGCGAACTGCGCCTGCGCGCCGGCGAAATCCCCTTGCTTGTGCAGCTTGAGCAAGGTGCTGCTCGAAAGATTGCCGACCCCGACATTATACGCGAAGCTGACCATCGCATCGAACTGGTGCTGGCTGGTCGCCGCGCTGCCGATCGCCGCTGCGACCTTGGTGGCGAAGCTGTCGACGTCGCTGGCGAGTCGATCGTCGCATTGCTGCTGGTTCCACACCACGCCCGGCTTGATGTCGGGGCCGGTCGAGCCCCAGCCGATCGTCCACGGATCGCCCCCGCTGCCGGGATCGGGATAGGCGGCAAAGCTGCCATCGGGCTGCTTCTTCGCGCATCCTTCGAATTGCTTGATGAGATCGATGCCTGCCGCACTCGGTGTCATGAAAATATCCCCCCGGATTCGAGCGGTATTTGTGACGCACTTGCCGTGTCTTGGCTATCGTCTTCGTATCCGGGGCGGTTGCAGGCGCGGCGGCGCTGCGACTAAAGGCCGGCATGGCCAAGCAGCGCGCCGATCAGATCCTCGTCGACCGCGGGCTCGCCGAAAGCCGCACCCGTGCGCAGGCGCTCATCATGGCGGGGCTCGTCTTTGCCGGCGACCGCAAGGTCGACAAGCCCGGCCAGCAACTTGCCGAGGATGTGATGCTCGACGTCAAGGGCCGCGATCATCCCTGGGTATCGCGCGGCGGGATCAAGCTCGCGCACGCGCTCGATCATTTCGCCTGGGACGTCACCGGCGCCGTGGCGATCGACGTCGGTTCCTCCACCGGCGGCTTTACCGACGTGCTGCTCACCCGGGGTGCCGCGCGCGTTTACGCGGTCGACAGCGGCACCAACCAGCTCGCCTGGAAGCTCCGCCAGGACGAACGTGTCGTGGTTCACGAACAGACCAGCGCGCGTATCCTCACGCCGGCGCACATTCCCGAGCCCGTCGATCTGATCGTCTGCGACGCGAGCTTCATCGGCCTCGCCAAGGTACTCGAAGTGCCGTTCGGCTTCGCTGCGCCGAACGCCCGGCTGGCGGCGCTGATCAAGCCGCAGTTCGAGGCGGGGCGCGGCGAAGTCGGCAAGGGCGGAGTGGTCCGCGATCCCGCCGTCCACGATCGTGTCTGCCGTGAGGTTTCCGAATGGGTGGCGGGGCAGGGGTGGCAGGTGCTGGGGATCACGCCGAGCCCGATTACCGGCCCAGAAGGCAATGTCGAATTCCTGATCGGGGCGGTGCAAAGCGGCTCCTAAAGCGCCTTCCCCTCAGGGGGCTTCAGGGCTCGAACCGCCCATCCCCCTCGCGATCGCGCGCATAATGCCGCGCCAGCGGAAATCCCGGCAGCCAGGCCTCGCGGCGGATCATCCAATTCTCATAGCTCGGCACGAACGCATCCGGCGCGTCGAACGTCCCGAGCGGCACTTCGACTTCGTCCCCGACCCGCGCGAACACCGAGGATCCGCATCGCGGGCAGAAGTGCCGTCCCTTATACGCCCGCGTCTCGCCCGCGATCGTCACGGCGTCGTCAGGGAAAATCGCCGCGGCATAGAACAGCGCGCCATGATGCTTGCGGCAATCGAGGCAATGGCACAGGCCGACGCGATAGGGCGCACCCGATGCCGTGATCCGAACTTCGCCGCACAGGCAGCCCCCCGTAACCCTATCCATCGCGCAGCTCCGTTCCAAAGCGATCCGTTTCGCTACAACGCCCCATTCCGCAATTATGCATCGCATCTTTGCGACCATGCATGGATTGGACTAGGGGATCGTTCCGGGGGCGGCGCGTGTTTCACGCGTCGACAACGGAGGAAACCGCGTTGATGGAAATCGCGTCCAAGGGTCAGTTGCGTCTCGCTTATTTTCGCTGGGCCATCGTCACCGTACCGCTCATGCTGCTGCTCGGGATCGGATCGGGGAGGCTCGTGCCGAGCGGCGACGACAATCCGTGGTTCGGCCAACTCGTAAAGCCCGAGATCATGCCGCCCGGCTGGGCCTTCGCGGTTGCCTGGACGATCCTCTACGTGCTGATGGGCCTCGCGCTGGCGCTGGTGATCAACGCGCGCGGCTCGCGCGGCCGCGGGCTGGCGATCGCGCTGTTCGTCGTCCAGCTGCCGATCAACCTCGCCTGGTCGCCGGTGTTCTTCGGGATGCACAAGGTCGATACCGCGCTGCTGATGATCGGCGCGCTGGTCATCCTGGTGCTGCTCACCACCTTGTTCTTCTGGCGGGTGCGCAGCGTCGCCGGGATGCTGCTGCTGCCCTATCTCGCCTGGCTGTGCTTCGCCTTCGTGCTGCTCTACCAGATCGACGCGCTCAATCCCGACGCCGAAAGCCTTGTACCTTCGCGCACGGTTGACCAGATAGAGATACGCTGAGTTTCGCTTTTTCTAGGAAGACCAGGATGCAGACCGACAACCGCCTGTTCGACGATTTCGTCAAGTTCGTGAACGGCGCGGCCGGCACCGTCGCCGGCATGGCGCGCGAGGCCGAGGGTGCCACGCGCGAGCGTGCCCGCGAATGGATCGGCGGGCTCGATTTCGTCGCGCGCGAAGAGTTCGAGGCCGTCAAGGCGATGGCCGTGGCCGCGCGTGACGAGAATGACGCGCTCAAGGCACGCATCGCCGCGCTCGAGGCGCAGATCGGTGGCGAGGCTGCGGCCAAGCCGGCGCGTGCGCCAAAGCCTCCGAAGGCAGAAATTTGAGTCCACAAGTTACCGACCGCTTGTCCACAGTTTTTCGACAGGGTTGCGAACCGCGTGCTTGTGCGTGCGGGGCACGATTGGCAGGATTCTTCCAAGCCAATCCCGGCGCGTGGAGTTAAGGATGTTGGACGAGGCCGAATTCGACCGCGACGACGCCGCGCCGATCGACATGCTCGAAAATTACTTCGCGGCGCATAACTGGACGTTCGAGCGCGAAGACGACGAGATCGTCGCCAAGTTCAAGGGCAGCTGGACCGAATACGAACTGCGCGCGATCTGGCGCGAGGACGATGGCGTGCTCCAGTTCCTTGCTTTTCCGGACATCCGCGTCTCGGAAGAGCGTCGCGCCGCGGTCTACGAGACGATCGGGCTGGTCAACGAGCAGTTGTGGATCGGCCATTTCGAATTGTGGTCGGCGAGCGGCATCCTGCTCTATCGCCATGCTGCGATGATTGACGGCGCCGGCGAGCCGACGCTGACGCTCAACCAGGCCGAATTGCTCGTCGAGAGCGCGATCGACGAGTGCGAGCGCTTCTACCCCGTCTTCCAGTTCGTACTGTGGGGCGGCAAGAGCCCAGCCGAGGCGATCGCCGCCGCACTGATCGAGACGCAGGGCGAAGCGTGAGCGCTGCGTCGCCGCGGGTCTGGCTGCTCGGCTGCGGCAACATGGCCGGGGCGATGCTGCGCCAGTGGATCGCCAGCGGCGTAGTCGCCCCCGCGAACGTCTTCGTCGTCAATCGCCATGACCGCGAGCTGCCCGAAGGCGTGCGGCAGGGCAGGGCCTTTCCCGAGGAGCTTGCCCCTGATTTCCTCCAGCTTGGCGTCAAGCCGCAGCAGCTTGGCGACGTCGCCGCGTTGCCCGCAGGCAACTATCCGCTGATCTCGATCCTCGCGGGCGCCGATGTCGCGACGCTCGAAAAGCGTTTTCCTGGCCATCCGGTGGTCCGCGCGATGCCCAATCTGCCCGTCGCGCTCGGCAAGGGCGTCGTCGCGCTGTACGGTGCCCGCGTGGCGGGTATCGATGACCTCATGGCCCCGCTCGGCCTGGTCGAGTGGATCGACGACGAGACGCTGTTCGACAATGGCACCGTGCTCTCGGGCTGCGGGCCGGCCTTCGTCTATCGCTTCATCGATGCGCTTGCTGAGGCGGGAACGACGCTTGGTTTCTCGGCCGAGCAGGCGCAGCGGCTTGCAGTCGCGACGGTCGAGGGTTCTGGCCTGCTCGCCGCGCAGGCCGATGCGCCGCCCGCGGTCCTCGCCGATCGCGTCGCCAGCCCCGGCGGCTCGACGCGCCAGGGAATGAACGTGCTCGACAAGGACGACGCGCTCAAGGCGCTGCTCCGCGCGACTCTCGCCGCCTCGGCGAGGCGCACTGCCGAAATGGCCGCCGAGGCGCGCCGCTGAGGTTGCGTGCGGCGGAGCGCTCCCCATCTAAAGGGTGCTTCGCTTACGGGTATTATCTATCGAACAACGCCTCATGCTCGCTTATGGGCTGATCCTGCTGATGCTCTTGGTGGCGATCGGCGCTGCGCTGTACATTCGCTACAATTCGCGGCCGGTTCGGCTTGCGCGGGAACGAAAGCGCGAACTAGCGCGCTACGCAGCGAAATTGCCCGAATAACAGCGCAACATTGTTACGCATTCGCGTAACGAATGAAGTGGATCTGCGGGAAAAGTGCGAAGTTAAGCCGCGCAAATCCAACAAGGAACGCCCGCCAGCCCGAGGTGTTCTTCTTCCGAATCACCCATTCATGGAGGCGGATATGACGACCACCACGGCGACACGCGACAAGCATGGACGGTTCACGGGCTCGACTTCGAAGGGCGGGGGTTTCGGCGTCGTTGCCGGCGCAGTTGCTGGTGGCGCCGCGCTCGGCATCCTCGCGATGCTCGGCCGCAAGGCGGCGGTCCAGGCGCCGACCGCACTCGCGGGCAATTGGGACGAGGCACTCGTTGTCGAGCACCAGGCGACGCTCAAGGTATTCGACGCGATCGAGGCGACCGACGAGCACAACACGCTCAAGCGCGGCATGTTGCTGTCGCACTTGAAGCACGCGCTGCTCAAGCACGCGGTAGAGGAAGAGAATGTCGTCTATCCTGCGCTGCGCGAGATCGGTGAACGCGACGCCGCAGACGCGCTCACCAAGGAACATGGCTATGTGAAGCAGTATCTCTACGAGCTGGAGAACATCCCCACAGCCTCGCCCGACTGGATCGCCAAGGTCCGCGAGTTCCGTGCCGACATCGAGAAGCACATGCAGGAGGAAGAGATGGACCTCTTCCCCAAGCTGCGCAGCCAGCTTTCCGACGAACGCAACAAGGCGCTTACCGCGACGATGAACAAGGAAGGCTTCAAGGTCGCCTGACCTGCTCTTGAAAGCCCCTCCCCTTCAGCGCATCAGGTCGGCTATGCCCCCGGCATGGCCTAAGCAGCGCGGGGCGCTGCTTACCTGATGCGGGGTTGGGGTGGGGCCTGTCGCGTGGCCTATCGCCCCGAAACCGAATTCCGCTCGCTCTCGGGCATCAGTCCCTCGAGCACTGCCCAGAACCCTCCGACGGCGCCCTGGCCCGCGCTCGAATAGGCAGTCGACATCTTTTCGCGCAGCGCCTCGAACAATTCGGCTTCGAGCGCCGCGCCCGCCGGCGTCAGCCGCAACAGCCGCTGCCGCCGGTCGCGCTCGCCGGTTCGCGTTTCGACCATGTCGCGATCGGCCAACTCGCCCAGCACCCGGCCGAGCGATTGCTTAGTGATTCCCAGGATCGCGAGCAATTCGCTTACCGTCAGATCCGGCTGGCGCGCGATAAAATAGAGCGCGCGGTGATGCGCCCGGCCCAGTCCCTGCTTGGCGAGCCCCGCGTCGATCGAGCGCGTCAAATTGGCGTAGCCGAAATAGAGCAGCTCGATGCCGCGGCGGATTTCGGGCTCGCGCAGGAACAGCGGCGAAGCGGGAATTGGGGCAGCCATGTTGACCATTCTAGCCTTGCGCCCTAGTCCACCGCAAGCCGATCCGGTCGCATGGGCCGGCGAGTCACGGGAAGGGTGCAATGCAAGACGCGACGATCCTGGATTTCGAGTTCGAAGCCCACGCCAATCCGGTCGCTACGGCCGATCGTGCCGCGCTCCTCGTCAATCCCGGCTTCGGCAAGATCTTTACCGATCACATGGCGGTGATCCGCTACTCCGCCGACAAGGGCTGGCACGACGCCCGCATCGAGCCGCGCCGCCCGATCCAGCTCGATCCTGCCTGCGCGGTGCTCCATTATGCGCAGGAGATCTTCGAGGGTCTCAAGGCTTATCGCATGCCCGATGGCGGCGCCACGCTGTTCCGCGCCGATGCCAATGCCCGCCGCTTCGCCGAGTCCGCGCGCCGGATGGCGATGCCCGAGCTGCCCGAGGACCTGTTCCTGTCGTCGATCCGCGAGCTGGTCCGCACCGACCGCGATTGGATTCCAGAGGGCGACGGCGCCGCGCTTTACCTGCGCCCCTTCATGTTCGCGAGCGAGACCTTCCTCGGCGTCCGCCCCGCGCAGGAATATCTCTACATGGTGATCGCCTCGCCGGCGGGTGCCTATTTCAAGGGCGGCGCGCCCTCTGTGACGCTTTGGGTCTCGGAGCATTACACCCGCGCCGCGCCCGGCGGCACCGGTGCCGCCAAGTGCGGCGGCAACTATGCTGCCAGCCTCGTCGCCCAGGCCGAGGCGATCGGGCACGAGTGCGACCAGGTCGTCTTCCTCGATGCGGCGGAGAACCGCTATGTCGAGGAGCTCGGCGGGATGAACGTGTTCTTCGTGTTCGAGGACGGCTCGATCCAGACTCCGCCGCTCACCGGCACGATCCTCCCAGGCATCACGCGCGAATCGCTGCTGGCGCTTGCCCGCGATGCCGGCGTGACGATCCGCGAGGAGCGCTACAGCCTCGACGAATGGAAGGCCGACGCCGCCAGCGGCAAGCTGCGCGAGGCGTTCGCCTGCGGCACCGCCGCGGTGGTCACCCCGATCGGTCGCGTGCAGGGCCGCGGTTTCGATTTCGCGATCGGCAATGGCGGTCCGGGCATGCTTACCGAGCAGCTCCGCCAGCAGCTCGTGTCGATCCAGCGCGGAACGTCGCCCGACCCGCACGGATGGGTTGAACGCGTCTTCTAACGCCGTATAAGCCCGCTTCCCGTTGGGGCGTCGCCAAGTGGTAAGGCAGCGGCTTTTGATGCCGCCATTCGCAGGTTCGAATCCTGCCGCCCCAGCCAGGGATCACCCGATCGCCTAGCCTCGAACCACGCAGCGGAAGCCGATATGGCTGGTCGCGCTGTCGATCGACTGGGCGTGGCGCGCGGCGGGGCGGTAGCGCTGGCAGTAATTGGCGGCGCACAGGTGCGAGCCGCCCTTGAGCACCTTCCGGCCGAGCGGCACGCCGGGCTGGGCGGGATCCACGCTGCCGCGCAGGTTGCCGCCGCGTGGATCGGGGATCGCGCAGCACGGGCTCTTGCCCCGGGCCGGCCGGACGCTCTTCGGCACCGAATACCAGTCGCGCGTCCACTCCCAGACATTGCCGATCATGTCGTGCAGGCCATAGCCGTTGGCCGGATAGCTGCCGACGGGGGTGGTGCGATAGCCGCCATCGGCGCGCTGGTTGGCGAAGGGGAACAGCCCCTGCCAGTAATTGGCGAGGGTCGCGCCGCCGGGGGCCAGTTCGTCGCCCCAGGCATATTCGGCGCCCTCGCGACCGCCGCGCGCGGCGAATTCGAACTCGGCCTCGGTCGGCAGTGCCTTGCCCGCCCAGGCGGCATAGGCCTCGGCATCGGCAAAAGCGACATGGACGACGGGATGATCCGGATCGGCGTCGCTTTCGGGCCCGGTCGGGTGCCGCCAGTCGGCGCCGGCGACGAACGCCCACCATTGGCCGAAGTCGTCGAGCGGCACCGGCGTCGCGGTGCGCTGGAAGACGAGCGACCCCGCCATCGCCGCCTCGGGCGCAAGGCCCGGATAATCACGTGGATCGGGCGCGATCTCGACGAAGGTGCGATAGCCGGTCGCTTCGACGAATTCGGCGAACTGGCGGTTGGTCACCGGAGTCTCGTCGATCCAGAAATCCTCGACGCGCACGCGGCGGAGTGGGCGTTCCTCGGGATAGAAAAGTTCTGACCCCATCGTGAAGGCGCCGCCGGGGATCCGGCGCATGCCGGCGGTGGATTGCTGGCGCATATACTGGCTTCTACTCGGTTGACCCCGGGTTCTTTGGCGCAAAAATTCCCGCTTCGCTACCCGGGCGGGGCGCATCGCCGATCAACCGTGATACGGCGCGGCCGCCGGGCCGCGCGGCGGATCGAGGGATACGGTCATGCGCGTGCGGTTCGCAGTTCGGCAGTGATCTCCTGCGCGGTCGCGGCGTCGAGCGCCACGGCCTCGGGCTGGACGACGACGCTGCCCGGCGGCACGTCGCGGAGCAGCCAGACATTGCCGCCGATCGTGCTGCCGCGCCCGATCGTGACGCGCCCCAGGATCGTCGCGCCGGCATAGATGATGACGTCGTCCTCGACGATGGGATGCCGGGCGAAGCGATCGCGTGGGCCGACGCTGGCAAGGCCGAGCGGGCTGCGCGCGCCCAGCGTGACATGCTGATAGAGCCGGACGTTGGTGCCGATGATAGCGGTCTCGCCGATCACCACGCCGGTGCCGTGATCGATGAAGAAGCGCGGGCCGATCGTCGCGCCGGGATGGATGTCGATCCCGGTGCGCGCATTGGCGAGCTCGGAAATCACCCGCGCGACGATCGCGGCGCCGAGCCCGAAGAGCTGGTGCGCGATGCGGTAATGCAGCGTGGCGAGCGCGCCCGGATAGGCGATGAGGATCTCGTCGGCGGTGCGCGCTGCGGGGTCGCCGACGAACGCGGCCTCGATATCGCTGTCGATCAGCGTGCGGATTTCGGGAAGCGCGGCGGCGAACAGCCGGACGATCGTCTCGGTCTGGCCAGGTTCGAACGGCGCCTCGCACCAGCCCTGCCAGTAATCGAGCTCGCGCGCGATCTGTTCGGCGAGGATCGCGAAAGCCTGCCCCAGCCGCTCGGCGACGAAATCGTCCTCGCGCAGCGCGCCGCCGGCGAACCCGCCGAGCCGCACCGGATAGAGCGCGGCGGCGAGATGCTCGACGGCGCGTGCCAGCTCGGCAGGTGAGGGGAAGCGCGACACGGCATGCTTCCCGGCCTGGCCCTCGCGCCAGGCGAGCCGCGCGGCATTTAGCCCGGAGACGGCCACGGTAATCTCCGCGGCGAAGGGGGAGGCGGGAAACTGCATGCACATCGCTTTTGGGCCACCGCTCTTGACGATAGAGTTGCCTAACCTTGCGGTCCGCGAGGCTGAACAGCGTAATTTATACTCCGTGGATAGGAAATATATGTCAGGCTGCGCTCGGCGCTGCCCTAGCATCGCGGCCATGACCCTTGTGCAGCAACCCGCGCAGTGCGCCGAGTCACGCTGGGACGCCTTCGGATGACTCTGTCGAAGCGTCGCCGCTGGGTGCTGTTCGCACTGCTGCTCGCGGCGGCGATGCTCAACCTGATCGATCGCCAGATCATCTCGGTGCTCAAGCCGGTGATCTCGCGGGATCTTGGTTGGAACGACAATGACTACGGCACGCTCGCCGCCTGGTTCCAGGGCTCGGCGGCGGCCGCCTTCCTGCTGACCGGCTGGATCGCCGATCGCACGGGCGTCAAATGGGCCAATCCGCTTGGCGTGCTCACTTGGAGCATTGCTGCGATCGGCCATGCCTGGGCCGTGACGATGGGCCAGTTCACCCTTGTCCGCGCCGCGCTCGGCGCGACCGAGGCGATGGGGACGCCGAGCGGGATCAAGACGATCGCTACGATCTTCCCCGCGCACCAGCGCTCGACGGCCTATGGCATCTGGAATGCGGTCGGCAGCGTCGGTGGCATCCTCGCGCCGCTGCTCATCCCCCTGCTCGCCGCGTTCTACAGCTGGCGCGCCGCCTTCGTGATCGCGGGGCTGGCAGGGGTGGTCTGGGCCGGAGCGTGGTTGGTCGCGGTGCGCGGCGTCCGCTTCGACGTCGGGGCCGCGCCTTCGGTCGCCACAGCCTATGCCCCGATCCTCCGGGAGCGCCCCACCTGGGCGATCGCCTTTGCCAAGGCACTGTCGGATTCGACCTGGTGGCTGATGCTGTTCTGGATGCCGGACTTCTTCCACCGCCAGTTCGCCCTCGAAGGGACCGCGCTCGGGCCGCCGCTCGCGGTCGCCTATGCTGGCGCGGCACTCGGGGCGATGATCGCGGGCGCGCTCGCCAGCCGGCTGCTGGTGCGCGGCCGCGATCTCGATCGCGTGCGCAAGGGCGCGATGCTCGTCGCCGGACTCGCGGCGCTGCCGGTGCCGCTCGCGCTATATTCGGAGAGCCTGTGGGGCGCGACCGCGATCCTCGCGCTCACGCTGGCGGGGCACCAGGCCTTTTCGACCACGCTCTACGCCATCATCGCCGACGTTACCCCGCGCGCCAAGGTGGGCCGTGTGACGGCATTTGGAGCGTTCTGCGGCAATCTCGGGGGGATGGCGATCGTCAAGGTCGCCGGCGCGGTGCTGGCGGCGGGGCTCGGCTATTTGCCGCTCTTCCTGTTCGCGTCGATCTCGTACCTGCTCGCGGTCGCCTGGATCCAGTTGCTGCTCCCGAGCATCCGCCGCGCGCCGCAGGGACTGGAGAACATTTCGTGCCCGATAGAAGGCACCAAGGACGGCAGCAGGCGTTGATCGGGGGTAGTTGCACCACAAGGAGTCACCATGGCCGAGCCTGAAGTTTCCCCGGTCTCGAACCGCAAGACCGGTCTCACCGACGCGTTCCGCACCCATTTTGCCGGCGATGCGCCGCTGACCGAAAAGGCGAAGAGCTTCGCCAAGGCGCGCCCCTGGGCGAGCGCGACGCTGGTCGGCATCGCCGGGCTCGCACTTCTCAACATGGTGCGCGGCAGGCGCTGACGCGCGTCGCGCGCATTTTCCCCGGCGGTGCTGCTGTTGCGGCACCGCCGTCCACGATCGACGAGGGCCCGATCCAGAGCATCGACGCCGACTGGGGCGCAACTGGGCCGACGGCGTGCAGCGCCACGGCATCACCTCGGTCACCGATTGGGTGATCGTGCGGCGGGGCGAGCATCGGCTGCGGATCAACATGATCGAGCAGAGACGATCGTCCGATAGCCGGAATGGCCGGGCAACTGCGGATCGGAACGGGGGTGCTTACGTAGTAATACATAATCAGGACTTGTCGCCTAGCACGCTGCCCAGAGGGATAGCGGATGACGACGGGGATCGTTTACGAGCATGCGCGACTGCGCGATGGCGAGACGCTGGCTGTCGTCGCGTTGCTGCTGATCGTGGTTGCGGCTGCCGGCTGGCTCACGGCAGTCACCCAGACCAGCCTCGATGCTGTCGCCGGGGTGACGATCCGCTTCGTGGCGAGCGCGCTATCGCTCGCGATCCTGCTCTGCCTTGCTACGGCCTATGTGCAACGCCGCGGGCTCGCCGATGTGCGCTTCGATCGGTCGGCGGTGCTGGCGGTGTTGCTGGCGGCACTGCTCGTCGGGCTGACCATCCCGGTCTTCGGCATCTTCAAGCAATTGGTCCTGCCCGCGCGCGGTTTCCCGCTTGATCCGGCGCTGCGGGCGATCGACCGGGCGATATTTCTAGGCGCAGATCCCTGGCGCCTCTCGCACGCGCTGATGCCGTCGATCGGCGTTACCCAGTTCCTCGACTGGCTCTACACCTTGTGGATGCCAATGATGTTCCTCTTCCCGATGCTGGCAATCCTCGCGGGGCGGACGCGGCAGGATCGCGTGCGGCTCGTCGGCTGCTGGCTCGCGGCATGGATCCTGATCGGCGGCGTCGGTGCGTGGCTGCTCGGCTCGGCGGGGCCATGCTATTACAATGCGCTGGTCGCGCCCGATGCCGGATTCGCAGCGTTCGATGCGAAGCTGGAAGAGCAGGCACAACTGGCGCGGGCGAGCGGCTGGCCGATCGCGGCGATCGAGTTCCAGTCGATGCTGCTCGAGGCGTATCGCGACGGTGGATACGCGCCCGCCGGCGGGATTTCCGCGGCCCCTTCGATGCATGTCGCGATGGCGACCTTGTTCGCGATCGGCGGCTTCACCTTCCATCGCTGGCTCGGTGCGGGGCTGAGCATCTTCGCACTGCTGATCTGGGTGGGGTCGGTCCATCTCGGCTGGCATTATGCCGTGGACGGACTGATCAGCGTGGTGGCGATGCTGGCGATCTGGCTCGCCTCCGACACCGTCACGCGGCATGCCTTGGCACCGCGGCGCACCCGCTCAGGGCTTGGCGATCTCGAAGATATGCAGGGTCGGTCCGCCGCTTGATCCCCTGACGGGCGCGATCACTTGCCGCAACACGGCACCGCGGGTGAGCGCGGCGTAGCGCTGCCACTCTGCGGGATAGTCGGCGGGCGCGTCGCGATACCGGTCGTAATGGCTCAGCACTGCGAAGCGGGCGCGGCAACCGGGCAGGCGGTCCATGTCGACATTGCCGAGATCGACCACCGGCCGGCCTGCGCGAAGCGGCTCGGCCTCGGCATAGCGGATTTTCCGGGCGAGCACCTGCCGGGCGTCGACGCAGCCTGCGCTGCCGAGCGGGAAGAGCAGCTTCCACTGGCCTGCGACCAAGTCGAGCGCGGCATGCTCGACCAGGATCGAGCTGTCGGGCGGCGCATGCGCGCGCAGCCACGCCGCGGCGATCTGGCGCGTGTCGTTCGACCGCTCGGCGGCACGATGCTGCGCCGCCTGGAGCATCGGGAGGGCGAGCAGCAGCGCTGCGAGCGGCTCGATGCCGCGGAGCGGGCGAGCGCTACGCGCGCGCAGCATCTCGGCGAGCTGGTGCACCGCATAGCCGAGCGCGAGCGCGACGAAGGGCAGCAGCGGGACGAGCCAGCGTTCCCAGCGCAGCGCCTGGATGCAGATGAGCACGCCGAATGTCGCCACGCCGGGGAGCAGCGCGACTGCCGCGATCCGGTTGCGCAGCGCGAGCAGTCCGGTGCCGAGCGCGGCGAGCGCCAATCCGGCCGCGCCGAACGCGCCGATCAGCGGCCCGCCGAGATACCAGCCGATATTGGCGAGCGGCCCGCCGCCGGTGGCACCCGGGTGGAGCGGACGCGCCTCGCCGGCAAGGTCGCGCAGTACCGTGGGATAGTCGAGCAGGAGATAGGGCGAGGCGAGCACCAGCGTCGCGGTGGCGGCAGCGGCGAAGGCGAGGAGGCTGCGCATTTCGCGCTCGCCCTGCGCGATGCGCCAGAGACTCGCAGCGACGGGGCTGAGCGCGATCGCCGCGGCGGGCCATTTGGTCGCGCAGCCGAGCCCAACGAAGAGTCCTGCGAGCAGATAGTCGCGCCAGCGGCCTCGCTCGGCGATCGCGAGCGACGCCAACAGGCAGAGCAGCATGAACATGCTCGCCTGCACATCGGTGCGGATGACCTGCGAATAGTCGATCTGGAGCGCGTTGATCGCGAGGAAGAAGGCGGCGAGCAGCCCGGTGCCGGCCCCGCCGACGCGCTTTGCAAGGCGCCAGGTCAGGTAGACGCACAGCACGCCGCATAGGGCGATGGCGATGCGGGTGGGGACGAAGAGGATACCGGGGTCGGCATAGACTGCGCCGACCAGGGCGTCGGCGTCGGCGTAGCGGCCGGTGGCGATGCCGATCCCGCCGACCAGCAGGGTGACCAAGGCTATGGTGTAGAGCGTGATCGTTCCGGGGTGGCCGAACCAGCCTGGATTCAGACTTTGATTCCGTATCATTTCGACCGCGGTCATCATGAACAACGGTTCGTCGGGGTCGTTCAAGGCGGGAAGGCCGAAGCCGATGCCGTGCAGGCGCAGTGCCGCGGCCAGCAATATTATGCAAATTAAAACAAGGGTTTGGAGGCGCAACTCAGGCGCTCGCGAGGGTGAGCATGTTGCCCAGGCGGAGGCCAAGCGAGACGCGGGGGAGCGGCAGGCGGGCGGGCTTGAGGCCGACGGTCCAGAGCGCCTGGCGCGCGAGGAAATCGAGCGGGAAGTAGTTGCGGCTGCGCGTCACCCGGGCCTGCGCATAGCCAGCGCGATCGAGCAAGTCCTTGATCGACCTCGGATTATACAGCTCGGGATGCTGGAGGCAGAAGGGCGGCCAGCGCGTGCCCATCAGGTTGCGTAGCAGCGACTTCTCGTTATGGGTGACGATCAGAAGTGTCCCGTTCGGGCGCAATTTGGCGCGGATCTGGTGCAACATCGCCAGCGGATCGAGCAGGTGATCGAGCACATGCACCATCACCGCGAGCCCGATCGAGCCGTCGGGCACCGGCGAGAGATCGTCCATGTCGGTCAGCAGTGTCGCAGGGCGTCCGCGGGCGGAGGCGCGCAACGTGTCGTGGATCGCGCGGTTGGGCTCGAACAGCCAGAAATGGTCGAAGCGCCCGCGCGCCGCGGCCTCGCCGACGATATGGCCGGTGTCGGGACCGATCTCGAGATAGCCGCCTTCGAGCGGGCCCCGGACCGCATCGAAATAGCCTTTCTGGGTCGCGGCGATCGCGTCGTTGGAGACGATCTCCATGTTGGGCGCCATGCTCGAATAGAGTTCGGCGAGCCGCGCGCCATCGAAGAAATGCGGGGTATAGAGCAGCCCGCAGCCGCGGCAGCGATGATAGCTGAAGAAGCGCTTCTCGCGGAAGAGCCCGGCCCAATAGGGCCGCAGCGTCTCGAAATGCATCGCCTCGGCGCGAACCAGGCTGTGCGCCTCCTCGCGAGTGTCGGTGGCGCCGCAGGCGGGGCAGGCGCGTTCGAGGAACCGGGTCATGCGAGGATCCCCGCCGAACGGAAGGTAACGCGGCTGTGCCAGAACCAGCTGCCGACGATCAGCAGCGCCGTGAAGCCGAGCTGGGCGAGGATCGGCGGCACCCCGGCCAGCTCGACGAGCAGCGGCAGTGCGGCCCAGTTCGCGGCATAGTTGAATAAGTAGAAGCTGGAGAAGGTGCCGAACTCGCGCGCGACATTGCCGCGCGTGCGGAACACGCCGATTTTATAGGTCGCGAAGGCGAAGCACAGGCTGATCGCCTGGGCGACGCCGAGCGCGACCAGGTAATGCGTGTGGAAGGCCGGGACGCTCCACAGGAGCAGCGGATAGATCGCCAGCCCGAACGCGGTGTTGGCCGCGCCGGCGAGCAGGAAGCGCAAGGGGCGATGCGCGCGGGTCATTCCTCCTCCAGCAGCGCGATGCGCATGTTGTCGCGGAGCACCTCGCGCGGGAGGAAGGGGGAGAGGTCTTCGAGCGGGGGCGAGGTGATCCGGCCATCGGGATGCGCCTTGGCGCTGAGCTTCGGGGCGAAGGCGACGTGCTCGTCGACGAAGATCTCGCAGACCACCGGGCCGTCGGTGGCGAGCGCGGCGTCGATCGCGCCGCCGAGTTCGGCATTCGATTCGGCCCTGAAATAGGCGAAGCCGAAGGCGGCGGCGAGCTTGCCGAAGTCGGGGAAGGTGACGTTGCTCTTGGGCCCGCCGCCGACTTCGACGCCGTTGAAGAAATTGCGATGTGTCTGGAAAATAGAGACATAGCCGTTGTTGTTGATGAGGAAGACCTTCACCGGCAGGCCGTATCCCGCGATCGTCTGCATCTCCTGGAGGTTCATCATGATGCTGCCGTCGCCGGCGATCGCGATGACGCGCCGCTTGCCCCCGGTGGCGGCGCAGACGCCGATCGCGGCGGGGAGATCGTAGCCCATCGTCGCGCAGCCGGAGTTGGTCCACAGCCGCTGGCCGCGCTTGATCTCGGCGACCTGGAAGCTGACCACGCAGGCGCTGCCGTTGCCGGTGACGATCACATCGTCCTCGTCCAGCCGTTCGAACAGCGCCTCCATCGCGACATAGGGATGCACGGAAGGGCCGTGGTTGCGATATTCCGGGAGCACCGCGGGGAAGTTCCAGACGCGCTCGCGCGACCATTCGAGCCATTCGGCGTGCGCTGGGGTCGGGCCTGCATAGGGCGTTTCGAGCAGCGCGGGGATGAGGTCGGCCAGATCCGCGACGATGGGCATGTCGGGGGTGACGGTGGGCTTGCGCAGCTCGACGGGATCGATGTCGACCCAGATCTTGTACGCCTCGCGCGCGAAGGTTTTCCAATTGTAGCTGACCTGGCGGATGTTGAGGCGGCTGCCGAGGACGAGCAGCAGATCGGCGCTCTGGGTGACCATGTTGCCGCCGCGGTCGCCGACCGTGCCGGGGCGGCCGGCGTAAAGCGGGTGCGCGTTCCACAGCACGTCATGCGCGTTCCAGCCGGTGACCACGGGGACGCCGAGCTTTTCGATCAGTGCGAGGAAATCGGCATGCGCGCCGCTCAGCCGGACACCGCTGCCGGCGAACACCACCGGGCGCTGCGCGGCAGCGAGCTTTTCGAGGATCGCGGCGGCTGTCGCTTCGAGGTCGGTGGCTTTCCACGGCTCGTCGAGCTCGGCGGGATCGAAGCCGGTCAGCTGGGCAGGATCGATCTTCGCTGCCTGGACGTCGAGCGGGATGTCGAGCCAGACCGGGCCGGGGCGGCCCGAAGTGGCGAGGTGGAGCGCCTTTTCGAGATGGTAGCGGATGGTCAGCGGATCGGTGACCATCGTGGTGTATTTGGTGATCGGGCGGACGATCGGCTCGATATCGAGTTCCTGGTCGCCGAACTGGCGCAGCGGCAGGCCGGTGGCGCGGACGGTGGTCTCGGTCTTCACCTGGCCCGAGATCACCAGCATGCCGATCGAATCGACATGTGCGCCATAGACGCCGGTAATCGCATTGGTGCCGCCTGGGCCCGAAGTGACGTTGACCACCGCGAGCTTGTTGGTCAGCCGGTAATAGGCCTCGGCCGCCATCGCCAGCGCCTGCTCGTGATGGGTGAAGGTGGTGGCGAGCTGCGGGTGCGTGCCGAGCGCGTGGTTGAGGTGCATCGCGCCGCCGCCGGTCAGCATGAAGACATGGTCGATGCCGTGCGCGACGAGGGTGTCCGCCACCCAGTGGGCGAGCTTTACTTCGGTCATGGTTTCCATCCGTTGGCGCGCGCGGTGCGCAGGATCGCGTCGTCGAGGCCGACCGTCGGCGCGACGCCGAGTTCGGCGCGGATGCGGGCAGTAGAGGGGACGTAGCGCCCGGCGTTCCAGCCGGGATCGGGCTGGCCGAGAATCTCGACACCGGGGCCGCCGAGCAGCGCCGCGGTGCGGCGGGCGAGGTCGGCGATCGACACCGCTTCTTCGGAGCCCATGTTGACCACCGTGCCGGGCTTGCCGGCGATCAGCAGCGTCCACAGCCAGATCGTGAGATCGGCGGCGTAGAGATAGGAGCGCACCGCCTCGCCCGAGCCGATGATGCGGATCGGCTTGCCCGCCATCGCATCGCGGATGAAATTGCCCGCGGCGAAATGGATGTCGAGCGAGAGCAGGGGGCCGAGCAGCGCGAAGATGCGGGCGTTGACCACATCGAGGCCGAATTGCCTGGCGTAGATCGCGCAGAGCATTTCGGCGGCGCGCTTGCCTTCGCCATAGGCGGAGAGCGGATCGCAGGGATCGGGGCCGCCGCGCCAGTCCTCGCCGACATGGCTGACCTCCCACGGCTGCGCGCCATAGACCGCGCCCGAACTGAGGAAGACGAAGCGCGCCTGGTTTTCGACAGCGAGATCGAGCGCGCGGCGGGTGCCATCGACGATCGTGTCGAACATTCGGCGCGGATCGTTGGCATTGAGTGCGGCGCTGGCGTCGGTCGCGGCGTGGAGGACGTGGGTGTAGTTGCCTGCGGGAGCGAGGAAGCGGGTGACGTCGCCGGCGACCAGATCGAAGCGCGCGGCAAGGTGCGGCGCACGGGCGGCGAAGGCGTCGGGGTCGCGGCTGAGCAACGTCACCTGGGCGTCGATCCCGGAGCGTGCCAGCGCTTCGAGCATCCAGCGGCCGATGAAGCCGGTGCCGCCGGTCATGAAGATGCGGGCGCCCGCCAGGCGCGGCCACAAGGGGGCGAGCGCGGCGTTGACCGCGGCCATGTCGGCTTCGAAGATCATGCGAGCCCCAGCGTCGGGCGGTGGAAGCGGTGTGCGCGCGCCACGCGGACGAGGCTGTCGAGTGCCAATGCCCATAGCATCAGCGCGACGAGGCCGGGGCGGACGAAATGGCCGATGGCGAGGCCGAAGCTCGGGGTGACCGGGCGCCCGCTGAGCCAGGAGTTGGTGGCGAGTTCGAGCACGGTCGACAGCGGCCAGTCGGCGACGAGGCAGAGCAAATAGGCGCAGACGATCGCGAGGATCGGGCCCAGGCCCTTCCACGGCTCGAGCAGGACGAGGAACAGCAGGAAGGTCTGGGTGTAGCCACCGGGCGACTGGGTGACGAGATAGGCGGCGAGCAGCAGCGTTGCGATGCGCGCGTGCGACAGCGCCCTGGGCTGGAGCCAGGCGCCGGCGAGCGCGAGCAGCGCGATGCACTGGCTGGCGCGGATGACGAGGGGGACGAGGAATTCGATTCCCTCGACGGTGCGCGAGGGGACGAATTGGAGCACCGGGATCTGCGAGTTGCGGATCAGCAGGAACGGCGCGTAGCTGGTCGAATAGTGGATCTCGTTCCAGACCTGGCCGCTCTGGAAGACGACCCAGTTGGCGGTGTTGGCGGCCAGCTCGATCGGCGTCCCGGCGCCGACGATCGCCAAGGTGACGAGATAGACGAAGATCGTCGCGATCCCGGCCAGCTCGAGGCCGCGCCAGTCGCGCCTGACGGCGTGGGCGAGCACCGGGAGCAGGAGATAGGGCTTGAAGTTGATCGTCGCGGCGGCGCCGAGCCAGCGCCACGGGCCGCGTGTCACCAGCGGGCCGTGCGCGAGGATGAAGGCGGGCAGCGCGACGAGGATCAGGTTGCCGCGCTCGAGCGTGAACAGCAGCGGCAGGCCGAGCCCGAAGGCGATCGTCCGCATCGGCGCGGTGCGCGGATCGGCGCGGCGGAAGCTCAGCCAGACGAGGACGACGTCGAGGACGTAGAAGGCATAGATCGTCGTGTTGCCGAGCCAGTCGCAATCGCGCGCGTGGAAGGGCGACTGGAGATAGCAGCCGGGCAGGCTGAACAGATCGAGGAAGACGAAGGACAGCGGCGGATAGATGCTGCGCCACACGTCGTACGCGCCGGGGCGGTTGGCCCAATAGGCCGTGTTGAACCAGTCCATGAAGGTGTCGTTGGTGTCGAACACGAAGGGCTGGGGGAGATAGCCGGTCTCGCGGAAGGCGAGCGCGGTGGCGATCACGCTGGCGACGACGGCCAGCGCGAGGAGGCGTTCGATGAGGCGCGCGCCTCTCGAACTCCCCTCCCTGGAAGGGAGGGGTTGGGGGTGGGTTTGCGGCGGGCGGGGCTCGATGCCCCGGCCGGCGCCTTTTGCCGGCAGGTTAAGAGTCTTTTGGCGCGCAGACGCGCGCACCCACCCCCAGCCCCTCCCTTGCAGGGAGGGGAGTTTTTTGGGGGGCTTCACGGGCGGCGGATCAGCACCCGCGACGCGGGGCGGCGGCGGTCGGGGGGGAAGTTGATCCGTTCGGACTCGATCACCAGCGGCACGTTGCGGGTGCGCTCGGCGAGCATGCGGACCTGCTCGCCGATCAGGCCGAGGAAGAGCAGCAGCACCGCGAACATGCCGAAGCCGGTGGCGAAGCCGAGCAGCGCCAGCGCCGGGCCGCCGAACAGGGCCGCGGCTGCCGCCGCGGCGCCGAGCAGCAGCGCGCATCCAGCGACGAGGAACGACAGCACGATCGGCATGCGCAGCAGCGACTTGGCCGAGCCGGCCAGCCCGGACAGCGCGAAGGAGAAAAGCGCGGCGACATCGTTCTTGCTGGTTCCGGCGGCCCGCTCGGGGCGGTCGAAGGGGAGTACCGCCAGGCGGAAGCCGCTCTCGACAAGCATGCCGCGGAAGAACGGCTCGGGCTCGTTCCAGGCGGCGAGCGTATCGACCACTTCGCGGTCGAACAGGCCGAAGCCGGTGGCGCCGGGGATGACGGGGTAATCGCCGTAGCGGCGGAGGAAGGCATAGCCGAGGCGGCGGGCGGCGGCGAGCAACGGCGAGGTGCGTTCGGAGCGGCGCTGGCCGAGGACGACCTGCGCGCCGGCGCGCCATTGCGCGACGAACGCGCCGATCATCGCGGGGGGATCCTGGAAATCGGCGCACATGCCGATCACCGCGTCGCCCTCCGCCTGGTAGATGCCGTAGGTGGGGGAGCGCATCTGGCCGTAATTGCGATTGTTGAAGATCGCGCGGATGCGCGGGTCTTCGGCGCAGAGCCCGCGCATCAGATCGCGCGTCGCGTCGGTCGACTCATTGTCGATCAGCAGGATCTCGTGCGAAGCCGCGTGCTGCGCGGCCTCGGCGGTGACCGCGGCGCAGATCGCGCGGACATTCTCCGCTTCGTTGTAGCAGGGGATGACGACCGACAGCTCGGGCTTCATTGCGCGGGAGCCTTGCGGAGGCGCAGGTCGATGCCGGTGGCGGGGGCGTAGATCTCGGTGAACAGCGCCAGTGCGATCAGCAGCGCGAGCAGCGCGACCGCGGGAATGTTATATTTCCGCTCGGCGTCGAGGCGGGGGGCTTCGATGAGCTGGACGTCCGACGCGGTCTCGGCGGCGAGCGTCTCGACCGCGACTTCTTCCGACGAGCGGGCGTAGACTTCGTACAGCGCCTGGGCGAAGCGATAGTCGCGATAGAGGTTGAGATATTCGCCCGAGACTTCGCTGAGCCCGGCGACGTTGGGGCCGGCGGCGCCGGCGCTGGGGCTGGCAGTGCGGGCGATCTGGCCGCGCAGCGAGGCGACTTCGGACTGGACCGCCTGAAGCTGGGGGTTTTCCTCGCCCTGGAAGCGCTGGAGCGTCTGGAGCTCGACGAGCTTGGCCTGGAGCTGGGCCTCGAGGCCGGCGCGCAGCGACAGCGCGGAACCGAGCTGGGCCTCTGGCTCGGCGAGCCGGTTGCGGCGGCGGAAATCGCCCAGCGCAGTTTCGGTCTGGACGACGCGGCCGGCGGCTTCCTGGAAGCGCTGCTTGACGACGTCGCGCTTGCGGCGAACGCGATCGCGGCCGAGCGCGATGATGCGATCGCTGATCGCCTGGACATAGGCCTTGGTGAGCGCCTGGGCCTGGGCGGCGTCGTGGGTGCGGACCTCGACTTCGACGATGCCGCCGGTGAGCGAGTGGATGTCGACTCGCTTGGCGAGCGCGACGCGGGCCTTGTCCGGGCTGGCATAGCCGCTCGGGCCGACGAGCTTGAGGCTGGCGATGACCGCGTCGGTGACTTCGGTGCCGCGCGAGATTGCGAGGTACATGTCGACCGGCTGCTTGGCGCCGCCGAACAAGGCCGCGAAGCCCTGGAGCTGGCCGCCGAGCGCGTTCATCATCGAGCCCAGGCCGATGCTGTTATTGTCCTGCGGGACCAGCTTGGCGCGCGCGACATAGGGCTGGGGGAAGACGCAGAGCAAGGCGAGCACGACGGCGAGCACGGCATAGCCGATGCGCCGGGTGCGCGGATCGGTGACGAGCTTCATTGGGTGAGGTTCACGATCGACGCCGCGCCGATCACCCCGCCGAACAGGCTGGAGGTGATGTCGCGCAGCCGCGCCCAGAACTCGCCGCGATTGGCGTCGATCGGCACGTAGACGAGATCGCCGGGGAGCGCGGGCGCGCGCAGCACGCGCTTGCCGTCGGCGAGCACGGTGCCGTTGGCGCGGACGACGAAGATCTCGTTTCTGTCGCCGAGCTTCTGGACGCCGCCGGCCGACTGGACGAAGTCGCCGATGGTCGCGCGCTCGCGCCAGGCGAACGAGGCGGGGGTCGGGACCGCGCCGAACACGCCGACGGTGACCGGGCGCGGGGGCACGTAGATCGTGTCGTTGTTCTCGAGGACCAGCGCGCCCGGCAGCGCCTGCGCGGTCACCGGCAGGTCGAAGACGAGGCGGCCATTCGGGCGACGCTCGCGGAGCTGGTCGACGATCGAGCGGACGAGCGCGAGGTTGGCGGGCTGGACGAGCTGGGCGCGATTGGCCGACGTCACCGGCTGGGCAGTGAGGAGCAGCTCGGCATCCTGCACGGCGCGATCGAAGCTCTGCTGCTGCTGCGCCTTGACGCTCTCGCGGGTGATGACGCTGGCATAGGGGAAGGCTTGGGGCGTGAGCCCGCCGGCCTGCGCGACGACCTGGTCGAGCCTAGTGCCGGGCTGGAAATAATAGCGGCCGGGCTTGGCGACTTCGCCGCTGATCGTGACCAGCACCGATTGCTGGGCGAGCGGACGGGCGATGCCGACCTGCGAGAGCACGCGGACGATATCGCCGCGGCGCGCCTTCCGCATGCCGGCGTCGGCAGCCGACAGTTCCTCCCAGCCCTTGCCGTCGCGGCCGAGCGAGTCGAACACCATCAGCCGGCTCGCGTCGGCGACGGTGTTGACCCCGCCTGCATAGCGGATCGCATCGCTGACGGTCTCGCCGGGGGCGACTTCGAAGATCGCCTCGCGATTGACGCTGCCGATCACCGCCACCTGCTCGCCTGCGGGCGCGATGTAGAGCACGTCGCCGTTCTGGAGGACGGCGTCGCCGCTGCGGTCGCCCTTCAAGAGCAGGTCGTAGAGGTCGAAGTCCGAGACCAGCTTGCCGCCGCGGCGGAGCTGGATCGAGCGGAAGCTGCCGCCGGCTGCGGGGCCGCCCGAGGCGAGCACGGCGTTGACCAGCGTCGACAGGCTGCCGACGGTGTACGAGCCCGGCGCCGCGGCGAAGCCGGTGACGTAGACGGTGACGCCGTGGAGGCGGCCGGGCGTCACTTCGAGCTGGAAGCCGCGATATTGGCGCGAGACGCGGCGGGCGATGACGTCGTGCAGGTCGCCGTAGCGGACGCCGCCGACGGCGATCGCGCCGATGCGGGGGACGAAGATGCGGCCTTCGCTGTCGATCGTCAGGCGCAGGTTGGACGCCTGGACCGATCCGGTGAGGCCGAGCAGGACCTCGTCGCCGGGGTTGAGGCGGTAATCGGGCGGGATCGTCGCGGTCGGCCCGGCGGTGAAGTCGCGCGCGCCGGGGACGAGCAGGTCGGCACCGAAGCGGCGCAGCGGCGTGCCCGCGGCGGCGGAGACGAAGCTCTCATATTCGCTGGGGGGCGTGGTGGGTGCGGGGCGGGCGGGGAGATCGCGGGGCGGCTCGGCGGGGGCCGTGACGGGCGTCTCGATCACCGTCGGCTGATACGGGGTGACTTCGGCGGGTGGAACCGCGACCTGCGCCGCGGCGGCGCCACGCGCGGTCGGGTTGCCCTGCTGCTGGGGCGTCGCGACCGGCGAGCCGAGCTGGGCGAGCGCGGGCACCGGCAACGCGGCGAGCACGCAGCTCGCGAGAAGCGTAGCACGGCGGATCATGCGGCGAGGCGATCGGCTTCGATCAGGCCGGCGGCGGGATGGAGCAGCACCTGCGCGGCCACCTCCCACTGCCAGGGGCTGGCGGCGGCGAGCACGCCGATGCCGGGCCCGCCGACGCGCCAGGGGGTGCCGTCCCAATGCGTGGCCTTGCCGCCCGCCTCGGTGACAAACAGCGCGCCGGCAGCGTGGTCCCAGGGGAGGATGCGCTGGAACAACGCGACGTCGTCCTGCCCGAAGACGAGGCGCGGATAGCTCTCGGCAGCGCAGCGCGGGACCGGGACGACATCGAGATGCTGGTCGGCGCGGGCATGGACGCGGGCGCGCCGATCCGCGGTGAGGAAGTGCGTGCCTAGCGCGGCGCGGGGGCGGGCGCTTCCGGTCGCGCGGGCGCGGACCAGCATGCCGTTGCAGCGGGCGCCCATGCCACGCGCGGCGTGGCAGAGTCGATCGGTCAGCGGATCGAGCATCCAGCCGGCGACCGGGCTGCCATTGTCGACCAGGGCGATCATCATCCCGAAGGGGCCGCGGCCCGAGGCGAAGTTGGCGGTGCCGTCGAGCGGGTCGATCAGCCAGACCAGCCCTTTGCCGACATCGTCGAGCAGCGCGGGGTCGGCTTCGGCGGCTTCCTCGCCGAGGATGCGGGCACCGAGGCCGAGCGCGGCGAGCCCGTCGTGCAAGCGCAATTCGGCCTCGCGATCGACGACGGTGACGACTTCGCCCGCGCTCTTGGTCATGACCTCGCCGGCGGCGAGGGTGCGGTAGCGCGGGAGCACCACGTCAGCGGCGACCGCGCGCATCAGCGCCGATACTTCCTCGTGCAGCGGCATCGGATCAGGCGGCCCGCTCGATAGCCGCGAGGGCGCTGCGCTCCTGGATCATCCGGATGCGCGCCAGATCCTCGTCGGCGATCGCGCGGTAATGATCGCGCTTGTTCTCGAGCCAGGCGAGCTCGAACGCGACAGCGTTGGCGATGCCCGCCTCGAAGCGGGCGGATTCGGCCATCGATCCGTCGAAGATCACCTTGCGCGTCTCGAAGCGATCGAGCCGGACGGCGCGGATCTCGCGCAGCGCGGCGCCCGCCTCGACCGCGACCGAGCCACCGACGACGAGCGTCAGGTCGTTTTCGGCGCAGGCGCGCGCGACCCGCAGCACCGCATTGGTGATCTGGCGATCGTTGATGCTCTTGCGCGGCAATCCGCGCGAAAGGGTGAAGTCGACCCGGCCGAAGACCACGCCGTCGAGCTTGGCCTTGGCGATCGGCAGCATCGCGTCGAGATTGGCGAGCGTCGCCTCGGTCTCGAGGTTGAACAGGAACTGGGTTTCGTGGCCGGCGCCGCCATAGGTCTTGTCGCGCGCCTCGGCGAATTTGGTGAGCGCATAGGGCGTCTCGATCATCGGGGCGATGACGTGATCGACACCATAGAGCTTGGAGGCGAGCAGGTCCGACACCGCCTCGCAGCCGCCGATCTTGAGCGCGACCTTGAGATCGGCGCGGCGGGCGAGTTCGAGCAGACGGAGGAATTCGTCGGGGCGCGTGCCCTCGGCTTCGAACTCGGCCTTGACCGCGACGACGCCGAACTGGTCGCGGCCCTTCTTGAGCATGTCGAGCATGCGGCGTTCGGTGGGGTTCATCCTCGGCTCCGTGACTGAAAGCGAATTACTGGCTGCAAGGAGGACGGCGCCCGGCACGGGTTCCCGCAGCATTTTTCGCGCCGAAATATTTTTGCGACCGAGCGTACGGGATCGGCGCGGCGGCTCCGTCCAAGCAATGATGCCCGGCTTCTTACCCCTGCACCTGGTCCTTCTGCTGTCCTCCCCGGACAATGGGCCGGTGTCGCCGGGCATCACCGAGCTTCCCGGCGGCCGCGAAGCGACGTTCCGCGCCGCGCCTGCCGAACCGTTGCCCAAACTCGTGCCGCAACTCGTGCCCGTGCCGCAGGCCGAGGCCGGGCCGCGCCGCGGGGCCGCACCCATATTGCCGCGGCTGTCCTCGCAGTTCGGGGTTCGCGGCGATCCGTTCCGGCGCACCGCGGCGATGCATCGCGGGATCGACATTCCCGGGCGGCTCGGCACGCCGGTGCTTGCTTCGGCGCCCGGCGTGGTGCGCCATGCCGGACGCGCGGGGAGCTATGGCGAAATGGTCGAGATCGATCATGGCACCGTGACGACGCGGTACGCGCATCTCTCGCAGGTGCTGGTGCGGCCGGGCATGCAGGTGGCGCAGGGCCAGGCCGTCGCGCTGATGGGATCGACCGGGCGATCGACCGGGAATCACTTGCATTTCGAGGTTCGCGTCGCCGGCCGCGCGGTCGATCCGCTGGGCTATCTGTGGGGCGACGCGCCCGTGCCGGCCAAGGCTTGGATCGCGCCCGAGGCGCCCCATATCTCGGCCTTCGCACAGGCGCGTGCCGACCAGCCGCAGGGACGCGCTTTCTGAACCGTCATGGGGTCTCCGTTGCACCAGCAGGTTGGTCTTTCCGATATTGCGGGCCGGCGCGCGCGGTGCCGCGCGTGACGGATTCGGACGCGCAGGTCAGCGGGCTCCAGCGCGTGGTGCTCAACGAGCGCGGGCGGTTGCTCCGCTTCCTCGCCGCGCGCGGGATGGCCGACGATGCCGAGGACGTGCTGCACGATCTGTGGCAGCGCGTGGCGGCGGCGCCGAGCCAGCCGATTGCCGATCCGCTCTCCTATCTGTTCCGCGCCGCCGAGAATCTGGTGCGCGACCGGCGGCGTTCGAGCGTGAGCCGCGACCGGCGGCACCATGACTGGCACGAGACGCTGCCGGGCGAGGAAGCGCCGATGGGCGAGCGTTCGCTGATCGCGCGTGAGCGGTTGCGCGAGGTTCAGGCGGCGCTTGCCGCGCTGGGGCCGCGCGTGGAGATCGTGTTCCGCCGCTGCCGGCTGGACGGCATCGGCCAGGCGGCGATCGCGCGCGAACTGGGGGTCAGCCTCAGCTCGGTCGAGAAGGATCTGCAAAAGGCATATCGCGCGCTTGCCGACCTGAGGGCGAAATTCGATGCGGAATGATCGCACGGGCTCCGTCATAGGGACATGGCGATGAGCGCACAGACCGAGATTCGAGAAGCCGGGCGGCTCTGGGCGATTCGCGTCCAGGATCCGGCGTTCGACGATTGGGACGGCTATACCGCCTGGCTCGAAGCCGATCCGGCGCATTTGGCGGCCTATGAGGCGGCGCTCGACGACAGTGATTGGGGCGCGGCGCTGCTGGCGTCGGCGCCGGTGGAAGTCGCGGCCGAACCGCAGGCGCGCCGCTGGTGGTTGCCCGCAGGGGCGGCCGCTGCGGCGGCGATTGCCGCGGTTGGCGGCTGGTCGGTGATCGACCGCGACGCGCCCGCACAGCAGATCGCGACCGCGCCGGGCGAGCAGCGGATGATTGACCTTGCAGACGGATCGAAGCTCGCGCTCAACGGCGCGACGCGGGTGATCCTCGATCCCGATACGCCGCGCCATGTCGTGCTCGAACAGGGCGAGGCGCGGTTCGACGTGGTGCACGACGCGAGCGATCCGTTCGTGGTGATGGCCGGCGGCACTCGGCTGGTCGATGCCGGGACGGTGTTCAACGTCGTGCAGGACGGCGACGCGCTCCAGGTCGCGGTGTCCGAAGGCGCGGTGATCTATGCGCCGGGTCCGGACGAGGTGCGGCTGGCACCGGGCGACACGCTGACGCGCGACGCCAAGGGCGCGAAGCCGGTGGTCGGCAAGGCGAGCACCCAGGCGATCGGGAGCTGGGCGTCGGGGGCGCTGCACTATGACAACGCCTCGCTGGGGCAGGTAGCGCGCGACCTCAGCCGGAGCCTGGGCAAGCCGGTGCGCCCCGCCCCTGGGACCGAGGCGCGGACGCTGGGCGGCGGCACGCTGATGCTCGGCGGCTCGCCCGACCAAGTGCTCGCCCGTGCCGGACCGCTGCTCGGCGTGCGGTTCGTCGCAGAAGGGGAAGGATGGACGATGTCCCCCGCAGATGGTCCGCCCCGCTAGCCCGGGCTTCCTTGCTTCCATGATCATCGCGTCTCCTGCGCTTGCGCAGGAGCGAGTGGCCGAGATCGACCTCGGCGCATCGCGGCTCGACACCGCGATCCAGCAATTGAGCCGCCAGACCGGCACGAGCATCGGCTTTCGCGAGGCCACGCTCGCCGGGCTCCAGGTGCGTCCCGTGCGCGGACGCTTCACGGCATCGCAGGCGCTCGAACGGATGCTGCTCGGCACCAGGTTCCGCGCGCGCCGTGTCGCCCCCGCGACCTATCTGGTCGAGCGCTTCAGCAAGTCCGCCGCGCCCAAGCGCCCGCGCCCCGCGCCGCCGACCGTAGAGCCCGAAGTCGCGCCGACGCCCGAGGAGATCGTCGTCACCGCGACCAAGCGCGACGTGCCGCTCGGCGCCTATCCCGGCGGGGTGCAGATCGTCGATGGATCGGCACTCAGCGCGGCGGAGAGCCTGCGCGGGACCGAGGCGGTCGAGGCTCGGATCGCCAGCGTCGCCTCGACGCATCTGGGGCCGGGCCGCAACAAGCTGTTCATCCGCGGCATCGCCGATTCGAGCTTCGTCGGTCCGACCCAGTCGACCGTGGGGCAATATTGGGGGAACAGCCGGATCACCTATAGCGCGCCAGATCCCAATCTGCGCCTCTACGACGTCAAGAGCGTCGAGGTGCTGGAGGGGCCGCAGGGCACGCTCTACGGTGCGGGATCGCTGGGCGGGGTGGTGCGCGTGGTGCCGCGCTCGCCCGATCTTGCGAACTTCGAAGGGTCTGCCTGGGGCGGGGTGCTCGCGGTCCAGCATGGCAAGCCGGGCGTCGATGGCGGCGCGATCCTCAATTTGCCGATCAAGCAGGATACGATCGGGCTGCGCCTGCTCGCCTTCGGGTCGATCGAGGGCGGCTATATCGACGATGTCCAGCGCGGGCTCGACGACATCAACCGGGTGCGCACGATCGGCGGGCGGGCCGGGCTGCGCGTCGATCCGGGCGACGACTGGACGATCGACCTCAACGCGGTGGGCCAGCGGATCAACGGCGACGACAGCCAATATGCCGAGCGCGCCGTCGGCGAACTCGATCGCGCGAGCGGCATCGCCCAGCCGTTCGAGAACGAATATTGGCTGGTCGATCTGGTCGCGCGCAAGCATTGGGGATCGCTCGAGCTGACCTCGTCGCTCGGCTATGCCGGCCAATATGTGTTCGAACGGTTCGAGGGCCAGACGCTCACCGATCCCGGCGATCCCATCGTCCGCCCGACGGCGAGCGCGATCAACAGCGCATTCACGCAGTCCAACCGTATCTCGATGGTGACGGGGGAAGTGCGCCTTGCCCGGCGCGGGGCGAACGGCACAGGCTGGGTGCTTGCCGCCAGCATACTCCGCAACGACACGCTGACGCATCGCAAGATGGATTTCGCGCGGCTGACCGGCGTCCGCAACCAGGTCGAGGAAGCGACTCTCTATGGCGAGGCGACGGTCGAGCCCGTCGATCGCTTCACGCTGACGCTCGGCGGACGGCTGACGCATGCGACGCTGTCGGGCAGTTCTGAGGACGTCGCCGAGGCGATCGCATTCCGTTTCGATCCCGGTGCGCGCGCTTCGCGTTCGGAAACGCGCTTCCTGCCGTCACTGGCCGCGGCGTATCGCATCGCCGACGACCTGACGCTGTTCGGGCGGTACCAGCAGGGCTTCCGTCCCGGCGGTATCGCAGTGCGGCGCGAGTTCATCCAGCGCTTCGACGGCGACCGGGTCGCCACCTACGAAGCCGGCGCGCGCTATCGCAGCCCCGGGCTGGACCTGGCGCTGAGCGCCTCGGCGACGCGCTGGACCGATATCCAGGCCGATCTGGTGGACGGCTTCGGCTTCCCGACCACCGCAAATGCCGGCGACGGTCGCGTCTTTTCGATCGGCATGACTTCCCGCTGGCGTCCCGTGGCCGGGCTGGAACTGGATGCGGCGCTGTATCTCAACAACAGCAAGGTTACCGATCGCGCCTTCGTGATCCTGCCCACCGCCGACGCTTCCACCGCCGTGAACGTCGAGCGCCTGCCCAATGTCGCCGATGCGACCGGGCGGATCGGCGCGGCCTATACCCATATTCTTGGCAACGGGCTCGAGTTCAGCGCCAACGGCTATGCCCGCTATGTCGGCAAGTCGACGCTGGGGATCGGGCCGATCCTCGGGCGGCTGCAGGGCGATTATGTCGATACCGGTGTCGAGGTGCGCCTCGGCGAGGCGAAGCGGGGGGTGAGCCTGGCGCTGACCAATCTGCTCGACTCGCGCGGCAATCGCTTCGCGCTGGGATCGCCCTTCCTGATCCGCGACCGCGACCAGACCACCCCGCTGCGGCCGCGCAGCGTCCGGCTCGGGTTCGACCTGAGCTTCTGACGCCAAAATAATTCGCCGCGGCGTGTCCGGTCTGCGCCGCGAACTCCGTCTCCCCCTTCGACAACGAAGAGGGGACTTCACCATGACTGCCAACACCACCGCCAGCCGTATTGCGCTGCGCGCCTTCGCCACCGTTTCGCTGGGGACGATCGCGCTGATGCTCGCCACCGGCGAGGCGCAGGCGCAGAACGCCCAGTGCCGCGATGCCGCCAACAATCCCGTCGGCGCGCTCCAGCCCGGATCGGACGACAACGCCCTTTGCGGCGACGTCACCGTCAACGGCGATTCGAACGTCGCGATCGGCGAGGGCGTGACGGTGCAGGGGCCGGGCAACACGGCGATCTTCGGATCGGTCGCGATCGGCTATTCGGCCGATGCGACTGCGGGCACCTCGGTGGCGATCGGCGCAGTGGCGGAAGCGACCGGTTCGAGCTCGACCGCATTGGGCTTCGGCGCGCATGCCTCGGGCACCGAGTCGCTGTCGCTGGGCCTCGTCGCGCAGGCGTTCGGCAATCAGGCGATCGCAATGGGCGCAGTGACCGTCGCCGACGGCGATTCGTCGATCGCAATCGGGCGCGCCGCCAATGCGCAGGGCGCCTTCTCGATCGTGATGGGCGATGGCGCGTCGTCGGTGTTGGGCGACAGCATCGTGCTGGGCCGCAATGCATCGGGCACGGACTATGGCTCGATCGCGCTGGGGTATAATTCGGAAGCGGGCGACCAGGCGACGGCGGTGGGCTTCATCTCCGCGGCGACTGGAGACAGCGCCTCGGCGTTCGGCCTCGCCGCCTGGGCGGCCACCAATTACAGCACTGCGATCGGCTCCTCAACCTATGCCTCGGGTGCCGCCTCGGTCGCGCTCGGCTTCGGCTCGACGAGCAGCGGCGCCAATTCGATCGCGCTGGGCACGGTGAATGCCGCGAACAACGCCTATGCGTCGTCGAGCGGCGCCAACAGCGTGGCGATCGGCGCGGCCAGCGTTTCGGCCGGGGCCGGTTCGATCGCGATCGGTGCCGAAGCGGAGACCAACGACCTGGATTCGGTGGCGCTGGGCGTCAATGCGCTGACGTCGAGCTTCAATTCGACGGCGCTGGGCGCGCGGGCGCGCTCGGGTCAGTCGGCGACGGCACTCGGCCAGAGCGCCAATGCCGGCGGACGGGGCAGCACGGCGCTCGGCCTTGCCGCCAACACCGCTGGTGAGTTCGGCGTCGCGGTCGGCTTCACGTCGGCGGCCAGCGGCGAGCGTGCGGTGGCGATGGGTCTGAACGCCCAGGCGTCCGGCAGCCTTTCGGTCGCGATCGGTGGGCAGGACGCGTTCAGCGGGCTGACGACCACCGCATCGGGCGCGCGCAGCACCGCGCTGGGCGCGATCAGCGTGGCGACGGGCACCGATTCGATGGCACTCGGCTATGCGACCACCGCCAGCGCCAGCAATGCCGTTGCGCTGGGCAACGGATCGGTGGCCAACCGCGCCAACAGCGTGTCGGTCGGCGCGGCCGGCGCCGAGCGTCAGGTGACCAATGTCGCTGCGGGCACCGCGGGCACGGATGCGGTCAACCTCACCCAGCTCAATGCGGTGCAGGCGACGGCAAATACCGCGCTCGCCAACGCTGCGACGGCGCAGGCGACTGCCGACAATGCGCTCGCCGCAGCGACCGCGGGGGGCGCGACGGCCGACCAGGCGCTGATCGCCGCCAACGCCGCGCAGGGCACGGCGAACAATGCGCTTGCCAATGCCGCTACGGCGCAGGGTGCGGCGGATGCGGCACAGGGCACGGCGAACACCGCGCTCGCCAATGCGGCGACGGCGCAGGGTGCGGCCAATGCCGCGCAAGGCACGGCGAACACGGCGCTGACCAACGCCGCGACGGCGCAGGGGACTGCCGACACCGCGCTCGCCACTGCCAATACCGCGGCGACGAACGGCGCCTATTTCCGCACCAACATGACCGGACCCGGGCCGCAGGCGGCCGGCGCGCAGTCGATCGCGGTGGGCGCCAATTCGGTGGCCAGCGGCGAATCGTCGGTGGCGGTGGGCAACGGTGCGCGTGCGATAAACGGGCAGGCAGTGTCGATCGGCGCCGGAAACACCGCGAGCGGCAACGGCGCGGTGGCGATCGGCGATCCCAATGTCGCCACCGGCAATGGCGCGGTGGCGCTCGGTCGCAACAACACTGCGACCGGGCAGGGCGCGGTGGCGCTGGGCAACCAGAGCACCGCCAATGGTGCATCGGCGGTAGCGATGGGCGACGGCGCCAATGCCGGCGCGGCGGGCAGCGTCGCGATCGGGCAGGGCGCAGTCGCAACCCGCGCGGGACAGGTATCGCTGGGCTCGACCGCATCGACCTACACCATGTCGGGGATCAACTCGGCGGCGAGCCGCGCGGCGCAATCGGGGGCACTCAGCCTGGTGACCAGCGACGCGGCGGGCAATCTCGCGACCACGACGGTCAACGTCGCCGAACTCGGCACGCTGGGCACCCGCATGACGCTGGCCGAAGGGCGGATCGACACCGGCATGCGCCGCGCCAATGGCGGCATCGCCGCGGCGATGGCGCTGGGCGGCACGACGATCCCGGGCGACATGAACGTCGCGGTGTCGTTCAACCTCTCGACCTATCGCGGCGAGCAGGGCTTCTCGGGCGCCGCGGTGGCGCGGGTGAGCGACCATGTCTGGGTGAGCGGCGGGTTCGCCGGCTCGACCGTCAAGGGATCGAGCGGCGGCCGGGTCGGCATGACCTTCGGCTGGTAAGCGAGACGACGGCCGTGCGCCTCAGGTGCGCGGCCGTCTTCCCGTTGCGATGCGCCGGGCGGCCGCATGGCGTTCGGCGCGGTCGAGCAGGGCTTCGAGGTCCTCGCGGCTGACGTCGAAGGTCTCGCCCGATTCTTCGAGCGCGGCGTCGATATCCTCCATCAGCAGGCGCGGGCGATCGGGGATCTTCATCGGGCGGTGCGGATAGCTGTGGCCGGAAATGCGATGGAACGCGATGCCGACCGCCGCGAGCGCGAGCGCATTGACGCCGATCGGCAGCAGCGCGAAGTCATAGCCCTGCGCGAGCACCGCGGGGGCGAGGATCGGCAGCAGCGCGGTGCCGCCGCCCGGCGGATGCAGGCAGCGCAGCACCGACATCCCCAGGATCGCCGCACCGACTCCGACGCCCGCCGCCAGCGCACCATGCCCGAGCAATTGCGCGACCACGACACCGACCAGCGCCGAGATCACATTGCCGCCCAGGATCGGCCAGGGCTGGGCGAGCGGGCTCGAGGGCACCGCGAACAGCAGGACCGCCGAGGCGCCGAGCGGGGCGGCAAGCAGCAGGCCGTGCGTGGGGTCGATCAGCGTCGAGATCGCCGCGCATAGCCCGATACCGAGCGTCGCGCCGGCGCCGGCGACGCCGCGTTCGCGCCAGTTCGCGCCCGCCAGCAGCAGGGCAAAGCGCCGCGGCCGTGCGGTCATGCTATTTGCGCTGCCACACCCGTTCGCCGCCCACCCAGGTCTCGAGCACCTTGGTTGCGCGCAGATCGGCAGGCGATGCGAGCAGCGGATCGCGGTCTATGACCAGGAAGTCGGCGCGCAGGCCCACGGCGATCCGGCCGATCTTCTCCTCGGCGAACCCGGCATAGGCCGCGCCGATGGTGAAGCCGGCCCAGCCCTGCTCGCGAGTCACCGCTTCTTCCGGCCGCCAGCCGCCTAAGGGCTGGCCCTCGGCGTCCTGCCGCGTGAAGCTTGCCGCCCAGCCGGCCCAGGGATCGGGGCTTTCGACCGGGAAGTCCGAACCGAAAGCGAGCCTTGCCCCGTTCTGGAGCATCGAGCGCCACGCATAGGCACCGCCCAGCCGCGTCGCGCCCAGCCGGGCCTCGGCCATCGTCCGGTCGGAGATCTGGTGGACCGGCTGCATCGATGCGATCGTGCCGAACTTGCCGAAGCGCGGCAGGTCCTTGGGGTCGACGATCTGGGCATGCTCCACGCGCCAGCGGCGATCGCCCTTATAGGTTTCCGAGAGCACTTCGATCGCGTCGAGCACCTGCTGGTTGGCGCGGTCGCCGATCGCGTGGACGGCGATCTGGAAATTGTCCATCGCCCCGCGGGTCATCAGGTTGAGCAGCTGGTCGTCGCTGAGGAAAGGCAGGCCCTTGTTGCCCGGCGCGTCGGCATAATCGGCCTTGAGCCACGCGCCGCGCGAGCCGAGCGCGCCATCGTCATAGAGCTTGATCCCGCCCATGCGCAGCCTGTCGGCATAGAGCCACGGCGTCGGGCCCTGGCCGGCGACGGCAAGCGCGGTATCGATGCCGCCGGCATAGCTGAGGATACGGACCTTCAGCAGGTTGAGATCGCCCATCCGGCGATAGGTGAGCCAGTCCTGCCCGCTGGTGCCCATGTCGGCGGTGGCGGTGATGCCGAGCGACAGCAGCCTTTCCTGCGCGGCCAGGAAGGCGGCATTGTTGTCGCGCGGGGTGGGTGCGGGAATGCGCTTGGTGATCAGGTCCATCGCGCCATCGACGAAGACGCCCGCGGGCGCGCCGCCGGCGGCACGCTCGATGCGGCCGCCGCTCGGATCCTTGGTCGCGGTGGTGACTGCGCCTGCGGCGATCGCGCGGCTGTTGGCCCAGCCGGCATGGCCGTCGACGCGTTCGAACCAGGCGGGGCGGTCGCCGACCGCGGCGTCGAGCTCGGCGGCGGTGGGGAAACGGCCGAGCTTCCAGCGCTCCTGGTTCCAGCCGCCGCCGAGCACCCACTTGCTCGGATTGGCCGCGGCATAGGCGCGGATCTTGGCGAGCGCCTCCTCAAGCGAATTGGTGTCGGACAGATCGAGCCGGAGCAGTTGCGCGCCGAGCCCCATGACATGGCCGTGGCCATCGATCATGCCGGGTACCAGCGTCTTGCCGGCCAGGTCGATCTTGAGGTCGGGCTTCTTGGGCCGCTTGTCGCCGCGCTTGAGGACATAGCTGATCTTGCCGTCGCGGCTGATCATCAGGCCGGTGAAGCGGACGACCTGGCCCTTCTCGTCGAGCGTCATGCCGTTGACGTTGTCGAGCAGCGCATCGGCCTGGGCGGGGAGAGCGAGCGACGTCGCCGCCAAAGCGAGCAGGGGCGCGATCAGGCGGGCGGGCAGGTGCATCTTGCGCATAGGCCATTGCGCATAGGGCCTGTTCCCCCGCCGCGCCAGATGGTCTAGGCCCGCCGCATCATGGCTACCAAGGCAGTATCGGCGAACGCGCCGCTTCCCGTATCGATCGATGACGTCCGCGCGGCTGCCGGGCGGATCCTGGGCTCGGTGGTGCGGACGCCCACGCTGGTGAGCAAGACGCTGTCGGACCTGACCGGGGCGACGGTGTATCTCAAGTTCGAGAACCTCCAGTTCACTGCGGCCTACAAGGAGCGCGGCGCGCTCAACACGCTGCTCCAGCTCGACGCGGCGGCGCGCGCCAAGGGCGTGATCGCCGCATCGGCGGGCAATCATGCGCAGGGGCTTTCGTATCACGCCACGCGGCTGGGTATTCCCAGCACGATCGTGATGCCGCTCCATACCCCCACGGTGAAGGTCACCCAGACCGAGGGGCATGGCGCCAACGTCATCCTCCATGGCGAGACCTTCGATGCGGCCTATGCGCATTCGCGCGAGCTGGAGGCCGAGAAGGGCTTCACCTTCGTCCATCCGTTCGATGATGCGCGGGTGATCGCAGGGCAGGGCACCGCGGCGCTCGAAATGCTCGAGGACGTGCCCGAGATCGACACGCTGGTGGTGCCGATTGGCGGCGGCGGGCTGATCTCGGGCAGCGCGGTAGTCGGCAAGTCCGAGGGTCGCACGCTCGACGTGATCGGTGTCCAGGCCGAGCTGTATCCGTCGATGTACAACCGCATCCACCACACCGAGATGCCGTGCGAGGGTGACACGCTGGCCGAGGGAATCGCGGTCAAGCAGCCCGGCGGGATCACCGCGCAGATCGTCGAGGCGCTGGTCGACGATATCGTGCTGGTCAGCGAGCGGCGGCTCGAAGAGTCCGTGAGCCTGCTGCTCCAGATCGAGAAAACCGTGGTCGAGGGCGCCGGCGCCGCGGGGCTCGCTGCGCTGCTTTCGGAGCCCGAGCGGTTCCGCGGCAAGACCGTCGGCACGATCCTGTGCGGCGGCAATATCGACACGCGGCTGCTCGCCAACGTGCTGCTGCGTGATCTGGCGCGCTCGGGCCGGCTGGCGCGGCTGCGTATCCGGCTACAGGACCGGCCGGGCGCGCTGTTCCATGTCGCGCGGATCTTCCACGAGCAGGGCGTCAACATCATCGAGGTCTATCACCAGCGCGTGTTCACCACGCTGCCGGCCAAGGGGCTGATCACCGACATCGAATGCGAGACGCGCGATCGCAACCATCTTGATCGGCTGATCACGGCGCTGCGGCACGCGCAGTATGAAGTGAGTTTGGTCGAGCTGGCGTAGGTCTATAGCCCCTCCCCTGAAGGGGAGGGGACGGGGGGCGTGTCAGTCTCACCGAGCCCAACGCTTGCGGACAGGCCCCATCCCAACCCCTCCCCTGAAGGGGAGGGGCTTTCGGTTTCGGGCGAGCCGAATCGCTTCTGCGGCGAAGCGAGTCGCCGCTGGATTCACACGAGATTCCACCGCCGATATGTCTTCCGGCGGTGGCGCGCGCAGCGCCTATCAAAGTTAACGCCGCCCCTGTCCGTCTCACCGCGGGCCGGTGCAAGCCGTTGGTTTTGCGGCCTTGCCCAAATCCTTAATCGTTAACTCTCTTTCTTGGTAAAGCGTCTTTTCATCATCGGTTCGCCGTTCCATAGTCGCCGCCAAGGGCCAATCCGGGCCTGACAAAGGGCGACTCAGCGGTGACTGCACTTTCCCGTTTTCCGCGCTTCTTCGTGACCAGCCCGTCGCCCTGCCCCTATCTGCCGGGGCGCCAGGAGCGGAAAATCTTCACCGAGCTGACCGGCCAGCATGCCGGCGAACTCAACGATGCGCTGGGCCGGATCGGCTTCCGTCGCAGCCAGTCGGTCGCGTACCGCCCGAGCTGCGCGGGGTGCACCGCATGCGTCTCGGTCCGCGTCGTCGCGGACGAATTCAAGCCCAATGCCAGCCAGCGCAAGCTGCTCAAGCGCTATTCGGATCTCGAAGTCACGGCGTGCAAGCCCTGGGCGACCGAGGAGCAGTTCGACCTGCTCCACCGCTATCTCAAGTCGCGCCATCCCGGCGGCGGCATGGCGGCGATGGACGAGAACGACTATGCCGACATGGTCGAGCAGTCCCCGGTCAGCTCGTATGTGATCGAATATCGCGAACCGAGCGTGGACGGCGAGCGCGGCCGGCTGATCGGCGCGTGCATCACCGACCAGCAGGCAGACGGGCTGTCGATGATCTACAGCTTCTTCGAGGCGGACAGCGAGACGCGCCCGGGCCTCGGCAATTTCATCATCATGGACCATATCGTGCGCGCCCGCACCGCGGGCCTGCCCTATGTCTATCTCGGCTATTGGGTGAAAGGCAGCGCGCGGATGGCGTACAAGACGCGCTATCGCCCGATCGAAGTGCTCGGCCCCAATGGCTGGTCGCTGCTCAGCGACGAGGACATGGCACTATCGGCGCCGGTGCTGGCGCGGGTGCCCGAGCTGGCCTGACCTATTCCTCGCTGACGTGGAGCGCGACGTCGAGCTCCTCGTCGCCCGGGCCGATCCGCGTTCCCGCGATCGACGCCGCGCCTAGCGCGTCGAGGCCCACCGCAACCCGTACATAGCTGTCGTCGGGCGAGAGCCCCGTGGTCGGATCGAAGCCTACCCAGCCCAGCGCCTCGATATAGGCTTCGGCCCAGGCGTGCGGCGCCGAGTGCGCGGCGCCGTCGCTGTGATAGCCCGAGACGTAGCGCGCCGGCACCTCGAGCCCGCGCGCCGCGGCGATGAACATCTGCGCGATGTCGCGCGATGTCGCCTTGCCGCGGGCGAACGCCTCGGCGGCGGTCAGCCCAGCATCGGGGGCGTCGGGGACGCAGGGGAAGCGCGCATGCAGCGCGGCGTTGAGCCGGTGCAGCCGGTCGAGCGGATCGGCGGCGCCCGCCATGCTCTCCGACGCGAAATCGGGCAGGCCGTCGCCCAGCGCGGTGCGCGGCGTGGCGCGCAAATAGAGCATCGGCGGCAGCGGCTCGATCGAGCCGTGGACGAGGCCGCTGGTATCAGTGCTGAGCACTTCGCCGGTGACGGTGATGTCGATCGCCTCGATCGGACCCTCGGCATAGAGCATCGTCACGGCGTTGCCGAAGCCGTCGGTCGCGTCGCGCATCCGGGCGTCGCAATCGACGCCGATCATCCAGCTCACCACGGTCTGGTCGCGCGTGTCGCACGGGGTCAGGCGCAGCATCTGGACGATCCGCGCCTGCGGCTCGGTGAAGCGATAGCGGGTGCGGTGTTCGATCGTGATGCGCATCAGATGAACCTGAATTGCCGCGCGATCGCGGCGTCGAGCATCGCATTCTCGCGAATGAAGGCTTCGAGATATTCGTGGAGGCCGCTGACGATCGCCTCGGAGGTCCGCGTCTTCTGCATCCGCGCCATCCGCGCGCGCGCCATGCGATCGGCCTCGCCCTGGAGCCCGGTGCGCTTGGCGAGCTGGCTGAGCAATTGCACGGTCTCCTCGACACAGGCGGCAAGGCTGCGCGGCAGCTCGAAGCGGCTGATCAGCAGGTCGATGACGTTCGCCGGCTGGAGCCCGTCGCTGTAGAGCCAGCGATAGGCGGTTACCGCCGAGACCGTCTGGAGGATCGTCGTCCACTGGTCGCGATCGACCACGCCGCCGACCGCCTCGCCCTCGGGAAGCAACAGGTGATATTTCACGTCGACCAGCCGGGCGGTGTTGTCGGCGCGCTCGATCGCGGCACCGAGCTGGATCAGCCAGGTCGCTTCGTTGCGCATCATCCGGTGGATCGAGCCCTCGAACCCGCGGGTCTCGCCCTTGACCTGCTCGACGAGGTTGAGCGTCGCGGTGGCGCCGCCGGTCGAGGCGCGGTTCTGGAACAGCCACCAGGCGCGGTTGATCGCGGTCCACGCCTCGCGGGTCAGCGCGGTGCGCACGGCGCGGGCGTTGTTGCGCGCCATTTCGAGGCAACGGACGATCGAGCCGGGATGCGATGCGTCGAGCGTGAGGAAGCGCGCGACATGCGCCTGGGTGAGGTTATGGCCGGTCGCGGCGAAGGCCTCGTCGGTATAGGTGACCGCGAGCGCGCTGGCCCAGGCTGCCTCGCCCGCGGGGCGCGCGGAGAGCGCGTCGAGGCGCACGGTGGCCTCGACGAGGCGGGCGATGAAGTCGGCACGCTCGACATAGCGGCCGAGCCAGTAGAGCGCCGCCGCGGTTCGCGAGAGCATCAGCATGCGCGAGCCCTTCTCACGATCCCTGCCTCTGCGACTGGGACTGCCCTGGCGCCGCCGCGTCCATCAGCACGAAGCTGTCCTTGGTCCCGCCGCCCTGGCTGGAGTTCACCACTAGCGAACCCTCGCGCAGCGCCACCCGGGTCAGCCCGCCCGGCACGACATGGACCCCGTCGCTGCCGGTCAGCACGAAGGGGCGGAAGTCGACATGGCGGGGGGCCAGGCCCGATTCCGCCATCGTCGGCACGGTCGACAGCGCCAGCGTCGGCTGGGCGATGTAGCGATGCGGCTCGGCGATCAGCGCGGCGCGGAACTCGGCGATCTGGGTCTTGGTCGCGGTCGGCCCGACGAGCATGCCATAGCCGCCCGATCCGTCGACCAGCTTGACGACGAGCTGGTCGAGATTGTCGAGCACGTATTTGAGCGCCTGCGGCTCGCGGCAGCGGAAGGTCTCGACATTGGGCAGCCTGGCCTCGCCGCCCGAATAGAATTTCACGATCTCGGGCATGTAGCTGTAGATCGCCTTGTCGTCGGCGATGCCGTTGCCCGGCGCGTTGATCAGCGCGACGTTGCCGGCGCGATAGGCGGCGATCAGCCCGGGCACGCCGAGCATCGAATCGGCGCGGAAAGTGAGCGGATCGAGATAGTCGTCGTCGATCCGGCGATAGATCACGTCGACCTTCACGCGCCCGGCGATCGTCTGCACCCAGACGATGTCGTCGTCGACCACGAGGTCGGCCGCCTCGACCAACTCGATCCCCATCGAATCGGCGAGGAAGCTGTGCTCGTAATAGGCCGAGTTGAAATGGCCGGGGGTGAGCACGACGCACACCGGATTGGGATTGTCGCCAGGGGCCACCGAGCGCATCGTCTCGAGCAGCATGTCGGGATAGCTATCCACCGGCGCGACGCGGAAATCGCGGAACAGCTCGGGGCACAGCCGCAGCATCGCCTCGCGATTCTCGAGCATGTACGACACCCCCGAGGGGGTGCGCGCATTGTCCTCGAGCACGTAGAATTCTTCCGGCCCCACCCGGACCAGGTCGATCCCGCAGATATGCGCCCAGACGCCGTGCGGCGGACGAATGCCGGCGACCTCGGGGCGGAACTGCTCGTTGCGGTAGATCAGCTCGGGCGGGATCAGCCCTTCCTTGAGGATTCGGCGCTCGCCGTAGATATCCTCGAGGAACGCGTTGATCGCCTGGGTGCGCTGGACAAGGCCTTCGCACAGCCGCGACCATTCGTGCTGGAGGAACACGCGGGGCACGATGTCGAACGGGATGATCCGCTCGGCGGCGTCGCTGTCGCCATAGACCGCGAAGGTGATGCCCAATTGGCGGAACGCGGCTTCCGCGGATTGCTGGCGGCGCTGGAGCTCGGCGGTGGGGGTATCGGCCACCCACTGCGAAAGCGCAGCGAATTCGGGCCGCGGGTCTTCGGGCCCGCCATGCCCCCAGATTTCGTCGAACGCCCCGCGTGATGCCATCAACGCCCCTAAGTGCAGAGGAGGTCTGCAAGTTCCATGCTGCATCGCTTTGTTGCGTTGCACAAGGGGCGTTTATGGCGGTCGTTCAGCTGCCGCTCGCCTGCGCCTGCAGCATCGCTTGGGTCAACAACTGAGGCAGTACCTGTGGCTCCGCGCTGCCCGGTCTGTACCACAAATAGAGCGGAACGCCCGCACGATTGTGCCGTTCGATGAAGCGGCCGAGCGCGGGATCGCCGTTGGTCCAGTCGCCGACCAGCACCGCGACCTTGGCCTTTTCGAAGGCGTCCGCGACCGGGCCGGTCTCGATCACTGCCTTTTCGTTGACCTTGCAGGTGACGCACCAGTCGGCGGTGAAATAGGCGAAGACCGGGCGGCCCTCGGCGCGGATTGCCGCCAGCCGCGCTTCGCTGAACGGCTCTGCGCCGGCGATTGCCGGGCGTTCGGCCCCGGCGGGGGCGGGGCGGACCAGCGCCACGCCGGCAAGCGCGAGGACGAGCAGCGGCAGCGCGGGCAGCCAGGCGCGCGCCGCGCCGCGGGCCTGACGCCTGCCTGTCCACCACAGCCCGAACGCCGCCAGCAGCGTCGCGCCGAGGCCGAGCGCCATGCCGTCGACGCCCGCCTGCTTGCCGAGCACCCAGGCGAGCGCAAGCGCGGTGAGGAACATCGGCACCGACAGGATGTGTCGCAGTGTCGCCATCCATGCGCCGGGCCTGGGCAGCTTGCGCCGCAGCGCGGGGACGAAGCCGAGCAGCAGAAAGGGCAAGGCGATGCCGAGCCCTAGCCCGGCGAAGATCGCCAGCGCCGCGGGCCAGGGGAGGACCAGCGCAGCGCCGAGCGCTGCCCCCATGAACGGGCCGGTGCACGGCGTTGCGACGAAGGCGGCGAGCGCGCCGGTGAGAAAGGCGCCGCCCTTGCCGCTGGCCGCGGCGCTGCCGGCGAAGCGCGGCGTCGGCAGCTCGAACAGCCCGGCGAGGTTGAACGCGATCCCGCTGACAAGCAGCAGCAGGAACAGGATCACGCGCGGATCCTGGAGCTGGAACGCCCAGCCGGCTGCGGCGCCGCCGGCGCGCAAGGCGAGCAGGCCGCCGCCGAGCACGAGGCAGGTGAGGACGACGCCCGCGGTATAGGCCAGCGCCTCGCCGCGCGGATTGCCGGCGGCGTCGCCCGCCTTGACCAGGCTCAGCGCCTTGAGGCTGAGGATCGGGAAGACGCAGGGCATGATGTTGAGGATCACGCCCCCGGCGACTGCGCCGAGGAAGGCGAGCAGCGCGGTGGTGATCCAGCCGTTGGCGGCGCCGGCCGATGCCGATGCCGAGGGCGGCGGGACGGTACCGGGGATCGCGGATAGCGCGAAGCCCTGGCTGCCGAAGGCGAGCACACCCTCGACCTGTGCGACGCTGCGCTTTGCGGGGGCCTCGACGACGATGCGGTCGCCGTCGCGGACCACGCGCTGGGGCTTGGCATAATCGATCGCGCCGTCAGTGATCGGGAAGAAATAGCTTTCGCCCGACACCGACGCAGCGGCCGGGAAGGGCACCCCCAGGCGGAAAGTCTGGCCGTCGAGCTGGTAGGTCGCCCGGGTGCCGAGCGGGCGGGGCAGCGCGGCGCGCCAGCCGTCGAAGCGCGCGCGGCGATCGGCCGACACCGCGCCGTCGCCCAGGGTCAGCTCGGTTGCCAGCTCGGCCTTTTCGGGAACGCAGATCTCGTCGGTGCAGACGAGGTAATCGAGCTTGACGCGGATGGGGACGCGCGTGCCCGGCGCCGCAGCGGGGAGCTTGAGCGTCACCAGCGGCGCGAATGGGGCCTCGTAGACATAGTTCATCAGCCCGCCGATGATCAGGCGCTGGGGGACCGGGTAACGCAGTCCCCTTGCACTGGTGCCCGGCGGCAGCGTCCAGGCGGCGCGCGCGGGCAGGCCGGCATCGCCCGGGTTCTGCCAATATGCGTGCCAGCCGGGCTGCGGCGTCGAGGCGAAGGCGAGGGTGACTTCGCTGCCCGGCGCGGGCCGCTCGGTCTCGGCGACCAGCTCGATGCGGACATGCGGGCCCTTGCCCGGCGGTTGCGCGTCGGCCGGGCCCAGGCAGAGCCAGGCGAGGAGCGAAATCAATCCCAAGCGGAGCAAGGCCATGGGCTAGTCCTTGCCCAGGATGGTCCGATGGACAATAGCGGCGGGCAAAAATCCTCCCCCCCGGAGTCGCCAACGATGAAGTTCGCTTTTTCCACAGCACTTGCCATGCTGATCGCCGGGCCGGTTGCCGCGCAGCAGGCGCCCGCGCCGGCCACGCCGCCCAAGCTGCTGGTCGTGATCTCGGTCGACCAGTTCTCGGCCGATCTGTTCGCCGAATATCGCAGCCAGTTCCGCGAGGGCTTCGCGCGGCTGTTGTCGGGGGCGGTGTTCCCCTCGGGCTATCAGGGCCACGCCGCGACCGAGACGTGTCCCGGCCACTCCACGATCCTCACCGGCGCGCGGCCCGCGCGGACCGGGATCGTCGCCAACGACTGGACCGACTTCAACGCGCCGCGTGAAGACAAGACCGTCTATTGCGCCGAGGACGAGAGCGTGCCCGGCAGCAATTCGAGCAACTACACGGTTTCGGACAAGCATCTGAAGGTGCCGACGCTCGGCGAGTGGATGAAGCTTGCCGATCCGGCGAGCCGGGTCGTCTCGGTCGCGGGCAAGGATCGCGCCGCGGTGATGATGGGCGGGCACAAGATCGACGAGGTCTGGTGGTGGGGCGGCAAGGGCTTCGTCTCCTATGCCGGCCGGGCCGAGCCGGCGATGGTCGCGCGGGTCAACGCCAGCGTCACCGAACGGCTCGCCGAGGCGCAGGAGCCGATGGCGCTGACCCCGTTCTGTCAGGCGCGCAGCCGCGCGGTCGCGGTGACGCCGACTTTCTCCGTCGGCGACGGGCGGTTCGCGCGTGCCGCGGGCGACGTCCGCGGCTTCCGCGCCTCGCCCGAGTTCGACGAGGCGGTTCTGGCGCTCGGCGCCGGGCTCGCTACCGACATGAAGCTCGGGCAAAGCGGGCATACCGACCTGCTGATCCTCGGCGCCTCGGCGACCGACTATGTCGGGCACGGACTCGGCACAGAGGGCAGCGAGATGTGCCTGCAGTTGACCGCGCTCGACCAGGCGCTGGGCAAGCTGTTCGCGGTGCTCGACCGGACCGGCGTCGATTATGCGGTCGCGCTGACCGCCGATCATGGCGGGCACGACCTGCCCGAGCGCAATCGCGACCATGCCGCGCCGACGGTGGCGCGGGTCGATCCGGCGGCTTCGGCCAAGGTGATCGGGGCCGAGATCGGCGCCAAGCTCGGGATCGCCGGCCCGGTGCTGGTCGGCGGGGCGTTCGGCAACGTCTATATCGACCCCAAGGTACCCCGGGCGCAGCGCGCCGCGGTCGAGGCCGAGGCGATCCGCCGCTATTCGGCGCACCCGCAGGTTCAGGCAGTTCTCACGCGCGCGCAGATCGCGGCGACCGGCGCGCCCAAGGGGCCGCCCGAGACGTGGAGCCTGCTCGAGCGCGCGCGCCAGTCGTACGAGCCGTCGCGCTCGGGCGACCTCGTCGTCGCGCTTAAGCCGCGGGTGACGCCGATCGCAAGCCCCGGGCCCGGCTATGTCGCGACGCATGGCAGCTTCTGGGACTATGACCGGCGCGTGCCGATCCTGTTCTGGCGCAAGGGGATGACCGGGTTCGAGCAGCCGCTGTCGGTCGAGACGGTGGATATCGCGCCGACGCTGGCCGGGCTGATCGGCGTGAAGGTGCCGGTGGAGATCGACGGGCGGTGCCTGGATCTGGACGCCGGACTCGGGACGACCTGCAAATAGAACTTGAATGCGCGGCAAGCGCGCGGGCCAAGGCTGGCGGGGCAAGCGGCCTCATCCCCTTGCGCGCGAAGTCCCGAAGATCGCGCGGATGTCTCCGGGTCGGGCGCCGAAGCGTCGCTGGAAGCGCCGGTTGAAATAGGACAGGTCGTTGAAGCCGACATGCAGTGCGATGCTCACGATCGTGCCGCCATTGCCCTGCGTATCGGCCAGCCGGCGATAGGCCTCGAGCAGCCGGTGCTCGGCGATGTGGAGCGAAAGGCTGCGGCCCTCGCGCTCGAACAGCCGGTGGACATGACGCGGGGTGATGCCGTGGCGGCGTGCCAGCCACGGCGCGCCCAGGTTCGGACGCGTAAGGTTGGCGGCGATATCCGCCTTGAGGATCGCGAGCCGCACCGGGGCGGCGCTGCGCGCAACCCGTTCGTCGCGGTCGTCGCCGCCCGCGCCGAGTGTCAGCGCGACAAAATCGTGGATGTGGCGGACCGCGATCGCCTGGTGCGCGACCGCGCCGACGTCGCCGCGCGCCGCGAGCACGCGGACATAGCGGCGCAGCAGGTCGAACGGTGGCGCATTGCCGGCAATCGCGCGATTGAGCGTGAAGGTGCTGCGGCTTAGGGCCGGCTCGACCAGGTCGTTGGGCAGGCACAACACGCTCAGTCCGCCCATGCCCTGCGCGCGCAGGTCAATGATCGATTCGCTGTCGAGGCTGAGCAGCACCGCCGCGCCGCCCTCGACCACGCTTTCGCGGCCGAGATGGCGCACGCCGAGCGCGGGGCCGTGGCTGAAGCTGAACGTGAAGGCGCCGGGATCGGTCTCCGAACGCTCGCCGCCGAACACCGCCGACGAGGTCTGGCCCGAAAGCAGGCCGAACCCGTCATAGCCGTGCACCGACATGTTGGCGCGATAATCGGGCGGCGGCAGCATGTTGAGGCTGCAGTTGATCCCGGCGCGGAACAGCGCGTCCTGCCAGCAATCGGCCGAATAGTCCGGATCGGCCAGCATGTCGGTCGAAAAGGCGACTCGGAAAGCCTCGACGGGCGCCTTCGACGTTTCGGCCATCACCTACCCCACGGCAACAATAGCTGCTTGCTTCTAATCCAACGCAAGCCTCCTGGGATAGGCCGTAACTTTCAACGCGATGTCCCTATAGTCCAAGATTCCCATCGTCCGCCGGCCTATGCCCTGCGCACAGGGGAATTTCATCATGATCCCGACGATTGAATATGTCTTGGCCGGATCCGCGCGTACTGCGTGCCTAAGCCGCCGCAGGGGGAATATGATGTCGCAGCATTTCGGAGAACGGCTGACGTTGGCGCTCAAGGCGCTGTCGATGAGCCGCGGCCGGCTCGCCGCCGAGCTCGAGGTCGACAAGTCGCTGGTCGGGCGATGGGCGTCGGGCGCGGTCAGCCCGTCGAGCCACAATCTCGAGCGGCTGACGCATCTGCTCGCGCGGAAGCTGCCGGGGCTGACGCTGCTCGACTGGGAGCGCGCGCCCGGCGAGTTCGCCGCGCTGTTCGGCGTCGATCCACCCCGAATAGCGGTCGAGCGGCCCTCGGGGATCGCGCTGCCGGACGCGACGATCGACGCGGCCATCGCCTCCACGCGGATGCGCGGCGAGGCGTATGAAGGGTTCTGGCGCGCGACGCACCCCGCGATCGTCGCGCCGGGCCGTTTCTTCCACGAGCACGGCATCATCCGCATCGGCGAAAACGGCCTGCTGCGCTTCGAGCTGGGCGGCGCGGATGTCCGTTATGTCGGGACGATCCTGCCGATCGAGGGCCAGGTGTTCGTCGTCGCGACCGACAGTGTGCGGCATCTGCCCTGCTACATGATCTTCAACATCGTCACGATGCCCAGGATCGTCGCGATGGACGGGCTGCTGCTCACTGCGGGGAACGCGATGCGCGACCCCTCGGCCTATCCGATCGTGCTGGAGCGGATCGGCGATCTCAGTGGCGACGTGGCGGCCGACGACGCGCATGTCGAAGCGCTGATGAAGCGCCCGCAATTCGTCCAGGACGAAGCGCTGGTGCCCCAGGCGATGCGCGATCACCTGATCCGCGACGTCGGTCCCGCCGCGGCGAAGCTCGGCGGTGACCTGCTCCTCACCGCGGCGGGCACTTCCAGCCTGACGCGCGTGGTGACCGCGTCCAGTTATCCCGGCTGACCGGTTCAGCCCTGTGCCGGCCCCTTCAATCCCGGCGGTGCGCTCGCAGCGTCGGGATCGCGGCCCTGGTCGCGGTCGAGCGCGCGCATGATCGGGGTTACGGTGAGCCCGTGTAGCAGGATCGAAAGCAGTACCACCAGCCCGACCACGCCCCATAGCCGCTCCGCGTCGGGCACCGTCATGTGGTTGATGCCGTAGGCGAGGTAATAGAGCGTGCCGACGCCGCGGATGCCGAAGAATGCCAGGGTCAGCTTCTCGCGCCGCGCGGCGGGATAGCCGATCAGCGCGATCCAGCCGGTGACCGGGCGGACGACCAGCAGGATCGCCACTGCCAGCGCGGCGTCGGTCCAGGTGACCGAGGCGAGCAGGCCGCTGGCGATCGCGCCGCCGAACAGCACAAGCAGCAGCATCATCGCCAACCGCTCGACCTGCTCGATGATCGCATGCATCTCCTTGTGGAAATCATGCTCCCGGTGCGCATGGCGAAAGGTCAGCGCGGTGACGAATACTGCGAGGAAGCCATAGACATGGAAGATCTCGGTAAGGCCATAGGAGACCAGGGTCGCCGAGAGCGCGATCAGCCCGTCGCCGGTCTTGGCGAGCTTGCTATCGGCGCGAACGTGGAAGGTCAGCCAGCCGAAGGCGCGCCCGATCAGCCAGCCACCGGCGATGCCGCCAAGGATTTCCCAAGCCACGCGGTAGCTCAGCCACTCCGCCAGCCAGGGCTCGCCCGATGCCGCGCTGGCGGCGAGCAGGATGGCGAGGTGGACGAAGGGAAACGCCGCGCCGTCGTTGAGCCCCGCCTCGGAGGTGAGGCCGAAGCGGACCTCGTCCTCCTCGCCGGTCTTGGGCGGGCCGACCTGGACGTCGGCGGCGAGCACCGGGTCGGTGGGGGCTAGGCTCGCGCCGAGCAGCAGCGCGACGGGCAGGGGCAAAGCAAGCGCCCAGACGCCCAGCGCCGTGATCGCGAGGATGCTCAGCGGCATGGTGATGGCCAGCAGCCGCCACGTCACCGCCCAGCGCCGCCAGCCGAACAGCCGATCGATCTTGAGCCCCGCGCCCATCAGCGCGATGATCACGATCATTTCGGTGAATCGTTCGGTGACGTGCGGATTCTGGACCGGAAGCGGCCGAAAGCCGATCTGGGGGAGCAGGAACAGGCCGAAACCGATCCCGATGCAGACGATCGGCAGCGAAAGCGGCAGCCGGCGCAGCGCGAGCGGCAGCCACGCCACCAGCGCGATCAGCAGCCCGATGCCGATCAGCACCAGGATATAGGTTGAGGGCGCTTCCATCCCCGCTCAACCGCCCGCCCGCGCATCGGCTCCCTAAGGGGGAATCAGAAGCGGAACGTAATCGCCGCGCTGGCCATATTGTCCTGGTTGCGTCGCGACAGCGTGCCGCGATAGCGCAGATCGAGCTCGGTCCCGCCGCCCAGCCGGGCGACCAGCCCCAAGTCGCCCGCCACGCTGTCCTGTGCGATCGGCAGCCCGGTGCTTTCGAAGCGCGCGCCGCTTACCAGCATCGTCACGCGGGGCAGCCGGTCGCCGAACGCATGCTGCCACCCGGCCGAGCCGCGCAGCGCCAGCGTCCCGCCGCCGATCGACAGCGCGGTCTCACCGCGGAGGCCCAGCGTGGCGTAGTTGGTCGACATCGCACCATCGGCGAGCACCAGCGCCGCATCGCCGCCCTGCTCGCGCGCCTGCCCCATGTCGAGCGCGACATGCGCGAGCGCGGCGAAGGGCTCGATCGCCGCGCCGGTGAGTTCGAGCCGCCAGCCGATCTCGCCGAATGCCTGGATGGTGGTGGCGTCGTAGCGGCTGCGCACCTGCTCGCTCAGCCCGGCGCCTTCGATCCGCCGCCGGACCGTAAGGTCGTGCCAGCCGATCGCCGCGCCGCCGCGCAGGGCGAGCCCGCCGATCCGCGCGCCGGCGTAGAGACCGCTCTGGTAGCTGTCGATATCGGCATTGCCGCCGCCGGTCAGGTCGGAGCGTTGATAGCCGCCGAACACGCCCAGCCGCACGTCGCCGCCCGGCACCACCGCCTCGATCCCGGCGAGCCCGCCTGCCGCCGAACGCTCGAGCCGCGCGGCATTGCCGTCGCTGCCATAATGGCCCCAGGCACCGACTGCCTCGCCCCAGGCCGAGATGCCGGCTGTGTCCGCCGGGCCACGCAGCCGTCCAAGCACGGCGCCCCGCGCGAACCCGCTGTCTTCGACCAGCGCGGTGCGCAGCGAGGCGTGGAAATCGCCCGCCAGGCTGTCGAACGCCTGCCGTGCGCCTTCGGCATCGGCATCGATCACCGCGGCGTAGAGCGGCCCCGCCACGCGGGTCTCGACCGCGGCCCCAACCGCGCGCTGGTTGTCGCTTTGCGCCACGTCGCCGAACCGCACGTCGTTGCGGTCGAGCGTCATCCGCACTGCGGAGGGCGTGTATGCGAGGCTGGGCGTCAGGAACGCGAAGTTGGAGGATATCCCGTCGAACCGGCCCTCGATCCCGCCATCGGCGATCAGGATCGTATAGGTCGAGGACGGCGCATAGCTGCCCTGCGTGCCGACATGGACGACCTCGCCGGCGAGATGCGCGACGCCCTCGACATAGACCATGTCGCTTAAGGTGTTACCGTACACGTCCACTTCGAACCGCGAACCGGGATCGAAGACGAGGTCGCCCATCACCCGCATCGAGCTGGTAATCGCCTCGGGCAGGTTCGGGCTCGGCGAGGGTGCGAAGCTGCCGCCGCGGCGGACGTGCAGCGAGCCCATCCATCCGTCGCCGGACAATCGCGCGCCGGATTCGACGATAACGTGTCCGCCCTGCGTGCCGTCGATCAGCAATTCGCCCGCGGCGATGCGCGTGGTCCCTTCGAAGGTCCGCGAATGGCCCGCCAGCACCAACCGGCCGGTGCCGGTCTTGGTAAGCTTGCCGTTGCCGCGGAACAGCGTGTGGTAGGTGATGTCCTTCGCAACGCCGAGTTCGAGCTCGCCGCCGCCGAGCAGGTTCGTCACTTCGCTCTTGTAGAGATCGGCCTGGGCGACGAGCTTGCCTTCCTCGATCGTCCAGTCGAGTCGGCTCTCGTTCGCGAGGGTCAGCACGCCGCTGCCGCGCTTGACCATGTCCCCCGCACTGCCGTTCAGCCCCACGATCCTATGCCCGAAGGTCGCATTGGTCCTCTGGTCGAACACCGTGGTGCCGGCATTGAGCAGCGTGTTGCGGATCGATTGGGTGTCGCCGATCAGCGTGCCGCCCTGGACTTCGGTCGGCCCGGTATAGCTGTTGGCACCCGACAGGATCAGCGTCCCGGCATCGGCCTTGACCAGCCGAGTGTGGCCCGAGATCGGCGCGGCGATCTCGGCGACCATCGTCGAGGCCCATTCGCTGCCGTCGCCGACGCGGAATATCGTGCGCTCGTTGCCCGCCAGCCGCAGCCCGCTGCCCGAGAGCGTATAGCCGGTCACCGCGAACTGGATGCCCCCGGTCTGGATCGCGCCGGCATTTCCGGCATCGATCACCACTTGTCCGCCGCGCCCGTCGAACACCGAGAAGCCGGTGGCGACGCTGGCCCGGTTGTTGCGGCCGTCGCGGTCGCTCCAGCTCGCCAGCTCGCGGCGCCATACGCCGGGGCCGCCTTCGATCCGGCCGTCGTCGAAGCGCGTCGCGTCGCTGCCGTCCCAAAACTGCATGGGCATGCCGCCGATCTGGGAAACCAGATCGACCGCCCAGGGCAGCGACGTGTGGATCGAGATCAGCGAGCGCTCCTGCCCCACGGGCAGCGTGCCGATCTCCAGGCCGTTGTTCGTGAGCGACCCGGTGAAGTTGATCAGCCGATAGATGCCCGCGCCGATCGGCCCGGTGCCCAGCAGGTTGAGCGTGCCGTCGAGCACCAGGTCGCCCTCGACCTGGAAAAGCTGCGGCGTGCCGACGGTGCCCAGACGCGCATCGATGATCGCACCGGGGGCGAGCGTCAGTCCGCCGAGCTTGAGTGTCTCGCCCGCCGTGCCGATCAGCCGCCCGCCATCGCCGACGGCGACCTCGCCGACGGTGCCGTTGCCGCCGAGCCGTCCGCCCGCGCCGACAGCGAGCGTGCCGCCCAGCCTGCCCTCGACGCGCAGCGCGGTGTCGGTGACGTTGCTATGCCCGGCAAAGCCGCTCGAATCGGCGGTGAGCGTCAGCAGCCCCTTGCCCGCCACATCGAAGCGGCCGGCCCCCGATAGCGCGTAGCGATAGGTCGAAGTCACGCCGGTCGCTTCGCCCGAGCGAAGCTCGACCCGGGCGCCGGCGGATATGTCGATAGTGCCGCCGAACCCTTGGGCCCGCGCGATGAGCCCGCCCTGCTCGACGCGCCAGTCGAGCTGGTTGTCCCCGGCAAGCGTGAGGTCGCCCGCGCCGCGCTTGGACATCAGCCCCCAGAAGCTCGACAGCCCGCCGATATCGCCCTGGAAGGTACCGTCGAAGCCTTGGTCGAAGACAATGTGGCTGCCATTTTCGATATTGCCACGGAGCGAGCGCGTGTCGCCGATCAGCGTGCCCCAGTCGATGCGGGTATTGCCGGCATAGCTGTTGGTGCCGGTCAGGATCAGCGTGCCGCCGGCATTGTAGAGCAGCCCGCCGGCGCCGGTGAGCTCGCTGTCGATCCGCGCGGTCGCGCCATCGGCGGTGCGGATCGACGTATAGGGCCCACCGTCGAGGCGGAGCCGGCCGCCGGTTAGCCGATAGCCATCGGTCTCGAACAGCATCGAGCTGATCGCCGGGACGCCGGCGCTGTCGTCGATCGTCACCGTGCCCGCGGTGCCGCGGAAGACGGCGAAGGCGGGGACCGGGTTCATCGGGCCGTTGCCCGCGCCCTTGTCGTCGGTCCAGTTGGGCGCGATCGCGCTCCAGATGCCGGAGCCGCCGTCGATCGTGCCGTTGCCGTGCAGCGCCGGATCGCCGCCGTCCCAGAAGCGGCGCGTCTGCCCGGCCGCCGGGGCTTGGGCGGCCTCGCCGCTCTCCGGCGGTGGTGCCTCCTGGGCATGCGACGTGCTCGATGCCGCCATGCCGATCCCGCACAGCAGCAGCATGCGGACTCGCCCAAACGCCCTGCGTCGACTTGCCAGCCGCACAAGCGCCTCCCTGTTTACGCCTTTACTAGACTGCGATGACCGCAGCCTTGGGGAGGTCTTGGCAATCCTTTTGCGCCGGTCCGTGAAGTTCGGGCGGCAGCGCGCCGGATCAGCGGCCCGCGAAGGTCGATCCGGCCGAGCCGTGATGCGCGACCACTGCGCTCGCCACGGCCTGCATCAGCAGCTGGCGCTCGCGGATCGGGCGCGGCGTGTCGCCTATCATCACCACGATTGTATAATTGTGGCCGTCAGGCGCGGTGAGGATGCCGACATCGTTGAACCCCGCGGTGCGTCCGCCGAGATCCTGGCCCGTCCCGGTCTTGTGCGCGTAGGACCAGCCCACGGGCACGCCTGCGCGCACGCGCGCCTTGCCGGTGCGCGCACCCGCCATCGTCGCGAGCAGCCACTGGGTGGTGGTTGCCGACAGCAGCTCGCCGCGATGCAGCCGCGCCAACGCATCGGCGATCGCCGCCGGCGCTGCGCCGTCGGGCGGATCCTTGATATAGGCTTCGAACGCCGCGCGGCGCACATCGGGCGACAGCTTCGAGCGGGCGACCGCGAAAGCATTGCCCATCGAATATTCGGGACGCCACTGGAGCCCGGCGGTGCCCGCCTGGAGCAGCTTCTCGCCCGGGCCGAAGCGTATCGTGCCGAGCTGCTTCCGGGCAATGAAGTCGCGCACCGCCTGCGGCCCGCCGACGAGGCGCAACAGCTTGTCGTTGCACGTATTGTCGCTCATCTGCATCGCGCGGCGCATGACTTCGGCGACGGTGGTGGTGTAGCCGGCGTCGCCCTTGACTAAAGCCGCGATCGGCTGGTGGAACAGGGTGAAGTCGGACCGCGTGATGGTCAGCGGATCGTCGAGCCCGATCTGGCCGCGATCGACTGCGTCGAGCACGGTCATCGCCACCCAGAGCTTGCTGACGCTCTGCTGGGGCAGCGGGCGCGTGGCGGTGGCGTTGCTGGCGATCCAGCCATCGTCGATGCTGCTGACGGCAACGCCGACCAACCCGTTGAAGTTGCGCGTGATTCCGTCGATCGAGCTGGTTAGCCCGGTGGGCGCCGCCATGCGCGGCTTGGCCGGCACGGGCGCAGCGGGGAAGGGCATCAGCACGCTGTAGCTGGGGGCGGGCAGATAGGCCGCGAGCTGGGTATCGTCATGCACCGCGCAGCCAAGCAGCATCGCCGGGCCGAGGCCCGTGAGGGTCAGTGCACGTTCCAGTTTCGAAAAACCCGTAAAATTACTCACAAATGCAGCCCCTTGCGCCTATTCCTAACATGCGGCGACCGTGACTCGCATCAAAGCCTGAGGGCCCAAAGATGCGACGAATCCGGTAACGATAGCGACGAATGGTGAAAGTAGAGGAAACTTCCGCCCTCCGCTCGTATCCAGATGGGAACGCGCGGTACGTGTTGCCATCGGGGCAAATCCTTAAGGCACCAGCACCGTGTCCACCGCAACCTCCAGCGTCTCGGGATAATCGAGCGTGTAATGCAGACCCCGGCTTTCCTTGCGGTGGAGCGCAGAGCGGACGATCAGGTCGGCGCTTTCGAGCAGGTTGCGCAGCTCGATCAGGTCGGCGGTGACGCGGAAATGGCCGTAATAGTCGTTCACTTCGCCGCGCAGCATCTGGATGCGGTGCGCCGCGCGCTCGAGCCGCTTGGTCGAGCGGACGATGCCGACGTAATTCCACATGAACCGGCGGATCTCGGTCCAGTTCTGCTTGATCACCACCTCCTCGTCCGAATCGGTGACGCGGCTCTCGTCCCAGGGGCGGATCGCCGGGGGCGGGGCGAGGTCGCCCCAGTTCGCGGTGATGTGGTTGGCCACTGCCTCACCGAACACGAAGCATTCGAGCAGCGAGTTCGACGCCAGGCGATTGGCGCCGTGCAGTCCCGACTGGCTGACTTCGCCTGCGGCGTAGAGATTGGGCAGGTCGGTGCGCCCGTCGCGGTCGATTACCACGCCGCCGCAGGTGTAATGCTGGGCGGGGACGACCGGGATCGGGTCGCGGGTCATGTCGATGTCGAGATCGAGCAGCCGCGCGTGGATCGTCGGAAAGTGATGCTTCACGAACTCCGCGCCCATATGGCTGATGTCGAGGTGGACGTAGTCGAGCCCGTCGCGCTTGATCTCGGCGTCGTTCGCGCGCGCCACCACGTCGCGCGGCGCCAGCTCCATTCGCTCCGGATCGTAGTCGGTCATGAAGCGCTTGCCGGTTTGCGGGTTGATCAGCCGCCCGCCCTCGCCGCGCACCGCTTCGGTGATCAGGAAATTCTTGACCTCGAGATTGTAGAGGCAGGTCGGGTGGAACTGCATCATCTCCATGTTGGAGACGCGGCACCCCGCGCGCCACGCCATCGCGATGCCGTCGCCGGTCGCGCCGCGCGGCGCGGTCGAGAACAGGTACGTTCGTCCCGCGCCGCCGGTCGCCAGTACGGTGGCGTTGGCAGTGAACAGCTCGACGCGGTTGGTCGCGCGGTTGAAGGCATAGACGCCCCAGACATTGCCGGCGCCCGAATAGCGCATCTCGTGGCGGCTGGTGGCAAGGTCGATCACCACCATGTCGGGGACGAGGGTGATGTTGGGATTGGCGCGCGCCGCCTCGAGCAGCGCTTCCTGCACCGCGCGGCCGGTGGCGTCGTCGACATGGACGATGCGGCGATGGCTGTGCCCGCCCTCGCGGGTCAAGTGGAGGGCCCCTTTTCCCTCTGGGCCTTCGGTGTTGAACGGCACGCCCAATTTGGCGAGCCGCTGGATCGCGGCGGGGGCGTTCTCGACGACCATCTCGACGGTGGCGCGGTCGTTGAGCCCCGCGCCGGCGACGATCGTGTCCTCGATATGGTTCTCGAAGGTGTCGCCGGGTTCGAGCACCGCGGCGATCCCGCCCTGCGCCCAGGCGGTCGAGCCTTCGTTGAGCGCGCCCTTGGCGAGCACGGTGACCTTGAAGCGCGCCGCCAGGTTGAGCGCCGCGGTGAGCCCCGCCGCGCCGGAGCCGATGACGAGGATGTCGGAAGTATGAGGATCGTCGGCCATGCGTCTTCCACTGGTTCGTTTCCCGCCTAGGCGCTAAGCGCACGCCCATGCAAATGGAGAGAGATATGCGCCGCCAAAGCCTGGGTTTCGTTGGACTTGCCCTTGCCGCCTGGGCGGTGCCGGCGGGGGCTTGCACGCTGGGCGCGCCGGGCACCACCCAACGCGTGACGATCGGCGACACGGGGCGTTCGCTGCTGCTGCGCGTGCCGGCCAAGGCGCGGAGCAGGGCGCTCGTTTTCGCGCTCCACGGCAGCGGCGGCGACGGCGCGGCGATCCTGGCGGGCTCGAAGCTCGGGGAAACCGCCGAGCGCCACGGCTTTATCCTCGCCGCGCCCGATGCCGGCATCCCGGTGGAGAAGGGCTTTGTCTGGAACATCCCGGGCGTGCCGACTGTCACCGGAAAGGTGCCGGGGCCGCAGGATGCCGACGACGTCGCATTCCTGGGCAAAGCGATCGACTGGCTCGCGGCCAAGGGCTGTGCCGATCGCCGCCGCGTCTATGCCACGGGGCTGTCGGGCGGCGGGCGGATGTCGTCCTGGCTCGGCTGCGTCGCGTCCGACCGGTTCGCGGCGATCGCGCCCGTCGTGGGGCTGCGCTCGGGCAATCCCTCGGCCAGCGATCCGCGCTTCCCCGATGCCACGACCTGCACCCCGGCGAGGCCGATGCCGGTGATCGCTTTTGCCGGCGGCAAGGACGGCACCAATCCGGTCGAAGGCGGGGGTGCGGGCTATTGGCAATATCCGATGCGCCGCGCCGAGGCGCGCTGGGCCGATCTCAACGGCTGCCGGCACCCGTTGCCGGAGCGCACGCTCGAAAGCGGCGTGATCGAGCGCGGCTATACCGACTGCCGCGGTGGCGCGGCGGTGGTCGCGCGGATCACGCCCGAGGCTGGGCATGTCTGGGCGGCGGACAATGACGCGATGTGGCGCTTCTTCGCCAAGCACCGCCGCCCCTAAGGCCGATTCAAAGGCGCGCGCTGCGGCAGATCCGCGACCATCGGACGACGCGCCGGTGGCCGCTGCCCAGCCTGGCGCGGTCGCGGGCAAGCCCCGCGCATTGTTCGCGCACATAGGATTCGCGAAAGCCGGTGCCGCGGAAATTCGGCCCGCCGCGCTTGCCCGATGCCTCGGCCGCCGCATTGACGCTCACCGTGCCGGCATAGGAACTCGCCGAAGACAGCGAGTCCGACGCCTGGCCCAGATAGTCCTGCGCATGGGCAGTGGTGGCAGTGGACAGCCCGGCGAGAAACCCCGCGCAGACGAAACGCTGGATAGGTCTATGCATCCGTTCGACCTACCCCATGCCGTCGCCACGCCCCATGCGATAGGTGCAAGCCGTGCACGATCCGGGGCGAGCGCCGGGGCGGCTCAGCCGAGCTGCTTCAACAGCGCCTTCGCCGCCTCTTCGGAGCTTGCCGGGTTCTGCCCGGTGACCAGATTGCCGTCGGTCACGACGAAGGCGGCCCAGTCCGCACCCTTCTCATAACGGGCGCCAAGCTTGTTGAGCTCGTCTTCCACCAGGAACGGCACGATATCGGTCAGCTGGACCCCTGCTTCTTCCGAATTGGTGAAGCCCGCCACGCGGCGCCCCTCCACCAGCGGATCGCCGTTCGCGTCCTTCACGTGGCGCAGCACGCCGGGCGCGTGGCAGACGAAGGCGATCGACTTGCCCGCCCGGTCGAAGCTCTCGATCAGGCGGATCGAGCTGTCCAGCTCGGCCAGGTCCCATAGCGGGCCGTGGCCGCCAGGATAGAAGACGGTGTCGAAGTCGGCCTGGTCGACGGTGTCGAGACGGACCGTGTTCGCCAGCGCCTGCTGCGCGTCCGGATCGCCCTTGAACCGCTTGGTCTGCTCGGTCTGGGAATCGGGCTCGTCGCTCTTGGGATCGAGCGGGGGCTGCCCGCCCGCCGGCGACGCCAGTACGATCTCCGCGCCGGCATCCTTGAAGACGTAATAGGGGGCCGCGAACTCCTCGAGCCAGAAACCGGTCTTCTTGCCGGTGTCGCCCAGCGTGTCGTGGGAGGTCAGGACCATCAGGATCTTCATCGAATCTTCCTCGTATCGAACATGGTCGGAAAGGCATGTTCCGCGACGAAACGATCCGGCGCCGCTTCCGCTCCGGCTATGGTTCCGAGGCTCAGCCCGCAGACCGAGTCAAATTGAGGAACACATCCTCCAGGTCCGCTTCCCGAGTTGAGACATCGACGATGCCATAGCCGCCGCCCTGGACCGCGCCGAGGACTTCGCCGGCATTGGCCTGGTCCTTCCGATAGGTAATCACCAAAGTCCGCTCGGCCTTGAGCTCGATCTTCTGGAAACACGCATTCTCGGGCAGGACGGGCACGTCGCGGTCGACGGTGACCTCGACGACCTTTTCCTGCGCCATACCGACCAGCTCGCGCGTCGGCTTGTTGGCGATCAGCTTGCCGTGGTTGATGATCGCGATCCGGTCGCAGAGCTGCTCGGCTTCCTCGAGATAATGGGTGGTGAGCACCACGGTGATGCCGCGCGCGTTCAATTGCTTCACATAGGCCCAGAGCTGCTGGCGGAGCTCGACGTCGACGCCGGCGGTGGGCTCGTCGAGGACCAGGACGGGGGGCGAATGCACCATCGCCTTGGCGACCATCAGCCGGCGCTTCATCCCCCCCGAGAGCGTGCGCGAATAGGCGTCGGCCTTGTCCTCGAGGTGCACCGCGCGGAGCAGGCCCAGCGGGTCGCGCTGCGCATTGGGCACGCCATACAGCCCGGCCTGGATCTCGAGCGTCTCGCGCGGGGTGAAGAAGGGATCGAAGGTGATCTCCTGATTGACGATGCCGATGCTCGCCTTGGCGTTGCGCGGGTGCGCGTCGATGTCGAAGCCCCAGATCGTCGCGCGGCCCTCGGTCTTGTTGACCAGCCCCGCCAGGATGTTGATCAGCGTCGACTTGCCCGCGCCATTGGGCCCGAGCAGTCCGAAGATCTGGCCGCGCGGCACGTCGAAGCTCACCCCGTCGAGCGCGCGCTTGCCGCCGGAATAGGTCTTGCAGAGATTGTCGATCTCGATCGCGGCTTGAGTCATGGGTGTGCTCTAGGACCGCACGGCGCGCTCGCCAAGCCTGACCCATCGCCGTCATGCTGAACTTGTTTCAGCACCTATCATGCAACAACGGACGCCATCGCCCGCGGAGAATTGGACCCTGAAACAAGTTCAGGGTGACGGATGGCAATTGTCGAGGGGCCAGCCCCTTGCTATCGGCGACTCATGACTGCGCCCTTGCCCGAGACGATCCGTACCAGCCACGCCCGCGTCGCCTGCGACGGCAGCGGCCCCGGCGTGCCCGCCGCCTTGGGCCATCCGCGCGTGTTCCTGCAGATTGACGAGCATGGCTATGTCGATTGCGGCTATTGCGACCGCCGCTTCATCCTGATCGGCGGACCGGCCGACGGTGCCGACCAGTCGCAATTGCCCGATCATCCGGCTGGCGCGAGCATCTGATCGTCCTATATCGGAAGGATGATGCCTTCCGATCCCCGCGCGTTTCTCTATCGCGAGCTTGATCCCGAAACCGCGACACGGCTGACCGCCGATGCGCTGGCGACCGCCGAGGATGGCGAGCTCTACCTCCAATACCGCAAGTCAGAAGCGTTCGGCTTCGACGACGGGCGCTTGAAGACCGCGTCGTTCGATACCCAATCGGGCTTCGGGCTGCGCGCGGTCTCGGGCGAGACCACGGCGTTCGCGCACGCCAATGAGATCAGCCCGGCGGCGATCCGCCGCGCGGCGGAGACGATGAAGCTGATCGAGCCGGGCAAGGCTGGCAAAGCGCCCCCGCCCCAGGGCAACAACCGCCATCTCTACACCGATGCCGATCCGCTCGATCTCGTCCCTTTCGCCGACAAGGTGAATTTGTGCCAGACGATCGACGCCGCGGCGCGGGCGCGCGATCCGCGCATCGTCCAGGTCTCGGTCGGGCTTACTGGATCGTGGGGGGTGATCGAGATCGTCCGCCCCGATGGCTTTATCGTCACCGATGTCCGCCCGCTCGTTCGTTTGAACGTCTCGATCGTCGTGGAGCAGAATGGCCGCCGCGAGACCGGCAGCTTCGGTATCGGCGGTCGTACCCTCTACGACAATCTGTTCAAGCCCGCGACGTGGAACCGCGCGATCGACGAGGCGCTGGCCCAGGCCTTGGTCAATCTCGACGCGGTCGAGGCGCCGGCCGGTGACATGACCGTATTGTGCGGCCCCGGCTGGCCCGGGGTGCTTCTCCACGAGGCGGTCGGCCACGGGCTCGAAGGCGATTTCAACCGCAAGGGCACCAGCGCGTTCTCGGGGCGAATCGGCGAGCGCGTCGCGGCGCCGGGCGTCACCGTCGTCGATGACGGCTCGCTCCACGATCGCCGCGGCTCGCTGTCGATCGACGACGAAGGCACGCCGACCCGCGAGACCGTGCTGATCGAGGACGGCATCCTCAAGGGCTATATGCAGGACCGCCTCAACGCCCGGCTGATGGGCGTCGCGCCGACCGGCAACGGCCGCCGCGAATCGTTCCAGCACGCGCCGATGCCGCGGATGACCAACACCTTCATGAAGGGCGGCAAGGACGATCCCGCCGAACTGCTCAGCCGCGTCAAGAAGGGCATCTACGCCAAGTCGTTCGGCGGCGGGCAGGTCGACATCGTCTCGGGCAAGTTCGTCTTCTCGTGCACCGAGGCCTACCGGATCGAAAACGGCAAGCTCGGCGCGCCGATCAAGGGCGCGACGCTGATCGGCGACGGGCCGAGCGTGCTCACCCGCGTCACCGGCATCGGCAACGACTTCGCGCTCGACGAGGGCGTCGGCATGTGTGGCAAGGGCGGGCAGAGCGTTCCGGCCGGGGTCGGCCAGCCGACGTTGCTGGTCGAAGGGCTGACCGTCGGCGGCACTGCGGCCTGAGCCGCGAGCCGATCTGATCGAATCATCGCCGTGCTCCGGCGCAGGCCGGAGCGTTGGGCTTTGGTGCATCGCTTGCCGCCAGCCCTCTGGCCTTCGCCGGAGCACGGATAGAAATTGCGGCTGCGCCGGATCGTGAGTCTTTTTCGCCACACCACCAGCGCTTGCGCCTGTGGATAACTTCTTGACTCAACATCTGCCCCGGTCCCCGAATGTTCCCCCGGGTTAACGGCTTAGCAGCCATTTTCGTTAACCAATGTTCGCTTGACGACGGAGTCCGCGTGCCCCGATTACGGGGGTTCGGGCAAGGGAGTAGCGTGCAATGGGGGTTCTGGAAAAGGTAAAGGTGCGGGGTCGCGCGGCCGTGGAGCCGGTGCCGGTACTGCCGCTCGACCAGATCCTTCGCGGCGATTGCATCCAACGGATGCGCGAGCTGCCGGCCAAGTCGATCGACCTGATCTTCGCCGATCCGCCGTACAACCTCCAGCTTGGCGGCGACCTCAATCGCCCCGATGGCAGCCATGTCGACGCCGTCACCGACGATTGGGACAAGTTCGACAGCCTGGCGGCCTATGACAAGTTCACCCGCGAGTGGCTCGCCGAGGCGCGCCGTGTCCTCAAGGACGACGGCTCCATCTGGGTGATCGGCAGCTATCACAACATTTTCAAGGTCGGCTCGGCGATCCAGGATCTCGGCTTCTGGATCCTCAACGACATCATCTGGCGCAAGGCCAATCCGATGCCCAATTTCAAGGGCACCCGCTTCACCAACGCGCACGAGACGCTGATCTGGGCATCGACCGGCGAGAAGGCGCGCTATACGTTCAACTATCGCAGCATGAAGACCCTGAACGACGAGTTGCAGATGCGCAGCGATTGGGAATTCCCGATCTGCGGCGGGCAGGAGCGCTTGAAGAAGGACGGCCACAAGGTCCATCCGACTCAGAAGCCCGAGGCGCTGCTCTATCGGCTGCTGCTCGCGACCACCAAGAAAGGTGATGTCGTGCTCGATCCCTTCTTCGGCACCGGCACCACCGGCGCGGTCGCCAAGCGGCTCGGCCGGCGCTGGATCGGGATCGATCGCGAAGGCGTCTATGTCGAGGCGGCACAGGCGCGGATCGACGCGGCGCTGCCGCTCGACGAATCGGCGCTGACCACGATGCAGGCGCCCAAGGCCGCGCCGCGCGTCGCCTTCGGCCAACTCGTCGAGAACGGCTATCTCGCGCCGGGCACCGTGCTGTTCGATTCGAAGCGTCGGCACCGCGCGGTGGTCGGCGCCGACGGATCGCTCAAGTGCGGCGATGCGGCGGGCTCGATCCACAAGCTCGGCGCGATCCTGCAGAATGCGCCGTCGTGCAATGGCTGGACCTGGTGGCATTTCGAGGACGAAGGCGTGCTCAAGCCGATCGACGCGCTGCGCCAGACCTATTTGCTGGCGACCCAGCCCTAACCCACCACCGTTCGTGCTGAGCTTGTCGAA